>NZ_JAXCHD010000003.1:0-657581 GCF_037027525.1 Paenibacillus sp. 203
GGAAACGGCTGTACCGCAAACGAAAAGAGACGATTGAGCGAAGCTTCGCGGATGCCAAAGAGCTCCATGGGTTTCGCTATTGCCGTTTGCGCGGTCTACCAAACGTCAGGGAACAAGCCCTTATGACTGCAGCCGTGCAGAACATGAAGAAGATGGCGATCCACCTGGATCGCCTGGAGAAACAGGGGTAACCCCCCTGTTTCTCCAGAGACCAGAGCCTTATGATGTAAAGAAAAAGAAACCCACGTCTCAAAAAGACGGGGTTTCTCGACAATCTGAGAAGACCTTAGAGGTCTTCTTTTTTTGGACTTACATGCCCCTGTATACAAGGAATACGATGAAGAAGGCAATATTCTGTCTTTTTTTGGCGCCTGAACGATGTATAATATAGAAAATGAAAAAAACAATAAGGAGGCCGTTCATAGTGCGGAAATTTCGTTGGATTTCAGCAGTTGCAGTCCTCATATTTGTAGCCACCGCGCTTCCGGTTCAGGCGGCGACCATTCCTGCTGCCGCGGAAACGACGGACAAGCAGGTTGGCTCGCTAACTCCGACAGTGGTAAGCCGTTTAGAAAAAGCGGTGCAAGAACTCATTGGTTCAAAGACAGCATTTCAATTTGACGATGTGACAGATATGGGGAAAACCTGGATTGTAGAGGGCGAACTGGAAGACGGAACTGCTACGTTGCAGACAGAATATAATAAAGAAAAAAACAGAGTGGATTCTACAACCATACGATATAAAATAAGCAGCTTGGGAAAGGCGATGAACGCGCCACTCAAGACGAAAGTGCTAAACAGCGCCAAAGCGTTTGACAGCAAGCGTCCTCTGCAATTTGAAGCATTTTGGCGGGTCAAATCCCCTTATCAGTCCAACAAGCCTTCAAATTACTGGGTGTTTTGGGGTGCAGGAGAACAAGCTTCCTCGTTGTATGTGGATGTGGATCGAGGTAACGCTATTACCATC
The DNA here is from genome assembly GCF_037027525.1 of Paenibacillus sp. 203. Classification (NCBI taxonomy): domain Bacteria; kingdom Bacillati; phylum Bacillota; class Bacilli; order Caryophanales; family Paenibacillaceae; genus Paenibacillus; species Paenibacillus sp. 203. Next base: position 968 of record NZ_JAXCHD010000003.1, read on the forward strand.
AACGCGGACTATGCCCTGAAGCAGGTGGACCCTGTGTTACTGAACCGTGCAATGAACACATTTAAGCGTGTGAGTGGTCAGCGAATCAAGGTACAGCACGCTTCACGGTACAAGGACGAGACGAAGGGACTTTCATACTGGTCGTTTGAGGATGCAAACGAGGCGAGTGAGGTCAAAATTAGCGCGGTAACCGGTAAAGTGCTGGCCGTATCCACCTATGGGGTAGACTGGAACGATGACGCAGATTTCAAAAAAACATTTGCAAGCCCGAAGTATACTGCCTCAGAAGCTTTGAAGCTAGTCAAGCCCAAGGCTCAGATGTTGTTTAATATCAATTTGACCGGCTATAAAGTGAAAGTTCAAGGGAATCAATATACGTTCTCCAAGCAGCAAAAGGGAACGGATTCTATTGTGGCTAAAGTGAATAAAAAAGGGACTTTTTACGCTTACTCTCTCCATTCTTCCGATGGGAAAATGTAGTAGAAAATAGAAAAGATAAATGAAGCCGCTTCACTCCTGATATCATATTGTCGGGGAGTGGGGCGGCTTTTTTTGTTTTTGGCTTATGTTTGTAGTCTCTTTATGTTACATTAGTATGAAAATAAAGAGCGGGGTGGAGCAGAGGACATGAAACCGGATTTGCGTACTGTGCTGAATCGTGAAATTATTGTCGGAGACGGCGCAATGGGGACTTTTTTATACCAGCTAGGATTTCCAGTAAATACATCTTTCGAAGAACTGAACATCACTTCGCCTGACGTTATATCAGACGTGCATGGTCAATATTTAAGTGCAGGAGCTCGATTGCTGGAGACTAATACATTTTCTGCAAATGATTATAAGTTAGCCCGGTTTGGATTGGAATCTAAGGTAGAAGAGATCAATCGTGCCGGTGTGAGAATTGCCAGAGCTGCGGCCGGACCTGAACATTATGTGGTAGGTGCGGTGGGTTCCATATGTGGGGGCAAACGGCTTAACATATCAAAGCTGGAGCTGGCAAGAAACTATGATCAGCAAATTGATGCCCTTCTCTCCGAAGGAGTCGACGGCATTTTGTGCGAAACGTTTTATTCACTGGATGAAATACGCATTGCGCTTCACAGTGTACGTAAATACAGTGACATTCCGGTAATTTGTCAGTTTGCAGTTGATCAGGTTGGTCGTACCCAGGATGGTTTTTTAGTGGCGGAAGCTTTTTCGGTGCTGCGTAATGAGGGGGCAGACATCCTTGGATTTAACTGTCACTCGGGTCCGCAGGGAATTATGAGTGTAATGGAGCAGCTGGACGGCCCTTTGTCTGTACCGCTGTCCGTATATCCGAATGCAGGACTAGCAGATTATGTGGACGGTCACTATGTATACGGTGCATCACCTGAATATTTTGGAGAATGTGCCAAGTCCTTTGTAGACCTGGGGACGAGGCTGCTCGGTGGTTGCTGCGGAACTACACCGGACCATATTGCAGCTATCTCCAAAGCCTTGAACCGTTTGCAACCGCCTCCGCTGGCTTCAAAAGAAGCTTTGTCGAAAGAGTCCTTTCAAGTGGCAGAGCAGATTGCAGATGAAGAGGAACGAGGAAATGGCAGACATACCAGCGAGCCCAATATTGTGGATCTGGTTAAGGAACGACATACGGTCATTGTAGAACTGGATCCTCCGCGCGATCTGGACATTACAAGGTTTATGCAAGGTGCTCATGCATTGAAGAAAGCAGGGGCCGACGCGCTTACACTAGCTGACAACTCGCTTGCAGTCACTCGCATGAGCAACATGGCGCTTGGACATTTGGTCAGTATTGAAACAGGCTTGCGCCCATTAATTCATATAGCATGTCGTGATCGCAATCTGATTGGTACTCAATCCCACATGATGGGTTTTGACGCGCTCGGTATTGACCATGTACTGGCGGTTACTGGAGATCCGGCGCGGTTCGGTGATTTGCCAGGCGCCAGTTCGGTGTATGATATGACCTCTTTTGAAATCATACGCATGATCAAACAATTAAATGATGGTGTCGCATTTTCCGGTAAACCACTGAAGCAGAAAGCTAATTTTGTGGTAGGTGCCGCATTTAATCCTAATGTCAAGCATTTGGGTAAAGCCGTACAGCGGTTGGAGAAGAAAATTGCCTCCGGAGCCGATTATGTTATGACTCAGCCCGTATACGACCACGAGTTGATTGCAGCCATCGCGGAAGCGACACGACATTTGGAAGTACCGATTTTTATCGGTATTATGCCGCTGGCTAGTGGGCGCAATGCAGAATACTTGCACAATGAAGTACCGGGGATTCAGTTATCCGATGAGGTACGTGCACGTATGTCTGGTCTTGAGGGTCCGGAAGGACGAGCAATGGGCGTGTCTATTGCCAAGGAGTTACTCGATACGGCAATGGAACATTTTAATGGAATCTATTTTATGACTCCATTTATGTTCTATGAAATGACAGCTGAACTGACTTCTTACGTATGGCAAAAATCAGGCCGTGCACAGGCCCCCTTGTTTCGACTATAATAATCAATTACAATAGTATAATGGATGTGATGCCGATGTCATTGAGTATGACCGGATACGGTCAAGCCATCCTTCATTATGAGGGCTATAAAGTGCGCTTGGAATTGAAATCGGTGAATCACCGCTATTGCGAAGTGATGATGAGAATTCCGCGCGAATGGACTCGATACGAAGATGGCTTGAGAAGAACGGTTCAACAGCAGATTAAACGCGGTCGTATCGATGTCTTCATCCACAGGGAACGCGATGAAGAACAGATGCCCGCCGCGCGGTTGAATGACACTGTGGTGCAGGCTTACCTGCATGCAGCGGAGCAGCTGGCGGATCGTTATGGAGTGAAAGGAACGTTAGGGATAAGCGATATTCTTGCTTTGCCTGACGTTCTGGGTGAGCCTGGAGAGGCTTGCCATGGAGATGAAGAGGACTGGGAAGAGCAACTACAGCGGGCTTTGAATGAAGCTTTGCAAGGTTTACTGGAGATGAGAAGACGAGAAGGCGGGCATTTGGCGCAAGATGTGGAATCCCGTATTTTACGTCTGGAATCTCTGCATCATGAAATGACGGTGCTGGCTCCTCATGTTGTGAGCGACTACCGTAACAGGCTGAAACACAGGCTTAAAGAGCTTCAGGACGGTTCATTTACGCTTGATGAACATAAGTTCGGAATGGAGATTGCGTTATTCGCGGATCGCAGCAATATTGACGAGGAACTTACCCGGCTTCAAAGTCACTTTGGACAGTGCAGGGGATTGCTGCTGTCAGACGAGCCGGCCGGTCGCAAATTAGATTTTTTAATCCAGGAAATGAACAGGGAAGTCAACACGATCGGCTCCAAGGCTAATCATCTCACATTGGTTAATTTGGTCGTTGAGATGAAAGCAGAGCTCGAGAAAATTCGTGAGCAGGCTGCAAATATTGAGTAGCTACCTGGTAGCGGCACGGCTGCAAGAGTCACATGTATAGGGGGAAAGACCTGAATATGGCAATCAAATTGATCAATATTGGTTTCGGCAATATCGTGTCGGCCAACCGAATTATCTCCATCGTCAGTCCGGAGTCTGCTCCGATCAAGCGGATTATACAGGAAGCCAGGGACCGTCATATGCTAATTGATGCTACCTATGGCCGCCGGACGCGGGCTGTTATTATTACAGACAGTGATCATGTAATCCTGTCTGCGGTGCAGCCGGAGACGGTCGCTCATCGCCTATCCACTAAAGATGATGACAATGACGAATAAAAATGGAGTGTACTATGGCTAAGGGATTATTATTTGTAATATCCGGACCTTCGGGTGTCGGTAAAGGGACGGTAGGCAACGCATTGCGTGACAAGCTACCAGAGATAACATACTCCGTTTCTGCTACAACTCGAACACCTCGTTCAGGCGAACAGGATGGAGTGACCTATTTTTTTAAAACGCGTGAAGAATTTTTGGGTATGATTGAACGAGATGAAATGCTGGAGTATGCTGAGTATGTAGGGAACTATTATGGTACTCCACGTGATTTTGTAGATCAGACCCTTGCGCAGGGAAAAGATATTTTTCTGGAGATTGAAGTTCAGGGAGCGCTAAAGGTTAAAGAAAAATTTCCAGAAGGCATATTCATTTTTCTGCTTCCGCCTTCGCTAGACGAATTAAAGGATAGAATCCGGGGACGGGGCACAGAAACTCAAGCGACCATAGACCACCGTATGTCGGTAGCTGTGGATGAAATGAATTTGTTGCGTCACTATGATTATGCGGTCGTCAATGATGAGATTGATTTCGCTTGTAAACGAATAGAATCCATTATTATCGCCGAACATTGTAAGGTTCATCCTTAAACGAGGGCTTTACATATGCCAAGCGTACTTAAAGAGAAATAATACTGTATAAGCTGAGCTTGAAGGTGTACACTGGAGTTCAGCTTATACAGTCCCAAAACTACATGAAGAGGTGTCTATTCGTGCTGTATCCTTCCATTGATGAAATGATGAAAAAGGCAGATAGTAAGTATTCGTTGGTTGTAGCGGCTTCACGTCGTGCCAGACAGTTGCGCGAGGGTGAAAAGACGACTCTCAAGAATCCTAAATCCCACAAACAGGTTGGAGTGGCGTTGGAAGAGATTTACGCGGATCATCTGCGTCTTGAAAGCGGCGAAGACGAGTAAGAATTATACACAACTATTATAACCGGGCGCAATGCCAATTCCTTTGACAACCGCAAGGTTGTTATTTTTTTAGGTCAGGGGGAGTTAACGATGTTGAAGGGAAAAGTTATTATTCTTGGTATAACTGGCGGAATTGCTGCTTACAAAGGGGCAGCGTTGTGTAGTAGGTTGACGCAAAAGGGCGCCGATGTTCATGTGATTATGACGGCCTCTGCCAAGGAGTTTATTACCGAACTTACGCTGCAGTCGCTCTCTCGTAATCCGGTGTACAGTGACACATTTGATGAAAGAGAGCCATCAGTCGTATCCCATATTCATCTGGCGGATGCGGCTGATTTGGTGCTTGTTGCTCCTGCAACTGCGAATATTATCGGGAAAATGGCGCATGGTCTTGCTGATGATATGCTGTCTACAACGTTGTTGGCTACAACAGCGCCTATTATGGTGGCACCTGCGATGAATGTACATATGTACACTCATCCCGCAGTCATGCAAAATATGGAGACGCTTGTATCACGTGGCGTGAAGATGATTGAGCCTGGTGAAGGATTACTGGCTTGCGGTTACGTTGGCAAAGGACGTTTGGAAGAGCCGGACACAATTGTGCAAACCATAGAGCGTTTTTTTGATCAGCAAGCTCAGGAACAAAAAACCACCATCAAGTCTGAACCACGATGGTTTGGTGACGAATCTATCGAGGCTCAAGTGCCTGAGTCACTTGTGAATGAGAATGAATCGGTGCTTTCAGGCAAAAAAGTCATTGTAACGGCTGGAGGCACGATCGAGCGAATTGATCCAGTACGTTATATCACAAATGATTCATCTGGCAAAATGGGCTTTGCCATTGCAAAAGTGGCTCAGGAGATGGGTGCAGAGGTGCACTTGATTGTCGCCAATACCAGCGCGGAACCGCCTACTGGTATTATGATTGAAAGAGTCCAGTCAGCTGAAGATATGTACGACGCTGTATTAAAGCAATGGGAAACGAGCGATATGGTCGTTATGGCTGCTGCAGTTGCAGATTATCGACCACGTGAGATTGCACAGACCAAGATCAAGAAAAAAGATAGTGTATTTACGCTAGAGCTAGTGAAGAACGTCGATATTTTAGAATCACTCGGACGGAGTAAGAAACATCAATTTTTAATTGGCTTTGCAGCTGAAACCGAACATTTGGAGACGTATGCGATAGATAAATTAGAACGTAAAAATTGTGATTTGATCGCGGCAAACGATGTAACTGTGAATGGTGCTGGTTTTGGCGTCGATACGAATGCTGTTCAAATTTATGACCGAAGCGGGATCGTAGAGCGTATTCCTGTACAGTCAAAGGAAGAAGTTGCGCGTAAGTTGCTTACTATAGCCGCGGGACGCATGGGTGGGGTGCTGCATTAATGGAGACGGGCAATTTAGTTGCCAAGGTCATTGTCGATGTACCTGCCAAGGATACGGACCGCACCTTCGATTATCTGATACCAGACTCAATGAGACCTTGGATTGAGCCGGGTAGTCGGGTAGCTGTGCCATTTGGCAAACGGACGGTGCAGGCTTTTGTCATCTCGGTAGTCCCAGCTGATGATCCACCGAAATACAGAATGAGAGCGATCCAGGAGCTGCTGGATTTGGTACCACCCTTATCTGCCGACCTAGTCGAACTGGGCAAATGGATGAGCGAACGTTATGCTTGTAATCAAATTATGGCACTGCAAGTGATGATTCCTACCGCGCTCAAGGGCAAAGCAGAACGTTATATCTCAATTGCGGAACAGCATGAGTTAACGCATCCACAACGTACTATACAACCGAATCAGGGCGATGAACTCGAATGGGCACTTCTGACCGACGATGGTATGAGTGATCCGACGGAGCGTCGGATCGTTAGCTTCATTCAGGAGAAGGAGCAAGTCCCATTGCAGCAACTCAGTCGACGTTTCCCTGAGGAAGCGGAAGTTATTAAATCACTGTTACGCCGGGGTGTGCTTCAGGAAAGTCAAGTTATCAAAGACAAACTTGGCAAAAAGACCATGAAATCCGTTGATCTGGCTATCGGCATAGACGAGGCATCAACGGCGCTGGAGCAATTTTCTGCCAAAGCGCAGCGTCAGCGGGAGGTACTTGCTTTTTTGCTGGAACGTAGCGAGTTTCTGCCTCTATCGCTGAAGGAAGTCATGACCTCACTGAGTGTCTCAGCTGCAACGGTTAAGGCGCTGGAAGATAAGGGCTATGTGTTGCTGGAGGATGTCGAAGTGTTCCGCGACCCCTACCGGGGCAGACACTTCAAGCCTACAGAGCCACTCCCTCTCACAGCAGAGCAGCAGTCGGTATATGAACGGATTATTCGCCAGCTGGACACACGTGAGCAAGGAGCTTATTTGTTGCATGGAGTCACAGGGAGCGGTAAGACGGAAATCTATCTACAGACGATTCAGCGTTGTATCGAGCAGAATCGGCAGGCCATTGTGCTGGTACCTGAAATATCGTTAACCCCACAAATGGTTGAGCGTTTTAAAGGCCGGTTTGGCGATCAGGTAGCAGTGATGCACAGTAGGTTGTCCGGGGGGGAACGGTACGATGAGTGGCGCAAAATACGCGAAGGCCGTGTGAAAGTGGCGATTGGTGCTCGCTCGGCAGTATTTGCGCCTTTTCGTGAGTTAGGTCTTATTATAATGGATGAGGAGCACGAAACGTCCTATAAGCAGGAAGAGACACCTAAATACCATGCGCGTGATGTCGCCATTCGCAGAGCCCATCAGCATGGGGCTGTTGTTATTCTCGGTTCGGCTACACCGTCGCTGGAAAGCTACTATGCGGCTCGCTCACAAAGCAACGACGAGTTTGCGCCGTTGCTGCTTGAAATGCCAACTCGCGCACTGGGGAACACGTTACCCGAAGTACATATCATGGATATGCGTGAGGAACTGCGTGCTGGCAACCGCTCTATGTTCAGCCGTGCGTTGCATAATGGAATTGCAGAGCGGTTAGAGCGTAAGGAGCAGACGGTACTACTATTGAATCGGCGTGGACACTCCACGTTCGTCATGTGCCGTAGCTGTGGCTATGTCGCGGGTTGTCCGCATTGTGATATTTCGCTTACGTATCATCAGCGGTCGAACAATTTACGTTGCCATTACTGTGGCTATTCCGAGCCCGTGCCTCAGACTTGCCCTGAGTGCGGTAGTGAGCATATTCGCTATTTCGGTACAGGTACCCAGCGAGTGGAAGAAGAGCTGGCGAAGCTATTCCCCGGTATACGTGTTGTTCGAATGGATGTTGATACAACAACAGAAAAAAATGCCCACGAAAAGCTCCTCAAGCAATTTCGTGATAAAAAAGCGGACGTGCTGCTCGGTACTCAAATGGTTGCCAAAGGCCTGGACTTTCCCGATGTGACACTGGTTGGTGTCATTACTGCGGATTCGGCTCTCAATTTACCGGATTTTCGGGCTGCGGAAAAGACTTTTCAGCTGTTAACACAAGTAGCTGGACGTGCTGGGAGACATCAATTGCCAGGGGAAGTATTTGTACAATCCTATACTCCAGAGCATTATTCGGTGATTCACGCAAGTCGCCATGATTATGCTTCTTTTGTGAGGGAAGAATTGAAACACCGCCGCAATTTGCACTATCCACCATATTGTCGTCTTATTTTGGTGACCTTTTCTCATGAACAACTCCCGGTGCTGGTCCGGCTGGCTGAGAATTATTCAGCAACACTACAGGGACGGGCCAGACAACGGGGATGGTTCGGGAATATGGATCGTCTTACATCTGATGTACTCGACATTTTGGGACCAGTAGCTTCACCCATTTCGAGAATCAAGAATAGATACCGATTTCAATGTATGATAAAATGGCGTGGAAATATCGATGCAATTAGTTTGGCTCAGCAAGTAGCTGATGAAATGGCCGAATCCGCACAGGCACAAAAGTTGCTGATTAGTCTGGATGTTGATCCGCAAATGCTTATGTAGAGTGTTGCCACAAAAGTTATTAGCACAATTAATGCGGACAAGCCGTCCGTACATAGGATAATGTAGCAGTCGCGTTTGTGATGAATACAGTTAGGCCTAAATGAAGCATAAAGAGGAAGGTGTTCTGTTGTCATGTCAATTAGAATTATAGTGTTGGAGCCGGATGACGTATTGCACAAAGTAGCAAAGGAAGTCACTAAAATTACGCCTAACGTGCAAAAGCTGCTCGACGATATGGCAGATACGATGTATGAAGCGGAGGGAGTAGGTCTTGCTGCTCCGCAAGTAGGTATTTTGAAGCGTCTCATCGTTGTAGATGCTGGAGATGAGCATGGTTTGATTAAAATGATCAATCCAGAGATCGTGGCCGAAGAAGGGGAGGAATTGGGTCCTGAAGGTTGCCTGAGTATACCAGGGTTGAACGGGGATGTGCGTCGTGCCGAGAAGGTTACAGTCAAGGGACTGGACCGCGAGGGTAAAACCATTACCGTTACAGCGACAGGGTTGCTTTCTCGTGCTTTTCAGCATGAAATTGACCATTTAAATGGAATTTTGTTCACAGATATTGCAGAAAAAGTATATGAGGTTGCGCTGGAACAGCCAGGACCGAACCGTCAGATAGGAGAGTGAGGTTCGATGAGTCAAGACATTCGTATTATCTTTATGGGTACGCCTGAGTTTGCAGTGCCATCGCTGAACATGTTACTGGATAACGGTTATAACGTGGTTGGTGTGATTACACAGCCCGATAAGCCACAGGGACGAAAAAAAATATTGACGCCTACACCAGTCAAGGAAGCGGCAGAAAAACGAGGATTACCTGTACTGCAACCGACCCGCCTGCGCCAGCCAGAAGCGGTGGCTCAGGTGGCAGAGCTGCGTCCTGATCTGATCGTAACCGCAGCCTATGGGCAAATTTTGCCTAAGTCCGTACTAGACCTGCCTCGGTTCGGCTGTCTGAATGTGCATGGTTCGTTACTTCCCCGTTATCGGGGAGGTGCACCGATCCAGCGTGCGATTATTAATGGTGAAACTGTGACGGGTGTGACGCTGATGTATATGGCGGAAGGACTGGACACTGGCGATATGATATCGCGAGTTGAGGTTGCTATAGAGCCGGAGGATACCTCTGGTACTATTTTTGAGAAGCTAAGCGTAGCTGGAGCAAAGCTTTTGCAGGACGAGCTGCCTAAGTTGCTGGCAGGCCAATCAGACCGTACGCCGCAAAACGAGGACGAGGCAACTTATGCCCCGAACCTGAACCGCGAGGATGAGCGTATTTCGTGGAGTGACAATGCTCAGCAGATATACAACCGGATTCGCGGCCTGGTTCCTTTTTCCGGTGCGTTTACGCTTTGGGAGGAAAATGTTTTTAAAATTTGGGCTGCTGAGCAGCCTTTCATAAACAGTGAAGTGAGTGCCTCAAATGTTCCAGCACCCGGAACGGTTCTTCAATTGACTGCTCGTGGTATTGAGGTGCAGACAGGCGGAGGAACTCTTTGGCTAACTCAGGTTCAACCGGCTGGCAAAAAGGTTATGGATGCCGGAACCTTTGCACGCGGCGGACAGATGAAGCCAGGCACGGTGCTCGGATGAGCGGGAGTCACTCCCGCAAGGGAGGCCAAGGCAAGGGAATGGGTGCCAGATCCGGCAAGACTCGCAATCAGACGGCGCGGGAAGTTGCACTTGATGTGTTGACCGGGGTGGAGCAAGAGGGTGCATATAGCAATCTTGAGCTAAATCGTCGGCTTCAGCAGGCAGGTTTATCTGCAAGTGACGCTGGTTTGGCGACGGAACTTGTATATGGTACAATCGCACGCCGAAATACACTAGATTATTTCCTGAATAAATTTGTTCAAAAAGGAACGGCCAAGCTTCAGGCTTGGGTACGTTCGTTGCTGCGGATGAGTGTGTATCAGGTGGTGTATCTGGATCGAGTTCCGGATCATGCAGTCGTTAGTGAAGCGGTGACCATTGCCAAGCGTCGTGGGCATCAGGGGATTTCCGGTATGGTCAACGGCGTGCTCCGCAGCATGTTGCGTGAGCCGGACAAGCTGCGTATTCCTGACGATTTGTCACCAGAGGAACGGATTTCATTAGAACATTCCCATCCACAGTGGCTGGTTAAGCGCTGGATTAAGCAATACGGTGCAGATACTGCTGAGGCTATCTGTCAGGCTAATAATGAGCCCCCTGCGGTCAGCGTACGGGTGAATACGACAATGACCAGCCGTGATCAGCTGCTGGACGAGATGCGCTCAAAAGGGCTTGATGCCGTTCCTTCCGCAGTTAGTCCCTATGGGATTGTTGTTCGGAGCGGTGGAAATATGGCGCTTACCTCGTGGTATACGGACGGCTTGCTGTCCGTACAGGATGAAAGCTCCATGCTCGTTGCCGAAGCAGTCGCTCCTGAGCCTGGCATGCTGGTACTGGATTGCTGTGCCGCTCCAGGTGGCAAAACAGCTCATATGGCTGAGCTGATGAAGGATCAAGGCCGGATCGTTGCGAATGATCTGCATGCCCATAAGCATCAATTAATCCGTGAACAGGCTAATCGACTTGGCCTGGATGCTGTAGAAACAGTCACTGGTGATGCGCTAGAACTGAAAGAACGCTATGCTCCAGCTTCTTTTGACCGTATTTTACTGGATGCGCCATGCTCTGGCTTTGGAGTAATTCGTCGTAAACCGGACCTGCGTTGGAGCAAAACTGCGCAGGATGTTCGCGACATTACACAGCTTCAACATGAGTTGCTGGATAGTGTGGCGGGATTGTTGAAACCAGGTGGTATTCTGGTATACAGCACATGCACGATTGAACCGGACGAAAATGAAGGACAATTGACTCAGTTTTTAAGCGAACATCCAGAGTATGAATTGGCAGAGGGTCATTCCTTCCCGGACGTGAGCCACGAAAAGGATAGTATACAGGGAGGCTCGGTACAGCTGTTACCGCAGCATTTCCACAGCGACGGATTTTATATTGCGCGCCTGCGTCGGGTGAAATAGCGCGGAAGAGAATTCCAGGCAGCTGTCCACCAGTGTTTCCACATTCCGCCGGAACATTTCCGGCGGTTTTTTGCATGAAGACGAAAAATTTTTACCCCCTTAGGGATTTGTGCTAAAATAGGAAGAATGAAAAATACGATCTGCGAACAAACAGAACTTAATGAAGAAGGAACGGGTGCAAACATTGATGAAACCTTTTATATATGATTTAACTCTGGAGGAGCTTCAGGACTGGGCCAAGAACAATGGTGAGCCTGCTTTTCGTGGAGGACAAATTTTTGACTGGCTGTATGTGAAGCGGGTCAATGATTTCAGCGAGATGACGAATTTGTCCAAGGCGCTGAGAGAGAAGCTTGAGGAGCAATTTAGTTTTGTGACGCTTAGTGAAATTACAAAGTTGGAATCAAAGGACGGTACAGTAAAATTCCTGTTCGGTTTGCACGATGATCATGCCATTGAAACGGTCATTATGAGACACAATTACGGAAACAGTATTTGTGTAACGACTCAAGTGGGTTGCCGGATTGGTTGTACTTTCTGCGCTTCGACGCTTGGAGGCCTCAAACGGAACCTGACGGCTGGTGAAATTACTGCACAGGTGGTGCAAGCTCAGAAAATTTTGGATAAAACCAATGAACGAGTGAGCAGCATCGTGATTATGGGCTCAGGCGAACCTTTTGAAAACTATGAAGCGACCATGACGTTTTTACGTACAATGGTTCATGAAAAAGGTCTGAACATTGGTCAACGTCATATCACGGTGTCGACTAGCGGTATTGTACCGAATATTTATAAATTTGCCGACGAGGATACCCAGATTAATCTGGCAATATCCATTCATGCGCCTAATGATGCGCTTCGTTCGAAGCTGATGCCTGTAAATCGGCGTTATCCCTTTAAAGATGTTATGGATTCTCTACGTTACTATCTTGCTAAGACGGGGCGGAGAATTTCGTTTGAATATGCCCTGATTGGCGGGGTAAACGATCAGGCAGAACATGCTGAAGAGCTAGCGGATGTGTTAAAGGACATGCTGTGTCACGTCAATTTGATTCCAGTCAATCATGTGCCTGAGCGCAAGTATGTGCGCACATCACGCAGCGATATTTTTAATTTCCAACGTATTCTTGCCGAAAAAGGCGTCAATGTGACGATCCGGCGTGAACAGGGTCACGATATTGCCGCTGCTTGCGGTCAGTTGCGTGCAAAGCATATGGAGTTGGGGTGAAACCATTTGATCAAAACAGTTCATGTCAGCCATGTCGGACGTGTACGTTCGGTGAATGAGGATTCTGCCTGGATCAGGCACTTGGAGCAAGGCTATATTCTTGGGATTGTTGCCGATGGTATGGGGGGGCATTTGGCCGGTGATACGGCCAGCCGCCTTGCGGTAGAGACACTTGCCGCTGATTTGGCGACGCTGGAGAGCGGATTATCCGCACATTCTTTGACGGCGGCGCTCAGCGACGCTATTTTGCATGCCAATGAAGTCATCTTCCAGACGGCTGCACGCGACGAAAAGTATCATAATATGGGAACGACAGTTGTTGCGGTTTTACTAAACGACGCATCCGGAATTATCGGACATATCGGTGACAGTCGCGCCTATGTCGTGTCTAAAGGAGCGGTACGTCAGCTTACAGAAGACCATACTTTGGTTAATGAGCTGTTCAAAAACGGTCAGATCAGTAAGGAAGAACGAGAGAACCATCCTCGTCGCAATGTACTGACACGGGCGCTGGGCACTGATTCCGAGGTGAAAGTGGATATTGACTCCATTATGCTGGAAAAAGGCGATGTACTATTACTGTGCAGCGACGGATTAAGCAATCTGGTAACGGAAGAACAAATCAGTAAAGTAGTAGGTGCCGCAGAGAATCCTTTGGAGGAGCGTGCGGATCGTCTGCTACATCTGGCGCTGCTTGCCGGAGGAGACGATAACATTACTGTGGCTTTGTTTGAATTGCCCGACGACACGGTTTCATTGAGTGAAAAGGGGTGTGACGCATGATCGGGCACCTGCTAGGGGGAAGATACGAAATTATTGAGCGCATCGGTGGCGGCGGTATGGCGCTGGTGTATAAGGCTCAAGACATTTTGCTGAATCGCAATGTCGCAGTTAAAGTATTGCGTCAGCAATTTGTTCATGATGAGGAATTTATTCGCCGGTTTCGGCGTGAGGCGCAGTCTGCGGCCTCGCTTTCGCATTCGAACGTGGTCAGTATTTATGATGTAGGCCAAGAGGATGAAATCCATTATATTGTAATGGAGTGCATCGAAGGTAAAAATTTGAATGAGATTATTAAAGAACGTGCTCCATTGCAAGTGGATGAAGCAGTACGGATTGCTTCCCAGATTTGTGATGCGCTGGAGCATGCCCATCAAAATCAGATTATTCACCGAGACATTAAGCCTCATAATATATTAATTGGACGTAATGGACGGGTTAAGGTAACCGATTTTGGGATTGCTAGAGCCGTTACGTCAACGACCATTACCCAGACGGGTTCTGTTGTAGGTTCTGTTCATTATTTTTCACCTGAGCATGCAAAGGGTGTCGTCACCGGCGAAAAATCGGACTTATATTCTTTAGGTATTGTCTTATATCAAATGCTGACGGCGCAGCTCCCTTTCCTGGGAGAAAGTCCAATTAGTGTAGCGCTCAAGCATTTGCAAGAGGAATTTGAGGAACCGCGTAAAATTAATCCGTTGATTCCGCAAAGTGTGGAAAATGTCATTTTAAAATCCATGCGCAAAAATCCAGAAGAGCGTTATCAATCGGCAGACGAAATGCTAAAAGATTTGGAAACCTGTTTGCTGCCGGGACGGCGTAATGAATCCAAACTGGAATTTACACATTTGGATGATGAGGATCAAACACGGGTTATTCCGGCTATTAAGCCTCAACAATTAGGGATGTCTTCTAGCGGGGATGATGTACCTGCTCAATCGCGTGAGTCTGAACAGCTTCCGAGCAAGCAATCGTCCAAGAAAAATAGAAAAAAAGCGATCTTGTGGGTAACACTAGTGTTGGTGTTACTTCTGTGCATGGGCGGAGTGGTGTACTATGTGCAAAGTGTACTGGTCGTGCCTGAGGTAAAAGTACCAGGTGTATTGACACAAACAGAAGACCAAGCGAAGGTTAATCTCAGTAAAGCGGGATTACTCATTGAGGAGCCAATCCAGCATGAATACAAAGAGGGAATCGCGCCTGGAGTTGTATTTTATCAAAGCTATCCTGCAGATTCTTTAGTCAAGGAAGGAACTAAGATTAGTCTGAAAGTCGGGATTGCCAAGCCGCTCACCCCGATGCCGGATGTCAAAGGCCAAAGCTACGAAAATGCTGTTAAGCTGCTGACCGCCCAGCAAATTAAGGAGACGCAGATTCAGCAAAATGAGCAGTTCAGTGATCAGGCCGCAGGGACCGTCCTTAGTCAGACACCCGCTGCAAATGAGCCATTTGATAAGGATTCAGTCCAGGTTGTGCTCACAGTCAGCAAGGGCGCTGACACTGTGAAAATGCCAAGTCTCGTAGGCAAGACGCAGAATCAAGCGGAAAATGAGGTCAAAAAGGCAGGGCTGAAGGTTGGCTCGATTAAAGAAGAATTTAGCTATGAGCAGGAAAAAGGAAGAGTAACCAAACAATGGCCATCAGAGGCAGGCAGTGAGTTGCCGCCAAATACGGAAATTACGATTTATGTAAGCACGGGTTACCCGCCAGAAGCGATTACGCTACCATTTAATGTGCCTGTTGCGCCCAAGGAAGAGGGTAAAAACAGCAAAATTCGTATTACTTATACGGATGCGCGTGGAGAAAATCAGGAATGGGGAAGCCGTACAATTAATACGACACAGGTGTTCACTATCAACCTGCTAATGGCTCCGAACAAAGACAGTGTTGTCTCAGTATTTAGAGATGGTGACTTTATTGATACGTATCCCGTCTCTTATATTGAGGCAAAAAATGGAACAGTGACGATGCCTCAAATTGCTCCGCCTGCCGGAGCTTCACCAACGGATACACCTGATGGTACTTCCTCGCAGAATGGAAGTGGAAACGGCGAGGAAGGTGATAGCGGGGGATCTTCTAATGATAGTGGTAATAGTGGGGGCGACTCGAACAATCAGGAGGGCACAGGAGGTAATGGTGACCCTTCCGCCTTTGTTCCTGGAACGAATTCCACGGGGGGTACGCGCAGTGAGTTGGCGGTTAGTCATAAAAACAACCCAGGCCACGCTTCCCACAAAAAGAAGGAAAAAGTGATTGAGGCTGTTCAGCATCAGTAAATTTGCAATAGGAAGATGCTCAACCTGTTATACGCAATGAAACTTGAACATTATGAAGGAGGACATCTTACACATGCCTGAAGGTCTGATCGTCAAGGCGCTTAGCGGATATTATTATGTCTCCAGCCTGGATCAGGATGGGCGTCCGGTATCCGGCGAAGCTACGGTACAATGCAGAGCACGCGGCATTTTTAAGAAAAAAGAGATTACGCCTCTTGTCGGTGATCGGGTCGTTTACGAACTGACTGAAAACGGGGAAGGTATGGTCAAGGAGATTAGAAAGCGTACGACGGAGCTAATTCGTCCTCCAGTAGCTAATACCACGCTTGCCGTGCTGCTGTTTTCCTTGCGTGAGCCGGATTTAAACCTGCCTTTGCTGGATAAATTTTTAGTCCACATTGAGCACGCCGGGCTGGATACGATTATCTGTCTGACTAAGCGCGATTTGTATGAGGGCAGCCCTTCAGAGGATGACACCGTGCTGGCCGTTCAGGAAATATACCAGAAGATCGGTTATGAGGTGCTGGTAACCAGTGCCCATACCGGAGAAGGGACGGCTGAGCTTAAGAAGCTATTGGCTGGTCAAATCAGCGTGTTTTCCGGGCAATCAGGTGTAGGAAAGTCTTCTATGCTTAATGCTCTAGAGCCTGGGTTAACGCTGGAGACGAGCGCCATAAGCAATAAGCTGGGCCGAGGAAAACATACGACTCGTCATGTGGAGCTGATTCCTCTAGACAACGGAGGATTTGTAGCAGATACACCGGGGTTTAGCCAGCTGGATTTTCTGGAGCTGGGTGTAGATGAGCTATCTCCTTGTTTTCGTGAATTCCAGCAGTATGCGGAAGGATGTAAATTTCGGGGTTGTACCCATATTCACGAGCCTGGTTGTAAAGTAAGAGAGGCCCTGGAAGAAGGACATATTTCACAGGGGCGGTATGATAGCTATTTGCAGTTCTATCAGGAATTAAAAGAAAAAAAGCGGAGGTACTGAGTATATGTTAAAAATAGCACCGTCGATTTTATCCGCTGATTTTGCTCGCTTGGGCAGTGAAGTTGCGGAAGCTGAGGCAGGAGGGGCAGACTGGATTCATGTGGACGTAATGGATGGACATTTTGTATCCAATATTACACTGGGCCCACCTATCGTTCAGGCTATTCGTCCGCACACGACTCTTCCCTTGGATGTTCATCTGATGATTGAGCATCCTGAACGCTATATTGGCGATTTCGTAAAAGCAGGAGCCGATATCATCACTGTTCATGCTGAGGCCTGTGTTCATTTGCATGGTGTCCTTCACTTGATCAAGCAGAAAGGCGCTCTGGCTGGAGTGGCTCTCAATCCGGGTACTTCACCATATGCGATCAAGGAAGTGCTGCCAAATGTAGATATGATTCTAGTGATGACGGTCAATCCTGGCTTTGGAGGTCAGTCCTTCATTCCAGAGACGTTAAATAAAATCAGACAAATCCGTGCTTGGTTGAACGAATTGGGTCGTCCAGACGTACATATCGAGGTAGACGGAGGTATTGCGGAGGAGACGGCACCAGCCGTATTTGAAGCGGGGGCTGACGTGCTGGTGGCTGGTAGTGCGGTATTCGGCAGAGCAGACCGCGCAGCGGCTATTGCTTCGATTCGGGACAGTGCAGCACGTTTGTCCAAGTGAAGCTGACCGAAGCATTGTGGATGACTGTAGCGAGTATGGCGACGGGATTGCTCCTTAGCTGTTTCTCGCTAGTGAAGGCTCCTTGGAATGCTGTTCTTTCACTTTTGGCTGTTCTAATTGTCCTGTTTTATTTTCGAAAAAATGAACGGCGTGGTTTACGAATAGGTTTTGTGGTGTGCAGCGTACTTTATTATATCCTGTTTATTTTCATACTCTCAGCATATCTCTATGTTCGCGGACTTGTCTGATGGTATAGCCTGGGATGGTTGTGCATAAATATGGTTACATGAGCGGGATTCTCATGTAGCCTTTTTTTGTGGGGCACAACCCTTGACAGGTTGCATAAACTACAGAGAACGGATGCAGGAGGATGATGGGGAGGGTGAGGCATGAAGTTTTACACAATCAAGCTGCCAAAATTTCTGGGTGGATTCGTTAAGGCCATTTTGAATACATTCCAGAAAAACTGAATTCAACGTAATGTAAACACAGGATGTAGGATGAAAGCTAGAGGTACACAGGGCACGCTTCCCGGGCATAACAGAAGGTAGCTCGGTAGTAAAAGATCGGAACGCACGGGAAGGTGCCTGACATTTTGTTTTCCTGAACCAGATGGATATTACTTTTCGAATAACCAAAAAAGCACCCGTTTAAAACGAGGTGCCTTTTGTTTATAACGATATTTTTTTACGACTACACGCGAGTCACTTTACCGGCTTTCAATGCACGAGTGCTGACATAAACGCGTTTCGGTTTACCGTTAACGAGAATGCGAACTTTTTGTACGTTGACGCCCCAAGTACGGCGATTACGGTTGTTAGCGTGAGATACGTGGTTACCGCTGCCAGGCTTTTTGCCTGTTACAGAACATTTACGAGACATGATTCCACCTCCTATTCTGAAAATAACCAAATTCCATATGGAACGGGTCTCTCTTCAGGCCGACTGGGTCAGCCGGACTTTGTAAGTCACTAACCTGAACAAAACAATACTTATATATAATATCATAGTCAAAAAAGCTCCGTCAACTGATTCAAAAACTTTATTTATTTCTCTTTCGCATTATAGTACAATATGGGATAGTTATTGCTGCGATTATTTTGTATTTAAATGGAATGTGAATTCTTATTCCAGTCATGCCGGCGGTTCAGAGGCGGGACTATAGTTATCATTCCAGCCGATGATTTATGTTGGGCAGTTGACTGGTTTTTCATTTTATATGACCTGTAGAAGAGCGACCAGACGTGAGTACAAGAGCTTATGAAAGTGTGACATTCGTATTCGTCGTCTGGCTTTAGTATAATTTAATTGAACCTGTAGGCACAGCTGGATAAGGTGTGGTGAAGGTTGATAGTAAAACAAGTGTATTAAGCTAGGAAGGGGAATTCTCTTGAGTAATCGTTCTTTGAATGGAACAGATTTTACCGCAATGGTTTTAGCCGGGGCGGAACAATTACAGCAGCATGCGGAACATGTCAATTCACTAAATGTATTCCCGGTGCCAGACGGTGATACGGGAACTAACATGAATTTGACGATGAGCGCGGGCGTAACGGAATTAAAGAGGGGGGATTCTTCCTCCATCGGTGTCATGTCCGGCATATTATCCAAAGGTTTGCTGATGGGAGCCCGCGGCAATTCAGGGGTTATCCTGTCTCAGTTGTTTCGTGGCTTCAGCCGTTACGCTGCCCCATACGAGGAATTGAATACCCTTCAGTTCGCATCGGCATTGCAGAGCGGGGTGGATGCGGCCTACAAGGCGGTGGTTAAGCCGGTGGAGGGTACAATTCTTACCGTGGCGAAGGAAGCGGCCAAGCATGCTGTATTTTTCTCGCGCCGGACGAACGACATCACGGAATTGATGGAAGAAGTGCTTGCCAAAGCGAAGGAAACGCTTGCCATGACGCAGGACATGCTCCCTGTACTGAAGCAAGTAGGAGTTGTAGATTCGGGTGGGCAAGGCCTTGTGTATATTTATGAAGGCTTTATGCAACATATTGGAAGCGGCTTGGTGACGTCTCCAACTGCAAAAAGTGATAATGTACGCCCGGTTTTTGCTCCTCACGTATCGGAGAGACCTACTGCTACTGCAGTTGTTCCTTCCCCAGATGCGCCGATTTCTGCGCAAGCGAAGCTCGAAACGGATAATATTGAATTTTTGTATGATATGGAGTTTTTTATTAATCGACAATTGGGCGAAGCGCAAGGTACCGATTTTGATGAAGAAGCCTTCCGGAAAGCGTTATCCGTAGATGGTGATTCTATTATCGTAATTTCAGACGATGATGTTATCAAGGTTCACGTGCATTCTAAGGCTCCTGGTGAAGTGCTGAATTTGGCACTGCGTTACGGAGAAATTACACAGATTCGTATTTTAAATATGCGCGAGCAGCATCGTGATTTGTTGTCTGCGGGTATGGATGTTGCTCCTGAGCCTGAGTGGTTTGCTGAAATACCAACAGAGCCTGCACGTGAGGAAGAGCCGTCTGAGCCCCCCGCTCATGAACTGGCATCCTTTGGTTTTATAGCTGTGGCTTCCGGTGAAGGAATTGCTGATATTTTCAGAAGTTTAGGCGTCGATGTTGTCCTTTCTGGCGGCCAGACAATGAATCCGAGCACAGAGGACTTCGTTAATGCGGCGCGCTCGATTGCGGCTCAACATATTTTTATTCTTCCGAATAATTCCAATATTATTTTGGCGGCAGAACAAGCGCGTGAACTGCTAGAGATGGAACGTATGGTGTCGGTTATTCCGAGCAAAACAATTCCTCAGGGCATTGCAGCAGCATTTGCCTTCCAGGAGGAGGAGGCTTTTGAGGTAAATCAGGACAATATGCGTGACGCAGTCACCCGGGTGAAGTCTGGCCAAGTGACCTACGCGGTACGGGATACGACGCTTGATGACCTGCATATTACAGCCGGGCACTACATCGGTATTCAGGATTCCAAAATTGTAGCGACCGAGGAACACTTAATGGCAACGTCCCGTCTTTTGCTAGCGAAAATGCTGGTGAATGGCGATGAGATTGTTACGATTCTCACAGGTTCAGACGCAAATCAAGAAGACACAGATCAGCTTGTTGCATGGCTTGAAGAAAATTATGCGGATGCTGAAGTAGAAGTTCATGAAGGTGGTCAGCCGATTTATCCTTATTTGTTCTCAGTGGAAACCTGATGTGCTTTAGCACGCCCATGGAAGTCCACAACAAAAGGAGGTCTGACTGATGAGCAGTACCATCATTTTGACGGATAGCACGGCTGATATTCCACAAGAATTAGCAGACCGTCTAGGTATAGTTGTTGTACCCTTGACAGTGATGTTCGGCAGCACAGCTTACCTGGACGGCATTGAGATGTCAGCGTCACAGTTTTACAGCGAACTAGTACGGGCTGATGAGCTGCCTACGACGTCACAGCCTTCACCAGCCCGTTTTTTGGAGACATACACGACGCTGTTGGAGCAATACCCCGAGAGCCAGGTTATCTCTATCCATTTATCCTCGGGTGTGAGCGGAACGTATCAGTCTGCTCTGCTGGGCAGATCCATGCTGGAGAAGCATGAACATAGAGTGACTGTGGTGGATTCCAAATCAGCTTCATACGGATACGGCATGCTAGTGGTTTATGCGGCAGAGCTGGCGGCTGCCGGACACTCCCCGACTGATATTGTTCGGGCTGTGGAACGTCGTGGGGAGCGCCGTTGTTTATATTTCCTGGTGGATACCCTGGAATACTTACAAAAAGGCGGACGTATTGGCAAGGCAGCGGCAATGGTTGGTACGTTGCTTAACATTAAGCCGATTCTTTCGATTGACAAAGAAGGTATTATTTATTCGGTTGATAAGGCGAGAGGGCATAAAAAAGCGACAGCACGAATTATTGAACTACTGGAGCGGGATTTAAAAGGCCAAAAAATTAATATTGCTGTGGGTCATACGGCAGATCGCTCAGCGGCAGAAGCGTTCGTGGCTCAGCTGGCAGAGCATTTTGAGCTGGGGGATCGAATATATACTGAACTTGGCGCTGTGATTGGGACCCATGTAGGGCCAGGAACGATTGGCATTTTTGTATGGCCGGCCGGAGATGAGAGGTAATATGCTGCAATTGGATCAAATACCTTTAAAACAAATACATGGCGTGAGTGCTCTCAAAGAGGGAGAGCTTCACGCTTTTGGCATTTCTAACATACAGGACATGCTGGAATATTATCCGTTTCGGTATGAAGATTACCGACTGCGCTCGCTAAGCGAAGTGAAGGACGGAGATAAGATTACGGTACATGCCAAAATTATGGGCATTCCGGTGCTTCAGCGTTACGGGCGCAAATCAAGGTTGACTTGTAAATTGATGGCCGAGGATTGGATGTTTACCGCGACATGGTTTAATCGGCATTTCATGAAGGAGCAGCTAACCTCTGGTCGTGAAATTGTGGTGACTGGTAAATGGGACCTCAAACGTATGCAGATGACTGTTGCAGATTCTGAGTTTCCTGATAAAGGAGTAGCCCGCTCGGGGACGCTTCAACCGGTGTACTCTATAGGCGGCAAGATTACGCAAAGCTGGATGCGAAAAACGATGAATCAGACGCTCCAGCAGTTTGGCGAAATGATCCCCGAAATATTGCCTGAGTTGCTTGTACGCAAATATAGTATGATGCCGCGCAAGCAGGCTATCGCGGGTATACACCAGCCTCAGGACAACCGCGAGGGGCAAGAGGCTCGTCGACGGATGGTGTATGAGGAGCTATTTTTATTTCAACTGAAAATGCAGGCATTCCGGGCGCTAAGTCGTGGTCGAGCGGACGGGGTGGTACATACGGTGGATAACGCCACGATTCGTGAATTTGTAAGGGCTTTGCCTTTTGAATTAACGGATGCACAGAAGAAGGTAGAGCTTGAAATACTGCACGATCTACGCTCACCTTATTGTATGAACCGTTTGCTTCAGGGAGATGTTGGGTCAGGTAAAACAGTTGTTGCTGCCATCGGTTTATTTGCCACAGTACGTTCGGGTTTTCAGGGAGCGCTGATGGTGCCAACCGAAATATTGGCCGAGCAGCATATGAGGTCGCTTCACAAGCTGTTTGAGCCCTTTGGAATCAGTGTGGGCCTACTGACTGGGAGTACAACCGGGAAGAAGCGTAAGGAGCTGCTAGCTGCTCTCCAAATGGGTCTGCTGGACATTGTAGTAGGCACCCATGCTCTCATTCAGGAAGATGTATATTTTCGCCAGCTTGGGCTTGTTGTAACGGATGAGCAGCATAGATTCGGAGTGAACCAGCGTAGTGTACTGCGTCGCAAAGGCTATAATCCCGATGTGCTGACGATGACGGCCACACCGATCCCTCGTACGCTGGCCATCACTGCGTTTGGCGATATGGATGTTTCTACGTTGTCAGAGCGGCCGAAGGGGCGTATTCCAATTTCCACCTATTGGGTGAAGCACGAACTGATGGATCGGGTACTTGGTTTTATTTCCCGCGAGGTAGATCAGGGACGGCAGGCTTATCTGATTTGTCCGTTGATTGAAGAGTCGGAGAAGCTGGACGTACAGAATGCCATTGATTTGCATATTCAAATGCAACAGGCTTTTCCACATTACCGCGTTGGGCTATTACATGGACGAATGACTCCCGCAGAAAAGGAAGAAGTTATGCGTTCTTTCTATGCGAATGAGGTTCAGTTGCTCGTTTCAACGACGGTTGTGGAGGTGGGGGTAGACGTCCCCAATGCGACTCTAATGATCATTATGGATGCGGATCGTTTTGGGCTGTCCCAGTTACATCAATTACGTGGACGTGTCGGACGGGGAGCACATGCCTCGTATTGTGTACTGATCGCTGATCCTAAGTCGGAGGTTGGTCAGGAGCGGATGAAGGTTATGACCGATACGGACGATGGTTTTGAGGTGGCTAGACGCGATCTGGATTTGAGAGGGCCGGGTGACTTTTTTGGCACCAAGCAGAGTGGGCTACCCGAGTTTCGTTTAGCAGATATGGTAGCGGATTTTGAGGTGCTGGAAAAGGCGCGTGAGGATGCAACTGATCTGATCAAGGATGCGTCCTTTTGGACATCTCCGCAGTATGAAGCACTGCGCGGTTATTTGCAAAAAGAGCAGATTTTCCAAGGGGATCTCATCGACTAATCCACCATGAATCAGGAGGTTGTTCTAAACGTTTTAAACAGATAGGCACAATGGACAGGCTGACCGTCATATATTTGGGAATGACCGAATGATATGGGAGGTGTGGCAACATTGAGCTATCAGCAATATGGAATCAGTCCGCAACTGGTGGAGCGGATTAAGTTGAAAATGAAAAATCGTGCGCTCAAGGATCGGGTTAAGCAGCAGATCGAAGGTGTGACTAAAGCGGACCTGCAAAATAAAGCTAAGGTGCGTCATCTTGTGAAGACTACTTCTGCTATTTTAAACGAGCGTTTGACGGCTGCGCAGGAGGAGCAATTGACCGCCTTCGTATTGGCACAAAAAATTGATCCGTCCAATACATTCCATCTAATCAAGCTGTGGGGAATGTTCCGTTGATTGCTATTTGAAGAGGTGCTTCGAAGCGCTCTCCATGTTTTTTTGTGAAGCACAGATAAAAAAAGGATTGCCTGATATCAGGCGATCCTTTTTGGTTTGTTTTAGCTAGTTCATTCCCCGGGCAATAGCTAGTGTGAGCTTATCATGAGATTTTTTATTTGTAATGACCGCCAATTTTGATAGACCGTTCCATGGCCTGCCCGGCATCTGTTAACGACGACGCGCGCATGATGATGGACTGACCGTACCGATCCTTTAAAGTGTCCGTCACCTTTTCCAAAGCACGGGATCGCTCCTGATCCTCAAAAAAATCCAGTTGATACAGTTGATCATCCACCAATCCGCTTAAAGTAACTCCTGCGCGCTTCACAGGCATATGATTCCAAAAAGTATAAAAGATTTTTTTAACGGTTTCATATACCTTTTGGGTATGGTTTGTAGGATCGGGTATCTTCATTTGTCGGGAGAATCCGGTTGGTGCCTCGTAGGGACTGCATATACAATGAACAGTCACAACCGAGCCCATATATCCTTTGCGGCGGGCGTCCCGACACACCTCCTCTGTTAGTTCAAGCAGGATGGTTTCCACTTCCGCAGGCTGGAGATAGTCTCGAGGAAGAGTCATCATATGACCGATGGATTTGGGAGGTGTATTAAATGTTTCCGGCTTGACCGGGCTGTGATCGATCCCGTTAGCAGTTCGCCATATTACCTCTGCCTGAATATCGGACTGCTTACCGAAATGAGACCGGAATTTGTCCTGTAGCCGAGGTAAGGGAGTACGTGCGATATCTCCAATGGTGTGTAGTCCAAGCTTCTCCAAATGCCGTTCCATTCGCGAACCGATGCCGAACATAAGACGTACTGGCTGGGGCCATAGCAACGCTGCAATATCGGATGCAGGCAACAAGAAAATGCCACTGTCATTTTTTTTAGCCCATATATCTGTTGCGATTTTAGCCAGCATTTTGTTGGAGCCGATACCAATTCGAATCCATACTCCTGTTTGTGCCAGTACCTTTTGCTGAATTTCACTTGCAATACTCACCGGATCCCCGAACAGGGAGAGGCTTCCGCTCATATCCAGAAACTGTTCATCAATGCTGAAAACCTCAACCAAATCCGTATATTCATTATAAATTTCTGTTATTTTTAATGAGACATCGATATAATGCTGCATACGCGGACGTACAATGATAAGGTCAGGACATTTTTTAACCGCTTCTCCCAGACGTTCTGCTGTAGATATACCGTATTTTTTGGCCAGCGGACACGCAGCTAAAATAATGCCTGAACGAAGTGCAGGGTCACCGGCCACAACGAGTGGCTTATGTTGGTATTTGGGATCATCTGCTTTTTCGATGCTGGTATAAAAACTTTGGCAGTCCGATAAGAATATGGTTCTATTTCTGCGCTCCTTCAAAAATCCGACCTCCTCTCCTGAAATGTGTGGATTATTCTTCCAAAATATTCTTGAATGTATACTCTTATAGTAGTATTATATACAGAACAAGTGTTCTTAATACAAATGTATTTTTTGGAACGTTACAGTTTACGGAAAACCTAACATGGCGTATCATAATATCTTGAGCAAAAACAAGTGGAAATGAATGAATATTGAGGGGAGAAAACCATTTTTATGAACCCAAAACGTCGACCATCATCTCAAAAACGCAGTAGGTGGCGTATTTTTGGCAGAGTTTTGCTGATTAATATCAAGTGGTTCTCGTTTGCGGGTGTACTTGGAGTGCTATTTGCTGGAGGTCTTATATCCGGTTATGTAGCGGCACTGGTTCATGATGAACCTGTACGATCACGTCAGTTGATATATGAAAAGGTAAATGAGAACGCTCTGACCAGCTTTGTATTTTTTAATGATCAGGTAACTCCGGTTGGAAGAATGCGCATGGAGGAGGATCGACAGCTCGTTGATCTGAAGGATGTCCCTCAGTCTATTGTGGATGCCCTCATTTCAACGGAAGACAGCCAATTTTATGAGCATCGTGGTGTGGATTTAAAGGGAACAGCTCGTGCTGTTAAGCAGAAGCTTTTGAATGAAAACCGCCAAACAGGCGGCAGCACACTGACGCAGCAGGTAGCCCGAAGGGTTTTTCTCAGTCTGGATAAGACGGACAGCCGCAAGGTGAAGGAAATGCTGCTGGCACTGCGTATGGAGCGTTTTATGGGTAAGGATAAAATATTAACGGCTTACTTAAACAAAATGCCCTTTGGTAATGGTTCCGCTGGTTACAATTTATATGGAATCAAGTCTGCTTCGTTAGGGATTTTCAATGTAAGTGATCTACATAAGCTTCATATTGCTCAGGCGGCTTATTTGGCAGGTCTTCCCCAACTGCCATCTGTTTATTCCGCTTTTGATGGTAAAGGGAACTTTGATGAAGAAGGCTTCAATAAAGCGATGGAGCGCCAGCGTGTCGTGTTGGGAAGAATGCTGGCAACAGGTAAACTTACGCTATCCGAATATAACGAGGCGCTTCAATTTGATGTGAAAGCCACTCTTGCGCCACATCGCGAAAAAAGTTATAACACATTCCCTTATTTAATGCTGGAGACAGAGCGAGAAGCCGCCCAATTGTTAGCGCTCCAGCAAAATCCGGATATCACGGCATCCGAGATTTCCAAGCCTGAGCATGCCGAGCTTCTTCAAAATACGCGAGAAGAGTTGCAACGGTCCGGATATCGAATTTATACAACGATAAATAAGAAAATTTATAACAATATGCGGCAGATTGCAGCCAATCCACAAAACTTTTCTCCATACAGTAAGAAGAAGGGATTAGAGCAGATTGCAGCAATCATGATTGATCATAAAACAGGGGCTATACTCGGTATGATCGAGGGCAGGGATTTTAATACCGAGCAAATGAACTATGCAACTCAAATGACACGTCAGCCCGGTTCTGCCATGAAGCCTATTGCTGCTTATTTACCTGCTTTGGAAAAGGGCTACACTCAGCCAGCCGGTCTTATTGATGATTCACAAATCATATTGAAGGACGGGCGTAAAGGTTATCATATTCCTAAAAATTATAACAGACGGTACGAGGGGCTTATGACAGCCCGTGAAGCACTCAATCGGTCAATCAATATCCCTGCACTGAGGCTGTTCTTATATGAAGTTAAAATTCCAAACGCTTGGAATTTTGTGCGTTCTCTTGGAATTACGACGATTCAGCCGCAGGATGAACATGCTCAGACAGGGGTTCTGGGTGGACTAAGCAAAGGGGTATCCGTCGAGGAACTGACCGCAGCATATGGAACGATTCCCAATATGGGTGTATATAATGCACCTCATCTGATTAGCAAAATTACGGATGCCAACGGGAAGATCATATATGAATTTAAACCGCAGACGAAGCGTGTATATTCGCAGCAAACCGCATTTTTGATGACGGATATGCTTAAAACTGTTATATCAGATCCGAGGGGAACTGGTAAACGCCTGCAAAATGCTTTTAAAAGCTACGGTGCCATTGATATCGCCGGTAAAACCGGTACAACACAAAACTTTGGTGATGTGTGGTTTATGGGGTACACACCTGACGTTACACTAGGCGTCTGGGCTGGTTACCGCCAACAGGTTAATACATTATCTCAAGAAGGCCATTCCAGAGCACAGTCAGTGTGGGCACTGATCATGAATGAGGCGGTCAAGGACCAGCCTGAACTTTTTAAGAATAAGCACTTTATACGGCCGGAAGGTGTTGTAAGAGTTACGGTTTCTAGCCTTACAGGTAAGCTGCCAGGGCGTTATTCCCGTCAATCGGGTCAACTTGTGACTGACTGGTTTAATCAAAAGTATGTGCCTACTGAAGTTGGAAGAGAACGGCTTCCGCGTTCTGCTAGACCAGTGGTCCCGTCCAAACCAGATATCAAGGAAAAAGAAGTCCCAGAGGTTGAGGTACCTGCAATAGATCAAGAGAAAATTCCACCAGAGGAAACGGATTCTGCTGTTCCTGAAGCAGACACAGAGATAGAAATGCCTGATGAGAATAACGATGTGCCATCAACAGATACTTCGCAACCTTCTGTTGAAAACGAACAGGGGACTCCTTCTGAATCGGAAAGCCAGAGTGAGACTCCCAAAACCCAATCTGATGAAGTTATTTATCCAGAAATAATATCTGATCAACCCAAAAACTAAACGACAGGAACGGCTTAGTTTAAAATGCCGTTCCCGACAATGTCTACAGTGACCTGCGGATGAAAACGGACATTGGGATATTCTTTATTCCAATCTACACTTTTCCATACTGCTGGATGATGAGCGATCAACTGTCTGCCTACGCCAAAGGCATCACATCCATTTTCCTGAAGTGTACGGATAATTTGTTCCGCATCCTGGGTCATGATTTCGGAAAGTTGACGGTTTAGACGCCGTACGTTAGCTTTATCTTGAAGATGATTACGTGCATATTCAACAATATCGACAGGCAATTTCAGGTTAAGCTCCACATCAATTTGTCCATCGCGCTGAACTTTCACTTTAAGGCTACGTTTGACATTCTGAATGTTAGCCTGATACGTAATAAAGTTTTGCACATCACCGACAGATCCTGGATGTATCCTTTTTACAAAGCGAGCTGTATTTTTCCACTTTCCAGTCATCAGGACATATAAAACACCTTGCTCATTACTTAGGCTTCCTGTGAATTTTTGTCCGTGAAATAAGGCAATTCCACGTGCTGCAATATCTTCTCCTTCTTTGGAAAGATAGGGAAGCACAAAATCTTGACCCGGATCAAGCATTGGGGGGAGCAATGTCTCCAGTGTCATTTCCGGGAACATACACATTTCCTCAAGGCTTCTGATTTTTTTGGTTATAAATTCGCCAATTAAGAGGTTACCTATGCCTTTTTGATCTATTATTTCTCCAGCTAATCCATCTACAATAGCTACCTTGACATGGGAAGTCGGATGGTCAGGCTCACGATACAGCACATCCAGATAGGGATATAGATCTTTTCGGGCCAAGCTTGTACCATACAGAATAACTCCGTATTTGAAAAAGCGGATATCCCCGGTTACTTTAGCCCGGATTTTGTCTGTGCTTTGCCGAACGGAATGACCGGTGCCTGAGTGAATTTCATTGGTGCTTTTACCTTGATTGCTTTGAGAATCGTCTACAACTTCTAGCGTTTGCAGCAACATGCCTTCAGGAGTGAGATCATAAGCCGATGCATTTGCCATTCGGGCATCCTTCAAATTGTCCTGATCCCAGCAGCCTGTTATAAAAATGAGTAGAGTTAGCATTCCAAGCGCTCTGCTCTTTTTTTTCATGTTTCAGGTCCCTCCTTTTTTTTGAAGAGATACGATAGGATCAGCAGCAGAAAAGGGAACACAATTAGGAAAATATAAGCAGAGTTATTAGCTATGGAACCAATAAGCTCGAAATCTTCTCTTCGTTGAGGCAAATAGGCAATACAACATGAGGCGAGCACAACAAAGGGAACCGCCTTTTTGTGACTCTTTTGCTTGAATAGATAGCTTATTCCGTAAGACGCCGCATAATAATAACCACTTATAGCACCAAAGATCGAAATGAGCCAAATCGGTAGAAAAATAAAATCGACCCGATCCATCGTTCCCAGTGGAATGGATCTGAGCAAATAAATGACTGGCTCCGGCATTAATTCAAGCTGTTGGGGGCTGAATGCGGTTGTACAGGTAAATACAGTAAAACAATACAATAGTACCACGATCGCGTTAGCTGCCAAAATTGACTTGAGCTTGCCTATACTTTTGCCCTCAACCATGGGAAAGACGACAAGAATGAACTCAAAACCAAACATCGCTAGGAGCGTTTCTTTTGAACCGACAATAATACGGGGCCATCCCGCCTCAGTCAGAGGTAGCAGATAAAGCGGGTTGGACTGCTTTATACCATAGCTAATTAACAGCATCATGGGAAAAATCAGAAATGAAATTAAAACAAGCACTCGAGCAATTGTTCTTAAATTTTCGCGAACCAGATATATGCTACTGAACAAAAACAGTGCAAGTATAGCCCAACGGGGAGTATATTGCAGCATCCAGCGATTGATGACGTCGTATGCGTTCACAAGAACGGAGGTACCCATAAGCAGATAGTAAGCGATGTAAGCCACAGTCAATGCTTTTCCAATCCAGCAACCAGTAATTTGGGTTAATATTTGATAAATCGAAGAGGAGGGAAAACGTCTTAGCAGAAGCCAGCACATCAAAATAATGAGTTGAATCAAAAGGCCGCCAATAATGACAGATATCCAACCCCCTCCTTTAGCTGAAAGGTGCATCTGATAGGGAAGTGACAAAATGTCTACGCCAATCTCAAACTTGATGATGAGAAAAAAAGTTGACCCGATGCAATGGTACTTTCTTTATTCACGTCGTTTCCAGCTCCTAGAGTCGTTCTGCTGCTTCAATTTTTGGGCTTGGGAATCATATGGTCGCTGATGAAATGTCCAAATCGGAAAGCGGATAAAAACATCTTTCATATCACTGAGCCGGAATGGTGCAAGAGGAGCAAAGTAGGGCGTACCGAAGGTCTCCAGCTTGCAAAGGTGGATAGTAAGAAAAAGCAAACCGAAAGCAATGCCAATGTATCCAAACAAGGCTGCAGCAATCATCATCGGAAAACGAAGGATACGAACCGCTGAGCTCATTTCATGAGAAGGCACTAAAAAAGAAGAAATGGCTGTTAACGAGACGACGATGATCATCGTATACGACACGAGACCAGCCCGAACGATAGCATCTCCGATGACGAGACCACCAACGATTCCAATAGTTTGGCCAACCCGACTGGGTAGACGGACCCCGGCTTCTCGTAGCACCTCAAAGATCAATTCAAGCAGCATAGCCTCCACAATCGCTGGGAATGGAACATTTTCCAGTGATTTTTTAATGGTATGCGCCAACTCTAGTGGCAAAATAGCTGGATGAAAAGCAATTGTCGCAATGTAAATAGCAGGCAGCGTAAAAGCGATCAAAAAGCTCATCATTCGAATCGTTCTTAGAAATGAACTAATAATCCAACGGCCGTGATAATCATCTGGACTTTGGTAAAATGCAAAAAAAGAGACGGGAGCTATTAGAGCAGTAGGGCTACCTTCAGCCAAAATCGCTATCCGTCCCTCCATTAGATTGGCGGTCACACGATCCGGTCGTTCCGTGCTGAGCTGTTGAGGGAAGAGGGAAAAAGGGTTGTCCTTAATAAACTCTTGAATAAAATAAAACCGGGGGAGAGCACCATATCGGAGGAGATCGCTTTAATTCTCGTTTTCACTGCTTCCACTAGCTCAGGATTAGCCAAGTCTTGAACATAGACAATAGCGATTTTAGTCCGGGTTTTAGATCCCACATAAAAGTAGCGTACAACCAGCGACGGTGTGACAATTTGTTTGCGAATCAGATTCAGATTGATGGATAACTGCTCAATGAATCCATTGTGCGGTCCGCGAATAACCCCTTCGTTTTCTGGTTCGTCCGTACTGCGAGCATACGTCTTTTCGGAAGAAAGGATAAAAAATTCTTCCGCCCCATTTATCATAAAAATGCAATATCCCTGAATAAGCGAATCAGTAGCATTTTGAAGGTCGGTGTCTTTTTGACTGCTTAAGGTGGTGAACATTTGATGAGAGACTGCATCGATTTTCTCATATAAGGCACTCAGAATATGAGTTTGAATCATCTCCTGATCTACGAGCGAATCAATATAGAGCAGCATACCGTCTTTGCCGTCAACGGAAATTGCCTGTTTTTTTAAATCATCCGTATAAAAAAGGGCTTGCTCAATAAAGGAAACATTTCTGTTTAATTCAACGGAAGCTGCGTCATGTCCAGCCAAGAGAGCCCTCCTTTTTGGATGAGATAGGCATAATGTGTGCCATATGGATTGAATTTATCCATGATCTGGTGACTTATCCATTCTTGAATCACCTTCACTTTGCGTAATGCAATAGTTTTATACTAGAATTTAGGTTGGAAATGGGAAATGGGTTGGTTATTTTGCGAGGAATGAAATTTAATCGTGCAAGAACTAGAGACTAGATTACAAGGGGGCTTACTCTTGCGTCGGATCAATTCCTAGATAGTGTCCCAGTTTCCGCCGGACCTCGCTGCGGGCAAAGGATGAAAGCATGAAAAATCGTCTTTGATAGCCGCGGCATATATACAAAACCTCTACGCCTTCATGATTTCGGATTTCGCTGTATATTTTAACCCCTAGTGTTTTCATTCGCGCCTTTGTCTCTGCTAATTGAACAGCTACACGCTGTTGTACTCCAGTCAGGCTACGAACATACAAATCAGGCATTTTTAGAGGGGAGGTATGTATAATACGAATGTCTCGTTCCAGCACATCCAGCACAAGAGTTAGAAGTACACAGATCTTGATCAGCCCTGCGTCTTCTTCAGAAGGCAAAGGAGCTTTATTCTTGTGGTTCAGTGTCTTTTGGCTTGGCATAAAAATCTCCTTTACTCCGAGTAAGAATACAATATATAATCATTATATAGAACGTGTGTTCTATTTATACCTCATCATAGGGATTTTTCCATGGCTAAGGCAATCCTCAATTATTGGAAAAGTGGTAGAGAGCGATACCCATGTGCCATTGTGTAAAGAATTCTTGAGTTTATCGCCAATGACAGTCAAACAGAGTTTATGTTAAGCTAATGGATAAAAACTTACATAAAAGGGGAGATCGTTCTGACTGCGGTCAGCCTCTATTATTTAACTTAAGAAAGTGGAGAAAGAAGGTATACATATTGTCACGTTCGTTATATGCAGCTTTATTATTGTTGAGCCTCATTTGGGGCGGTTCGTTTATGTTTATCAAGGTGTTGTTGCTACATCAAGTAGGACCGTGGACTATTGTATTTCTTAGATCCAGCTTTGGACTTATTTTTATCGTCTTATTAATGCTACTTATGCGCAGGCCGTTTAAAATTAAAAGCATTCCGTGGAAATCGGTTACTCTGGTAGCTTTGGTCAACATGGTTTTGCCATGGACATTGATCGGTTTTAGCGAGACCAAAATAGCTAGCAGCATGGCTTCTGTATTGAATGCCACCACGCCAATATGGACCATGTTGGTGGGGCTTGTTTTTTTCGGGGCTATTTTTCATCGGATGCAGTGGTTAGGAATGGGGCTCGCTTTTGTAGGAATTATTATTTTATTGGGTATTAATCCTGCATCTATTATTTCTGTTGATCCTGTGGGTTTTGGGTGTATGCTGCTTGCGACTCTCTGCTATGGATTTGGAACACAGCTCTCCAAACGTTTTCTCTCCAATCTTTCCATGTATCAGGCTACCTTTGCGACACTGTTTGGTGCGGTGGTAGGGGGTGGCATTATGATGGCAATTGTGGAGAGACCTGATTTGTCGATTGTTTCTGATCCAGGTGTATTGGGTTCCCTTATAGGGCTGGGAGTTTTGGGATCAGGAGTAGCATATATTTTGTTCAATTACATGATTTTGCGGGGGAGCGCGGAATTTGCTTCTTCGGTGACGTATTTTGTGCCAGTAAGTGCCATCGTATGGGGCTTTTTGCTCCTGAATGAACATATCGGCTGGAACGTTCTGACCGGGCTGGTCCTTATACTTGGAGGGGTGTTTATGGCCAACCAGCGTAGAACCGCCAAATTAAGTGGATAATCATCTAAACAGAAATAAAATACGCTTTGGGCTATATTAAATGTACATTCGCCAAACCTTCGGTATAATACGTTAATTCGCACATACAATAAAGCATGCTCACACATAAAATAAAATATGGTGCAGCAAAAAAGCAAGCTGTTTAGCAGGTGACAAGGTGTGGTATAATAAATTATAGAATTATATGTACCACAGAAATGTCGGAGTTTTATTCCACAAAAGAAAGGATCAGGATACCATGTGTCCCCGAAGGATACTTCCCCAAAGGACGATTTGGAAACGATTTGATCTGTCTTATACTTAGCTTTTCCGCGGAGTAACGTCAAGTTGCGAAAGCCAACTCTGCGGAAGAGGGGATTGTACATGCGAAGGACCAAGTCCTCCAGGCACATCTTATCCGGTAGCTTCCGTAAGAGTGGGTTCATCCACATCAAACTTACGAGAAACCGAGGGAGCCTGTATGAGGAAAACTTACGAATCTATCGTGAACAATGGAGCATTGAGACAGATTGCTGTCATGTTGCTCGGAACATGCATTTTAGCTTTTACGTACTATCATATTAATGCTCAAAATCATTTGTCAGAAGGCGGATTTGCAGGCTTGGCCCTGCTGGGACATTACGCGTTTGGCATATCTCCAGCATGGAGTATGTTGCTGCTTGATATTCCCGTCATATTGCTAGCATGGGTACTGAAGGGCAGAAGATTTATGCTGCTTGCGTTAATCGGAGCCGTCGCTTTTTCACTGTTTTATGCAGGATTTGAGAAGTATTCGACTCTGGTTATAGATCTGCATGGAAATCTGCTGATAGCTGCTCTACTTTGTGGGGTGCTTACAGGTTTGGGAGCCGGAATCGTATTGCGATTCGGTGGAGCAACCGGGGGCGATGATATCTTATCTCTGCTGATCAGTGAGTGGCGCGGGTGGAAAATCGGCAACGTGTTTATTGTCAGTGACATCATCGTATTGGGATTATCACTGTTGTATCTGCCTATGAAGGAAACAATGTTTACAATACTGGCTGTGTGGCTTGCCGGAAAAATAATTACATGGACGACCACGTTCCAACTGCACCGACCTGTGAAAAAGGTACTGCCAGCGGCTATTCCCGCTAAAAAGGTAGTTACCAAAACAGTGCCGGTCGTCCACAGCCTTCGTCAATAAGGAAAGGGTGTTACGTCAGGAGAGAAATCTTCTTTCGTAACACCCTTTCGCTGTATTCAGCTTCTATCAGGAAGGCTTTAAAGTAGAATGGATGCGTCCATTCCGGTCATGAATAATTGCAGAAATCTGTTGGCGTTCTACAAAACTTTGAGCCTCATCAATCGCCTCATTTTTGTGTTTAAAGGTTGAAATGGGCTGGTTGTGTCCCTCTTCTTTGATTGCCCAGCGATCCTCGTACGGCACCACATGAATGGGTTCCTTCTCATCGGAAGAAGCGGAATGATGGTCGTGTACATTTTCGCTTGAATGCTGTTTTTCATGTTTTTTAGGTTTCTCATCTTGCTCGGCTGGATGATTATCGTTCCATTCCTCGGCTTGGGAAGTGGCAATCGCAATCGTGCGTCCTTCTTCATAGCCGTCACGGAGTAGAGCGTTAGCAATATCAACGGCTTTTTCTCGCACCCGAGGTTCCAGGTTTTTCATGGATGGAGGGTAATCATGTTTGTTCCAAGGCATAGTTGCACACTCCTTATAGCGGATGATGTATTATGTATTACCCGTTGTCGGCTTAAACAAACGGAAATCAAAGAAATGAATATATTGTAAAATGTATCTTGAAAAAAAGCGTATAATGGTGTGCAGAATACGAGGAAAAGGAGTGAAGCATTTGCTTGCCTGGGGTTTTGTTTTTTTGCTGACTATCATCATTCATACTACAGATAGCTTGTCCTATGCTCTCCGGCTTGGTGGTTTGCGAGCGCGTCGGATTGGATTGGCGTTAACCGTTGCGGGAATGCTGCTGTTGGTTTCACGCACCTCTAACATGGCGCAGGGGCCTTTACTCGGAGGGATGGTCGATCAGGCTAAAGCTGCAGCACAAGGGGGCGGTACGGATATTAGACTGGAGCTATATATGCATGGGGTACTGCTGGCAGCAACCGTTGGAACCATGCTTGCTATATTACTGTATCCAACAGTGGTACGCATGTCAGCCAGATGGATTGTGCATTTGGAGCATACCGGATCTATTCCGGCCTTGATGCGTCATTTATTGCTGCGAAGTCGCTGGAAGCATGCAGGCTACTACATAAAGCGCCCTACCTGGTCCATGCTAACCTCACTGATTGGCGGAGCGATACCCAAGCGTCTAATTATTCTGAATATAACCGTTACTGCCATTTATACAACTGGAGTAGTATCTGCTTTATATGCATCATTCCTCTGGCCTGCTCAAGGTACAGCCATGTCAATGTCGTCAGGTCTAATCAATGGCGTCGCAACGGTATTACTGACCTTGTTAATTGATCCAAGATTGGCGGTTCTGTCGGAGAAAACGCTACGAGGGGAGCTACCCTTAACTCGGATGAACAGCATGTACGGGTGGATGATCATCTCGCGTTTGGCAGGTACTTTATTAGCTCAGCTATTACTAGTACCGCTAGCCATTTGGCTTGGATGGGTAATGAGTTAAATTGCTAGCTTACGTAATGATGTGCGGCCATATCCCAAAAAGGCTGGCCCGTGATCATCTATTAAAGATGGATCGCGGGTCAGCCCCAATGATTCTATGGCTACTTACTTTTCAAATAATGACTTATATGCTCCGTATCCTTCACGCTCCAAATCTTCTTGAGGCACAAAGCGGAGCGCGGCAGAATTGATGCAATAACGCAAACCATCTGGACCTGGGCCATCATCGAATACATGCCCTAAATGGGAGTCAGCTTCACGACTTCGCACCTCGGTACGGATCATAAAATGGCTGAGATCGGTTTTTTCTTTGACATTGTAGCTGCGCAGCGGACGGGTAAAGCTGGGCCAACCGCAACCTGCATCATATTTGTCCAATGAACTGAACAAGGGCTCTCCTGATACGATATCCACGTAAATGCCTTCACCCTCATGATCCCAAAACTCATTTTGAAAAGGGCGCTCGGTCGCGTTTTTTTGTGTTACTTCGTATTGAATAGGCGTCAGCCGATCTTTAAGATCGGATTTATCAATCTTGCCGGACCAATTTTGCTCGATAAAATCTTCACGTCCCGAACCTTTGCGGTAGCGTTTGTAATGAGCGGGGTTCTTCTTATGATAGTCCTGATGATATTCTTCTGCTTCATAAAAAGTGGCCGCAGGCAGAATCGGTGTAGCAATCGGCTTGTCGAAGCGGCCACTTTGAGTCAAAGCTTCTTTAGAAGCTTCTGCCTTGATTCGCTGCTCTTCATTATGATAGAAAATAGCCGTTTGGTAGGATGAACCTCTATCGTGAAACTGTCCACCTTCATCCGTCGGATCAATCTGCTGCCAGAAGAGCTCCAACAGTTTTTCATACGGGAATACTTGTGGGTCAAATGTAATCTGTACGGCTTCCACATGTCCCGTTGTTTCAGAACACACCTCTTCATAGGTAGGATTTTCGGTATGTCCCCCTGTGTATCCAGATCTAACCTTCAAAATACCGGGTAATTCCTCAAAAGGGGAAACCATGCACCAGAAGCAGCCACCTGCAAAAGTTGCTTTTTCTACCGTGTGTGGATTGTTGGTGCTCATATTTGTCACTCCAATCTGAGAATGTTTAATTAGTTGTTATTTAAATAGCTTACAATTAAATTATATACGAGATTTTTGCAAAATCCAACGAAAGGTCAGAAACCAATCCGTAGTGTAATTGGCTCTGTCCTCAAAAATCGCAATGAAACTTCCTACAGAGACGGTGGCAAACTCATCGCATTATGTTCTGTT
The DNA here is from genome assembly GCF_037027525.1 of Paenibacillus sp. 203. Lineage (NCBI taxonomy): Bacteria > Bacillati > Bacillota > Bacilli > Caryophanales > Paenibacillaceae > Paenibacillus > Paenibacillus sp. 203. The sequence goes on from NZ_JAXCHD010000003.1 coordinate 38,672, forward strand.
GGCGCGTTGAAGCCTTTTTCGGTAGAGTATAAAGGCGCCGCCCATCAGCGCAGTATATAGCACCAAAATGAGCAAACCGGTGATTGGGTGTTCTGCTAAGGTGCCGCCAGCATAAGCATACACCGCAATTGCGGGAAGCTTGCCAATAGCTGTACCTAGGATAAAGCTCCAGAACGGAAACCCTGCTACTCCAGCGTATACATTTACCGCTGCTTGGGGGATGACTGGAATCAGGCGAGCCAGCAGAACAGCAGCAAAAGGTTCCCTCTCCATGACTCGATTGAAGCGCTCCAATGCGGGAACCCGCTTCAAATAGGCACGTCCTTTGTCACGGAACAGGGTACGTACTGCAGTGAAAACGACCAACGCAGCCAATGTAGTGCCAAGCCAGCAGATCAGAGCACCTTGCCAGGGGCCTGCGGCATAAGCAATGGAGGCGATAATCAGCTTGTAAGGCACAAACGGAATTAGCGCGAATAAAAATGCGAGTAGTAGCAGAACTGGAAAGGAGGTCTGCTTGTCCGCCCAAGCGAGCCAATCATATCTGTAGATAAACGCGATGCAAAGCAGCGAAACATAAGCCGCGACGAGTAGCCATTTTTTCATCTACATACCTCTTTCAATATCCCTGTTCGGCTTATCGCTTATACAGAAAAAAATAGGGTTCACATTCCCAATAATGTGTGCTATACTGCCACTAACAGAATAGTTCCCAAAGGGGAGTAGCTCAACGAGTAAAGTCGTCATTACGGGATTTTTAATCCCCGGCTTTATTGGCAACGTAATGTTGTAAGCGAGACCTTTGCCAGGATTTTAGGAATCCGGGTAAATGGTCTTTTTTTGATGTCAAATTTTGGGTCAAGCGCCGTTTCCGGATTCCGTGAAATGGCGCTTTTTTAGTATAAAGCGTTGAACTATGTACAGTATAACAAATAAATAAAAAAAGGTGGGAGAAACGTATGGATTTTTTGTCAATTGAGTTTTTAACCGCATTAGTATCCATCATTATCATTGATCTGGTGCTAGCTGGTGACAATGCGATCGTAATCGGTTTGGCGGCTCGCAATGTTGATAAGGCCAATCAAAAGAAGGTCATTATTTGGGGGACAGTCGGAGCGGTCATCATTCGGGTGATTGCTACAGTGCTGGTCACATATTTATTGCAAATTTATGGATTGCGTTTGATTGGGGGACTCGCACTTATCTATATTGCCTATAAGCTGCTGGTCGAAGAGAAAAAACATGAAATTTCAGCTACGAATCAAATGTGGGCAGCGATCCGCACGATTATTATCGCGGATACAATGATGGGCCTCGACAATGTACTTGCTGTTGCGGGAGCAGCTCATGGAAACATGTTGCTCGTTATATTGGGTCTGGCAATCTCCGTTCCAATCATGGTGTGGGGAAGTACGATTATCTTGAAGCTGACTGAACGTTACCCAGTAGTTATTACGATTGGGGCTGCTGTACTGGCTTATACTGCCGCCAAAATGGTGGTGGCGGAACCGCTGATTGCACACTGGTTTATGAACGGGGTCGTTAAATACGGATTTGAGGTTCTGGTTGTGGTTCTGGTTGTAGCCATTGGGATGCGTGTTAAAAAAATTAAAAGTGAAAAAACAAGAAAGCAAGCGCAGCACGCCTAAACTAACTTACATTAAGCTGAAGTTGAACGTTCCTGCCATAGAGGCTGTTCCGTTAGGTCCAACTGGACCCGGAGCAGTCTCTTTTCTTTGCTTGTCAGCAGACTTCCATGTAAACTAGACAACAGATGAATGAGTGATTAGAGGTGGAAACGAAATGGACAAGCAAACGAAGACAAGAGTAGCTATTGCAGGACTGGGTGGTATCGCTCGAAAAGTATACTTACCGTTACTGGCAGCACACCAAGGTGTAGATATTGTAGGTGTCATGAACCGTTCACAGGAGCCGGTGAGTTCCATTATGGAGCAATATAGGTTACCAAGAGGAACGACAGATGTGAAGGAGCTGCTAGCATGGGAACCGGAAGCTGTATTTATACATGCCGCGACCGAAGCTCATTTTGATCTGGTTATGGCGTGTATTGAAAAAGGAATTGCCGTGTATGTCGATAAACCGTTGTCCTATGATGTTCGTCAGAATCTGGAAATGACCGCTTTTGCGGAAGCGCAGGCCGTGCTGCTGGCGGTGGGCTTTAATCGACGTTTTGCCCCGCATTATGTAGCTGCTAAAGCATGGTTGGAGGAAGTAGGTGGATTTAGTCAATGTGCGGCCATTAAACACCGTACTGGATATGATCGAAGACCGGCGGCACAGACGGTTTATGATGATTTAATTCACATGCTTGATTTGCTTTTGTGGCTGGGTGGCGATGATTATGAGCTACTGCATAGTAGTCTGAATACGACGAGTGAAGGATATATGGATGCTGCGTTCGGGACCGTACGTTTGGGGAATGCTACCGGAAGCTACAGTATGAGTAGACAGGCAGGAGCTGACATAGAGAAGCTGGAGCTTCACGGGGCAGGACGGTCTGTTGAAGTAACAAATATGGAACAGGCTGTTTTTATGCAAAAAAATCATTCACCACTAACGCAAGCTTTTGGAAGCTGGGATACGATTTTGGAAAGACGGGGATTCACCGGAGTCGTAAATCATTTTCTGGAGCATATTCATCGTCCAGAGGAGTGTGCTGTACGGGCTGGAAAAGTATTGGATAGCCATATGCTGGCTGACGAGCTGATCAGCCGTTTGAGTAATTAATATGGAACGTCCGAACGTGATCTTAACAGTCCAGACAGACATCAAGAATTAGGTTGAAGGAGAAATGAATGAATGGAAGAAGATAACCGTGGTAAACAGCTAGAAGAAGCCATCATTGAAAATTATAAGCAAGAAGAAGATATGATGATCCTTGTGTTTGCGCAATGGTGTATCAATCACGGGTTGGAGCCAGAGGAACTATATAGTGAAGCATATCCGCATCAGGATAGCAACGAGCGTCTGCTACGAGTACGCAAGTTGACTGTATCGCGTGAAGAAGCGGGTGATATTCCGCTGGATACGGTATTAGGGGTACTGTCCATGTTCGGAAATGAGGACTTGGCGATGGTCGTATCTGAGGCGGCTGCGAGCCTTCCGTCTGAACGGAAATAGGGCTAGCCAGAATAGAGAATATACTGTTATCATTTATGGCATCATGGACTCAACTATATTTACTTAAGACATTGTTGATGGGGAGGGTAAGCTTACGATGGAAGGTATACCTGTGCCAAGTACCTGTAAAGGCTGTGAAAGAGATATCTCGATATCGGAAGAGCAAATTACCAGAATTCTAACCAACATGAGACCCAAAATGGAATGTGTAAATGATGAAGTGTACGAAGCCAGACTGTTGGCCTGCTCACAATGTGAAGAGTTAATGTCCGGGCATACGTGTGGTATCAGCGGAAGCATTGTTCGTGTACGTGCTTTGGCGGCAGCTCAAAATTGTCCCAGTTATCATGGTTCACGCTGGATAGGAACAGCCTAAATGATACAATGCTCAGGCTCGGCTGAACCTGGATTACGGGTTAAAATAGTCATACCTTGGTCTGCCTTAATGGCAGGCTTTTTGGTTTGATTGGACTTATCTTAACGATTGACAAAAAGTAGACAATAAAATATATTAAACACGTGAAATGTTTTTGTTTAATTATTAATATTTATATTAATGTTTACTAAAAGTAATGATGCGTAAAAATTATGATCGAAAGAAAATCGGTGGTATGAGTGATATTTAGGCCAAAATGAAAGCGCAAACATTTGTGCGGGTGTTCCAACAATCTTAATATTTTTGGGGAGGGTTTGTTGTGAAGGGTTCTGTTGTTGTTAATACCGATTGGAAACAAGGCATTATTAATAAAAACATTTATGGACAATTTGCTGAGCATCTTGGACGTTGCATTTATGAAGGCATATGGGTTGGAGAGGACTCACCGATTCCGAACACAAACGGAATTCGTAATGATGTAGTGGAAGCCCTGAAAAAGCTGAACATTCCTGTGCTGCGCTGGCCGGGAGGCTGTTTTGCCGATGAATATCATTGGAAAGATGGTATCGGGCCAAAAGAAAACCGTAAGAGAATGGTAAATACGCATTGGGGCGGTGTGGTTGAAAATAATCATTTTGGCACACATGAGTTTTTTCAATTGTGCGAACTGTTAGATGCAGAGCCTTATATTTGTGGAAATGTCGGCAGTGGTACAGTTCAGGAAATGTCGGAGTGGGTAGAGTACATGACCTTCGATGGAGAGTCCCCTATGGCTGCATGGCGTCAGGAAAACGGTCGTGAGAAACCATGGAAGCTCAAATATTTTGGAGTGGGTAACGAAAACTGGGGTTGTGGCGGTAACATGCGTCCAGAATATTATGCCGACCTGTATCGCCGCTATCAGACATATGTCCGTAACTATGGCGAGAACCGCATTTATCGGATTGCAGGTGGGGCGAATGTGGATGATTATCGTTGGACAGAAGTGTTGATGCGTGAAGCTGGGCATCTTATGGACGGTTTGAGCCTGCATAACTATACGATCCCGGGAAACTGGGAAGGGAAACGGCAAGCAGTCGGTTTTGATGAAGCGGAATGGTTCAAGACGATGAAAAAATCATTGCATATGGATGAATTGATTACTCGTCATTCAGCCATTATGGACCAATATGATCCTGACAAAAGGGTCGGACTGATCGTCGATGAATGGGGAACCTGGTTCCTGACTGAACCGGGGACCAATCCAGGCTTCCTGTATCAGCAAAATACGATGCGCGATGCACTGGTAGCTGGGCTGCACCTACACATTTTCCATAATCACCATGACCGAATACAGATGACGAATATTGCTCAAATGGTTAATGTATTGCAAGCCATGGTTCTGACTGAAGGCCCTGCTATGCTGTTGACGCCGACATACCATGTATTTGAAATGTTTAAGGTGCATCAGGATGCGCAAGCACTGGCTGTTCATGTAAAGGTAGGCGATTATGAATATGACGGAGATTCCATCCCACAAGTTAGCGTGTCCGCCTCCAAGGCGCAGGACGACAATATTCATATTAGCTTTTGCAACGTCCATCCGGGCGAGTCGGCAAACTTGAATTTGGAGCTAAGAGGACTGGAAGAAATTAAAAAGATCAGCGGTGTTGTCCTTGCCAGCGACGATATGCAGGCACATAATACGTTTGATCAGCCAGAGCGTGTGAAAAAGGAAGCTTTCACATCCTATCAGCTGCAAGGTCAGCATTTGGATGTTACACTGCCACCAATGTCGGTAGTGATGCTGACAATTGCTCCGTAAAAAAAACGGTCGTGGTATGTAAGCAGTATTCACTATTATTGGTTATGAACAAAGAGAGCGTTCAGGTGAACGCTCTCTTTGTCCTACAATTGCTCACGGTGAATCACCCTGAATTCTTTGGGCGACATACCGAAGCGGGAACGAAATACACGGTGAAAATACGTGTAATTTGCAAATCCTGACGATTCGGCGGCTTGTTCCAGTGACATGGGACTGAAAATGATTCGTTCTCTCGCCATGTTAAGCCTGATGTCCAGCGTGTACTGCATAATGCTCGTGTCGAATGTTTCCTTAAACAGATGTACTGCTCGGGATACGCTGATACCGACGTGTGAAGACACGTCATCCAGTTTGAAGTTAGAGGATGCGTTTTCTTCAATATAATTTTTAATCTGATACGCAAGATAGTTATGATGAGTAGCGATAGGATGATCGGATAGCATACGGTCAAACTCCAAACATAAAATGCGTATGTAATAACTTGATATTTCCGGGTAAGGATTAGAAATACGTCGTTGCTCCATCACAAGCTGACGAAATAGGCCAAGCAGGGCTTCTGTGAGCTGAACCTTAATTCTGTTGGGTCGTTTATGATGGTTCCACCACTCATCTACCCAGGAACCACCGAAAAAAATGTGATAATCTCCACTTTCCACGACCTGCTCTCCCATGGGGTTCAACTCACTATGAATATCCAGTTCATAAGGCTCGGTAGGATTGAATAGCAGTAGGTCACCCGCCTCAATCCGTGTCATTTCCCCGTTAATGCGGGCCTGGCAGCGTCCATCTGTTTGCAAACGGAATAAATAATTTTTGATCCCATCAGGCTGGTTCGAATAAAAGGGCTTTCGATGGAAAGAATAGCCTGCGGTAAGAACCTGACAAGGCTCGACGATAGACATGATGATGACTCCTTTGGGCATATGGCTGTTTCAAATATTGACCAGATTGTTCATGTTTTAATCATATTATTCATTTTAAACGAAACAGAAATAGAATACTATGTGAACTGTAAAGCTTACATGTTAGATGAGAAAGTATATGTTGGAGGCCAAGGAGTGTGACGACGTGGAACGAATGAAGGCCGGGATTATCGGATGCGGTACTATTAGCTCGGTATATCTTGAAAATCTCCAAAAGAGCCCACTTATTGAAGTGGTGGCCGTCGCTGATTTACAGGATGAGAGGGCCAAGGAGAGGGCCGATGAATTCAACATTGAAAACGTATACAAAGTGGATGAATTGCTTCGTCAGCCTGAGATTGAGCTTGTATTTAATCTGACCGTGCCTGGCAGCCATGCACGGACAGATGTGGCGAAACTAGAGGCAGGCAAGCATGTGTACAGTGAAAAGCCTTTGGCGCATTGAAATTCACGGACCATCGTGCCAATGCTGAACTGGCCTACCATGTGTTAGAAGCCATGTATGCTTTTCAGCGCTCACCATTGGATGGCAATCACATTACGATGGAAAGTACGTTCAAACCGGACGAGGATTTGTATTATGGAACAGATATAATGGAAAATCCATCCTAATTAAAGAGGTGAAGGGGAATGGCTAAAGTAGGATTGCAATTGTACACAGTAAGGGAAGAGCTTGAACAGGATTTTGAAGGTACATTGCGCAAGGTAGCTGAGCTTGGCTATAAAGGGGTAGAATTTCATACCTTTTTCGGACGCAATGCCAAGGATGTCAGAGCGCTTTTGGATGAGCTGAATCTGGAAGTTGTCGGAACTCATATACAATATTCTCGTTTGCTGGATCATTTGGATGAGGAGATTGCATACCACAAAGAATTAGGAAATAAATACCTAATCGTTCCTTATTTAACCGAAGAACAGCGACAGTGGGATGAACTTTTTGCTAATTTGGATCGTATTGGTGAAAAAGTGAAAGAACAGGGCTTGATACTGGCTTATCATAATCATGATTTTGAATTGACAGAAAAAATCAATGATCGCCCGGTATTCGATGCTTTATATGATGCGGTTTCCGATGATTTGTTACAGGTCGAAATGGATACTTGTTGGGTATACTATGGGGGCTATGATCCAGTGGAATACATCGGACGTTATAATGGACGCCTGCCTATCATTCACTTAAAGGATATGGCACGTGACGAGCAACAAAAAGCAGTGACTGTAGAGCTTGGCAAAGGTGAAGTGCAGCTTCAGGCCATTACAGACGCCGCTATTCAGGCAGGTGTGGATTGGATCGTCGTAGAACAGGATTTCTGCTCAAACCCTCCAATCGAAAGCATTGAAACCAGCATTAAGTGGCTCCAACAATACGCAGCTCAGGGAGGAAATATTCATGTCTAAAACACTCAAAATCGGGATTATTGGTTGTGGAGGAATTGCCAACGGCAAACACTTGCCGAGTCTTGCCAAGCAGAAACGTGCAGAAATCGTCGCATTCTGTGACATCATTCAGGAGCGCGCTGAAGAGGCAGCAGAAAAGTTTGGAGTTGAAGACTCGCAAGTTTATAGCGATTACCGTAAGCTGTTAGAAAATAAAGACATTGAAGTCGTACATGTATGTACACCCAACGACTCGCACTCGGAAATTACCGTAGCGGCGCTTGAGGCAGGTAAGCATGTGCTGTGTGAAAAACCGATGGCTAAAACTGCAGAGCAGGCACGGGAAATGCTCGATGCGGCCAACCGTACAGGTAAGAAGCTGTCTATTGCGTATCAAAACCGTTATCGTGATGATAGTTTGTATCTGAAGCAATTGGTCGAACAAGGAGAGCTTGGAGACATTTATCTGGGCAAAGCCATTGCTCTACGCCGTCGCGCGGTTCCAACCTGGGGAGTATTCTTGGATGAAGAGAAGCAGGGCGGTGGCCCCCTTATTGATATTGGCACGCATGCACTCGACCTGACACTCTGGCTGATGGATAATTACAAGCCTAAAAGCGTACTAGGTTCAACCTTCCATAAGCTAGGGGATCGTAAAGATGCAGCAAATGCCTTTGGACCTTGGAATCCTGAGGAATTTAAGGTAGAGGACTCAGCTTTTGGTTTTATTACGATGCAAAATGGAGCTACGATTGTACTAGAGTCCAGCTGGGCATTGAATGTTGTAGAGTTTGGCGAAGCGAAGACGCTGTTATGCGGTACCGAAGGCGGAGCCGATATGCAGGATGGATTGCGCATTAACGGGGAAAAGAACAGCCGCTTGTTTGATACGAAAATAGATCTGGATGCAGGCGGTGTTGCCTTTTACTCTGGAGAAACGGAAAATGAAGCAGACCGCGAAGCCCGTCTGTGGATCGAATCTATTCTGGACGACAAAGAACCTCTTGTGAAGCCGGAACAGGCACTGGTTGTTACTGAAATTTTGGAAGCTATCTATGAATCGGCTCGTACGGGGAAAGCTGTCTATTTTGACTAAGCCCGTAATTATCCCGAATAGACCATCATTATAATGAAAGCAGCTTTTTTCACATATGATACAGGGAGGGATTTCTTTTGAAACTTGGAGTATTTATGGTGTTGTTTGGAGGACGTTCGCTGGAGGAGGCGCTGGATTATGTGGCTTCTCAAGGATTGGATGCTGTAGAAATCGGTACAGGCGGCAACCCTGGGGATAAGCATTGTAAGCCGGATGAGTTGCTGGAGAATGATACAGCGCTCAAAAATTTCAAAAAGGCAGTAGAGTCCCGCGGACTAACGATTAGTGCGCTTAGCTGTCACGGCAATCCTCTCCATCCGCAAAAGCATTTGGCCCAGGCTGATCATGATACGTTTCTTAAAACCGTTCGATTGGCAGAAAAGCTGGAAGTTCCAGTTGTGAACACTTTCTCTGGCTGTCCGGGTGATCATGAGGATGCGAAATATCCAAACTGGCCTGTGGCTCCGTGGCCTAATGATTTTCAGGAAGTGTTGAAGTGGCAATGGGAGAATAAAATTATTCCTTACTGGACCGAGACGGGGAAATTTGCAGCAGATCATCATGTTAAAATTGGGCTGGAGCTACACGGGGGCTTCTCCGTTCATACACCAGCGACCTTGCTTCGTTTGCGTGAAGCTGCGGGAGAGGTCATTGGTGCTAATCTGGATCCGAGCCATATGTGGTGGCAGGGAATTGACCCAGTGCAGGCGGTTCAAATTTTGGGCCGAGAGGGAGCCATTCACCATTTTCATGCGAAGGATACGACGATTGATCCGATCAATGTAAATAAATATGGACTTACCGATATGCAGGAATATACGAAAATGCTAGATCGTGCTTGGCAGTTCCGAACTGTGGGCTATGGGCATGATGTGAAAACCTGGGCAGATATTATCAGTGCCCTGCGTCTGGTGGGATACGATTATGTAGTGAGTATTGAGCATGAAGATGGTCTGATGTCCGTGGAGGAAGGCTTTACTAAGGCTGTCCACAATCTTCGCCAGGTACTAATTGAAGAACCGCTGAGCGAGATGTGGTGGGTCTAACCTAATAGGGGGAAATGTTGATGATTAACGTCACCATTTGGAATGAATTTTTGAACGAAAAGTTGAATGATGAAGCCAAACAGATATATCCTGACGGGATACACAAAGCGTTGGCTGACGGCCTGGCAGGAGAGGGATTTGCCATTCGAACAGCTACTCTGCGTGATGATGCCGAGCATGGTTTGGGAGAAGATATTCTGAATTCCACAGATGTGCTGCTGTGGTGGGGGCATAAAGCCCACGATCAGGTGAGCGATGAAGTTACGGCGCGTGTTGTCAAGCGAGTGCAGGAAGGAATGGGGTTGATCGTGCTGCACTCAGGCCATTTTTCCAAGCCATTCAAAGCCCTAATGGGCACTAGCTGTGACCTGAAATGGAGGGTGGCAGGTGAACAGGAGATTATTTGGTCGGTGAATCCGTCACATCCCATTGCAGAAGGCATAGATGCCAAAATTTTGTTGAAGCAGGAAGAGATGTATGGCGAGTTCTTTGATATTCCTACGCCGGATGAACTGGTATTTGTTAGTAACTTTGAAGGCGGCGAAGTATTTAGAACCGGATGTACCTTCCGCCGAGGTAGCGGTAAGATATTCTATTTCCGCCCAGGTCATGAGACCTATCCGACTTATTACCAGCCTGATATTTTGAAAGTTATCGCCAACAGCATTCGTTGGACTTCTCCGACAAGTATTAACAAACCAATATATGGTAGAAGCGAACCTGTAAGGCCTCTCGGTGGAGTGTTGGTATAATGACAATCATCACATATGGATGAGCTGTATAATGAACAGATTGATAGGCGGAACCTCTTGGGATTCCGCCTTTTTGTATTTAACGATTTAGACATATACCTGCTGTGTTGGTTTGTTGTATAATCAGTTTTGGTCATGGCAACTTTATCGGCGCAGGTATTTAATTTAAGAAGAAAGTGTTTTCTTTCGGGATAAAGTATGCTAAAATGATATATACTAACAAAAGGAAAGCTTTATCAAACCGAAATGCAAAAGAAGGTGAAAAATTTGGAGAGTCAACCGCAATGTGCAAAAATGTGTCCGCGTTTTGAAACCGCCTTTTCATGTTTGGGCAAGCGTTGGAATGGATTAATTATTCAATCCATGATGAGCGGTCCTAAGCGGTTTAAGGATATTTCCAATCTGATTCCCACAATGAGTGACAAAATGTTATCAGAGCGGATGAAAGATTTGGAAAATGAAGGAATTCTTACACGTCATGTATATCCGGAAACTCCTGTCCGCATTGAATACGAGCTAACAACCAAGGGCCGTGCACTTCAGCCGGTTATGGAACAGATTCAATTTTGGGCTGAGGAATGGATTAGATGAGCACCAAACTAAATAAGCGTTTCTCATAGCAAAACAGCCTTTTCCTAGGAAAAAGGCTGTTTTTTTATTTTGTGTATAGGACTACTTATCCATATCACAGAAATGATGTGCATAGGTAGCACGGCTTAATAGCCTTTGACGCGCCCTGCAACTGAGAATAATGCTGCTGTTGCACGGCGGGGCACACGGGTTTGAATATCCAGCGCGGCCGAACGGAATGTACCCAGACAGGAATGGCAAAGTCTTCCTGCATAAATAGGGGAACGGCAGGACTCACAAGGATAATCGAGCTGACTGTATGTGGAGGGAAACTTGCCTGCTCTTACCCAGTCTGTGAGTAATTCTATAGGTGTGCCGGTTACATCACTGAGCTGGCGGGTATGAGTAGAAGGATGCTTCCATAGATAGTTAGAACAGCGGTCTAAGAATATATTTTCTTCCTGAATACAAGTACTACACAGGTTTCTAAGGTTCTGACGAAAAACGGAACCACATTTTGGGCAATTAGAAGTATGTATCTCCATAGAAACCAGTCCTTTGTATCGAAGTGTAGTGAAATTTTAAAATTTATTAGTTACATATTACTATGACCTTATACCTATATCAATCTTTATTTATGGAATCACTGATCTAAGTGTATGTTGGAGTCTGTGTTGACATAACTCTGTTACTTATGTACTATTACTTACATAAAGTTACTTAATGAATAAAATAAATTATTGATGACAAGGGGATCTTTATATGATGCCATCTTTATTTTTGGCCCACGGCTCACCGATGCTTGCTATTGAACAGACGGACTATACTTCATTTTTAGAGCAACTGGGGAAAAGTATTCGTCCTAAAGCGGTTGTTATCTTTACTGCTCATTGGGAAGCGCAAACGTTGACGATCAGTTCGATGGATGACGTGTACGATACCATTTATGATTTTGGTGGTTTCCCACCGGAACTGTACGCGGTGAAATATCCAGCACATGGCTCTGTCGAACTGGCCAATAAGCTGAAAAAATTATATGAACAAAAGGGTATTGACGTACAAACTGATCGGGTGAGGGGACTGGATCATGGATCCTGGACATTGTTGCATCGTATGTATCCTGAGGCAGACATTCCGGTAGTTCAGATCTCTGTAAATCCATATCTCTCGCCCAAAGCACAATATGTCATTGGTGAAGTGCTACGTGGACTGGGAGAACAGGATATTCTGGTCATTGGCAGTGGCGTGACTGTTCATAATCTGCGTATCGTCAAATGGGGAGAAACGAAAACAGAACCTTGGGCTATAGATTTTGATGATTGGATTATTGAAAAAGTGCAAAATAGAGATATAGAGGCTTTGGATCACTATGAAAGTGAAGCACCGTATGCTCGTCAGGCCGTACCAAGAGCAGAGCACTTTGTACCGTTGTTTATTGCGATGGGGAGTGGAAATCCTGCAAACAAAGCCAAGGTCATCCATAGAAGCTATGAGATGGGGAATTTAAGTTATCTATGCTTACAGTTTTAGAAAGTTTGTTGCCAGAAGAAGGACTATTGTTAAAATGCTTCGCTACTGCTCCTGTATAAGTAGGGGAGTGGAAATAAATTAGGGAGTGTTATAAGCTATAATGGCTTATAACACTCCCTTTTACATAAATAACGATTCATTATATCCGGCAAATCTCACGAGGGCACAATTCACAATGACACACGCCTTGCAGCATTTCCAAATCCTTGACAACAATCATGCCGTTATCGTATTCTACTGCATTTTTCTTACGTAGATCACTAAGCATCCGGTTTACGCTTTCCCGAGTCGCACCGATCATATTAGATAAGTCAGTATGAGTAATTTTCTTATGAATCAGGATATGTTCGCCGTGAGGCTCACCATAGGTATTGCATAGACGGATGAGTGTTGAACATAAAGCACCTGGCTTGCCGTACATCATCAAATCGCGGAACTTAGTCTGAGTAATACGGTGATGCGAACCCATCCATTTCATAAAGTCAATCGCAAAATCACAATGCTGGCAAATAAGCAGTTCCAAATCTGTATGATCGATTACGCCAATATCACTATCTTCCAGAACCTCAGCAGAAAAGGAATGCTTAGTACCGAAAAATGGATCAGCTTGACCAACAAGATCGCCGCTTTGATACATATATAGAATAAGTTCCTTACCTTCATCCGTTGTTTTGGTTACTTTCACGCGTCCGCGCTTAATATAAAACAGCTTATCCGCTGTATCTCCTTCCCAGAACAGATGCGAGCTTTCAGGCATAACTCGATCTTTCATCATCACTTGCAACCGGTTGAAGCTGGCCTCCGAGAAGCAACAGGTGTTGCCGCGGGCTTCCATTACATTTGTAGGGTTTCTCATCGTCCATTTCCCCTTTGTATCCTATGTTTTTTATCTGCAACTTGATCAATTCAAATTCATTATATACCTGCGCAATGCGTTTTTGGGGCAAGAAGAGGGGGTAAAAGTGGCAGAATTCCAAACTTTGTGATTTAATTCACTTCATAAAATAAAATTTTAAATAGATTGTGAAAAAAATCACAATATATCTTGAAAAGCTGTGTTACGATCAGTGCGTGAACAAGAGATAGTACACGAGATAACAGGAGGATGAGGGAAATGGCTGTTAAAAACGAGGTTATCCAAAAAGAGCAAAGCGCAGAGCAGTATATTCAAACGCTGATTGACCGGGGGAACCGGGCACAGCAAGCTTTCATGAGTATGAATCAGGAACAGATTGACGAAATCGTACAAGCCATGGCACTCGCAGGGATGGATAAACACATGTACCTGGCGAAGATGGCTGTTGAAGAAACAGGACGCGGTGTGTACGAGGACAAAATCACCAAAAACATGTTTGCAACAGAATATATCTATCATAGTATCAAAAATGAAAAAACCGTCGGTGTCATTGAGGACAATGATTTTGACAGTTTTCAAAAGATAGCAGAGCCAGTCGGCATTATCATGGGGATCACTCCAGTGACAAACCCGACTTCGACTACGATGTTCAAAGCGCTGATTGCCATTAAAACACGTAACCCAATCATTTTCGGTTTCCATCCATCTGCTCAATCGTGTAGTGCGGAAGCAGCCCGCGTCTTGCTCGAAGCAGCTGTTAAACATGGTGCTCCAGCTGATTGTATTCAATGGATTGAAGCACCTTCGATGGATAAGACCAATGTACTGATGAACCACCCTGATGTGGCGCTGATTTTGGCAACTGGTGGATCAGGCATGGTTAAGGCGGCATATAGCTGCGGTAAACCTGCTCTGGGTGTAGGCCCAGGTAACGTGCCTTGCTTTATTGAAAAAACAGCAGACATCAAGCAGGCTGTGAACGATCTCATCCTCTCTAAATCTTTCGACAACGGTATGATTTGTGCTTCCGAGCAAGCGGTTATTATCGAAGAGCCAATCTTCGAACAAGTGAAAAAATTGATGATCGCTAACGGCTGCTATTTTGTAAATAAAGAAGAAGCAGCTAAGCTCACTCAAGGAGCTATGAATGTCGAGAAATGTGCAGTGAACCCAGCAATCGTGGGGCAGTCTGCTGTGAAAATTGCTGAAATGAGTGGTATCACAGTACCAGCAGGAACTAAAATTTTGGTCGCTGAGATTGAAGGGGTAGGAACAAAATTCCCATTGTCTGCGGAAAAATTGAGTCCTGTATTGGCTTGCTATAAAGTAAAAAATGCGGAACAAGGTATTCAACGTGCTGCTGAAGTCGTGGAATTCGGGGGCATGGGCCACTCGTCCGCTATTCATTCGAACGATGAGGACGTTATCGCTCGCTTCGCAAACCGTCTGCAAACAGGACGTATCATTGTAAATGCACCTTCCACACATGGTGCGATTGGCGACATTTACAACACCAACCTTCCTTCGTTGACACTCGGTTGCGGTTCGTATGGTCGTAACTCGACTTCGTCGAACGTATCGGCAGTCAATTTGATTAATGTGAAAAGGGTGGCGAAACGGACGGTGAATATGCAATGGTTCAAAGTACCTTCCAAAATCTATTTTGAGAAAAACTCGACACAGTATCTTGCTAAAATGCCTGATATCACACGTGTAGCCATTATCACAGACCCTATGATGGTACAACTGGGATATGTAGATCGTGTTATTCATTATCTGCATCAACGCCAAACACCAGTAGCTATCGAAGTGTTCTCTGAAGTAGAGCCAGATCCATCGACAGTTACGGTAGAACGTGGTACTGAAATGATGAGACGTTTCCAACCGGATTGCATCATCGCACTGGGCGGCGGTTCCCCAATGGATGCTGCTAAAGGCATGTGGATGTTCTATGAATATCCAGATACTGATTTCAATAATTTAAAACAAAAATTCATGGATATCCGTAAACGAATTTACAAGTACCCACGTCTGGGCCAAAAAGCACAATTTGTAGCTATCCCTACAACCTCGGGTACAGGTTCCGAAGTTACATCGTTCGCAGTAATTACGGACAAAAACCTGGGCGACACGAAGTACCCACTGGCTGACTATGAGTTGACTCCTGATGTGGCAATTATTGACCCAGTGTTTGTATATTCGCTACCTAAAACAGCTGTAGCGGACACAGGTATGGATGTTCTGACACATGCTATCGAGGCTTACGTGTCCGTAATGGCTAATGACTACACAGATGGTCTGGCAATTAAAGCCATTCAATTGGTATTCCAATACCTAGAACAATCGGCTCTGACTGGTGATAAGCTGGCTCGTGAAAAAATGCATAATGCTTCTACACTTGCTGGTATGGCATTTGCTAATGCATTCTTGGGCATTAACCACAGTCTTGCACATAAATGGGGTGGACAATACCATACAGCGCATGGTCGCACGAATGCCATTTTATTGCCGCACGTCATTCGCTATAATGCGAAAAAACCGACAAAATTTGCTTCGTTCCCTAAATATTCGCACTTTGTTGCGGATGAGCGTTATGCAGAAATCGCGCGCATACTGGGACTGCCTGCACGCACCACCGAAGAAGGGGTTAACAGCTTGATCGAAGCGATCCGTAAAATGAATAAAACACTTGGTATCGAGGAATCGTTCCAACAAATCGGTTTCGATGCAAAGGATTTCGAATCACGTGTAGACTATCTGGCTGACCGCGCATTTGAAGATCAATGTACAACTGCGAATCCGAAGTTGCCGCTGGTTACTGAGTTGGCTGATGTCTATCGCAATGCCTTCTACGGACGTTTTGACCAATAATATAATAGGTACGAAGAGGCTTGTGAAAAAGCATTTTCTCGTTCAATACCGATGCAGGCTCTCTATATAGAGGGCCTGTTGGTTTGGGAAGGGAGGTGAACGGCAAGGCTAAGGATATAGGCGTGAAGCTAGGGAAAATAAAGTGACAAAAATCACTCATATTGTGATTTTTGTCACATACTACACTCTATCATTATTCTACAATAAGGGTGTAAGAAAGGTCCCGACACTGAGCGTAAGGCATCGGTGAAAAGGCCGGGCTCAAGAAATAGCTTTATCGTGAAAAAAATCACAAGTCCGGAAGACCAAACAATTTGGAGGGATTTACATGTCGGTGATTGAGAGAGAATTACAAGAGCAACAATCTGGCTGGAGAGGTTTTAAAAAAGGCAAATGGACTAAAGAAGTCAACGTCAACGATTTTATTGAAACTAATATCTTACCTTATGTTGGCAATGAAGAATTTTTGGTTGGTCCTACCGCCAACACAACTGCATTGTGGGATATTGTATCCGATCTTACTAAAAAAGAGTTGGCAAACGGCGGCGTGCTTGATGTAGACGTGAATACGCCATCCACTATTATTTCACATAAACCGGGTTATCTAGACCGGGATAAAGAGCAAATTGTCGGTGTACAAACAGATGCTCCATTCAAACGCTCTTTGCAGCCGTTTGGTGGAATTCGGATGATGATCGACGCTTGTAAAGCCTATGGTTTTGAAGTACCAGAAAGTATCATTGATATCTTCACTCATATTCGTAAAACTCACAACCAAGGTGTATTTGACGCTTATACAGATGAAATGAGAGCAGCCCGTAAAGCTGGTATCATTACTGGTCTGCCAGATGCATACGGTCGTGGTCGTATTATCGGTGACTATCGTCGTGTAGCTTTGTATGGTGTAGCCTTCTTGATCCAAGATAAAAAGCTGCAATTGAAAAGCCTTGAAGTTGATTCCATGGAAGAAGACGTAATTCGTCTTCGTGAGGAAATTTCCGAACAAATTCGTGCTTTGAATGAACTGAAACAAATGGCTGCTGAGCACGGTTTTGATATTTCCAAACCTGCTAACAATGCGAAAGAAGCTTTCCAATGGGTATATTTTGGATATCTTGCAGCAATCAAAGAACAAAATGGTGCAGCAATGTCCTTAGGACGTGTATCTTCCTTCCTTGATATTTACTCTCAACGTGATATGGAAGAGGGCACAATGACAGAAGAACAAGCTCAAGAACTAGTCGATCATTTTGTTATGAAATTGCGTATTGTTAAGTTCTTGCGCACACCTGACTATAATGAACTATTCAGTGGAGATCCAACTTGGGTTACTGAGTCCATTGGTGGTATGTCCGTAACTGGAGAAACTCGGGTAACTAAAAACAGCTTCCGTTTCCTGCACACCCTCTACAATCTGGGACCTGCACCGGAGCCGAACCTGACTGTACTGTGGTCGGAAAAATTGCCTGAAGGCTTCAAAAAGTATTGTGCGAAAGTTTCTATTGAAACTAGCTCCATTCAGTACGAAAATGACGATCTGATGCGTCCAATTTATGGAGACGATTATGGTATTGCTTGTTGTGTATCGGCAATGAAAATCGGTAAGCAAATGCAATTCTTTGGTGCTCGTGCCAACTTGGCTAAAGCTCTGCTGTATGCAATTAACGGTGGTAAAGATGAAAAATCTGGCGTTCAAGTAGGGCCTGAATTCCCAGCCATTACAGGTGAAGTTCTGGATTATGAAGAAGTGTTGAGCCGCTTCAAACCTATGATGGAATGGTTGGCAAAACTGTACATGAACACTTTGAATGTTATTCACTACATGCATGATAAATATAGTTACGAACGCATTGAAATGGCGTTGCATGATCGTGATATTCTCCGTACCATGGCTTGTGGTATTGCGGGTCTGTCAGTTGCTACCGACTCCTTGAGTGCCATTAAATTTGCAAAAGTTAAACCAATCCGTAACGAAAAAGGGATTGCCGTTGACTTTGAAATCGAAGGCGAATATCCTTGCTATGGTAACAACGATGACCGTGTAGATAACATCGCTGTGGAACTGGTAGAAAGCTTCATGAGTATGATTCGCAAGCATAAAGCTTATCGTAATGCGGTTCCTACTCAATCTGTACTGACTATTACTTCAAACGTGGTGTACGGTAAGAAAACAGGTACAACACCAGATGGACGTAAAGCAGGCGAACCGTTTGCACCAGGGGCAAACCCAATGCACGGCCGTGATAAAAAAGGTGCTTTGGCATCTCTGAGTTCCGTAGCCAAATTGCCTTATGAACACAGTCTGGATGGTATCTCGAACACCTTCTCCATCGTGCCTAAAGCACTGGGTAAAGAAGAAGAAACACGCAAAACAAACCTTGTTTCGATGATGGATGGCTACTTTGGAAGCCACGCACATCATCTGAATGTCAATGTGTTTGCTCGCGAACAACTGTTGGATGCAATGGAGCACCCAGAAAACTATCCACAGCTTACGATTCGTGTTTCCGGCTATGCCGTTAACTTTATCAAGCTGACTCGTGAACAACAATTGGATGTTATTAACCGTACTTTCCACGGTACAATGTAAATAAGTATTACAATGACGCACGCATAGCGGATGCGGGAAGGATGATGCAACATGTTGAAAGGTCACATACACTCATTGGAAACCTTCGGGACCGTCGATGGTCCCGGCATCCGCTTCGTGCTCTTTATGCAAGGATGCTTGTTGAAATGTCAATATTGCCATAACCCGGACACTTGGGCCTTGAATGAAGGTAATCCGATGACGTTGGAGGAGGTATTGGCTGAGATTGAGCCGTATTTAGCCTATTACCGTTCTTCCGGAGGCGGATTGACCGTATCCGGTGGAGAACCGACGCTGCAAGCTCATTTTGTCGCAGAGCTGTTTAAAGAAGTAAAACGTCGGTGGAATTTGCACACGACACTGGACAGTAACGGATTTAATGACGCGGGCCGTATCCATGAACTGCTGGACGTAACAGACTTGGTGCTACTGGATATTAAGCATATTGACAATGACAAGCATATTAAGCTTACAGGCAAGTCTAACGACCGTATGCTAAGTACGGCTCGCTGGTTGTCTGAGCAAGGGCGCAAAATGTGGATTAGACACGTATTTGTACCGGGTATTCATGATGACGAGCAAGATTTATTGAATTTGGGACGGTTTATCGGAACGTTGAACGGAGTCGAGAAATTCGAAATTTTACCTTACCATCAAATGGGTGTTTACAAATGGGAAATGCTTGGTAAGGAGTATCCGTTGGAGGGAGTTCCATCTCCTACAGATGAAGAAGTTCAACGTGCTTACCGACTCATTGAAGAGGGTCGTCTGGAGACTGCTGGAAAGAATGCTGTCTGTCGTCCGTTATAATATTGGGGTAGTTTGTATTAGAGATATTAAAAAGGTTAAATGTTCGTATTTTTTAATTAGGAAAAATAAAGAAGACTAAATAATCAGCTTGTACCAATATTGAAATGGTGCAAGCTGTTTTATTTTTTTGAAATATTTAATGTTTTTAAAATAGAAATGCCTTTGGCTATCCACTTTTTCTTACTTTGGTAAAAGGGTATAAATTCTTAGCATTAAGATACGTAAAAGAAAATTTTAAGTGAGGATCCAATTGCTTCTTTTAGGGTAGTTCTTTTGAGGTTAAATGCTCTAATAGTAGGTTGTATTTTCAGACGTATACTTTGAGTTTTGACTAGTAGGAGCATTGATTTTATACAATTTTGTATTGTATTTGGTAGAAGTTAAAGCGATATGATTAAATGAAGGAAATCTCAATCGAGATAAAGGTTATTTCTATGAACATTTAGCCGTATAAATATACTACACTGCATTTGGGTGGGATAGTGAAAACACGAATACCATATAAGGTTTAGCTTCTAGAGATTGCTCTATATTTTTTTGAAAGTCATTCAACCCAAAATTTGTTTGTAATTGTTTTATAATCTTTGAATAATAACTATATTTCAGGAATTATTAAAATAAAAACTCAAACATATTATAATAAGGAAAAAAATGTTTACTTTTTCGCCTAACTGTTATAGTATTAATTTGTAGAAACTAAAAAATAAAGGAGACAAGAAACATGGAAAAATCTAAGTTGTTAGGTTTAACTGCTCTCTCAGCTCTCACTTTAACTTTAAGTTTATTACCTACTCAACAAACCTATGCTGAAGAAAGTGGAGTTAGCTTAAACTCAAGTTCGCAATCATCTATTGTACAATCTGAGAGTGTAGTTACACCTCAAGGATCAAGATCATATCAACTTGGTCAAACCTCCGCCTCTATTTATTTGAACGGCTCTCTAGATGTTCAGATTTATACGAGTCTAAGCAGTTCAGATTTATATAGTATTGATATTTATGATAGTAACGGTAGACATGTCTACCAGCGAGATAGAAATCCAAGTGAAGGAACTAGTTTTCATGTGAGTGGTTTATATGGCTATCATACAGTTCGCGTCCAATCCTATAATAATAACGGAACTTTTACTCTAACTTGGCCTTGATAGATAGATTATTTATTGGGTGTCTAAAGTCAATTTATGACTTGGGACACCCTTTTTTAATAGATCTATATTTTTACTGGTAAGCAACCCTTATTTTGTTTTCCGCTTTTTTGTACATATCTTTATTCTATGCATTTTGGAATTATATATTTTGCTTATATATAAAACATGAAAAAGACTTTATTTAAATTAAGAAATTTTTTTGAGATTAGATAAATAAGTGGAAGAGAAACCCGTCTTGTTATTGCTATTGCTTGTTTAATAGATTTTCAGTGTATTAAGTCCAATAAATAGAATATCTAAACGATATTCTATTTATTTCTTTGCAGTCACAGGAGAAAGTTCCCTTTTTTTCATGATAAGCAAAATCTCCAGAAACTTTTTAACAACTGACGCGTCTAATAGTATGACTTTTTACGGGAATGATAATAATTTGGTGATAGAAGGAGACAGACAATGAATTTCAAGAAATGGACCATGCTCACCGCTTTGGCAGTAGCTCAGGTGGCCGCAGTAGCGCCTGTAGGAGCAGAAGCAGCATCAACAACCGTTCAATCCACCGATTCGGTTAGCGCACAGCAGGCTCAGGCCAATGCTGCTGATTCAGGCGTTCAGAATAGCATCGGAGATCAAGATGGAACTAGCACACAAAATGACACGGTGGCACCTAATAACACAGGCGTATCCAATGATCCATTGACTGGCCTACCTACGGATACAACCAACGGATCGAACGTATCCAATGATGTATACGTTGGAGACGGAACGATCACCAATCCTGGTGGAGCTCCAACATCCATGGGTGCTAATCAATTGATTTTGTACTTAAACAGCGCGAAAATGGAACAAAACGGACAGGTGTACACAGCAACTCAGCCGATGACCGTGAAGGACGGAGTTTCCTATGTAGCTATCCGTTCACTTGTCAGCCGTGTCGGATTGCAGTTTAGTTATGACACTGCCACCAAAGAAACCGTAATCACACAAGGAACAAATGTCATGCGCTTCAAAACAGACAGCAAGGTTTATACGGTTAACGGTGAAGCCAGACAAATGAAGGGACCGGCTTTTCAGCAAAAGAACGTATTTATGGTGCCATTGACCTCGATTACACAGGCCTTAAATATTCCTTATACTGTGAATAATACGACTAAACAAGTTATCATGGATTTGAATCAGAAACCTAAAGCTTCCTTCACGGTTCAACAAAAAGATATCTATGCGGGCGAAACCCAAGTTACGTATTTGACGAAGGAATCTTCTCCTACAGGTCTTCCGATTGTGAACCAACGTTGGGAAGGTAAGCAGGACGTATTTCAGGAGCCGGGTACATATGTAGTTACCTATTCTGTTCTTGACTCTGCTGGGAACTGGAGTGATCCTTACTCAGTTACAATTACAGTAAGACCACCAAATCAGCCGCCAGTGGCTCTGTTTACAACTGATAAAAAAGAGTACAAAATGGGTGAGAAAATCACGATTACCGACCTGAGTACAGATGATGAGAATTCTATCACTAAGCGTGATTGGGAGAATAAGAAACTTGCCTTCTTCCAACCAGGTGATGTAACAATCACACTCACTGTGACTGATAAGCACGGCGCAACAGGTACCAAAAGTGAAACAATTAAAATTACGAATGAATTGCTGTACAACGAAGATGATTTCAATAAAATCTTCACACCATATGGTGATAAATATACAGTAGACGGCAGTCAGGTGCCTACCATGGCTACCATTCCTTTGACTAGTACATCTTCTCCGCGTCTTTTGATCCGTGCTAACAGCCCGGAACGTGTATTTCAGGACGGAATTGTGTATCAGGAAACCGGATCAGGCAGCACGCGCATACTCGTCCATCATGTGAATGAAACGGGTCGAGATGTGAAAATGTACGTGATTGCGACAAACAACAATATTACTGCTACCAACCTGAATGTCGAAAATTCCGGTTTTGCTGGACCATCTGAATTTGCGACGGCAGCGGGTAAAGTTTCAATTCAAAAATATTTTCAATCTATGATAGATGGAAGCAAACGTTCTAGTACGGTTCTGAATCCGGGTGAAAGCCGTATTATTTTGCAGGATTTGAACGAGAAAAAAATGAAGCAAAAGCAGGTCATTTCTCTATTGTCCGATCTATACACGGATCAACCAATCCAATATACGGTCATTATGGTGGATGCGAATGCAGATCCTATGACCGTACTGCCTACTCTGGCAAAACTTCCGAAAGACGGAATTCACAACCGTGGAACGTACGCTAATGCTGATATCTCGCTCAATTATACCGAAGAGGTTGGTAAAACAGCTCAACGTATCGTTCTTGGTGATAATAAGGTAGATCCGAACCTGATTGGTACGGACGGTCTGGACGGCTCTTCTGCTTCCAATGCCGGTAATTTTGGTGTTGTATATAAAGTTAAATTGGATCATGTAGCGCCGTATTCACTGATTACGTTCAACCCGCGTGGAGGCGAATATTCCGGCTATGCGATGGTAAACAATCAGGTTGTGGGTATCCCGACGAACGGCGCAGTATGGGCTCCAAATGAGATGAGTGTGCTGTATCGTACAGGGCATATCGAGGAAAGTGTAGAGATGTATTTCACTGCTGCTGCAGGAAGTAACTTGCCGGTTTCCGTAGTAGTTATGCCTTTGCCAGCTATTAAAAATTAATATGAAATAACCGGTGCTGTATACCGGCTTAGATCTTGGGTCTCGTCATTCACCGTTTAAAAGTCGATGTCACTTGCAGAATATAGGCGTTCTCCTGCTGCGAATTTAATTGTAGCGCCGGAGAGCGTCTTTTTCTTATGTATAGATACGAATATCTCTTATAATATTGACTTTAATCGTGGTATAATAAATAGATGCAAGCCTAAGCCTGCATCAGAAAACCTGAAACTACAGACAGGGGAGGGTGAAACGCATGCTGACAAAGGATGAGATTATTGCAACAATGTCCGCTCAGGGGCTGCGTATTACAGATCAGCGCAAGACGTTGGCCACGTTATTTTCCGAGAATGAAGGGTATCTGTCCCCCAAAGACGTTTATGAATATATGGGTAAGAAGTACAGTGGACTTAGCTTTGATACGGTTTATCGTAATCTGCGTGTAATGCAGGAATTGGGTGTGTTGGAACAGGTATCTTTTGAGGATGGAATGAAGTTTAAGGTGAGCTGTAATGAGCATCATCACCATCACCATATGATTTGCTTGAGCTGTCAGAAAACATTACCGATTTCTTTTTGCCCAATGCAAATGACAGATACAACGGATCAATTCCAAATCGTCGAGCACAAGTTTGAAATTTTTGGTTATTGCAAAGATTGTCAACAGAAGAATGGGCATACTGATAGTAATTCGGATGGGGGATTCAGACAGACGAGCAGTCACACTCACAGCCACGGGGGCTACTGAAATGAAAATCACCACACACAGAGTGGTACAGGCTCCGATTAAGTTTTATCGTTCTTATATTTCACCGTTAAAGCCGGCTACCTGCCGGTTCTATCCAACGTGTTCGGCGTACGCGTTGGAGGCGGTAGAGGTGCATGGTGCACTCAAAGGTTCATGGCTTGCTGCTAAGCGTATAGCCAAGTGCCATCCCTTTCATCCGGGCGGCGTAGATTTGGTCCCTCCTGCAAAAAAGGGAACAGATAGGTCTAGCGAAGATCGTTTGGCTACCCACTCCAAGAAGGGTCTGACTTGACAGCGCTATGCGGATTTGGTTATATTTTGGTTAATATTGTTTTCCTGCGAAGGGATGAGTAGGGTAAACCGCCCAGTACAGAGAGCCGGGGCTAGCTGCAAACCGGTCTGGAGCGAAGCCTGAATATGGTCCTGGAGGAACCTTTTTCGAGCGTATTTGCCACAGTTATTAGTGCTTGGGAGGCAAGCGTAAGGGGGAGGCGTGTTCCAGCGTTAATGGGCGGTCAGATGTGACCGGTGAAGCCTGTAGTCTGCGAGGATACAGGAAAATTGGGTGGTAACGCGTGAGGTGACTCTCGTCCCATAGGGGCGGGGGTCTTTTTTGTGCCCAATTTGTGCCAAATTCATGAATTGGAGTACCATCATGTCAGCAGATCTTATCGAGCTGCCGTGAACAAAACAGGAGGCAACACACATGTCCAATGAGAACACATTTTACATTACGACTCCGATCTATTATCCGAGCGACAAGCTACATATAGGTCATGCTTACACGACGGTTGCGGGAGATGCAATGGCCCGTTACAAGCGGCTACGTGGTTATGAAGTGCGCTATTTGACAGGAACGGATGAGCATGGTCAGAAGATTGAGCAGAAAGCGAGTGCAGCAGGCAAAACGCCGCAACGTTTCGTAGATGATATTGTGGCAGGTATTCAAGAACTGTGGCGGAAGCTCGACATTTCCAATGACGATTTTATCCGTACTACGGAGGAACGTCATAAGGCTGTCGTACAGGAAATTTTTGATCGTTTGCTGAAGCAAGGCGATATTTACAAGGGAGAATACGAAGGCTGGTACAGCATCCCTGACGAAACGTACTACACAGAAACTCAGCTGGTTGACGTGGTGAAGGACGCCGAAGGCAATGTGGCTGGAGGAAAAAGCCCGGATAGTGGACACCCTGTAGAACTGGTCAAGGAAGAGTGTTACTTTTTCCGTATGAGCAAGTATGCTGATCGGTTGCTGCAATTTTATGAAGAGAACCCACAGTTTATCCAGCCGGAATCACGTAAAAAAGAGATGATCAATAACTTCATCAAGCCGGGTCTGGAGGATTTGGCTGTATCACGTACTACCTTCGATTGGGGCATTAAGGTGAAGGGGGATCCGAAGCATGTCGTGTATGTTTGGATTGACGCACTTTCCAACTATATCACAGCCTTGGGTTATGGCTCTTCCAATACCGAGTTGTATGATAAATTCTGGCCTGCAAATGTGCATATCGTAGGTAAAGAGATTGTAAGGTTCCACACGATATATTGGCCGATCATGCTGATGGCGCTGGATCTTCCGTTGCCTAAAAAAGTATTTGCACATGGTTGGCTGCTCATGAAAGACGGTAAAATGTCGAAATCTAAAGGCAATGTTGTAGACCCGGTGACGTTGATTGACCGTTATGGTCTGGACCAACTTCGTTACTACTTACTGCGCGAGGTGCCTTTTGGGGCAGACGGAACATTTACACCAGAAAGTTTTGTAGATCGAGTTAATTCGGATTTGGCAAATGATTTGGGCAACTTATTGAATCGTACCGTGGCGATGGTAGATAAATATCTTGATGGCAAGGTTCCGGCTTATGAAGCGAATGTAACAGCATTCGACGGAGCTTTGGAAGACATGGCAACATCGACTTATAGCAAAGTAGAAGAAGCTATGGAAAACATGGAGTTTTCCGTGGCATTAACGGCGATTAGCCAATTTATTAGCCGCAGCAACAAGTATATTGACGAGACGCAACCATGGAACTTGGCTAAGGATGAGGGAAAACGTCGCGAATTGTCATCTGTTATGTTGCATTTGGTAGAAAGCTTGCGCATCGCTTCCATCTTACTCCAGCCATTCTTAACCCGTGCTCCTCATAAAATTTGGGAACAGCTCGGTATTAGCCAAGGTGAGCTGACTACATGGGATAGCGGCAAGCAGTTTGGTCGTATTCCGGAAGGAACGCAGCTGGTCAAAGGTAATCCGATCTTTCCGCGTCTGGATTCAGAGCAAGAGGTTGCTTTTATCGTGGAAGCAATGACCGGGGGGAAGAAACCGGAAGAAGCTACAGCACAAGTTCAACCGCAAAATGCATCTGAGGCGAGCCAGGAAGCGCCGGAGGCAAAAGAAGAGATTGGCATTGAGGGTTTTGCCAAGGTAGAACTGCGCGTTGCTCAGGTCGTCGCCTGCGAGCCTGTGAAGAAGGCCGATAAACTGTTGAAGCTCCAACTTGATCTTGGTTATGAGCAGCGGCAAGTAGTATCAGGGATTGCGAAGTTTTATACGCCGGAAGATATCATTGGACGCAAGGTGATCTGTGTGACCAATCTTAAGCCAGTAAAACTTCGGGGAGAGCTGTCGCAAGGTATGATTTTGGCAGCATCACATGGAGATCAGCTTACGCTGGCCACCGTACCGGAAGGTATGCCGAATGGTGCGGTTGTAAAGTAGTACGCTATGTAAAAATAAAAGAACGTAATGAGCGTATGTCCGGGAATCATTCTTCCTGGGCATGCGCTTTTTGGCTTGCATCATATTTTGCTCCCGCTACACGTATGTTTTAGTAGGCAGGGCTTGTTTGTTCGTGTTCACTTAAGACAGGTGGGAGGGAATATGATGACAAATATCAACGCCGGGTTGGCGATCGTAGCCGGACTGGTTTCTTTTTTTTCACCGTGTTGTTTACCGCTGTATCCATCTTATTTATCGTATATGACAGGGATGTCTGCGCGTGAACTGGCTGAAGGACGGCACAAGGCAGAGGTTCGTTATCGTACGATGGGACATACACTTGCTTTTGTATTGGGCTTTTCGGTCGTTTTCTATTCACTGGGTGCAAGTGTCGGGTTGCTTGGAGAATGGTTTGCTAATTATGGGGATACGCTAAGAGTGGTAGCAGGGTTACTTATTTTACTAATGGGACTGGTATCTCTTGGTGTGGTGCGTCCTTTGATTCTAATGAGGGAGCATAAGCTTCGCTGGACATGGAAGCCTGCCGGGTATGCCGGTTCCTTTGTGATCGGAATTGGATTTGCGGCAGGCTGGTCGCCCTGTATCGGTCCCATGCTAACAGCTATTATCGCTTTGGCGGCAGTAGAGCATCACATTTGGTTCAAGCTGATTACAGGCTATGCGCTTGGCTTTGCGATTCCATTTTTTGTATTAGCTTTGCTGGCAGGCTCTGTTGGACTATCCTCTCGCTATACCTCCATCCTAATCAAAACAGGTGGCATACTACTTGTTATCACTGGCATTTTACTGGTAACGGATCATATGACTGATGTAACGCTATTTTTACAACGGATTACCCCAGATTGGATGCTAGTTATGTGAAATATTCAATACGACTTAAAGGGAAATGTTCAAAAATGCGCTCTGTGATAAACTCTCGTAGTGCATTTTGCTGTTCATCGGGATAAACATATTTGTTTTGTCCCCAGCGGCCCCATTTTTTCTTGCGTTTCTCTATGTCCATCTCCAGCTTGGTTTTCGGATAACGTTTCTCGATGACAGCTTTGGATGTTTTGGTGAAGCGATGCTGAATTAATTCGAACGTCAAATCTTTTGTAGCATGCTGAGGCAAGGTTTCTCCCAATTTACGCAGCAACTCGCCGTAGCCTTCTTCCCAGCCGTCATACCAGATGATGGGTGCAATGATGAACCCCAATGGATAACCGGCTCGTGCGATTTTGCCCGCGGCTTCAATACGTTCCTCGAAGCGTGAAGTTGCAGGTTCAAACTGTTTAATAACATAATCGGAATTAATGCTAAAGCGGATGCGAGTATGACCATTATGTTTAATATCCAGCAATGGATCAACATGATGATATTTAGTAACAAAACGCAGACGACCAAATTCCTCATCTGCCATGAAACGAATCAAGTCTCCAAGCGTTCCGGTGATATGCTCCAAACCAACCGGATCGGAGGTACAAGCTGCTTCAAAACGGGTAATTTCAGGCGCACGCTCCTCGATATAAGCTTTAGCTGCTGATAAGATATCGTCAGTGTTGACATATACACGAATATACGGTTTTGCTCCCAAGGTTGTTTGTAAATAACAGTAGTGACAGTGCCCCATGCAACCAGTCGAAATGGGGATAGCGTATTCGGCAGAGGGCTTGGATTGGTCAAAAGTCAACGTTTTACGGATACCGACTACCAAAGTTTTTTTTGCCATTCGGTACTTTTCAACTTCGGTTTCACCTGGTAAATTGGTAATTCGGTTGTGAGAGGTAGTCATTCGATACGGAATATCCTTGGCTTTAACCCAATCCATAATACGCTGGCCCTTGGGATAATTCAGTGCGTCTGGCTCAAAAAACACCAGGTCAGGCAAAAATGGCTTGGTTCCTCTGGTTTGGACAGGAGTACGCTCAAGCGTAGACATGGCTAACGCTCCTTTCGAAATAAATCCACACTGCTCTGGTGTCCAACTTTAACATTTTGCCGCAGAAATAAACCGATACAGGACGACTATATTAGTGTGCCCGGCTTAAATTGAACAAATCGTGGCAATAGCTGTGAGTAAAGGGATGAGACTTGCCAATGGGCAATGATAACATGTATCATTACATAGTAGGTTTAACGCAGGAAATGAAGGCGGTAAGCGCCCGTTCAATAACAGAAAAGAGGGAAACAAGTGCCAACGCCAAGCATGGAAGATTATTTGGAACGCATTTACCAACTGATTGATGAGAAGGGCTATGCTCGTGTCTCGGATATCGCAGAGGGGTTAGAGGTGCATCCTTCGTCTGTCACCAAAATGATTCAGAAGTTGGATAAGGACGATTATCTTGTATATGAGAAGTATCGGGGACTGATTTTGACACCGAAAGGGAAAAAGGTCGGCAAACGGTTGGTTGATCGCCATCAGTTATTAGAGCAATTTCTGGATATGATTGGGGTTGACAAGGACCTGATATATAAAGATGTGGAAGGTATTGAGCATCATCTGAGCTGGGATTCCATCACTCGTATCGAAACATTGGTCGAATATTTTCGCCGGGATGAAGATCGCTTGCGCCAGCTTCATGACATACACAAGGAATTGAGTGGAGATTCCTAAAAGCATCTGTCCTTACGGACGATGCTTTTTTATTTGTCCCGACCGCAACAAATATCCGGTTATTAGCGTCTATCCATTATATAGCAGGACAAGATAGGGGTTAAAATTAACAGGGTTAGCGGAGGATTGTAATAATATGAATCGAAAGAAAATAGTGGCGTTGGCTGCAGGTCTACTCTTAGCAGTGCAGACTGCCATCGTTCCTGGTGTTCAAGCAGCTCCAACTGGTGATATTCAAATTATATTGGACGGACAGTCCCTGCAAAGTGACGCGTCACCGTATATTGTACAGGGAGCCAATGTTACGATGGTTCCTTTGCGAGTGATTAGTGAGGGATTGGGCGCTCAGGTCAACTGGTCGGAATCGTCCGGTACGGTAACGATTACAGCACAGAACAAAAATATATCTATGGAGAACGGTGCACAAAGCGCTACAGTGAATGGCAAGTCAGTTCGACTGGATGCATCTGCCCGTATGACAAGCGGGAGAGTTATGGTGCCACTGCGTTTTGTTGGGGAAGAGTTGGGATTAAAAGTGGATTGGCAAGCTTCAGAGCGAGTCATTACGTTAAGCAGTGGTAAGGAAGGTGTCTCTACTGGCGGGAACACTTCTGCGGGAAGCAGCGGCTCCATATCAGATACGTCTGCATCTAGCAATCAGGACAGGGTAAGTACAGATCAGGGAGCTATCGATGATGAGCAGGCGGTTGTCACTTCACCGTCAACGTCTACTAGTGAGGAGGGTTCAAGTTCTTCGCAGGCAAATGTTGTTCAGGTAAAGGCTTCAACTTCCATGCGTGGAGCATGGATTTCTACCATTAATGGAGATTGGCCTTCTTCCGCTGCCCGAAGCAGCTCCGATAAGCAAAAGCAGGAGTTTACTAAAATGCTCGATGATTTGCAGGGGATGGGCATCAATGCGGTATTTGTTCAGGTTCGTGCCAGCGGTGATGCGCTCTATCCGTCGAGTCTCGTACCATGGAGCAAGTATTTGACCAACACCCAAGGTAAAAATCCAGGCTATGATCCCTTGAAATTTATGATTAGCGAATCGCATAAGCGAGGGATGGAATTTCATGCTTGGTTTAATCCATTCCGTGCGAATTCTACAGGAACAACCAGCGGTTTGGCTGCAAACCATGTGGCTAATCAACACCCGGACTGGATTGTTAAGAATGGTAGCCAATTGTACATCAATCCAGGAATTCCAGCTGCACGTCAGCATGTCATTGCGGCGATTATGGAGGTCGTGAACGGATATGATATTGACGGCGTCCATTTGGACGATTATTTTTATCCTTACAGCGGGACTTTTGATGATGATGCGACCTTCAGAGCATATAATGCCAACAAAATCTCTAACAAGGGCGACTGGCGGAGAGATAATGTGAACAGTTTTGTCCGCGATTTGGGCAAAAGTATTCATGGCAGCAAGTCTAAAGTTCAATTTGGAATTAGTCCTTTTGGGGTATGGCGTAACAAATCTCAGGATTTAACGGGTTCAGACACGAAGGCAGGCGTTACAGCGTATGATACGACGTTTGCGGATGTAAGAACCTGGATTAACAAAGAATGGATTGATTATGTAGCTCCACAAATTTACTGGAGTATCGGTTTCCCGGCGGCGGGATATGACAAGCTTGTCGCATGGTGGTCCAATGAGGTCAAAAACACAGATGTTAAGCTGTATATCGGTCATTCTCCGTATAAGATCGGCACCCCTGAAAAGGGCTGGCAAACGGCTCAAGAGCTAATTAAGCAGCTTGAACTGAACGAAAATTATAAACAGGTCAGAGGCGATATTTACTTTAGTGCACAGCATTTGCGTAAAAATCCATACGGACTCATTCAGCTTCTTCAAAATTATTATCAAATGTGATATAAATTGGATCATATAGGTTCTATTTGGGCCTCCGTTCTCATACATAAGCAGTAGAACTGCTTACTCCCAAGAGAACGGAGGTTTTTTGATCTATGCTGATCAATGCTGTGTTCCAGGGTGGAGGGGTTAAGGGAATTTCGCTGGCGGGTGCAGTTAAGGCTGCGGAGGAGCATGGAATTGTATTCAATCGTTTGGCAGGTACATCATCAGGTTCTATTGTAGCTGCTTTATTGGCGGCGGGATACTCTGCGGATGAAATGAAAGCCGTAATTGAGAAAACCCCCTTGGTCAAGTTGTTACGACGTTCTCCAGTGTTCAATATTAAGTGGGTTGGACCAACAGCTCGTATCTTTCTTAAAAAAGGGCTCTACTCAGGGGAGGCACTGGAGCACTGGGTACGTGAGCTGTTACGAGCTAAGGGAGTGCGTACGTTCGCGGATTTACCTCCTGGCAAATTGCGCATTATTGCATCAGATATTACGAATGGACGCATTCTGGTGCTTCCTGAGGATATCAAACGTTTTGGTATCAATCCCTCTTCACTGGAGGTAGCTAAAGCCATTCGGATGAGCACAAGTATCCCTTATTTTTTTGATCCTGTTATGTTAAGGCTTGATTCTGCACTTGCCAAGGGAAAGACTTTTTCTCAGCAATTTGTATTTGTAGTTGATGGGGCTTTACTAAGCAATTTGCCTTTGTGGCTTTTTGATGAGCCTGTAAATGAACGTGAGGCCAAAACGATTCCAACGGTAGGGTTTCAAATGGTGGGCAAAACGGGTACGGAGACCAAAGTTTCTTATATACGGGGTCCATTGACCATGCTGCAGGCTATTTTTGATACCATGCTATCAGCACACGATGAGCGATATATTGAGCAGGAGAATCGGTATCGGACGATTAAGATTCCAACATTGGGTATCCGCACTGCACAATTTAACATTTCTACAGAGCAAAGTGATTTGTTGTATGCTTCCGGTGTGCAGGCAGGGGATGCTTTTTTCCACAAATGGAGCATTACTTCTTACCAGCAGCAGTATAGCAAGTACCAATTGATGAAGGATACCATGTACGCTATGAAATAAACACTAACTCGCAGTTAAAGTTAATTTAAAAGGGTGTAAAAAGGAGCCTCTTCCCGGTCATATTTGAATACGCGGGTGATGGCTCCTTTGTGCTACATTTTAAAGGATGTGATTATCATTAATGATATTTAGGTTGTTCTTCTTCATTTTTTCCCTTGGAACCCTCAATCACATAAAAAGGATACGCTTTGCGCTTGCCTGTAGTTTGCTGCTTACGTGCGTTGGCTGTTTTGGCCATGGTGCGCACAGAGGGTTTGATTTTGGGAGTACGGCTACGTTGTCCTGGAAGGTATTTGTATAGCAGAAATATAACTGCAAAAACAAGGACGGGAATTAGTAAACTTATAAGAAAGCCCCAGCTTCCTCTCCATAGCATATCCACAATTCCATATGCACCCAAAGCAAGGGTAAGCCAGAAAATAACGGCATGTCTGTTCATTATTCACTCATCCTTTCACAGGATCAAGGACCGGACTGTTGAAGGTCTCCTTTACAGGTACATTTTCCAACTCAGCATCCAATTCAAGCATACGCTTAAATGAGGCAATAGATACCTCCACTTGATCATCAGTCGGTTCTTTGGTGGTAAGTAGTTGCAACCACAGACCGGGGTAACCTAAATAACGAAGTACCGGAATTTCACGAAGGGCATTGGTTAGCTTGAGGAATTCAAAAGAAAGCCCCAGTACGATCGGAAGTAGTAAAAGCCGTTGCCCCATACGTTCCCACAGACTATCGTAGGTAAATAAGGAATAGACAAGCACCCCGATGATCACAGTCAGCATAATAAAGCTACTACCACAGCGGTAATGTAGACGACTGTATTTCTGTACATTGGCCGGAGTTAGTTCTTCCCCAGCTTCGAATGCAGTAATTACTTTATGCTCTGCACCATGATATTGAAACAATCGTTTAATTAACGGAGTTTGGGAAATACCCCACAAATAAGCCAGTAACAGAATCAGCTTAATAGCTCCTTCTGCGAAGTTATGCAAAATTTGGCTGTGAAACAAGCTACCGAACAGGAAATTCTCTACAATAACCGGAACGAGAGTCAATACAATTTTGCCAAACAGGAATGACAAAATACCGACCGCCGCCACACCGATCATCATACTCAGACTCCAGCGAGATTCTTCTTTTTTCTTTTGCTCAGCGCGTTCTTCCGGATCTACTTCATCATCAGCATACGCATCGGCTGAATAGTTTAAATGCTTGGTACCTTTGGCGCTGGAGTCGATGATGCTTACAATCCCCCGCAATAAAGGAATTCTGCGGAATTTGGATACCCAGGATTGCTCCTTGCGTGGTACTTCCAAATATGTGATTTCGCCAGTCTTGCGGCGAACTGCCGTGACATTGACACGCTTGCCGCCGAACATGACACCTTCAATGACTGCCTGACCGCCGTAGCTCACAGGCTTGGATGCTTGTGACAACCGTCTCACCTCTCTTAATACATGCTTTTTTGTATATTGTATCGAATTTGGAAGGGAATATCTAGTTAGTTGAAACTGGTGTAACCACAGGCTTATAAAAAAAGCATTTATGGAGCGTCAGACTGCTCACATAAATGCTAATCATTATAAAACCGAATGAATATTTGGAAACAACTTATTTTGTAATCGCCCCGACTACCTGGTCAACCAGCCCTTTTGATGAGAGAGGACCGCCAAATGTCCATGTCGTACCGCTCAGTGAATAGGTACGTTTTTCTTTAACGAAATTCAGACCGTTCCAGACTGAATTATTTTTCATGGGTGCGCCGAAAACATTATCGTCCGGCTGCACAATATAGATAAAGTTGCTATCCTGAACGGCAGACAGAGCTTCAATGCCTACAGTTGAAAAGCCATACTGTTCAACTTTGCTCGGTTTCCAATCATTAATCATACCGATCTTCGCCAGTGTTGCCACGACGACTGAATTATCCGAAAACATACGGAGGCTGGCCGCATTTTGCGAAGTGAAAGCCTGTGTCAGTATATAATGATAATCCGACTTGCCAGCAGCGGCGAGCTTTTCTTTGGCTTCAGCATAATGCTGATCCAGTTCGGCAAGCACCTGCTTAGCTTTTTCTTCTTTTCCAAGAGCGACTGCGATGCTATTAAAAATTTCTACCATTTTATCATGATCGTAGCCGTTACCATCGTTTAGATTATATTCGATCGTTGGAGCGATGGCCTTGAGTTGATCATAGATAGCTTCATTCCCATCAACATTGGAAATGATTAGATCCGGCTTCAATGCAGCAATCGCCTCCAGGTTCGGCTCGTTACGCGTACCGACATCGACCACGCTACTGTCCAGAGCCGCCTCCGGTGTCACATACACCTTGTAGTTGGCATTGTCAGCATTACCAACCGGCTGAACGCCCAATGCAATCAAATCCTCTGTAAATGTCCATTCCAGTACTACGACACGCTGTGCGGGCTTGTTGAGCGTGATCTCACCACGATTATGCTTTACCGTCACAGGACCGGTCGCTGTGTCAGTCGGTTTGCTACCCGACGTGGGTGCCTGATCTTTATCCGATGCTTTGTCGGCTGCTCCGCAACCTGCCAAAGTGAGCGTAAAAACCATTAATAATAAAATGCCAATGAGTCCCTTTTTCATAGAAGCATTCTCCCGTATATATGTTTTTTAGAAAATGATAATGATTATCATCTTCATCATTATATTATGTATAGAGGATTGAAATTTTGTCAATGCAAAAAACGGGTCCGAACGCTTGACTGGTAAGCTGCTATTATTCTGCATTCCGGTTCATTGTTAAACGATCCTCCTTTTGAGCATACTACCTAGCAAAATGGGAATGCAGAATCCGATGGAAGTACATGCATTTCCGATTGCAATAGTCTTTACCATGGAAAAAGTTTGCATCTTGAAAGGGGATTAAACAACATGAGTGAAACCTACTCTATACCCAAGATAGGCCATGAACAGGAGCAGTCTCGCGAATCTCAGGATCAACGTAATCATAACGACAGTGGTGGAGGCAGGCAGCAGTCAGGCAAAATACATACGCCTCTCATTCCTTTTGCACTTGAGTTGGGTTTTTTTGCGGGTGTGCTCTGGGGATTGCTGCGCTGGCTGTTTTATAAGTTGCACTTTACGGTAGTAGCGCCTGGCTTTCTCGCAGAGCCATTTTTCAAGCATTCGTTTATGAACACCATGGCGGGGCACCTGGTAGGGCTACTGTTTTTTATTGCATTATCCGTCGTAGCTTCACTGGTGTACACTCTGTTGCTACGCAGATTTAAGGGTCCTTTACCCGGAATTGTATATGGCCTGATTTGGTGGGTTGTTTTATTTGTATTAACAGGTCCTAAGCTAGGGATGATGAATGCTCCTAATCGGTTAACATGGAACTCCTTATATACGGAAATTTGTGTGTTTATGCTGTGGGGACTATTTATCGGATATACGGTTGCTGTCGAGTATACGGATGAAAGAAAGCGCGAGCCTGAGAAAGCTGAGGGCTGAACGTAACAAAAACTTCTCAAGCGCCTATTCCCTGTGTTAAAATAGCATTTGGTTATTTGACAGAGGGGAGCGGAATGAAAGATGAAGAATGACCGGGTGTTAAAGCTGCGGCAGGCGCTGGGCGAGCATAATCTGCGGGCTATGCTAATTACTAGCCCTGTCAATCGTCGATATTTGACAGGCTTCACAGGTTCGGCGGGTTATGTGCTGATTACGGAATCCCATAGCTATTTGCTGACTGACTTTCGCTATATGACGCAAGCGACCGAACAAGCCGAAGGCTTCACGGTGGTGCAGCACGCTGCACAGGTCATGGAAACGGTGAAAGAATTGCTGTCTTCCCATCAGATCAGCGAAACAGGCTTCGAGCAAGATGCTGTAACTGTTGCGACGCATAAAGCTTATAGCGAAGATTTGTCACCTATTTCACTGGTTCCGGTGTCGGGCATTGTGGAGAAGTTAAGAGTGTACAAAGATGCAGAAGAGCTGGAAGTGATGCAGCGGGCAGCGGATTTGGCAGATGCTACATTTGCACACATTTTACCTTACATCAAGCCAGGTGTCAGCGAGCGTGAGCTGGATCTGGAAATGGAATTCTTCATGCGCAAGCAGGGAGCTACATCCTCTTCATTTGACACGATTGTGGCTTCCGGGGTTCGTTCGGCTTTACCTCATGGCGTAGCCAGTGCTAAGTTAGTACAAGCAGGCGAGCTGATTACGTTTGATTTTGGTGCGTTGCTGGATGGCTATTGCTCTGATTTGACACGTACAGTGGCTACACAAGGGGATTTGGCGCCCCAGTTGCGCGAAATCTACGATATTGTACTTAAGGCGCAGCTTCACGCACTCGAACATATTAAGCCGGGCATGACAGGCCGTGAAGCGGATGCACTGACCCGGGATATTATTGCGAGCCATGGCTATGGAGACAATTTCGGGCACAGTACAGGTCATGGTCTGGGTCTTGAAGTACATGAATCTACACGTCTGTCGAAGGCGAGTGATGATATTCTGGAGCCGGGTATGGTGGTAACGGTCGAGCCAGGTATCTATGTCCCTGGATTGGGCGGTGTACGGATCGAGGATGATATCGTTAT
Organism: Paenibacillus sp. 203; assembly: GCF_037027525.1. NCBI lineage: Bacteria > Bacillati > Bacillota > Bacilli > Caryophanales > Paenibacillaceae > Paenibacillus > Paenibacillus sp. 203. The sequence goes on from NZ_JAXCHD010000003.1 coordinate 75,871, forward strand.
TACAGATAGCGGCATCAAAGTATTAACACATTCGAGCAAAGAATTTACAGTCGTTTAATAACGATAACAGTCCTGTAGGAGGGGTATTTTAGTGATTAACGTAAATGATTTTAAAACAGGTTTGACCGTCGAGGTAGACGGAGATATTTTTACGGTGCTGGATTTCCAACACGTAAAACCGGGTAAAGGTGCAGCATTCGTACGCTCCAAGTTGAAAAACTTGCGTAACGGTAACACCGTTGAACGTACATTCCGTGCGGGTGAAACGATCGGTCGGGCGCAAATCGAAAATCGTGGTGTGTCCTATCTGTACGCTAGTGCAGACGACCATACATTCATGGATAATGAAACATATGATCAATTCACATTGTCCAGCGATCAACTGAAATGGGAGCTTAATTTCCTGAAAGAAAACATGAATGTAAATATCGTCAGCTATAACGGCGAAATTCTGGGTATTAACCTGCCTACAAGCGTGGAACTGAAAGTAATCGAAACAGAGCCAGGCATTAAAGGTAATACGGCTACAGGTGCTACCAAAAATGCCAAACTGGAAACGGGTTTGAATGTTCAAGTTCCTTTGTTCATTAACCAAGATGACGTATTGTTGATTGATACACGTGACGGCAAATACATGTCTCGCGCATAAAATTTGCAACTTTTAGATTTCCTCTGTCCTTTTTAAGGGCAGGGGATATTTTTATAAGCACTAATATTAAAAAACATTGGCTCCACACAGCACTTTCGTATTATACTGAACTAAAGTTATGCCGCAGGATGTCACGTTCAGTCGTTTGGTGCCATCTCAAGGTTACATACTGTTGAGTCTGAGGGAGTGAATATCGTTGTCTTTGTATGTCATGAAATTCGGAGGCAGTTCCGTCGGTGACACGGAGCGCATGAAGCGCGTGGCAAAACGCGTTGTTGAGAAACAGAGTGAAGGGCATCAATGTGTAGTGGTTGTTTCCGCAATGGGAGACACGACAGACGAACTGATTGACCAGGCCAAATTGTTGAATGAGCAGTTGCCTGCACGTGAGTTGGATATGTTGATGACGACAGGTGAGCAAATTTCAATCGCCTTATTGTCGATGGCTATTCAGCAGTTGGGTCATGAAGCGGTATCGTTTACGGGATGGCAGGCTGGTTTCCGTACTGAATCTGACTTTGGTCGAGCACGGATTACGGACATTCAACCTCAGCGTGTGCTGGATGCACTGAGCAGCAACAAGATCGTTGTTGTAGCTGGTTTCCAAGGGATGTCTGCAGAGGGAGACATTACGACGCTGGGACGTGGTGGCTCTGATACGACGGCCGTTGCGCTGGCGGCGGCGATTCAAGCAGATGCCTGCGAAATTTACACGGATGTGGACGGTATATATTCAACAGATCCACGGATCGTGAAAGTTGCTCGTAAGCTAAAAGAAATTTCTTATGATGAAATGCTGGAATTAGCCAATCTGGGTGCAGCTGTATTGCATCCTCGAGCGGTAGAATATGCCAAACATAACCGGGTACCGCTGATTGTGCGATCCAGTTTTAACCATAATGAAGGAACGGTCGTAAAGGAGGATGCAGTAATGGAACAGGGCGTTGTAGTCAGTGGGATTGCATATGATAAAAATGTAGCAAGAATCAGTATTTTGGGCGTCGCCGATATCCCCGGTGTACTGGCGAAAGTATTCGGAACACTGGCGGCAGCTAAAATTGATGTAGACATTATTGTACAGAGCGGGGTCGAAGCTGGTAAAGCAGATTTCTCCTTTACCGTAGCTCTGACGGATCGTGAAGCAGCACTGAAGACGCTGGAAGGTATTCGTGGAGAGCTTCCGTACCGTGAAGTAACGTCTGAGGAAAACCTGGTGAAGGTATCCATTGTAGGTGCAGGAATGGTTAGCCATCCAGGTGTCGCTGCGCAAATGTTTGCCGTACTGGCAGAGCAAGGCGTTAGCATTAAAATGGTAAGCACATCTGAAATCAAAGTATCGTGTGTAATTGAAGCGGGTAAGCTTCATGAGGTTATTCAGGCGTTGCATACAGCTTATAACCTGGACACCGAGGAGCAAGCGTTTGTGGGTGGACCGCAAGACCGTCGTTAATAACTGCAACGTGATCTAGACATGAATATGTCTAATGTGAACGATGCTATGACAGGTAAAGGTTGATACATTATAAATCCTCTATTTATAGTTTGATAAATCATAGAATACAGCAGTAGGTTAAGAGGTTGTTCCATCAGTGAGAGTTAAACTGAGGGGCAGCCTCTTTTTTGCTGAATCTATCTTTTCTACCCAAGGGTATCCCTTAGCCGACAAGGCTTTGAGAGGCCCTTTTTTATTTGTGCGAATTAGAGAATGGTGCTTTAACAAGCGGGGGAAAGGTCTGTTGAGCGTTGATAGGAGTTAGCAAAAGTTTGCCTAGGTTTTCAATATATTTTCGGCATAAAAAGCGAGAGTCAACCATAGACTTGTCTTAAAGAAAAAGGACAACTGTGAGGGGGCGGCATCGGTATGGAATGGCTGGAGTTATTTCCCGAACCGTTGCACGGTATACTCGGAAGGCTTCCGGAAACGGTATTTAAGCAACTGGAAGAAATACGGGTCAGGGAAGGAAGGCCGTTGGAAATTAATGCAAATGGTGATCATCATTTTGTAACGTCTGCGGGTCGGCTGACTTTGAACCATGTGGAAGCTTATAAGCCTGACCGTGAGGATGCCCACCGACTGCTGGATTTTATCAGCAATCATTCCCTGTATACCATGGAAGAGGAGCTTCGTAAAGGGTTTATTACGATCCCTGGCGGTCATCGTATTGGCTTGGCAGGGAGAACCGTGCTCAACCGAGGACGAGTGGAACATTTGAGGGATATAAGCAGCTTTAATGTAAGAATTGCTCGTGCAATTCCCGGCATAGCTGATCGGATATTGCCTTATGTAGCAGATCGAATGTCCGGGAAAATCCGGCACACCCTCATTTTGTCCCCTCCTCAGCATGGCAAAACGACACTGCTTAGGGACTTGGCTCGGCAACTCAGTTACGGAGGGATGGAAAGCAATGGGGGGCGACGGAATGGACTCAAGGTAGGCATTATAGACGAACGCTCTGAGATCGCTGGCAGTCACAAAGGTATCCCCGGTTTTGATGTCGGACCTCGCACCGATGTATTGGACGGATGTCCGAAAGCAGAAGGCATGATGATGATGATCCGCTCGATGTCACCGGATGTCCTCATTGTTGATGAAATCGGACGACCGGAAGATGCGGAGGCGGTGCGCGAAGCGCTTCATGCAGGCATTGCAGTCATTGCTTCCGCACATGGTCGCGATGTGGCTGAAATGGCGACCCGGCCTGCTTTTGCTGGATTAACTACAGGGCAAGAGCTGTTTCAACTCTACGTCATGCTGGAGCGGACGAGCCGGGGCGTCTCATTCCGGTTGGCAGATGCCAAACAACGCAGGATTACACTGCCTGGAGAAGGGCAAAATGGGGGCATCTTCTATGCTTAAGTTGCTTGGTGCCGCCTTGGTTATACTGGCCGCTACGCTGGCAGGCTGGCAGCGGGCAAGGCAGTTTGCGATGAGGCCGCGGCAAATCAGGGAGTTGATTCTTGCACTGCAAAGACTGACCACCGAGGTTTCCTACGGGGTGTCTCCGCTACCAGATGCTTTCGCCAAGACAGGAGAGCCCTTGCGAGAGCCGCTGCGCACTCTGTTTCAGCAAGCCTCACGCTGGATGCACCCCTCTTTTGGCCTGACTGCCAGAGAAAGCTTGCATAAAGCCATTGAAGACTCGTGGAGCCGTTCCTCTATGAAGCAAGCCGAGAAGGAAGCGATGCGGCAGCTTGCTTACAGTCTTGGAACCAGCGACCGTGAAGACCAGATCAAGCACATTGCGCTGACCATCCAGCAGTTATCCCATGAGGAAGCGCAGGCGCAGGCAGATCAGGTGAGGTACGAGCGTATGAGCAGGAGCCTGGGACTGCTGATCGGAGCATTGATCGTCATTTTGATCTATTAGCGGGGTGCTCGAATGAATTTAGAAGTGAATGCGATTTTCCAGATTGCCGGAATTGGCATTATTATCGCTATGATTCATACCGTATTAAAGCAAATGGGCAAAGAAGACATGGCCCACTGGGTAACGGTCATCGGTTTCGTCGTGGTCCTGTTCATGGTGGTGCGAATGCTGGATAACCTTCTGCAAGAGATCAAATCTATCTTTCTTTTTCAGTAGGTGGACACATGGAAATCATTCAGGTGGTGGGCTTCGCCCTCATTGCCACAGTCCTCATTTTAGTCATTAAGGAACAGAAGCCGATGTTTGCCTTTTTGATTGCAACAGCTGCGGGAATCGTCATTTTTTTGCTGCTGATTGGCAAGATCGGATCTGTGGTTTCTGTACTGGAGCGACTGGCTCGGTCTTCGGGCATGGATATGATCTATTTTAAAACCGTATTGAAAATAATCGGTATCGCTTATATTGCTGAATTTGGAGCGCAAATCGTTAGGGATGCAGGACAAGACGGGATTGCTTCCAAAATTGAGCTTACCGGAAAGGTACTCATTATGGTGCTCGCAATCCCGATTATCAGCATTATTATTGATACCATTCTGAAGCTGATGCCCGCCTGAGGGGGTGATGCCATGAAAAGGCTAGGGGGCATGCCGAATCTCAAAGTAATTGCGATGTTGTTGCTATGTCTTTGGTGTGCCTCAGCTGCGGTCCTCTTTGCAGATACACCGACTAACGAATGGATCAGACAGCAGGCGGAGCAAATGCCCAAAGATGAAGTAGAACATTATTGGGACGGGCTCATGCAGGAATACGGCGGATTTTTTCCTGATCAGAAAACGCCTTCCTTCATGGACATGCTGCTTCCAGGCGGTGAAGGATTCAGCATAAAGGGTGTATTAAGCGCTATAGCTGATTTTTTCATCCATGAAATCCGAGTAAATGCCAAATTGCTCGTCACCATCGTCATGCTCAGCATTATGAGTATGGTGCTGGAAACGCTGCAAAGCGCTTTTGAAAGCAAACAGGTCAGCAAAGTGGCCTACGCTATCGTATACATGGTCATTATCATTCTGGCGATTAATAGCTTTAGTGTAGCGATTGGTTATGCCAAAGAAGCGATTGATAGCATGATTCACTTCATGATGGCAATGTTGCCCTTGTTGTTTACCATGTTAGCCTCGATGGGCAACGTCGTAACAGTTTCGGTGACCCACCCGCTGATTGTATTTATGATCAACACAGTCGGAACAGTCATTCATACGCTGGTTTTCCCGCTACTGTTCTTCTCGGCTGTGCTGTACTTGGTCAACTCGCTGACGGGCAAATACAAACTGACCCAGCTAGCCGATCTGATGCGGAACGCTGGAGTAGCAGTGCTGGGAGTGCTGCTGACCATATTTCTGGGAGTCATTTCGGTACAAGGCTTGACTTCGTCAGTTACTGACGGATTAACGATCCGCACAGCCAAATATATTACGGGTAGCTTTGTTCCGGTGGTCGGCAAGGCGTTGGCAGATGCGACAGATACAGTCATTTCGGCTTCGCTGCTCGTTAAAAATGCCATTGGTCTGGTAGGAGTCATTATTATATTGTTCCTGTGTGCCTTTCCCGCCCTCAAGATTCTGACACTGGCTCTCATTTATAAAGTGACAGCAGCGATCATGCAGCCTTTGGGTGATACGCCTATCGTGGAATGTCTGGATGCAATCGGCAAGAGCATGATTTATGTTTTCGCGGCGCTGGCGGCAGTGGGATTAATGTCTTTCCTTGCGATTACAGTCATGCTCGCAGCAGGCAATATGACGGTCATGATGAGGTGAACCAATGCATGTAAACCAACAAGGGGGAGGGGAGTAACGTGACCTGGCTGGGAGGCTGGCTTAAGGAACTGGTGCTAATCGTGTTGCTGGCTTCTTTTGTCGATATGATCTTACCGAGCCGATCTATGGAAAGGTATGTCAAACTCGTTCTCAGCCTACTTATTTTGCTGACGTTGCTGTCTCCGGTCGTGCGCTTACTGAGTAGTAGCCCCTCCGAGGTTCTAGGGCGAGCATTGGATCTTCAACGTCAGGCTGAGACAGGCAAGAGGGAACCGACATTGGAGGAGATTTTAGCAAAAGGCAGCCAGTTGAAGCAACAGCAAGAACAAAGCTCCATGCAATGGGCCGGCAAAGAGGTAGCTAAGGAAATGAAAGGACAGTTGGAACAATATACTGGGTTAGCAATTCAGTCGGTCCAGGTTACCCTTGCAAAGATTCAACAGAAGGAATCGGAGCTGGAGGCAGGAACGGGTGTCCAGTCGGTAGTGGTCAAATTGGCAGAGCAGCAGCCAGAAAAAGAAAAGAACAACACAGACGTCTCGCCTGGTGCAGATGCCAAGCCGATAATGGTGGAGCCTGTAGCCGAAAAGACAGTGAATATTCGTGTGGAACCGACACATACAAAAAATTCAGAACTTAATGAAGGAACGCGAGAAGAAGATCGTAATCCTGATAAAACTGCTGAGGACGGAAAGCCAACGGATACGAAAGCTTTTGGTTTAATTACAGGACTTCTACGTGAAAAATGGGGAATAGACAGCAAAAATGTTCAGGTAGTTTCTTCGCAGGATGGAACACATGAATGGTAACAGGAGGTGAGCAGAAATGAGCAAATGGCTGAAAAAGCTGGAGCAATGGCTGGGTGGAGGGGCGGATGGGGCGAAAAGATTCAACTCATTTCGTTGGCTGCTTATACTTGGCCTTATCGGTGTAGCGATTATGCTTTTTAATTCATTCGTTAATGTGAAAAAGGTTGATCCAGAAAACGTAGGCCGTGAGCCGCCTGGGGTGATGAAAAATGAGCCTACGTTAGAGACAACAACAGGTGAAGAAAGTTCCTTTGCCGGGATCGAGAAGGTTTTTGAGGACAATATGAAACAGATGCTGGAGCAGATTGTTGGCGTAGGAACCGTCGATGTCATGGTTACGGTAGATTCCACCGAAGAAGTTATCGTTCAACGCAATGTAAAGGACATGCAGGAAGAGAACAACGAGACGGACGCCAATGGCGGACAACGACACACTACTCAATATACACGTGATGGCGAGATTGTCACCTATGAGTCATCAGGTGGCCAGCACACCCCGATTGTGACAAAAAAAGTAAAACCGCAGGTGAGGGGAGTGCTTGTTGTGGCTATGGGGGCAGAAAACCCTACAGTGAAGCAGCTAATTGTCGATGCTGTACAGAAGGGACTAAATGTACCTTCCTACAAAATTTCAGTCGTACCGCGCAAGCAGGGATAATTGGGATTTAGGAACAAAGAAGTTTATATTTTAAACCATTAATGAATATGGAGGACGGAACATGAATAATAAAAGACAAACCGTTTGGCTGGTGTCCATGCTGAGTTTAATGGTCGTGCTGTCTGCGTATTATTTGTTTACGGAGGACTCAAGCCCTGCCAATCCACCAGTAGCCGATAGTGAGCAAGTGAGCAAGGTTAAGCAGGATGCCGCACAGGAAGCAACGACGAAGGCAGAGGAACAATTGAACGAACTGAAGGTAAATGAAGTAGTGACGAATGGAGAAGTAACTGATGGAGCATCAGCAACTTCCACAAAATCGGATACGGCTTCCACAACTGACCCAGCAACAGAAAACTCAAAAGGCGATAAAGATACGGCAGCTACCCCTACTACTGAACCAGCGACATCCGATCAAAACACAACTGCGACTAAAACGGACACGACAGCACAAAGTGACGACAAAGCAGCCTCTACAGCCAAAACCGACCAGCAAGTACTGGATCAAGTGGCAACCGATCAAGCTGCCCAACCTACAGCAGCAGCTGTGATTGACAACTATTTGCTGGAACGGGACGTGGAAAATCAGAAGAAAAATGATGAACTGACTACCGCAATGAACGACAGCACACCCAAGAAAGCCGCAGAGGCTCAAAAAGAATTACATGTACTTGAAGATAAGCAGGCTAAAATTACTGGAATTGAAGAAGAGCTTCAGCAGCAGTTCGCCAATGCGGTCGTCCGTGAGGAAGATGCTGATAAATACAAAGTAGTGGTTCTGAGTGAAAAATTGGATGCTAAGCAAGCGGTAACAATTGTTGATAAAGTCATGAAGGAACTGAACGTAACGCAGGATAAGATCAGTGTCCAGTATGTTACACAATAAGACAAAAAACGCGAAAAAGCCCGGATTTCTGCATTATTCCGGGCTCTTTCTATTTTTAATGATTGTGATATAATACATAAAGCTGTTTCAACAATGTAATCAGCAACCGGCAAAATGCTGAAGGAGTGATTAATAGAGATGTTTAAATTAAGCGAGATTAAGGAATTGATCAAGCTGGTGGATGAAACGTCTGTGCATGAGCTTGAAATTGAAAATGAAGGAACTCGCCTGTTGATCCGGAAACCTGGCAAAAGCGAGATCGTTACGGTACAGGCTCCTGTGGCAACACCTGCTTATGCAGTGGCACCACAAGCTGTTATTCCAAATCCACAAGTACAGTCCGATGTTGGATCTACAACTGCTGGGGAACCTAGGGAATATGCAAGCAATCTACATAAAATCGTATCTCCGATGGTAGGCACTTTCTATAGTTCTTCATCCCCGGATACGGCTCCGTATGTGAGTATTGGCAGCAAAGTGGGCGAAAAAACAACGGTATGTATCATTGAAGCGATGAAGCTGATGAATGAGCTGGAAGCTGAAGTGAAGGGCGAAATTGTGGAAATTTTGGCCGAAAACGGACAATTGGTCGAGTATGGCCAGCCATTGTTCCTTGTGAAACCGGAGTAAAGCTTGTTTGAACCCTCTTTTGAGGGTTTGGCAAGACTGCTCCCAGGGAGGTAAAGTCATGACATTTCAAAAAGTATTGATTGCAAATCGTGGAGAAATTGCGGTTCGTATCATTCGCGCTTGCCGCGAGATGAATATTTCGACAGTTGCCGTATATTCGGAAGCTGACAAGGATTCGTTACATGTGCGTCTCGCAGATGAGGCTTACTGTATCGGACCGACGCTATCTAAGGACAGCTACCTTAATTTTACGAACCTGATGAGCGTTGCTACATTGACTGAATGTGATGCCATTCATCCAGGTTACGGATTTTTGGCGGAAAATGCAGACTTCGCTGAAATTTGCGAATCGTGTAATATTACGTTTATTGGTCCTTCTCCTGAAGCCATTAACAAAATGGGAGATAAGGCCGTAGCCAAGCAGACCATGAAGGATGCCGGAGTTCCGGTTATTCCGGGTTCAGACGGTCTGGTTGAGGATTTGCAGGATGCGATCAGCATCGCACGTGATATCGGATATCCGGTAATTATCAAGGCCACAGCAGGTGGCGGAGGTAAAGGTATTCGTATCGCCGAAGATGAGGATAACCTTATTCAGCAAATCACTACCGCTCAGCAGGAGGCGCAAAAAGCATTTGGCAACGCGGGTGTGTACCTAGAAAAATATTTGACCGGTATGAAACATGTGGAAATACAGATCATAGCGGACAAGCATGGTAATGTTGCCCATTTGGGCGAACGGGACTGCTCTGTGCAGCGTCGTCGTCAGAAGTTGTTGGAGGAAGCACCATGTCCTGTAATATCGCAGGATGTTCGTGAAGAAATGGGTCAGGCAGCTGTTCGTGCAGCTTTGGCCGTTCAATACTCTGGTGCAGGTACTCTCGAATTTTTGCTTGGCCCGGACAATAATTTCTATTTCATGGAAATGAATACACGTATTCAGGTAGAACATCCCGTAACAGAAATGATTACCGGTGTAGACCTGATTAAGGAAATGATTTCTGTCGCTGAAGGACATCCGCTTTCCTTTACGCAGGAAGAAGTCACCATCAATGGTTGGGCGATAGAATGCCGTATTAACGCTGAGGACCCGGATCGCAATTTTATGCCTGCACCGGGTAAAATCGGATTTTATCTGCCTCCAGGCGGTCCTGGAGTACGGGTAGACAGCGCAGCATATCCAGGTTATAGCATTCCTCCTTATTATGACTCTATGATCGCCAAGCTGATTGTGTGGGCACCTACACGGCAAGATGCAATTGCCAAAATGAAGCGGGCTTTGTCTGAGTTTGCTATTGAGGGCATACCCACAACGATTTCTTTTCATCAGCGCTTGCTAGAGCATCCGACCTTTATTAGAGGCGATTTTGATATTAAATTTTTGGAGGAAAACGAAGTTTAATCGGTATATTTCCTCAGTTTGTCATAATGAACGCCAAATGATATAGTATGGATAATAAGTGAGCATGTCTGCTTTGAAATCCAAAGCTGGAATGAAACTTATTTTGACCGAAAGGTGTTGAAGGTATGAGCACAGTGCCAACCGAATTCGAACGTACAGAAATTGGGGAGATTCAAATTGCCCCAGAAGTTATTGAAGTCATTGCCGGACTGGCTACCGTTGAGGTACCAGGCGTAGCGGGAATGAGTGGCGGATTTGCTGGTGGGTTTGCCGAACTGCTAGGCCGCAAAAATTTATCTAAAGGTGTAAAAGTGGAAGTCGGACAGCGTGAAGCTGCTGTAGACGTTTCCGTCATTATTGAGTACGGTAACCGTCTGCCTGAGGTGGCTGCTGCTATTCAGCATAATGTTAAGCGTTCGATTGAGAACATGACAGGTCTTAACGTTGTTGAAGTGAACGTGCAAATTCATGATGTTCAATTCAAAAATGCCGAAAAAGTAGAAGAGCCGGAAGTGCTGGGCGCCGGACGGGTTAAATAGAGCGATACTTTGTACAAACCCCCGACCCTTATGGGTCGAGGGTTTACTCTAATTTAAGGAGGCTGTGCGTTTCGTGGCTAAAGTTATGGACAGACTTCTGCTGTTCTTGTACAGCTTAAGTATCGGAATTATTTCCATTCTCGCCATCCTCCTCCTGAGCGGGGCCATTCCGTATGTTTTAAGTATTGAGGATGAGCGAGTGGTGTGGTTTACCAGCCTGATTATTGCAGGGGTTCTGTTGTTATTGAGTCTTCGTTTTTTTTATATCTCTATTCGACGGAACCAAACCGTACAGCATTCTATTGATCAACGAACGGAATATGGTGACATTCAGATTTCAGTGGACACCATTGAAAATCTGTGCCTCAAAGCAGCTTCCCGATTTCGCGGGATGCAGGATTTGAAAGCACGCGTTCGCGTGTTGGAATCGGGACTTGATATTACGATTCGGGCGGTTGTAGACGGGGAAAGCTCCATTCCGGTGTTAACCTCCGAGGTACAAAAGGGGGTACACGATCATGTGGAAGAAATTACAGGAATTCCTGTGTCCAATGTGTCGGTGTACATCGCTAATGTTTCTCAGTCACCCAGCTTTAAGAGTCGTGTGGAATAGAGGTGATTTTCCCTGATGCCCTGGAAAGAAATATGGGGAAGTTACAAGGGCCGGATCATGGGGATCACGGCTGGTATTTTTTTCGGTTTTATTTATTTGTGGGCAGGCTTTTGGAATATGTTGTTCTTTGCATTGATGGTGTTCATCGGATATACGCTAGGAAGACGTAGCGATTCAGCGCTCGGTTCATTTCTCCCTTGGAAGGAATGGGGCGATTGGTTGTCGCAGCGTTGGCGTCCTTTTAAATGAACCCTGTGATACGTGTTCTCCAAAATAGAGCTGTAGCTTCTTTGCGCCCAACGTTTTGGAGGATGCGTTCACAGGTTTTTTTGTGGAAATTGGTTAGAATGAAAAATAGATATAGGCAAGCGTAGGAGGCAGGGCATGAAAAGACGTCTGGCGAGGGAATTAGCGGTACAGAGTATGTACCATATGGAAATGAATGAAGTGGATGCGGCAGCAGCCGTGGACATGTTGCTTCAGGAAGCCGCTGAGGAAAACGAAGCGGAAGTTGTCGTTAAAGACGCGGCAGTGTTAAGAGCGTATGTTTTAGAGCATGTGCGGGGTACGTGGGAGCACAAGGAAGCCATTGATGGGCTGTTGGTGGATTATCTTAAAGGCTGGCAGATCAGCAGACTTTCACGTGTAGATCGTCAAATTTTGAGACTTGCGGCATATGAGATGATTTTCCGTGAGGATGTTCCAGCCAAGGTAGCTGTTAATGAAGCGATTGAGTTGTCGAAGCACTTTGGTACCGAGGAATCCGGTAAATTTGTTAATGGTGTACTGGGACGAGTGATTCAAGAACTGGAGCAATTGAAAGCACGTTTTTAAGTAGAGACTACTGAATCAGGTTGGAGAGTGGTTAAACATGTCAGCACCGATCATTGATGGTAAACAAATCTCTCAGGATATTCGCGCAAGCATTCAGCAAGAGGTCATTCGTCTGAAAGAGCACCGCTTTCAACCGGGACTGGCTGTTGTATTGGTAGGCGAAGATCCCGCTTCGCAGGTGTATGTTAAAAACAAGGAAAAGGCGTGCCATGATCTCGGCTATTACTCAGAGGTTCACCGGTTGGCAGCAGATACTTCTCAGGAAGCATTACTGGAACTAGTGGACAAGCTGAACCATCAAAGTACTATCCATGGGATTTTGGTTCAACTGCCGTTGCCAAAGCATATTCATGAAAAAGCTGTCATTGACGCGATTGCAGTGGAGAAGGATGTGGATGGATTCCATCCGGTGAACGTAGGGAATTTGGTCATCGGTGACGATAGTCTATTGCCTTGTACTCCTGCTGGAGTCATTGAGTTAATCAAGCGTGCTGGAGTGGAGATTGCTGGTAAACATGCGGTAGTTATTGGTCGCAGTAATATCGTAGGCAAGCCAGTGTCTTTATTGTTGCAACGTGAAAATGCTACGGTTACGATGTGCCACTCCCGTACAGCGAATATCGGGGATCTAAGTCGACAAGCGGATATCTTAGTCGTTGCGATCGGCAAAGCCAACTTTATTGATGCTTCGTTCGTGAAGCCCGGAGCGGTTGTGATAGATGTGGGGATGAACCGTCTGGAGAACGGAAAGCTGGCGGGAGACGTTGATTTTGAGAGCGTGAAGCAAGTGTCTGGTCCGATTACGCCTGTTCCCGGCGGAGTAGGCCCGATGACGATTACGATGCTGATGCAAAATACGCTTGTAGCGGCCAAGCGGTCGCACGGTTTGGCATAAGGGCAGCTGCCTATGGCTGAACAACGTATTTACTCTATAAAGGACCTGAATCGTTATATCCGGATGAAACTGGAATCGGATCAGGTGCTGTCTGATGTATGGATACGCGGGGAAATTTCTAATTTTACGCATCATTCGAGTGGTCACATGTACTTTACGCTCAAGGATGAGGGGAGCCGCATACGTTCGATTATGTTTGCAACCCATAATCAGCGGCTTCCCTTCGTACCGAAAGAAGGTACGCGTGTTATTGCCCGGGGAAACGTATCCGTGTACGAACGAGATGGACAATATCAGTTTTATGCGACTCAAATGCAGCCTGATGGTATAGGAAGCCTTTATTTGGCTTACGAACAGCTCAAGCAAAAGCTGGATGCAGAGGGACTGTTTGATACTGCTCGTAAGCGTAATCTCCCTGCCCATCCGGCAACCATTGGCGTGATTACGTCACCGACCGGAGCGGCTGTGCGTGATATTATTACGACCCTTCAACGGCGATACCCGCATGCTGGAATTGTGTTGTATCCTGTGCTTGTACAAGGAAAAGGTGCCGCACCCTCGATTGTCAAGGCAATTGAAGCTATGAATCGTATGCAAGAGGTTCAGGTGATGATCGTCGGACGGGGAGGTGGCTCGTTGGAAGAACTGTGGGCGTTTAATGAGGAAGCGGTTGCGCGCGCCATTTACGCATCGGTCATTCCGGTTATTTCGGCAGTTGGACACGAAACGGATTTTACCATTGCCGATTTTGTGGCTGACTTGCGTGCAGCAACGCCAACCGCAGCAGCTGAGTTGGCTGTGCCTAATCAGGCAGAGCTACGGGATCAGCTGCTCCAGCGTGAGCAACGCCTGCGCAACGCCCTCCGGCAGCGGCTGGAAACCAGCCGTGAACGCTTGGTGAGGCTTCAGCGTTCACCAGTCCTGCTGCACCCACGCCGCTATATGCTACAGCATGCAGAGCGAATGGACATGCTGCATCAGCGGCTAATCCGCGCAGTGGGTAACCGTTCACGCTTAAACGCAGAAAAGAATGCACGTATGCGTCAGGTACTAGAGCGGTTTAATCCACGTGAACAAATTCGTTCGGCACGCAAGCAGGCGGATATGGCGCAACGTCAGCTGGAGTCTGCGATGCGTGCTATTACGAAAACGGGACGGCAGCAGTTGCACACGGGAATTCGTCAGCTGGATGCGCTGAGCCCACTCAAAGTCATGGCCCGAGGCTATAGCTTGGTATACGATGAGCAGGAGAAACGGCTGATTAAGTCGCTCAAAGACGTACAGCCGGGAGATTCCATCAAGATTAAAGTGAGTGATGGGCAGTTGGACTGCCAAGTATGGGGAATGAAGGAGGACGCGAAGCACGGTGGCGAATGAAACGGAATTGAATTTTGAAGCGGCTATGGCCGCTCTTGAAGAAATTGTCGGACAACTGGAGCATGGAGACGTTCCTCTGGAGCAAGCCATTGATTTGTTCCAGCGGGGGATGAAGCTGTCTCAGCTTTGCAGTCAAAAGCTGGAGCAGGTTGAACGTAAAATTGAAATGATCGTGGAAGAGGATGGAGATTTGCGCAAGAAGCCTTTTGGCGGCGGATTAGATGAAAACGGCGGTGAAGGGCTTGAATAGACCGTCGTTCAAGGAATATTTGACCGGAACGGCGGATGCGGTTTCGTCTGCACTGACCGAGCAGTTCCCGGCCGATTGGAACATTCCCGATGTTCTTCGAGAATCTATGAATTATTCACTCACCGCAGGCGGAAAACGGCTGCGGCCTCTGCTTGTGATCGCTGCTGCTGAAGCATTCGGTGGAAGCAGGGAAGCTGCGTTGCCAGTGGCATGTGCGGTAGAAATGGTACATACGTACTCTCTCATTCATGACGACTTGCCAGCCATGGATGATGATGATTATCGGCGAGGTAAGCTGACGAATCATAAGGTATACGGCGAGGCGGTTGCCGTCCTTGCGGGTGATGCTTTGTTGACCCATGCCTTTTACAGCATTGTGCAAGCAGGACGACGTCACGGTGTTTCATCCGATTCGCTATTGTCCATTGTTGAGGATTTGTCCGAAATGAGTGGCGCGCGGGGCATGGTAGGCGGACAGGTCGCCGATATGTCAGGCGAGCAAGGAATGACGGGGATCGAGGAACTGGAATATATCCATCTTCATAAAACTGCTGATTTGATTATTTTCTCGCTCTTGGCAGGTGGACGGATTGGTGGGGCGGACAAGACTCAATTAGAGGCGCTTCGCCGCTTTGGACGAGACTTGGGGCTGGCTTTTCAGATACAGGACGATATACTGGACCTCATAGGCGATGAGAGCAAAATGGGTAAGAAAACGCAAAGTGATGTTGAGCAGGAGAAGGTTACCTATCCGTATTTCATTGGTATGGACGCATCTTTGCGGCAGGTGGAGGAACTCACCGCATCTGCTAAAAAAATGATAACAGAGAGCGGTATTCCCGATTCTTCTCGTTTGCTGGAGATAGCGGATTACCTGATGAAGCGTGATCATTAGTTGCGTTAGAGCTGTTTTGACTTGTCTGCGTTTAAGCACAGTTAAAAAGTGTGATATAATACTTGTTAACTTTACACACAAACTTGAAGGAAAGCGGGGAGATATGCGTGCTGCTTCCACACATAAAGCAACCAGGCGATCTGAAATCACTGTCGGTTGAGGAGTTGGCTTCTCTAGCCGAGGAAATCAGGAGCTTTTTGATTGAGAAGCTGTCCGTGACTGGGGGGCATCTGGCATCGAATCTGGGAGTGGTTGAGCTCACGATCGCCCTGCATTATTGCTATAACAGTCCAAAGGACAAGATGATTTATGACGTTGGGCACCAAGCCTACGTACACAAAATATTGACAGGGCGAATGGATCGTTTTGATACACTTCGTCAGCGTGATGGACTTTGTGGTTTTGTAAAAAGAAGTGAGAGCGAGCATGATGTTTGGGAAGCCGGTCATAGCAGCACTTCTCTGTCGGCGGCAATGGGAATGGCCTTGGCTCGAGATTTGAAGGGCGAGGACAATAAAGTCATTGCAATGATCGGAGACGGAGCGTTGACTGGGGGGATGGCCTTCGAAGCGTTGAATCATATCGGTCATGAGCGCAAAAATTTAATGGTCATTCTGAATGACAACGAAATGTCCATAGCACCTAATGTAGGGGCCATGCATAATTATTTGAGTAAAATCCGCTCGGACCGTCATTATTTGCGAGCAAAAGATGAGCTGGAAGTTTTGCTGAAAAAAATACCCGCGATCGGCGGTAAACTTGCCAAATCGGCTGGCCGTGTCAAGGACAGTCTTAAATATATGATGGTGCCTGGTGTACTGTTTGAGGAACTGGGACTTACGTATCTCGGTCCAGTGGACGGACATGATTTGCCGAAGCTAATCGAAACCTTCCAGCAGGCTGATAATGTCACTGGCCCTGTATTGGTGCATGTCGTAACCACCAAGGGCAAAGGCTATAAACCTGCGGAAGCAGACTCACACAAATGGCATGGAATCAGTCCCTACAAAATTGAATCGGGTCAGGTACTCAAAGCTGTAGGTAATCCGATGTATACGGAAATTTTCGGTCGAACGTTGATTGAGCTGGCTGAGCAGGATGAGCGCATCGTTGCGGTCACCCCCGCTATGCCTGGCGGATCAGGATTGGTACCGTTTAGTAAAGAGTTTCCTAGCCGTATGATTGACGTCGGCATTGCTGAACAGCATGCAGCTACCATGTGTGCTGCGTTGGCAATGGAAGGGATGAAACCGGTGTTTGCGGTGTATTCCACTTTTATGCAGCGTGCTTATGACCAGATTGTGCATGATATCTGTCGTCATAATGCGAACGTAATGTTCGCGATTGACCGTGCAGGTTTTGTTGGGGCTGACGGGGAAACTCATCATGGCGTGTTTGATGTGGCATTCTTGCGTCATATCCCGAATCTTGTGCTTATGATGCCAAAGGATGAGAACGAGCTACGCCATATGATGAAAACAGCGCTCGACTATGAAGATGGTCCAATTGCTTATCGTTACCCGCGTGTTAATGTGGTTGGCGTGCCGATGGATAAAGAATTACAGGCTATTCCCATCGGCAGTTGGGAGCTCCTGCGTAAAGGCGAGGGCTTTGCTGTAATCGCATCAGGACCGATGCTCCAGGTGGCGACAGAGGCTGCGGAGGCGATGAAACGGGAAGGTTTGCAAGTGGGCGTCGTGAATGCCCGTTTCCTGAAGCCTTTGGACGAGGATATGTTGCGTGAGCTGGCTCGTCAGCATACGAAGCTGATCGTATTGGAAGAAGCTTCTGAAGCAGGAAGCTTGGGTAGCGCTGTACTGGAATTTTACGCTAAAGCCGAAATACAAGAGGCACAGGTGCGCCTAATGGGGATTCCCGATCTGTTCGTGGAGCATGGCTCCATCAAAGAGCAGCGTGCTGAAGTAGGTCTTACCATTGAAGATGTATGCTTAAAGCTGCGTAAATGGGCTGCTGAGCCAGCATATGGCATGGGACAATCCGTATAGGGTAACTTGAAGTGAAGACCATGACGTTTATAAAAAGTATGACAAGAGCAGCTTGGCTGCCTAAAGGGAGATTAACATGTCTGTTCCGAAGGAACGCATTGATGTATTACTTGTAGAACAAGGCTTTTTTGAAAGCCGTGAAAAAGCTAAAGCTGCGATTATGGCTGGGCTAGTGCTGGCGGACAGCGAACGGATCGAGAAGGCGGGGATGAAGGTACCACGCGCCAGCGAGCTTAAAGTTAAGGGTTCGGTGCATCCGTATGTAAGCCGTGGAGGATTGAAGCTGGAGAAGGCCATCCGTCAATTTGAGCTGGATATGAAGGGCAGGACAATGCTGGATATTGGCTCGTCCACTGGAGGTTTTACGGATTGTGCGCTTCAGCATGGAGCTGAATACGTATACGCCATTGATGTGGGTTATAACCAGCTGGATTGGTCCCTTCGTAATGATGAACGAGTATGCGTAATGGAGAAAACGAATTTCAGATATATGACACCCGCGGATTTGAATGGTTCCGTGCCGAATTTCGCTAGTATTGACGTTTCCTTTATTTCATTACGTATTATTTTGCCCCCGTTGCTTGCCTTGTTGCATCAACCTGCTGATATTGTAGCTCTAATCAAGCCGCAATTCGAAGCTGGACGCGAAAAGGTCGGAAAATCCGGTGTGGTCCGTGATCCTGCTACGCATAAAGAAGTGTTGCAGACCATTCTGATGTTTGCACATGAGCTTGGACTTACGCTGCAAGGTTTGGCTTATTCGCCTATTACAGGTGGAGAAGGCAATATTGAATTTTTAGCGCATTGGCGTTTGGATGGGCTTCCTGCTGCAGAATCGCAGCTGGAGAAGTTGGATTTCAGACCACTGATTGAACGTACCGTTCAGGAAGCAGGTCAGACTTTTAATAATGGTCCATCGCGTAAGTAACATTCAGGGGTTCTCCATGAGTTCTGTGAACTTAAGGGAACCTCTTTTTGGTGTGAGGGATTGATTGTAGAACTCACGTTCGCCTATAATGAGATGTACAAAGGAAAAGGGATTTTACATCTTGTCCTAGAATATGTCCATGAGGTGATCGGTCCATGGACACAAGATATGATACGGTTATCATCGCTGTGATTGGGGTGATATTAGGGATATGGGCTTTGTATAGCCTACGTGCCTGGTTGAAGGAGCCAGGGTCGCTTGTGCTAAAGACGATACCGATTAACGAGGACTTGGACGAAGGGCCTGTCACAGACCTACTCGAAGAAGCAGGATATGAAGTAGTGGGCGGGAAGATGAAAATACCGCTTGCTTTTAAAGTGAATGGACATACCGTGTATAGCCGTTTGTTTATAGACTACGTAGCTGTACGAAACGGTTCGACATATATGGTCAAAACGTCACGCCGCAAGAAACCAATGGAGTGGAGTGGTCCTGATTTAAGGGACAGGCTCATGCCGTATTTATTGCTCTATCCGGGTTGCGCGGGTGTATTGTACGTTGATACGGACGAGCGAAGTATTCGCCTTATTACATTAGTGGAAGACCTCGAAGAAGAGGAATATGAAGGTTAATCCATAGGAGGATTATATGAAGGGTCAACGACATATTAAAATTAGGGAAATTATTTCACAACATGAGATTGAGACGCAGGATGATCTGGTTGAAGCATTGCGTAAGGCTGGTTTTCAGGTCACGCAGGCGACCGTATCGCGTGATATCAAGGAGTTGCTGCTCATCAAGGTTCCAATGGACGATGGCAGATATAAATATTCGATGCCTTCAGATCAACGTTACAATCCGGCCCAGAAACTGAAACGTACGTTGGTCGATAACTTTTTGCATATTGACTACACAACCAATCTGATTGTGATGAAATGCCTGCCGGGAACAGCCAACTCGATTGCTGCTTTATTGGACAATATTGAATGGTCCGAGATCATGGGGACGATTAGCGGGGATGATACCATTTTGATTATTTGCCGATCGGAAGAAAACAGTGAAGCTATCGTGAATCGTCTTATGGGCTACATTTCCTAATTATAATGGCTACGCATATTAGGCGTTTTAATTTGTACATCATAGAGGTGAAAGAACGATGCTGGTCACTTTGTCTATACGGAATTTGGCGGTTGTAGAGGCCGTCGATGTTCATTTTTATAAAGGGTTTCATGTGTTGAGCGGGGAAACTGGTGCTGGTAAATCCATTATTATCGATGCGCTTGGGCTGATTGCAGGCGGTAGGGGCTCTGCTGATTTAGTGCGTTACGGTTGTGATAAAGCAGAGATGGAAGCCTTATTTGAACTGCCGGTAAAACATCCAGTTTGGAATACACTTGAGGAACAAGGGATTAAGGCTAATGCGGAGGAGCATTTGCTGATTCGTCGCGAACTTACGGTTCAAGGGAAAAGCTCTTCTCGAATTAACGGCCAGATGGTTAATTTAACGATGCTGCGTGAGGTAGGTGAGCAACTCGTCAATATCCACGGGCAACATGAGCATCAAAGCCTGCTACGTGCAGATCGCCATCTGGCGCTACTGGATACGTTCGGTGATTCGGTCATTGGTCCGGTCAAAACGCTTTATCGGGAGCGTTACAATGCTTTTGTCAAAGCGGAAAAAGAAGTAAGAGAACTGCAAAGCTCCAGTCAAAAGGCTTATCAGCTTTTGGATATGTACCGATTTCAATTAGAAGAGATCGCTGCGGCGGAGTTGAAATTGGGAGAAGACGAATTATTGGCAGAGGAACGGGTCAAGCTATCCCATAGTGAGAAAATGATGGATGGGATATCAGGAGCATACGAACTGCTAAGCGGCAGAGGTGGACTGGATACGATCAATAACGTGTTGTCCAGATTAAACGATGTCCAAAGCTATGACAGCAAAAGCCTTCAGCCCATTGCGGAGCAGATTCAGTCTGCTTTTTACCAGTTGGAGGACGCAGCATTCCAATTACGTTCTTATCGTGAGGATATTGAATTTAATCCAGGCAAGCTGCATGAAGTGGAGCAACGTTTGAATCAAATTACCGGGTTACAGCGAAAATATGGTGATAGTATAGAGCAGATTTTGGAATACTATAGCCGTATTGAGCAGGAAACCGATCTGCTTGAAAATAAAGATGAGCGGTTGGAGCAGCTCATTGCAAAACGGGACGAGTTGCTTTCCGATTTGCTTGAGATTTCGGAAGAGCTTACAGAAGCACGCGAAATTTGTGCTGAAGAGCTTGCAGAGCAAGTGGAGCAGGAGTTAAAAGACCTGCAGATGGAAAGAACATCACTCAAGGTGCACATTGATCCAATTGAAGATCAACGCGGATATGAGTATAAAGGTCTGAAGGTAAGACCTACCAAGCAGGGCATTGATAATGCGGAATTTCTAATATCGCCCAATCCAGGTGAGCCATTACGTCCACTTGGTAAGATTGCTTCAGGCGGTGAGCTATCACGTATCATGTTGGCGATGAAAAGTATTTTTGCGCGTCATGATCAAATTCCAGTACTCATTTTTGACGAGGTGGATACCGGGGTGAGTGGTCGTGCAGCTCAATCCATTGCCGAGAAGCTATATCGTTTATCTTCCGTTTGTCAGGTCTTTTCCATTACTCATTTGCCACAGGTGGCATGTATGGCAGATCATCAGTACCTTATTGAGAAAAATGTCCATGATGGACGGACCATGACTCAAATTGAGGGACTTACGGAGGACGGGCGTGTCAAGGAATTGGCACGGATGCTGGGCGGCGTGGAAATTACCGAAAAAACTTTGCATCACGCACAGGAAATGCTGAATTTGGCGGAAGGAAAGAAAGCCTGAAAAGAGCGGCTGGCGTAATGTTTAACAGTTATAAAAGCCTGGGGGCAAGGTTACCTTATAGGTACGCAATTGGCGACCACCTTTACTCGTCAAGCGAAAGAAGCAAAGGGAGCGTGACAGCCATTGAATTTTTACTCCAGGATCAAATTGCTCGGTCTTTTGCTTGTTTTTCTTATGTGTACTATCGGTAACGCTCAGCATGTGCAAGCCGCGCTGCCTCCACAAGCTTCTTTGGATTTGTTCGGCTCTAAAAGCATGAGGACAACCCAAGAAAGTGTAGTTCCCGATTTAAAAGTATACCCGGGGGGGCAGACGATTGGGGTCAAAGTAAAATCTTCAGGAGTGCTTGTCGTCGGTCACCATATCATTCAGGAAAGTAATGATCGTAAGGTGTCACCTGGTGAAACAGCGGGGATTCGCCTAGGGGATCGGATTACACACATGAACGGCAAACCACTCAATAGCCTGGCAAGGGTTGCTGAGGCAGTAGACGAAGCAGGTAAGAATAAAAAGCCGCTCGACATTACACTTTGTCGAGGAGAGCAGACGATTTCCACGAAGTTAACACCAGCATATGATCAAGATGATAAAGCCTGGCGGCTTGGGTTGTATATTAGAGACTCGGCTGCAGGTGTAGGTACATTAACGTTTTACGCACCGGACCAGGGTGTATACGGGGCATTGGGCCACGTAATTACCGATATGAATACCCAAACCCCTATTGTCGTGGGGAGCGGAGAGATTGTGCAGTCCAATGTGACGTCAATTGCGAAAAGCCAAAGTGGGGAACCAGGAGAAAAACGCGCTCATTTTCTCAAAGATCATCGGGTATTAGGAAATATTGAACGAAATACGAATTTTGGAATTTTTGGGAAAATGTCAGATGAGCCGCAATATGGATTGTATTCAACTCCTATTCCGGTGGCTCTTGCGAATGAAGTAAAGGAAGGACCTGCAGAAATTTTGACTGTACTGGAAGGTCAACAAATTCAGCGGTTTCAGGCGGAAATTGTACACATTTCTCAGCAGGACAAACCAGCAACCAAAGGACTTGTGATTCGCATTGTAGATCCAAAGCTGTTGGATAAGACCGGGGGAATCGTGCAAGGAATGAGCGGTAGTCCGATTATTCAAAATGGTAAGCTTATCGGGGCTGTAACACATGTATTTGTGAATGATCCTAAATCAGGTTACGGTTGTTTTATCGAATGGATGCTGCGCGATGCAGGAATCATGCAGAATAACGTAAGCTTGAAATTATCTTCTAATCTTAAGGCGAGCTAGTGGCCTTAAGATTTTTTTGTCGAAAAGCAGGGGAATAACTCATATTTGCAAGATAAAGAATCAATTATAATAGAAACTATAAAAAAAATAAATAAAAATAATTTTCGACAGAAGGAATTCATAATTCGATGTCGAAATCATATACTCCGACAAGAAATATTTATATACTGTAAACAAGATATCACAATGGAATATCACTCAATGAGGAGGAAGTACATTGCAAAAAATTGAGGTATTGTTGGCTGATGACAACCGGGAATTTACGAATTTGCTTGCTGAATATATTTCCGATCAGGAGGATATGGAAGTTACAGGAATCGCCTATAACGGCGAAGAAGTGCTCCAACGCATCGCAGAATCCCGCAACATACCTGATGTACTTATTTTAGATATTATTATGCCTCATCTGGATGGTCTCGGTGTATTGGAGCGTTTAAGAGAAATGAACCTGACTCCACAGCCGAAAATCATTATGCTGACTGCATTCGGTCAAGAAAATATTACACAGAGGGCCGTACAGCTTGGGGCATCTTATTATATTTTGAAGCCGTTTGACATGGAAGTGCTGGCTAACCGTGTTCGCCAATTAGTGGGGCCGCAGTTAGTTAGCAGCAGTCCGGTGACCATTTCATCCATGCGGTCCAACGTTGTACCTATGGGTAAGACGAAAAACCTGGATGCCAGTATCACGGCCATCATACATGAAATTGGTGTACCAGCTCACATCAAGGGCTATCAATATTTACGCGAAGCCATTACGATGGTGTACAATAATATCGAAATTTTGGGAGCCATCACCAAAACGTTATATCCAGCAATCGCCGAAAAGTTCAAAACGACGGCATCTCGCGTAGAACGCGCCATTCGTCATGCTATCGAGGTAGCATGGACCCGTGGAAATATCGACAGCATTTCACACCTGTTCGGGTACACCATTAATATCAGTAAGTCCAAACCAACCAATTCAGAGTTCATAGCGATGGTAGCAGATAAGCTGAGAATTGAGAACAAGGTGTCCTGAAAGGGTCAGAATGATTGATGAAGCAAGGGATTTTTGTGGTTTTACGTTTATCAATGATAATTGCAGGGATGGCTATTATATTTCCAAAACAGCCGACCCGATCCGATAAACTTCTGAATAGTAGACAACTAATACCGCCTATTTATTGGTTCTTCCAAGAACCAGTAAATAGGCGGTATTTTTTATAAACGATTTTGAATTTCAATTGGACAATTTAAAGTTTTCTTCAATTATCATCATTTTCATTACTTTCAGTAGTCGTTCTATTAAGGTAGAAAGTTGTAAAGAAATATTATTGAACTATTGCTTGATCGACAAGCTCTATTAGAAATATAATTAAAACAATCTTTCAAATGAGGTGAATCGGATGTCTTTCCGTATTGTTCGAGGTATTTAGTTTCCGGGCTGGAAAAAACGCGTACCAGCCGTCAAGGGGAAAGTCTATCCTTTTGACTACAAAACTAAAATAATGAATGATATCGGTCTGCTATCCCGTAGTATTTATCCCTAATTGGAAGGTGGAAAGAAAATGAATTCAATAGAGTATAAAGAGTTTTATAATAAGATTGGAAAAATCAACGGCTGGAATTTCAGCAATGTGAAATGTATCTCCAAAGGAGTAAAATGGGACTTCTACAATGAAGTAGCGAAGACATGCAAGAAGTCGGATATATTGCTTGATATCGGTACTGGCGGCGGGGAAGCAATTTTATCAATAGCAGATTCTGCATTACTTTTAGTTGGGATTGACCATTCCACCGGAATGATTGAAACAGCAACCAAGAATTCTGCTGAATCAGACATAGCAAATGTTCGTTTTCTCCAGATGGATGCTGAAAATCTAAATTTTCCTGAGAACTTCTTTAATGTAATCTCTTCTCGACATTCATGTTTTTATGCAAAAGAAATAGCAAAGGTGTTAGTAAAGGATGGTATGTTCCTGACACAGCAAGTAAGCGAAAACGACAAATTAAATATTAAAGAAGCGTTTGGAAGAGGACAGGCATGGGGTGCTAAGAAAGACTCGTTAAAAGCTCAATATATTACCGAATTAAGTGACGCGGGCTTTAAGGACATACAGTCATTTGAATTCAATGCAACCGAATATTATCAGACTCCTGCAGACTTAATATTTCTCTTGAAACACACACCAATTATTCCCAACTTCGGAGAAGAAGAAATTGATTTTCAAATACTCCAACAATTTATTTCGGACAATCAAACCGAATTAGGAATAAGGACAAATTCAGAACGATTTATGGTGATTGCTAGGAAGTAAAACATAAAGGGATACCCGTTTTTTGGGTATCCTTTTTTTAAAGTTTGATGGAATGAGTGAATAAAGATTTTTAGCATCGTCCTCGCTAAATGGCAGAAATTATGAGACATAATACCCTTCACACTGATTATAAAAATAAACCTGAATCAGTTGCACTAACCATCACGAAGAAAAAGTTCCCTTTTGTAAACAGTTCTGAAATTCTCTTTAAATTTGATATAAACAATGTGTCGTTTCTTGTCGATATAGTATCTAATATAAAGAGAACTGAGGAGCGAATATATGAAATTTAACATTCGAACAAAATTGATATTGGGTTTTCTTGCGGTAATAATATTATTGATTGTCATTAGTACAACATCTATCTCAAGAATGAAAAATTTAGGCGACACTTCGATGGAAATAGATAGCCATTGGATGCCAAGTGTGACTATCCTGGGAACACTAAATGGCGATATATCTGATGTAGAGCGGATCTCATTAAACATTATTGTAGAACGTGACCCAGAAGAAATGGAGAAGGTTCAGGCCGAATATGATAAGGTTTTAAAAAAGGTTGAGGAAAGCCGAAAAACATACGAAAAATTAATTGCTACCCCTAAAGAACGTGAAATGTATGAAGAATTCTCCAAAAATTATGCGGAGTATTTGGCTAAGTTGCCAGAAATGATTGAAGCGGGGAAAGCTAATGATTACACTCAATCAAGCATTCTTCATCAAGAGTCCTATAAGTTATGGTATAGTTCAAACGATAAGATCAGCCAGCTCATTAAATTGAATGCAGATGGATCTAAACAGACTACGAAGGAAGCTGTTGACAACTTTATTTCAGGGAGACAATTGGTCATCATTCTGAGTATAGCAGCCGTTATACTAGCATTGATCATGGCAATCATCATAGCCCAGATTATTTCTAAACCTATCTTGCGAATTAGTCGTGCTGCTGAAAGTATCGCATCGGGTGATCTTACAAGTGAAACTATCATTGTGAAGGGCAAGGACGAGATCAGTACGTTGGCACATTCCTTTAACGCCATGGTTGAGAATCTTCGTCAACTGATTCAATCTGTGAGTAATACGGCTGAGTTGGTAACCACTTCCTCAGAAGAATTGACGGCCAGCGCAGAGCAAAACAGCCAAGCATCTGCCCAAATAACCGAAACGGTGCAAGAAGTAGCTACTGGAACGGGAGACCAGGTAGATATGGTGACGAAATCGTCCCAAGCTATTGAGGAAATGTCTATCGGTGTTGAGCAAATTGCCATCCGCGCGCAAAATGTATTCGCATCTGCGCAAGATGCGGCCCATAAATCGGCTGAAGGTAACCAGATGATTCAACAGGCAGTTACGCAGATGAATGCCGTAAATGATTCGATGAATGGATTGGCAGATCTCATGGCTGGATTGGGAGAGCGCTCAGACGAAATTGGCAAGATCATTGATGTTATCACCAATATTTCTAGTCAGACCAACCTTCTTGCCTTGAACGCTGCGATTGAAGCGGCCCGTGCAGGAGAACATGGTCGCGGATTTGCTGTAGTTGCAGGCGAAGTTCGCAAGTTGGCTGAACAATCGGCTCATTCTGCTCAACAAATTACGGAGCTTGTGGGATTGATTCAAAAGGATACTACCCATGCTATTGAGGCGGTAGCGTCCAACGGGAAGGATGTCATGACAGGTCGTGAAGTTGTACAAAATGCAGGCGCATCCTTTGAACTAATTCAGGAAACTGTAAATAAAGTGGCCAGTGAAATTGAAGAGGTTTCTGCCGGATCAGAACAAATGTCTGCAAGTACTGATGAGATTGTTGGTTTTGTCAGACAAATTTCAGCGATTGCTGAGGAAGCCGCAGCAGGGACACAACACGTATCTGCCGCAACTCAGGAACAGCTGGCATCCATGGAGGAAATTGCCTCTTCTGCAAGAAATCTATCCAAAATGGCGGAAGACCTGCAAGGGCAAATTGGGAAATTCAAAGTATAAT
Source organism: Paenibacillus sp. 203 (assembly GCF_037027525.1). Classification (NCBI taxonomy): domain Bacteria; kingdom Bacillati; phylum Bacillota; class Bacilli; order Caryophanales; family Paenibacillaceae; genus Paenibacillus; species Paenibacillus sp. 203. The sequence goes on from NZ_JAXCHD010000003.1 coordinate 102,870, forward strand.
TCGTATACTGCTTTTTATGGTTCAGAGGAACTAGCTGCTCTATTGTGAGCAGCTTTTTTTCTATTTTTTATTAATATATTGTGATTAAAGGGTGGGGATATGAGAAGCCTGTAATTGGAACGATATGATATAATGGTGGGAAATTCTTTTGGGTTGGAGTGACCATCATGGATAATAAGACTGAACTTAAAGCAAGTGAACTACGTCAGTTAGCGATAGACAAAATCATAGCTACACCATTTTTGAATGATTTTAAATATCTGAAAGGCAGAAAAGTTTTGAAAAAAGAAACCAAGGAATTTATATTTGAAATTAGTTTTGGTGCGACAAAATATGGTGCATTAAAATTTTATATTATCGTAGAATCCAAAAGAATAAAAAAGAAGTATAGTACTGGCGCTTGTTTTCACAGTGAGTTGATTGCTCTCACCAAGAAATATACGGAAAACAGGGATTACCCTGTGTCCACAGAAGCTGAAAGAGAACGGGTGATCCAAGAGATTATTGAAGATATTTACACTTTCGCGTTGCCCTTTTTCAAGCGATTTGAACATGTAGAAACACTAGCAGAACAAGTACATAAGTCAGGCTTTTTACCGCACCGCAAACGCTTTGATAAGTTTAATCCGTTAACGAAAAGATTCATTGATTTTTATTATCAAGGGAAGTAATGTAGCCATCTGGGCCATTTTTATTCTCACCATTGGGCAGTAGATAAGCATTATGATAAGGAGAACGATCTTCCTAGAGGGGATATTATCGTTTTTCAAAAGTATGATGTACAATTTGTAAAACGGGTCAATGTACTTCTCAGGTAAAGATGATTTACCTAATATGCTCAGTTAGAGGCGAGTCAGATGTTGCACGGGAGGGTACGATTTTTATATGGAGACCATCGGATGAACAGCACAGAGGCTGTATACACGGGTATATTTCAATGAATAAAGCTATAGGCTAAGTCATCGCATTGAACGGGCTAGTGGTATTAACCCAATTGATTCTAAAGCAAAGGCGGGGATGAGAGCATGTGGTATAGTCTGACTTGGGTGTTCTTGGGCGTGTTGTTGGTGGGGTTGGGTTGGATTGTTAAAGTAAGGCGTAGTCGCAGCAGCAACAAACAAGTGAATGAACAGCGGGACAGTAATGTCGTTGAATTTCGTCCTCGTAAGTCCGCTCGACAATCCCGCACCCGTAATGAATCTAAGTCTAAAGTGTCCTCCGGTCCACGCACGAATGCAAAAGCAGCAGGTATTCAGGCCCAAACTGGGTTTGGACTGTCTGACTCTATCCAGGGCACAGGCAAGCAAAAATGCTCCTTTTGTAAAAAAGAAGATAAATTAACCTTCTATGCGGATGACAATGGGTCGTTGTATGGGGTATGCAAAGAGTGTAAGCATAAGGCGGAAAGACAGGATATGTTGCCACTTTAGTCTATACAGACGATTGAGGACCATCATTAAAGAATTCTTTTAATTAATAAAAACTCCCAACCGATGTAGTAAATTGGTTAGGAGTTTTTTGTTTGTATTTTTACATTGTTATCTAATTTGTCTGTCAATTAGTTCCTCGAGTGCATCCGCTATGTGATCGGGTCCATAGGAGAGCTCTTCCCGGCTTAAGCTCAACCAGGCATGGCGCTCATCCATATCAAATGCAGTCTCAAGCCAACCAGAAAACCCTTTGCCCCTGCGGTCTACTTCTACAAGCACATGCACACCCTCGGGTTCCAACTGCATAACCAGCTCCAGCTCCTCGATATCACGTGCATATTCTGATCCGGGCGTAAATTCAAATTCCTGTACGTACGGAACGCCGCGTCCCAGCTTAGGATGACGTTCGCAGGTGGAGGAGCGGAATCGGAAGCCCAACAGGTGAACCGCCTCAAACACTGTATTCATATAGGGATGTGGTTCGATTTTGAGTGAATCACGATCGGTCGGGTCCAAAGCCATGCCAATATCTAATGCTGTTTCCAGCCAGACGGGCTGTTTGGCGTGAGTAACAGGAGTTTCCAATGGCAATCTGAAGGAATAAGGAATTTCAAGCTCCTGTCCTTGCTCTAGATGAAAGCCGTCAGATACCTTAATCCGTGCAATGCAGCAGGTGCTGGTAGTTTTTTTATCATCGTGCTCCACGATATATTCAGTCTTGAGCTTGATGTCAATTTTGCCGATTTCCTGATCAATTTTGCCGCCTTTGATGCGCATGATGCCACTAAGTTCTTCCCCAGGCACATATACAGCTTGATCCATCAGCGTATCGACTTTAGCTGAACCGATTCCTGCGCTTGCTAAGATTTTGTTAAAAAAACTCATTATTCCGTCCCCCCAGATAATCTCATGGTCATGATATACAAACGAAAACTAAAAACTTGTACAGCTTAACCGGATATACGGGGCAATGGTTCGATTCGTTCCAAAAAAATGCAAGAAAAAAGTCACTGGTACTCACGTAGCATATTGCAGCTTGTCGATCTATCTGTCCACTACTCGCAGTTCACTTTATGAGGAGGTATAAAGCAATTTCGACAACGAGGCTCATAAGCCTCAGAGTCGCCGATCATCACAATAGGTCCCACAGTGGAAGGTTTACCATTTACCATACGTTGCGTAAATACTGCTTCCGAGCTACCGCAGACAGCGCAAAAGGAAGTCAGCTTCTCGATGTCATCCGCCATGGCGAGCAGACCACCGACATAGCCAAACTCTTTCCCTCGATAATCCAGATTCAGCCCATCGGCAATTACATGCTTGCCGCAATAAGCTAGCTCTTGTACAAGCGACATAATATGACGACTGAAAAACTGGACTTCGTCAAAGGCAACCACGTCGGCATCTTTTGTTTCTTGCAAAATACGCTGAACGAGCTCATCTGTAAGTTTTCTTGGGATAGAGATAGCGGGCAGCCGATATCCGATCCGGCTTACTATTTCGTCCTCGGCATAGCGGTTATCTTCAGCGGGTTTGTAAGCTACCACTTTACGATGCCCGTATTGGATTAGTTTTTGACAGCGGCGAATCAATTCGCCGGATTTTTCACTGAACATGGGGCCTGTAATAATCGTAATTCGTCCTGTAGGCAAAGCGAATTCCCCTCTCTGTAACATGTACATAACACTGTAAATCTTCTTCTCCGAAAGAAAACGCCATTATAGATTACCATAACCAGCCGTATACAGACTAGAGAAAATATATTGATTTTCGACATGTTTTTGTATGTCCATTCCTAAAACGTAAATGTGGTCGTCATTGCTCTGCCGCCGTGGGCATGATATGGTGAAGCGTAGTGGAATGAAGGGAAGAGTGAAAGGCATGGACGAAAAAAATACGGATTATAGTGCCAAAAAAGGAGCATTACTGGAGCAAGGGCTGATCAGCCCGCAAGCTCTAGAACTCATCACTGAGCTGGAGACAGAGCTGAACTTTCTGCGCAAGCAAAATGAATCATTTCGCAAGGCGCTGCGAGCCAAATCAGCACAAAGTTCAAGGATGTCTACTAAGTTACGAGATGCACTGTATGAATGATATGGAAAGATATCTGGATTAAAGGGTTAGTTTTTTTGTAGCCTATGCCTAAACGCTATATTTTGTACAGTGAAATAAAGAGAGTACAATAAGCTATATATAATCAATTGTTAATGGAGGAGAAACATGACTATACATTGTGATGTCGCTATTTTGGGTGGAGGAACCGGGGGGTATGTAGCAGCCATTCGTGCCGCCCAGCTAGGCAAAGAAGTGGTTATCATCGAAAAGGACAAGCTTGGCGGAACCTGTCTGCACCGTGGTTGCATTCCGAGTAAGGCCTTGCTACGCAGTGCGGAAGTATATGCCACGATTAAAGAAAGTGCACAATACGGTATCGAGACATCGGGAGCACAGCTTGTATTTCCCAATGTTCAGGAACGTAAGGAAGCCGTTGTGGAACAACTGCATCAGGGCGTTCAATTTTTGATGCGTAAAAATAAAATTACGGTACTGAGCGGTAAGGGGCGCGTGATTGGTCCGTCTATATTTTCTCCAAAAAGCGGGGCAGTTGCCGTGGAACTAGAAGATGGTGAGATGGAAACGATTGTTCCTGCACATCTCATTATTGCAACAGGATCACGTCCGCGTATGCTGTCCGGACTAGAGCCAGATGGCGAATTTATTCTGAGCAGTGACGAAGCGTTAACGATGGAGGAGCTACCAGCATCCCTGATTATCGTGGGCGGTGGTGTTATTGGCGTGGAGTGGGCTTCCATGCTAAATGATTTTGGCGTGGAGGTTACGGTGGTTGAAGCTGCGAATCGACTTATTCCCACGGAAGACGAAGACGTTTCGCGTGAAATGCAGCGTTTGTTAACCAAGCGTGGTGTCAAGGTGCTGACGGGTTCACAAGTGCTGGCTAAAACATACGGCAAAGATGAGGAAGGTGTGCAGATTGACGTGCAAAAAGGGGAAGAAACCGAAACCCTCAGCGCTACCAAACTGCTCATTTCTGTAGGGCGTCAGGCAAATGTGGAAAATATAGGGCTGGAAAATACGGATATCCGCGTAGAGGGTGGCTTTATCTCAGTTAATGAACATTTGCAGACGAATGAACCACATATTTACGCCATTGGGGATTGCATCGGCGGCTTACAACTGGCGCATGCAGCGAGCCATGAAGGTTTGCAGGCGGTTCATCATCTGGCGGGCGAAGATTTTCACAGTGTACCTAACCATCTGATTCCGCGGTGTATTTATACACGTCCTGAAGCCGCAAGCGTCGGCTTAACGGAGCAAGAAGCCCGCGAGCGTGGACATCAGGTGAAGACAGGGAAGTTCCCTTTTCAAGCTATCGGGAAATCGCTTGTATACGGCAGTCGGGACGGCTTCGTCAAAGTAGTGGCCGACGAGAAGACCAATGATATTCTCGGTGTACATATGATCGGTACGCATGTGACGGACCTGATCAGCGAGGCGGCTCTTGCGCAACTGCTGGATGCTACGCCGTGGGAAGTCGGACAGCTTATTCATCCGCATCCGACGTTGTCGGAGATTTTGGGAGAAGCGATGCTGGCCGTTGATGGACAGGCGATTGGCATATAAACGTTTCAAATAAATCGGTGCTTTTCTTTTTGGGGAGAAAAGGATTATAATGGGGTTAGTCAGAGTTTAGTACCAGGTTTTAAGACAAGATGGTACTAGGTACTGGAAGTAGGATGTTTGACACTTAAGGAGGTGCCTCAATGAGTTCTAAAGGCGCTGTAGACGCTGGCTTCAGACATGAACAGCTAGGACTTACTCACGGACAAGTTATTGATATGTACAGATATATGTTGCTTGCAAGAAGATTTGACGAGCGCAACATGCTCCTGCAACGGGCAGGGAAAATTAATTTCCACGTTTCCGGCATTGGACAGGAGGCGGCACAAGTAGGTGCAGCTTTCGGCCTTGACCGGGAAAAGGACTATTTTCTTCCCTATTATCGGGATTATGGATTCGTGCTTGCGGTAGGAATGACGCCGCGCGAACTGATGCTGTCGGCATTTGCTAAGGCAGATGATCCCAATAGCGGTGGTCGCCAGATGCCAGGACATTTTGGTAGTAAACGGCTGCGTATTGTGACAGGCTCCAGCCCAGTAACAACACAGGTTCCGCATGCAGTAGGTGTAGCTTTGGCTGCCAAAATGCAGAAAAAGGATTTTGTATCGTTTGTTACGTTTGGAGAAGGCTCCAGCAATCAGGGAGATTTTCACGAAGGCTGTAACTTTGCTGGTGTACAAAAGCTGCCAGTCATCATTATGTGCGAGAACAATCAATATGCGATATCGGTTCCGATTCATAAACAGTTGGCAGGCAAGGTAAGCGATCGTGCTTTGGGATATGGATTTCCAGGGATTCGAGTCGATGGTAATGATGCATTGGCGGTATATGCGGCGGTGAAGGAAGCACGCGAACGTGCTGTCCGCGGTGAAGGTCCTACGCTGATCGAAGCCATGATGTACCGACTGTCTCCTCACTCCACCTCGGATAATGATCTGGCTTACCGGACCAAGGAGGAAGTGGATGAGAACTGGGCCAAGGATGGCGTAGCCCGTATGAAAAGCTACTTGATCGAATGCGGCATTTGGGATGAGGCCAAGGATGCGGATCTGTCGGCTGAGCTGCTGCTCGAAGTCAAGGAAGCGATTGAATATGCAGATAAAGCGCCTTTTCCAAAGCCCGAAGATACGCTGCTGCATGTGTATGCAGATAGCGATGGGGAGGGCCGGTAACGATGGCGATTATGGAATATATTGATGCGATTCGTCTTGCCATGAAAGAAGAGATGGAGCAGGATGAAACGGTTTTTGTATTAGGGGAGGATGTCGGGGTGAAGGGCGGCGTCTTTACAACGACAAAGGGGCTTATGGACCAATTTGGTGAGCAACGTGTCATGGATACGCCATTGGCTGAGTCGGCTATTGCCGGGGTTGCGATTGGTGCGGCCATGTACGGAATGAAGCCAATTGCCGAAATGCAATATTCGGACTTCATGCTTCCGGCGACCAATCAGATTATTAGTGAAGCTGCTAAAATCCGCTACCGCTCTAACAACGATTGGAACTGTCCTGTGGTAATCCGCGCGCCAATCGGTGGTGGGATCTTTGGCGGTTTGTATCACTCTCAGTGTCCAGAATCGATCTTTTTTGGTACGCCGGGTTTGAAAATTGTTGCTCCATTTACCCCTTATGACGCAAAAGGATTGCTGAAAGCAGCCATTCGTGACCCTGATCCGGTGCTGTTTTTTGAAAATAAAAAATCCTACAAGCTGATCAAGGGTGAAGTGCCTGAGGATGATTATATCGTTCCGATTGGCAAGGCTAATCTATTACGTGAGGGTGACGATATTACGGTCATCGGTTATAGCCAGCCTTTGCATTTTGTCATGCAGGCTGCTGAGGAATTGGAGAAGGAAGAGGGCATTACCGCACATGTTGTGGATTTGCGCACACTCCAACCGCTGGACCGCGAAGCCATTGTTGAGGCTGCACGACATACAGGTAAGGTATTAATCGTGCATGAGGACAACAAAACGGGCGGCATCGGTGCCGAGGTATCGGCTATTATTAATGAGGAATGTCTATTCGAGCTGGATGCGCCGATTGAGCGTCTATGTGCTCCTGATGTACCAGCCATGCCGATCAGTCCACCGATGGAGAAGTTTTATATGTTAAACAAGGATAAAGTTAAGGAAGCCATGCGCCGTCTTGCAATGTATTAATATAGGGCAGATTGGACGAAAGCATTCCAAAAGTATAGCGGGGGTAGCGGAAAAACGCGCCCTCCTATGATGTTAAGGAGTTGAAAAAATGTCAGACCAAACACAATGGAACGACGTGACCATGCCACAATTGGCAGAATCGCTCGTATCGGCGACAATTGCCAAATGGCTCAAACAACCTGGTGAAACGGTAGAGCAATTTGAGCCGATTTGCGAGGTTATTACAGATAAAGTGAATGCAGAAATCCCATCCACGTTGGACGGCATTATGGGTGATCTGTTGGCAGAGGAAGGTCAAACAGTAGCGGTAGGAGAGTTGATTTGCCGTATCCAGACGAAGTCGGCTGCACCTACGGCTGCACCAGGGGCGACACCTGTTGCACCAGCATCTCAAAGCACCGTACAAACACAATCTCAGCAGAGTGCTGGATCGGATCAGTCCATGAGAGGACGTTTTTCCCCAGCGGTGCAAACCCTGGCTGCTGAGCATAATGTGGACTTAAGCCAAGTACCAGGCACGGGCATGGGGGGGAGAATTACCCGCAAAGACGTACTGAATTATGTGCAGCAGGGCGGTTCTGCTCCTACTGGAGTATCTGGACAGCCGACTGCGACGACATCAGGACAAGGTTCTCCTTTTGCAGGAAGACAGCAGTCTGCTACTCAGCACGGTACACCGATTCAAAATATGGACCCTGCTATTCCGGTTCGTAACAGTGGGATTCATTTGACGGAGGCTCCAAAAGCTCCTGTGATCGAAGTTGAAGGTGGCAACAACAACAGATCCGAGTATTTTATTGATGTTACACCCATTCGCAGTGCAATTGCTCGCAATATGCGACAAAGCGTTTCCGAAATTCCACATGCTTGGACGACGATTGAGGTGGATGTGACCAACCTGGTGATGCTCCGCAACAAGATCAAAAACGAATTTAAGCAAAAAGAAGGAATTAATATTACGTATCTGGCTTTCCTTATGAAAGCAGTCGTGAATGCAATCAAGGAATATCCGATTATGAATTCGGTCTGGGCAGTGGACAAAATTATCGTCAAAAGAGACATCAATATTTCGCTAGCCGTAGGTACGGAGGACTCCGTTCTTACCCCTGTTATTAAAAAAGCGGATCAGAAAAATATTGCTGGATTAGCTCGTGAAATTGACGATTTGGCACGTAAAACCCGGGAAGGCACGCTCAAACTGGACGACATGCAAGGCGGAACGTTCACTGTAAACAACACAGGCTCCTTTGGTTCAATTTTATCTTATCCGGTGATCAATTATCCGCAGGCTGCCATTCTTACCTTTGAATCCATTGTCAAAAGACCCGTGGTTATTGATGATATGATTGCGGTCCGCTCGATGGCTAATTTGTGCTTGTCGCTGGATCATCGCATTTTGGACGGAGTGATTTGCGGACGATTCTTGCAACGGGTTAAAGAAAATCTAGAAGGCTACACTTTAGATACGAAGCTGTACTAATCATCCGAACAGTGGGGGAAATGTACGGAGAGGAAGTGACAGGCCGTGAACAGACGACCGCTTGATGTAACCTATACGAATAGGATGGAATATGCCCATGCATGGGATGTCCAGAAGGAGATTGTGGGAAAGCTGGATGCGGGAGAGGCAAGAGAAACGCTTATGCTTCTCCAGCATCCGCCGACCTATACGATTGGTTCTCAGCGGCATCCTGAACATTTGCTCCTCACACCAGAGCAACTGAAGGAGCAGGGAATCAGCGTCTTTCAGATTGACCGTGGGGGAGACATTACATATCATGGGCCGGGGCAGCTTGTCGGATATCCTCTACTTATGCTCGGCAACCGGGAGGCGTTGAATCTGCACGGATACCTTCGAAGTCTGGAAGAAGTGATCATCCGGTTGTTGGCATCTTATGGAGTTGAGGGAAGCCGTAAGCCTGAATATACGGGGGTATGGATCGGGAATCTTAAAATTGCGGCCATTGGCGTTAAATTCAACAAGTGTAAGCACCGTCGGGGCTTCGTAACCAGCCATGGCTTTGCCTTTAACATCAAATCAGGGATACAGCATGAGGGCTTTGAGGGCATTGTCCCGTGCGGAATTCAGGAATACGGTGTGACATCATTGGAGGACTGCATACAGAAGCCTATATCGGTGGAGCAGATTGCGAAGGAAATTGTACCGTACTTTGAACAGCAATTTTCATTTGTTGCGCAATGGCAAACGCATTCTTTCCAATAAAGTAAGGCGGGCTATTGTGTATCTACACGGAAGCCCGCCTGTTTGCTTTACGTAACAGCTCGTCCACTCGAGGCCTCAATAGTGCCTTAGAGCAGCCGGATACCTTGAGTGGGAATTTATTATAGTGGCATAATAAACGGCTCAATTACCATGAACAGCGTAGAACCAATCATAGCTGCGAGCATAATGTAGACGAAAAAACGAACCCATTTTTTGTTCGACATGTGTAACTCCTTTAGGATAGGTTTAAGTCATAGATAAGAACATCTATCCGTATTGTAGCGTAATCGGGAAAGAGAGGAAAGTTTAATGACAGTAAAAGTAGTAAAAGACCGAATCGTACAGGAATTTATGGAACTCGTACAGGTGGATAGCGAAACGAAAAATGAGCAGGAAATATCACGTGTTCTAAAAGAAAAGTTTAATGCACTTGGGCTGGAAGTAATGGAAGACGATTCTCGTGAAAGAACCGGACATGGTTCAGGCAATCTGATCGTCACCTGGAAAGCGGAAGGTGTGGAGCAAGCACCCAAATTGTTTTTTACCTGCCATATGGATACCGTTACTCCGGGTAAAGGCATTAAGCCGCAGTTGGGTGAGGATGGCTGGATTCGTAGTGACGGTTCAACGATTCTGGGGTCTGACGACAAGGCGGGAATTGCTGCTTTGTTCGAGGCGATTCGTGTCGTGCGCGAACAGAATATTCCCCATGGTCAAATCCAGTTCGTGATTACGGCTGGTGAGGAATCTGGTTTGATGGGTGCACGGGCGATGAAGCCGGAAGTGCTAGATTCTGATTTCGGATATGCTTTGGATTCAAATGGTGAGGTCGGCTCTATTTGTATAGCTGCCCCAACGCAGGCACGTATTGAAATGAAGATAACTGGGAAGTCCGCTCATGCGGGGGTAAATCCCGAAGATGGCATTAGTGCCATTCAGGTCGCTTCTAAAGCAATCTCTAAAATGAAACTAGGACGGATTGATAAGGAAACGACCGCTAACATTGGCAGTTTCGAGGGCGGCGGCGCGACGAATGTGGTATGCGATTTTGTATTGATCCGTGCAGAGGCTCGTAGTATTGTGCAAGAAAAGGTTAATCATCAAATCCAGCATATGCGTGAAGCACTGGAAACCACCACACGTGAATTTGGTGCACAGGGAGAGTTCCGCAGTGAAGTCATCTATCCGGCATTCAGCTTTACAGAGCATGATGAAGTTGTACAGGTTGCTCAGCGTGCGATTCAAAGACTGGGACTGGCAACGCCAACCTTCCATTCCGGTGGTGGCTCAGATGCTAATGTATTTAATGGGCTTGGAATTCCAACGGTGAATTTGGCTGTGGGCTACCAGAACATCCATACAACAGAGGAAAAGATTAAGGCCGATGACTTGGTGAAGGTTGCTGAAGTTGTCGTAGCTCTGATTCAAGAAACCACAAAATAAATTTGTATTATACACTTGCAACATACTGAAAAAGGTTCAGGTTAAAGACAGGAACAGCGTTCCTTCGTCTTTAGACCTGAACCTTTTTTGGAACAGCTAGCGAAGCGATGGTGGCTGTAGGTCCATGTTCCTTTTGCCATTGACGCAAGAGTGCTTGAATCTGCCAGGCTTTACCAACGATATGGAGGGTGCTTTCAGTACAGTAGCTTTTCATTTCTGCATCTCCTCAGGACAGGAAGTTTGTTATTCTACCACCAGCATATGTACAAAGTGGACAAGTTAGACTAACTTTGGTGATAATTAATAAAGAAAGATAGATATGAAGGAGGAAACTTACCGATGAACGAGCAAACGAACGGACAATTGAACAATCCAACAAACGATGCACATCGCAAGCCTTATTCCAATCCTGCGCTGGAGGAAAAGACCGTGTCCACACAGCCTATCTTTGAGGGAAAGGTCATTACATTACAGGTAGACACGGTAGAGCTTCCCGACGGCTCCACTGGCAAGCGTGAGATCGTAAAGCATCCAGGTGCGGTGGCTGTTTTGGCACTACATAAAGGGAAAATGCTGGTCGTGGACCAGTACAGACAGGCGATGGGGCGCTGTGAGGTAGAAATTCCTGCAGGTAAGCTAGAGCGGGGTGAAGACCCGATGGAAGCAGCGGGGCGTGAGCTGAGAGAAGAGACAGGTTATACTGCTAAGTCGTTGAAGCTGCTGCACTCCTTTTATACCTCTCCTGGCTTTGCGGATGAAATCATTCATCTGTATGTGGCCGAAGAACTGGAGTTAGGTGAGATGGAACCGGATGAGGATGAATTTCTGGAGCTGTTTGAGGTGACGCTGGAAGAAGCACAGACGCTCATTCGTGAAGGACGGATTAGTGATGCTAAAACGATTCTGGCCGTCTATGCATGGCAACTCCGCCAACTTACAGGGAGCTTCTAAGCGTATGGATGAAAATATAGTAGAACTTAACGACTACTTTGCAGACTTGCATATTCATATTGGCAGGACAGAGAAGGGAAATCCGGTCAAAATTAGTGGCAGCCGCGATCTGACCTTTGCCAACATAGCTAAGGAAGCCTCCGGTCGCAAAGGAATTGGGCTGATCGGTATCATTGACTGCCATGCACCTAATGTACAGGAGGATATTCATACCTATTTACATACGGGTGAAATGAAGGAAATCAGCGGCGGAGGTATCGCATACCGGGATACGGTCATTCTCCTTGGCACGGAGCTGGAAATACGTGCTGAAGGTCGTCCTGAGACGCACGTACTGGCCTATTTTCCAGATCTGGTGGCGATGGAGGATTTTACCCAATGGCTGGCCCGGCATATGAAAAATGTTAATCTCAGCTCACAACGAATCTATGCACCGCCACGCGAGTTGCAGCAGCAAATTTACGGACGTGGAGGCATTATGGTGCCTGCGCACGTCTTTACTCCTCATAAGGGCATATACGGCAGTTCAGCGGCTCGTATGGAGGAACTGCTGGATATGGAGCTCATTAGTGGGGTGGAGCTGGGGCTGAGCGCAGATTCATCTATGGCCGGTTTGATTTCGGAACTGGATCGCTTCAGCTTTCTCACGAATTCAGATGCCCATTCACTTGGGAAAATCGGACGAGAATACAATAAATTATCACTGGCAAAGCCGTGTTTTGATGAATTCAGAATGGCTTTGGAGCGGCGGGAAGGACGACGGGTGCGTGCCAATTACGGATTAAATCCGAAACTGGGCAAATACCATCGTTCTTACTGTCAAAGCTGCGGTACGATTATTGACGAGCAACAGATGGCGGATGAACGTTGTCCTGACTGTGGTCATACCAAGCTTGTGCGAGGTGTGTTGGATCGAATATGGAGCATTGCCGACCGTGAGCAACCCATGATTCCGCCCCATCGTCCGCCGTACATTTACCAGATTCCACTGGAGTTTATTCCAGGTCTGGGCAAAGCCAAGCTGAACCAGCTATTGGCTGCATTTGGAACAGAAATGAATATTTTACATGAGGTTACACAGGAGGAGTTAGCAGCAGTCGTGGGTAAAGTGTTGGCAGAGCAAATTGTGCTTTCACGCGAGGGGCGACTGTCGCTTGTATCCGGTGGTGGTGGAACATACGGCAAAATAGCTAAGTCCTAGTAAAGTCTTGTCCCTCTAAAGGCATATCAGCGTCTGCTTGTTCATAACCATAAATTATCTTGCCGCTGGCTTGGCACATCATTCGTGATGTTTGATCTGCAGCGAAAGCTGCCCCATTTCTAGCCATCAGCCATCGGATTACGGTTGTTTTTTGGACAAACAAGCAGATGAAAGGGGCAGGACGCCGATGCAATGGTTTCGTCATACGTTAAAGGATCAGACGCCGTATTATGTTTTCTTGGCTGTGCTGTTTCTGGTGGGAGTCGTCTTTGGCGCACTTATGGTAAACGCACTCTCGCTGGAGCAGTTACAGGATTTGTCCCGTTACCTGAAGGATTTTTTTGTAACGGTCAATCAAAACGAACAGGGCTTCGCTGATTCGCAGGCGGCCTCGACCTTTTGGGATAGCGTATCTTTACATCTGAAATGGGTCGGCCTAATTTGGGTGTGTGGCCTTTCGGTTATTGGTCTACCGGGCATTCTTGTATTGAATTTCCTCAAGGGTGTGCTAATCGGATTTTCAGTAGGTTATATGGTGGGGCAATATTCGTGGAAAGGACTGCTATTTTCTTTGGTTTCAGTTGCTCCCCATAACCTGCTCGTGATTCCGGTACTGCTCGTCTGCAGCGTGGCTGCGATGACTTTTTCCATCCATATGATCAAAACCAAAATACTCGCTACCCGGCCGTCAGACGGAATGCTGCGTCCGTTGCTGTCTTACGCAGGATTGACTGCTGTGATGATGGTGCTTCTTATTGGTAGCGCGTCCTTTGAAACTTGGATCACCCCGGTTATGATGCAATGGGTCACTCCTATGCTGACAGCTTCCGTGTCATCTTGATCCGTTTCAAAATGTTTGACTTTATTTGTATAGACCCCCTATAATAATAGGAGTGAAAAAAGTGCAGTAGGCAGTAGCTTTGCAGGGGGAGGGAGACACATGGAAGCACGGATCGAAAAAATTAAGCAGCAACTGCAATCCCAGGGCTACAAACTAACGCCTCAGCGGGAAGCCACCGTCAGAGTTTTACTTGAGAACGAAGATGATCATCTGAGTGCGGAAGATGTATTTATGCTCGTCAAAGAGAAAGCTCCCGAAATCGGTCTGGCAACCGTATACCGTACCCTAGAACTGCTAAGTGAACTGCATGTCGTGGAGAAAATTAATTTTGGTGATGGCGTTGCGCGTTACGATTTGCGCGGCGATACAACCAAACATCACCATCACCATTTGATATGTGTGCAGTGTGGCAGTGTAGATGAAATACTGGAAGATTGGCTTGGACCATTGGAGGAGCGCCTGGAACGGGAATATAATTTTACCGTAGTGGATCATCGTTTGGACTTCCACGGTATTTGTTATCGTTGTAAGGCGAAGAACGATACGACTGCTCAGAAATCTTTGGGCAAATCCAAAAAAAACAAATCTCAGGACTAAAAGCTGACTACCCAAGCTCTCACCGACGAAGATGCGTTCGGGAGAGCTTTTTTGGTTCGGGATCTGTTGTTCGGGATTAAGCGGTATAAAAAGGAATAGCTTGTCATACCCTTCCATAGAGAGTCCTAATTAGGGCCATATTCTGGGGAAAAGGCGGCTGATCCACATGGTACTATCGTTGCGGAGAGGACTAAAATGGCTGCGTTTGGTAATCTTGTTCGGGGTACTAGCATGTATGTTCTTTTTTAGCCTCAGGCTGTTTACAGATTGGATAACACCTGTAGATCATTACCGAATACCGGAAGGACATGCAGTTAAGGTATTTGGCGGACAAAAAGTAAATGAAGGGTCCGAGCATCGAATAGCAGTGTTGGAACGTTTACGTTTCTTTTACTGGTATGGTGAATAGTCTAAGTAATCGGTCTTGATGAGCTTATGAAATGAAGGCAGCACACGAAGAAGCAGACGCTGAGACTGAACCGCTGTATGCAGAACAAGGAGACTTTTGGAACTCATGAAAATGTACATTCAACCTTTCGCTCAATATATGGAAGAGGAAAAGGGTTTGTCGCGCAGCACTTTGGAAGCGTATCAACGAGACGTACAGCAGTTTGTCGAGTTCGCAGAAAGCTGTGGTATTGAGCAGCCGGATAATGTCCAACGGTCACATCTGGTACTGTATTTGGGCCATTTGAAGGAACAGGGAAAAGCTGCGGCGACGATATCACGTAGCGTCGCCTCCATTCGCTCCTTTTTTCATTTTCTTATCCGGGAGGGAATTACGATCCATGATCCGTCCGTTCTGCTGGAGTTGCCTAAAGCGACTAAAAAGAAGCCCTCGGTGCTAACGCAGGATGAGGTAGAGCGTTTGCTGGCCGCGCCAGATGTGACTGCCCCGCAAGGGGTGCGAGACAAGGCGATGCTGGAGTTGTTATATGCGACGGGCATTCGCGTATCGGAGCTGATTGCCCTTAACGTGTGTGATGTGCGCACCGATCTGCGCTTTGTGCACTGTGGCGGCGAGGCAGGCAAAGAGCGTGTTGTACCGATTAGCCGTGAGGCATCACAGTGGGCACAAGCCTACATGGACGAGCAGCGTCTATTATTGCTGAGATCCGGGCAGGGTGAAGAAGCTCAGGTAGAGCAGGAAGCCATGTTCCTGAACGTATCTGGACAGCGTCTCAGTAGACAGGGCTTCTGGAAAATGATTAAGAAGTACGGCCAGGAAGCAGGCATAAGCGAGGATATCACGCCCCACACGCTGCGGCATTCCTTTGCGGTACATATGCTGGAGGGCGGAGCGGACTTACGCTCTGTACAGGAAATGCTGGGTCATGCTGATCTGTCAACGACGCAGGTATATGCGCAGACGGCAAGACGGAATATGAAGGAAGTATATGAAAAGCATCACCCGCACGGCGGCAACCGCACTTCTCATGAAAGCAAAGATCGAACGTAACGATACTTTACTTTCATAGAAAATGTGATTATGACTATAACTTTACGATTGTACAAGTCAGGAGAGATATTAATGTCAACAGCCAACCAAGCTACAATTCAGGAAGCAGCAGAATATATCCGTGCCAAAAGCGGAATACGTCCAGAGATTGGTCTTATTCTGGGATCGGGTCTCGGTATTCTGGCCGATTTAATTCAGGATGGAATTAGTATTCCTTATCAGGATATTCCCCATTTTCCTGTATCGACCGTAGAAGGTCATGAGGGAGAATTACTGTTAGGCACGATTGAAGGTCGCGCTGTCGTCATGATGAAAGGGCGCTTCCATATGTATGAGGGCTATGGCCCACAACTGACGGCTTTCCCAGTTCGGGTGATGAAGCAATTGGGGATTCAAAGTCTGCTGGTGACGAATGCAGCAGGTGGTGTAAATACTTCCTACGAAGCAGGCGATCTGATGGTCATCTCGGATCATCTTAATCTGACAGGACAAAATCCGCTGATCGGACCGAACGATGCCGGTCTGGGCGTTCGTTTTCCAGACATGTCGGAGGCGTACAGCCGCCGCTTGCGTGAAATTGCCAAGCAAACGGCTAACCAACAGGGCTTCAGCCTGCAAGAAGGTGTATATGCTGGATTGCTGGGCCCTAACTATGAAACGCCTGCTGAAATCGTTATGCTGCGTACACTGGGCGCAGATGCGGTGGGTATGTCGACCGTATCTGAGGTTATTGTAGCCCGTCATGCAGGTATTGAGGTACTGGGCTTCTCCTGTATCACGAATATGGCTGCAGGCATTCTGGATCAACCTTTGTCCCATGGTGAAGTGATGGAGACGGCAGAGAAGGTACGTGAGCAATTTTTGAAACTTGTGCTAGCGATTATTCCACAAATGTAGATTGGGGATCATGTTCAACCGAAGCGGTGGACATATATCCCAAGAACCCCGTATCCGAACGCCTTTTGTTGGCGTGGGTACGGGGTTCTTTTTCACATACAGCGGTTGAGCTGAGTATGATCTCCTAATGAAGAGGCTGTGTGCTCAATGCAGTTGAATTCGCTTTTTCTGCTACAGCCAGTTTATGTCGTTCTTGCACCTTGATCACAATAACCATAAAAATAATCCAGTAAATAGATAGCGAGTTCAGGAAACGGCTGTCCGTTATATTATTCAATACGATAAAAAGGAAAAAAACCGCTGCCGTTAGCCATGTATACATATCTGCTTTACCAATTCTGAATTTAAATAAAGTGGTTATGGCGAGTGTAATGGTTGCCAGTAGTCCTGTAAGGCCCACATCGATCCACAGATCTCGGAAACCGCTATGGCTGCTTGTCAGATCAAATCGAATTCCATTCGCATAGATACTGGGCCGGGCTGCCCAGTAGGAGCCGTAACCATGTCCGAACCAGTAATGGCTCTGAATAGCACCACCAATCCCCTGCCAGATTTCCGTTCTTCCAGTTAAGGTCGTTGTTTTTCCAAATTCCGACGCAATCGCATCTCCATAAGTAAAGATGAATACCAAACCCAAAAGAACGAACAAGCAGGAACAGCTAATGAAGAAACCGCGTAATGCAATGCTTCGGATTCTCTTGAATAGCAATATAAACAATATAAATACGAAGAGCGAAGATGTCAGCACCAAAGAGGTGGTAGATTGGCACTCGATGAGCAATAAGGCATTGAGTAAGATGAAGCCAATATGCAAAACTTTATGTTTACCCCTGAAAAAGTAAATAACATGTGAAACAAAACTTAACAGAGAGAGAGTTCCAAGTGTATTTTTATGACCAGAGATGCCCTTCCATAGCCCAGTATGTTCTACGCCACCATGAATAGCAAAGGAGGGAACGAGCAAAACGGCGAGTAGATTAAGTATGCTCAAAATACTTAACGTAACGACTAAGAGGCGAATGCAGCCCTGTGTTGTATAATGGGTGACCAAATAGAGCCCAAAGGTAGAGAAGGCAAGAAATTTGAGAACCATCAGCAAGGAAGAGGTCTGCTCTTGTTCAGCCCATAAACAGGAGGCAGCGATGTACAGCATGAGTAAAGTCAGCAACGGATTGTCGACTAAGGTTGCGATCAATGACTTGAGTGAAGGTAGTAGCATGGTATAGCTGAACAACAGAATAAGCAGGGAAATCGTGATAACTCTGGGGGACAAACCCTGACAAGCATAAGGAATCGAAAAAGCCAGTAAACCAGCTACGGTAAGTACATGTTTCACGATTTCACCACCTAGATACATTATGTATCTATAATATACAAAACGTATCTTCTTGTACAATAATAATAAAATATTTATTTTCATTTTTCTCAAGCCTAGAGCAAGCCCTATTGTGCATATACTCAGTCCATGCTAAGAAAATGAAGAATTCTTCGGCTTGGTTAAAAAGGAACTTTTTACGTTTTTAAACATGGGGGTGTTCGGGTGGCGAATCATTTTACAGACCGTTTGAAGTTGAATTTGAGTGGTACAGGCAAAGACTTAACGCCGCAGCAATTAAATGAAAATTTTAAAACCATTGAAAAAGAATTCATTGAACGCAGTGCAAACGTAAGTTGGTTTGGAGCTGCTGGTGATGGTATTCAGGATGACACGGCAGCTTTGCAGGAGTTGATTAATAAGACCCCCGATTATTCCATTCTTCACATCCCCAGTGGACGATACAAAATAACCTCTACCCTACAGATCCGCAAGCAGGGTGTGCGCATTTTTGGCATTCATAAGGGCAGATACCGACAAGGCAAAGGTGTTACGTCGATTGAATTTTATGGTACGGGTCCTTGTTTTCAAATTGGAGATGAAAGTCTACCATCGTTTAGCGGATTTCAAAATGTGCAGTTTCATGACTTATCGATCCGGTACGAGGGGGCTGAGAGATCCACATTAAATAATCCGTTTTCGCAGTCAGTGAAGCGTGGATATTATGGCAAAGGTACTTTAGGTATTCAGGATTGGAAGGGCGGTGGAGTTGCCCTAGATAACGTCCTAATTGAGCATTTTGAAACGGCTTTTTGGGGCTACGAAAGTGATGTGAATTTATTTAAATGCACGGAGATTAATTACAATAAAACAGGGATTCACTTACAGAATAGAAGTTCACAGTTTACTAGCATAGCGCTTTTTACATTGGGGAACGATACGGCATTGGATCTGAACAGCTCCAACGGAGCCAGATTTTTGGCTAGCCAGCACATTAAGGATGGGAGTTCCAATGATATTCCCATTCTAATTAATGATTTTATGAACGCTGAATTTATAGGTTGCTGGTTTGAGGGACTAAGCAGAGAGCATAAGATGACAGTGCCTTCTTTTATTCAGATTGGTGCTACCAAAGAAACGAAAAATGTGGCCTTGCGTGACTCCATTTTAGCGATAGCGGACAAATTCGATGACACCCAATCCGTATGTAACTATTTTGTGGATGTGGTCATTGGCAAAAAAGTTTTGGTGGACGAGGTGGGAGGGTATCCCCGTAATCTAAAGCAGCTTATTTCTTTCTCTGGTAGCTCTTCCACACAGCAGGTGACACTTCGCTCACATTTGGATTTTAGCTATAGCAATAATCGTTATGACGAGAACAATGGGACAGGGCAGGCTTTGCTGCTAGTCGAGAAATACTCGAACAACGGGATTGAACATTTGGACGAAACCTTTGTTAAAGCCTACTTGGGAGCAAGGCAAAATCTCCCCGCAGGTAGCTGGCAGAAGGTAAAGTTCAATCAAATCAACTATGATGAGCTGATCGAATTCGACGCGGCGAATAGCCGATGGCGAGCCAAGCGAGCTGGGAAATACAGAATACAAGTTTACATTTCGACCGACCCTCAAGTGGATGGTAATCGCACACGGCTGGCACTTCACCTGAATGATGAGCAGCTTGCCGGGAGCTCCGCCTATGCCTATCTCGATGATAGGGTTATCGGCGGACTGAACTATAGTGCATTGAGTGGAGCAATGGAACTTAGGCTGGAAGCGAATTCTTTTATTGATATACGGGTATTTAGTCAAAATACAATGGATATTTTACCGGGTGGCGGTATCACATATCTCACCGTAAGCCGAATTTAAACCATTATTTCACAGACGATAGATGTTCTGTCTTTTTATATATTGGAAAATGCGCACCATGCTGACTCAGCTTGGTGCTATTTGATGTTTTTATCCATATGGAATATTTTTCTTTCATTCTGACGACAATGGTTAGCAGCACGCGAATAGGCCGGAGGGTTAAGTAAGCTCCGGTGCTTTACGCCAATATGTTGAGGAGGGAACCGATTGTGAAGAAAAAAGTGGTGGCGTTCATCCTGGCTTGCCTGGTAGCCTTGACTGCCGTCCCTGTCGGCGGTTGGGCCGAAGAAAGCATACCTGAAAGCAAAACCAAAGAGGGATCAGCGGCTGAGCTAGCTCCCCAGGCTCTCTCGGCGATCCTGATGGATGCAGATACGGGCACAGTCATCTATGAAAAAAACAGTCGTGAAAAGCTTCCTCCAGCGAGCATCACCAAGATTATGACGATGTTGCTGACCATGGAGGCCATTCAGGATGGCAAGCTTAAGCTGACCGATAAAGTTCGTGCCAGCGAATATGCATCTTCAATGGGGGGCTCGCAAATTTTCTTGGAGCCGGGAGAAGAAATGACGGTCGATGAGATGCTGAAGGGAATCGCGATGGCTTCCGGCAATGACGCTTCTGTGGCGATGGCTGAGAAAATTGCAGGGTCTGAGCAGGCTTTTGTCGACATGATGAACGCCAAGGTGCAGCAGCTCGGGCTCAAGGATACCCATTTTGCCAATTGCAACGGTTTGCCTGTCGAGAATCACTATTCTTCTGCGCATGATATTGCGGTTATGAGCCGGGAGTTGTTGAAATACCCGCAAATTACGAAATATACGGGTGCCTATCAGGACTATTTGCGCAAATCCTCGGTAAAACCCTTTTGGCTGGTAAATACGAATAAGCTTGTCCGTTTCTATACTGGAGCAGACGGGCTGAAAACAGGCTATACGGGAGAAGCAAAGTTCTGTCTTTCCGCTACTGCGAAGCGTGATGGCTTGCGTGTCGTAGCTGTTGTGCTTGGGGAGCCGAATACAAAGATACGCAACAATGAAGTATCTTCTATGTTCGACTATGCGTTTTCTCAATATACAATGAAATCCATATACAAGCCGGGTGAATTGCTGGGTAGTGTAAAAGTTGAAAAAGGCGTATTGCCAGAGCTGAAAATTCAGGCTGAGCGTTTTTACAGCGTGTTGGTGAAAAAAGGTGGCAACAAACAAACGTTGCGTCATGAATTACAACTGTCCCCAAGCCTCAAAGCTCCTGTCCGGGCTGGTGACCCAGTCGGTAAGCTGGTCGTCTATCAGGATGGACAACGTCTTAAGGAGTTTAATATCACTTCGCCTGTGGCTATCGAAAAGGCCGGATGGTGGAAATTGTTTAAACGTACCATGTCGAACCTATTTTCTTTGTAGATTTTACGGGGTTTTCTTCTAGTTTTGTCGGAGGGCAGGAATCGTCTGCGGCTACGTAGAAATCCTTGTCCAAGACCGGGAGGAGAGTGAGTAAGCATGAACCTGCAAATTGAAATGGAGCATCACCGGGGGGTACTGATTGTAAGGCTGTCTGGTGAGCTTGATCACCATACGTCGGACATGGTCCGTATGCAAATGGATGAGGCGATTCAGCGTCGGCAATGCGAGCATATTGTGCTCAGCCTGAAGAATCTTCAGTTTATGGATAGCTCCGGCCTTGGCGTTATCTTGGGACGGTACAAACTGATCAAGCAAAAGGGCGGGAAAATGGCAGTCTGTGATGTCAATCCGCCAGTACACCGACTGCTGGATATGTCAGGGCTGTTCAAAATCATGCCCATATATGACAACGAGGGAAATGCGCTCACGGAACTGGAGGTAGTGTCATGAGAGAAGGCACGGGTAACAATTTCATGAGCTTGCAGTTTGCTGCCAAATCGGAGAATGAAGCATTTGCTCGTGTGGCTGTCGCGGCATTTATTTCTAGGCTTGATCCCACAATGGATGAGCTAAGTGATTTGAAAACTGTGGTGTCTGAAGCGGTGACAAACAGCATTATTCACGGTTATGACAGCGACCCGTCAGGTGTCGTAACGATCAAAGTCAGGATTGAAGCGGACGTGATTACGTTGGTTGTTGAGGACGCAGGCCGAGGAATTGAGGATCTGGAACTTGCCAAGCAACCTCTATATACGTCCAAACCTGAATTGGAACGCTCCGGCATGGGCTTTACGATTATGGAAAATTTCATGGATGAGTTTGAAGCAGTCAGTGAGCCGGGCGGAGGCACGTCGGTCCGGATGAAGAAAAGGATTGAATCCAAGAAAGCTTTATACAATTAGGAGTTGATCCTATGGAAGCAGGAGGAAAAAAAACTTCGCACAGCTATTTGGAGGATGCGGAAGTCAAACGGCTTATTGCACTGAGTCAATCCGGTGATAATGAGGCTCGTGAGACACTGGTCAATAGTAATATCCGGCTCGTCTGGTCTGTCGTGCAGCGCTTTATGAACCGGGGGTATGAACCTGACGATCTTTTTCAAATTGGTTGCATCGGCTTGTTAAAATCGGTGGATAAATTCGATCTCAGCTACGAAGTCAAATTTTCAACATATGCAGTACCGATGATTATCGGTGAGATTCAACGGTTCCTGCGTGATGACGGTACACTCAAAGTTAGCCGTTCCTTGAAGGAAACGGCCAATAAGGTCCGCAAAATGAAAGACGAGCTATCCAAACGGCTCAACCGTCTGCCTACAGTCAAGGAAGTTGCTGATGAGCTGGGAGTGACACCGGAGGATGTTGTTTTTGCGCAGGAGGCCAATAAGCCGCCTACTTCCATTCACGAAACGGTGTTCGAAAATGACGGTGATCCGATTACACTTATGGATCAGATTGCTGACGAATCACAGGAAAGGTGGTTCGACAAGCTGGCACTCAATGAAGCCATTGGCGGACTATCTGAGCGGGAACGGTTGATTGTGTACCTGCGCTATTACCGGGATCAGACTCAATCAGAGGTTGCAAGTCGGCTTGGTATTTCTCAGGTACAGGTATCACGGCTGGAAAAAAAGATTTTACAACTGATCCGCGATCAGATTGCCCAATAATAACAGTCAGGATCTTAGTGAAATCCTTATGCTTACGTATTTAAAAAGGGTATTCCAAAGCCATTTTAATGGCCAGGGGTACTCTTTTTTGCGTGGGGTAAAAGACAATACACAGAATAGGTTTCCTCTCTTCGTTCCATACTAATCGATAATTACGAGGATAAGGAGGGGATCGGATGACTCATAGTCCGGCTCCTACAGTAGCTCCTATTGTCTACTTGAGGCTCCGCAGCCGTGTCCGCATGATACAAGGGCAGGATTTACATTTGGGTGATGTAGCCCATCTGCTGACTAATCCTGAATGGGAAAAGGATCTGCTTGAGCTTGTTCTCAAGCGCCCGCAGCACCAGGACGGTAATCTGATACTGATAGACATGCTGCAGATCATAGCAAAAATTAGAGATCATATTCCGGGGGTCATAGTTGAATCTCTCGGGAAGCCGCATGTACTTGTGGAACTCGTGGAGAAACCCCGTAAGCCGTCCAAAATACTGTTTGTTTTGGTATGGGTGCTTCTGTTTTTTGGCTCTGCGCTGACAATTATGAATTTTCATGCCGACGTTAGCATGATGGAGGTACAGGTTCGGATTGTGGAGATGATTACGGGACATAAAGATGAACATCCGTACCTGTTTCAAATTGCTTACTCGATCGGCATCGGCTTTGGCATGATCGTTTTTTTTAATCACTTGTTCAAGAAAAATTGGAACGAGGAGCCGACGCCGCTGGAGGTGGAAATGTATCTGTACCAGGAAAATGTGGATCAGTATGTTGTGGCAGAGGAGTATGAAAAGATGGCCCGTTTGCACACAAAGGATAAGAAACCATGATATTTGTACAGGCTGCACTTCAGATTATCTTAGGTATTGCTGGGGGCCTTGCGGTGGGTAGCGGTGTAATTGCTTTTTTTATTGTGCTCGATATCATGCCGCGATTAGCACAACTCACCCGTACGTATAAAAAATCACGTGCATACGAAAAGGCAATGATTATAGGTTCAGTGCTGGGGACTGTGGTCGATTTTTGGAACATCTGCTTGCCACTACCGGGCATATTTACATGGATACCTGGGTTGTTTTGCGGAGTGTTTATTGGTTTGCTCGCCGCGGCTTTAACGGAGGTATTGAATCTCCTGCCTATACTCGCCAAGCGACTCCACATGACCGTGTATATGTTCGGCCTATTAATGGCAATGGTGCTTGGCAAGGTGACGGGTTCCTTATTTGACTGGTTTGTATACAACCGTTAACAACGAAAGCGAAGGGGGCAAGGAATATGGATCGCAGAGCGGATCAAGAGCATCAGGAGCAACATCAAGAAGACAGGGGAATCGGAAAGGAATATCATACTGACGGAGAAGAGTTGAGTCCATGGAAGGAAAAGCAGGCGCAGGAATCTGCGCGTTTTAAACACAAAAAAGAGAGTGAGCGGTCTGATAACGTAGAGGAGTCCGTTCGCTACTGGCAGGCCGAAGATGATATATCGCCGAGAATGAAGGATAATAAGAATACACTTGAAACAGTATTAGGCTTGGGGGAGACCTTTGATGTTGTATTCAGGGAAATGACACTGGGTGGGCGTCATACCGGATATCTGTTCCTAAATACCTTTGCGAAAGATCAGATCATGCTTGAAGTGCTAAAGCGTCTCACCTATCTGACGCCGGATAATCTCTCTTCGGATGGACTACAAGCGTATTTCGAAAATTTTATTCCACATATTCAGGTGGAGAAGACAGATAAGATGTCTGTCGTCATTAACAAGGTGCTGACAGGAATGAGTGCCTTTTTCATGGAAGGCGAACGTTTTTCCCTTATTCTGGATACTCGTAATTATCCGGTGCGTAGTCCGGAGGAACCTTCTTTGGAGCGGGTTGTGCGCGGTGCCCGCGACGGGTTTACTGAAACAATGCTTACAAATGTAAGTCTGGTGCGCCGACGTTTGCGGGACCCAGGACTTAAATTTGAGGCTATGCAGGTCGGACGCCGAACCCGAACAGACGTATGTTTGGGCTACATTGACGATATTGTGGATAAGGTGATGGTGGATACTGTACGAGACAAAATTAAAAATGTTAATTTGGATGGTATTCCTCTGGCCGATAAGCAATTAGAGGAGACGATTATCAATAAAGGTTGGAATCCATATCCATTAGTACGATATTCGGAGCGACCAGATGTCGTGGCTTCGCATATTATGGAAGGAAGGCTCGTTATTTTCGTCGATACCTCACCCAGCGTGATGATCTTGCCTACCACTTTTTTTGACTTGTGTCAGCATGCAGAAGAAAATCGGCAAACCGCTTTTATGGGAAGTTATTTGCGCTGGGTACGTTTTTTAGGCATATTTGCCTCGATGTTTCTGCTTCCCATGTGGCTGCTAATGGTCATCAATCCCGAATTAAAACCGGCGTTTCTCGATTTTATCGGTCCTCAAAAGGAAGCACATCTTCCGCTGATTGCACAGTTTATCATCGTGGAACTAGGGGTCGATCTCATGCGAATGGCGGCTGTGCATACTCCGACACCACTGGCTTCCGCTATGGGCTTGATCGCAGCTATTCTGGTCGGTGACATAGCGGTTCAGACGGGACTTTTCGTGAATGAGGTCGTGCTGTATATGGCTGTCGCTGCCATAGGAATGTTCGCAACGCCGAGCTATGAGCTAGGGCTGGCGAATAGACTGATTCGACTATTCCTGCTGGTTGCTGTTGCGATTTTTCATGTACCTGGCTTTGTCGTGGGTACGACACTGATCATTTTGATGCTGACGCTGCATCGGTCATATAATTCTTCGTATTTGTGGCCGTTCATTCCTTTTAACGCCAAAGCGTTAGCTTCCATCTTGTTCCGTATGCCTGTACTAGATGCGCCTAACCGCCCGTCATTTAACAAAACTAGGGACAATACGCGTATGCCCCATACGGATGCCGACACAGATTCGAACTCAGGCAATGGACAGGAGCATTAATATAAATGATCTGCATAAAAATCCATTGTTCTTGATGTTTTTTTTGCTATACTGGTGTAAACATTCGATGGAATATGACTAGCTTGTTCCAGAAAGAGAGGCGCCAGAACATGTATTTGCATGGAAGCAGTAAAATTAACAGCAATGGACATTTGGAAATCGGCGGTTGTGATACAACACTTTTGAAAGAGCGTTTTGGCACACCACTATATATTGTTGACGAACAGTTAGTCCGCCGGCGCTGCCGGGAGTATATAGAAGCTTTTCGTGAAACCGGATTGAAGTTTCAAGTCGCTTATGCAAGCAAAGCGTTTTGTGTTATGGCGATGTGCGCTTTAGCTGCTGAAGAAGGGATGTCGCTTGACGTAGTTTCCAGTGGAGAATTGTTTACTGCGCTACAAGCAGGGTTTCCGGCAGAGCGAATCCATTTCCACGGCAATAACAAAACACCGGAAGAAATTGAAATGGCGTTAGATGCGCAAATTGGCTGCTTCGTCGTCGATAGCGAAATGGAGTTGCATTTGTTGCAGGCCCTTGCCTCCGATAAAGAACAGCAGGTGAATATCTTACTGCGGGTTACACCAGGGGTTGAGGCGCATACGCATGAATATATGGCCACAGGTCAAGAAGATTCGAAATTTGGCTTTGACATTGGAAACGGTACAGCACGCCAAGCAGTGGAACAGGCTATCAAGCTAGACCATCTTAACCTGCTGGGGGTACATTCTCATATCGGTTCGCAAATATTCGAAGTGAATGGCTTCCAAATGGCTGCTGAACGGGTTGCAGCTTTTTCCAGAGAAATTAAGGAACAGCTTCAGTTTTCTTTCAAAGTGATTAATCTGGGTGGGGGATTTGGCATTCGCTACACAGAAGAGGACACACCACTGAAAGTATCAACCTATGTACAGGCTATCGGCGAAGCGGTGAAAACTTATTTTTCAGGACTTTACGATGAACTTCCAGAAATTTGGATTGAGCCGGGACGCAGTATTGTAGGCGATTCAGGCACGACCTTATATACGGTAGGAAGCATCAAGGATATTCCGCAGGTACGTAAATATGTCTCGGTAGATGGCGGGATGACAGATAATCCACGCCCTGCACTGTATCAGGCCAAGTATGAAGCGATGCTGGCTAACCGAGCGCAGGATACGAACGAAGAGACGGTGTCCATTGCGGGCAAATGCTGTGAAAGCGGCGATATGCTGATTTGGGATGTAGAGCTGCCTCGTATAAATAGCGGCGATTTGCTCGCTGTTGCCTCAACCGGAGCCTACAATTACTCCATGGCGAGTAATTATAACCGAATACGTCGACCAGCAGTTGTATTTGTCAGCAACGGTGAGGCCGAGTTGGTAGTGCGTCGGGAAACCTACGAAGATATCGTACGCAACGATGTTGTGCCACAGCGCTTGATTCGTGATCAAGCTAGTCCAGTGGTTCAGCCCAACGCCAAGATTACCGTTTCGTCCTGATTTTAGAATTGTAAGATCAAGTAGGCCATTGAGTCGGTAATAATACACCGGGGACAATGGCTCTTTTTTTGGACAAGACTTTGCTAAGCGCGGCAATTCATAGTAAACTGGAACTTGATGTTATTTAGTTCTCAAAACAGGTTGAAAAGGAGATACAAACAATGAAAAAAGGTAGAATAGATCTTGAAAACGGCGGTATCGTTGAAATTGACTTTTTCCCAGAAGAAGCTCCAAACACCGTTGCTAACTTTGAAAAGCTGGCAAACAGCGGTTACTACAACGGTTTGAGCTTCCACCGTGTCATTCCGGGCTTTGTTGCTCAAGGTGGTTGTCCAATCGGTAACGGTACAGGCGGTCCTGGTTACACGATTGACTGTGAAACAGCTACGAATACAACAAAGCATGCCAAAGGCGTTCTGTCCATGGCTCATGCAGGTCGCAACACAGGTGGCAGCCAATTTTTTATCTGCTACGCTCCACAACCACATTTAGATGGAGTACATACTGTATTTGGTAAAGTAACCAAAGGTATGGAATTCATTGATGCTGTAAAACAAGGCGACAAAATGAAAGAGGTTAAAGTATTTGACGTGTAATTTTACCGTTAATTACATGATCTTTTTCAAATAGTGTTGCACCTAAGCCGTTCTGTCTTTGGACAGGGCGGCTTTTGTTGTCTTTTGTTTGACGGTTTATTGATTTTCGCAATCACGTAGGCATTACAGTGCGTAAGATCACATTCGAAAAGTAAGTGTTGTGATAGCCTTTCGATAAGAATGCATTTTCCATTTATTTTATATGAGTATTCAAACTCAGTAAGGATTGGAAAAGAAGGGGGCTTATCACATTGTCTATTTTAACGCGCACAAATCGACTCGGATTTTTTGAGATCCGGCTGGAATCCATTGGTGGACTCGGCGCTAATCTGGCTGGCAAAATGTTGGCCGAAACCGGGGTGCTTGGTCTGGGGCTGAATGCTTCAAATTTTTCGTCCTACGGTTCGGAAAAAAAGGGAACTCCGGTTAAAAGCTTCGTCCGCTTCTGTGAGCCGGAGGTCGATATTCGGGATCACAGTCCGATTGAGCAACCGCATGTGGTAGGCATTTTCCATGAAACGTTATACAAAACGGTAAATGTAATCAGCGGACTGCCAGCGGATGGGATTGTAGTGGTTAATTCCACGCGTCCAGCAGAAGAAATACGGGCTGATTTGGGACTGGTATCCGGTACATTGGCGGTGGTGGATGCGATGGGTATCGCACTGGAAGAGCGAACCAAACTAAATACGTCCATGCTCGGTGCCTTGTTCCGTGTCTGTGATTTCCTGGACCCGGAAGCGATGAGATCGGTTATACGCAGTACCTTTGAAAAGAAAAATCCGCTGTTAGTGGAACCTAATCTCCGTACATTTAACCGTGGTTATGAGGAAATGGAACTGCACGTATATCCAGTTACTGATGACGCAGAGGATCGGGTTTTTGAACGTCCGCAGCCATTGATGGGATACGAAACGCAACTACTGGGGGGCGTTATTGCAACTCAGGGAAACAGCATGACGAGAGATGTTAGTGGTTCACGTCAAGGGTATGTACCTGAATATGAAGCTGATAAATGTACCCATTGTGCCAAGTGTGATTCGATTTGCCCGGATTACTGTTTTGTATGGGAAGAGCAAGCTGACAAACGCGGAAGAATGATGCCATTTTTGCAAGGGATTGATTACCAGTATTGCAAAGGATGTCTGAAATGTGTAGATATTTGCCCATCGGGGGCATTAAGCTCGCGTCGGGAGCAATGGGGATGGGCGGAACAGAATCGAGTTGCCCACCAATTTCCGGTATATGAAGGAGGACGTGCGTAATGGCAAAACTGGAGGAAGAACTCAAACAGACAGGCGCCGCGCAAGTGACAACGTTCGAATCCGGTAATGAAATGGCAGCTACGGCGGCTGCGCAGATTAATTATCATATGATGGGATATTTCCCGATTACTCCATCTACTGAGGTAGCGCAGTATTTGGATCAGATGAGAACGAGAGGTCAGCATAATATTAAGCTGGTTGCAGCAGACGGAGAACACGGATCGGCAGGGATTTGTTATGGAGCTGCCGCAGCGGGAGCGAGGGTTGTGAACGCCACTAGTTCGCAAGGTTTCCTGTACATGCTGGAGCAGTTACCTGTTCAGTCAGGTACCCGTTTTCCAATGGTTATGAATCTGGTGACACGAGCTGTCAGTGGTCCCCTGGATATTCGCGGGGATCATTCGGATCTGTACTATGGTTTGAATACAGGCTGGGTCATTTTGACGGCAAGTACACCACAGGCTGTGTATGATATGAACATCATGGCACTAAAAATCGCAGAGCATAGCGATGTTCGGCTACCTGTAATGGTTGCATATGACGGTTTTTATACGTCCCATCAAAAACGTAAAGTGCAATATTTTGCAGATGCTGAGACCGTGCGCGGTTTTGTAGGTCCTAACCCGAACTTAAATTATCCGAATATTACTGATTTTGATCATCCTGTTACCGTAGGTGCGCATATGAACGGTGATGACCTGACGAATAATCATGTTCAGCTGTCCGAAGCACTGAAGCTGTCAGAAGGAGTATATGAGCAGGTAGCAGCAGAATATGCCGCTTTATCCGGTCGGGAATACCCGATTTTAGATCTGTATCAAATGGAGGATGCTGAGGTCGCGGTATTCCTGTTGAATTCGGCGGCTGAATCGGCTAAGGATGTGGCGGATCAACTCCGTGCGCGCGGGATTAAAGCTGGTGTGATACGTCCGAATATCATCCGACCGTTCCCAGCCGCACAACTGCGGGAAGCCTTACGTGATGTCAAGGCGCTGCTGGTAGGTGAACGTGCAGACTCGTATGGGGCAGACGGCGGGAATTTAACGCATGAAATTAAGGCGGCCTTGCAGGAGGACCCACTGAATCGGACACTCGTGTTGAGCCGTATCTTTGGCTTGGGCGGCAAGGATTTTTATGCGGAAGATGCAGAGGCGTTCTTCCAGCTTGCGATTGAGGCGGCAGAGGCTGGACGAGCGGAGAAGCCCTTTGATTATTACGGAATTAATCCGGGTTCACCGGACAAGGTGATGCCGCAAGTTATGCAGCCGCCACGTGGCAATGCATACCGTACGGGCCTGATTCAGGTTACGCCGGACGAGGCGACCGGGAAGCTCAAAGTCAAGGTGCCACCCCTGCGGTCGTTGACAACCAAACCACGCCGTCTTACACCAGGTCACGGGGCTTGCCCAGGATGTGGGGCATTGTCTGCGCTGGAACTGTTTTTCAAAGGTATTGAAGGGGATATTGTCGTGTTGTTCCAGACAGGCTGCGTATATGTGACGACGACAGGGTATCCATATACATCACACAAACAACCGATGATCCACAATCTTTTTCAAAACGGGGCCGCTACACTTTCAGGAGCGCTGGAAGCTTATATGGAAATGAAGCGCCGTAATGAAATTGAAATGTCGGACGATCCGACCTTTATCATGATCAGTGGTGACGGTGGGATGGATATAGGTATGGGTTCTGCGATTGGTGCGGCTCTGCGTAATCATAAGCTGATTATGTTGGAATATGATAACGAAGGGTACATGAATACAGGTTCACAGCAATCATACTCCACTCCGGTTGGTCACATGACCAGTACGTCGGGTGTAGGGAAAATGCAAAAAGGAAAGCAAGGACATCACAAGGATACCGTGCAAATCATGGCTGCTTGTAACATTCCGTATGCTTTTACAGCAGCTGAAAGTCATCCGCAGGATATGCTGCGCAAAGCAGCCAAGGCTCAATGGTATGCGAACAACGTGGGTACGGCTTATGGTAAGATCCTGTGCGCCTGCCCGCTGAATTGGAAATCCGAAGATAGACTGGGCACCAGCATTGTGGGCGCTGCAGTCGAGTCTTGTTTCTTTCCTTTGTACGAAATAGAGCAAGGCAGTACGACGATTACGTACAATCCGGAAGACAAGGGAAAACGGATTCCAGCTGCTGAATGGTTGAAATTAATGGGTAAAACGAAGCATCTTCTTAAGGAGGAGGCTACGTTGGCTACCTTTGAGCAGGAGATTGAGCGTCGCTGGACTATCCTGAAAAAGAAACATGAAATTTCAGAGCTATAATTACGTTTTTTGCATAATCATCGATTAACATTGTTATCCGCTGTTACTGTAGTGGTTCAATCAAGATTCTTTGCGTTTATTGCGCAAAGAATCTTTTTTGTCGTTTATGGGTTGAAGCATAAAAAAACAGGTAATGATTTCCGATATAGGAGTGGAGGCCTATAAGAGGCACGTTAAAAAGTTTTCTTCTGAATTTTAAGATGCAATGAGGTGCAGGTAATGATTAAGCTGAATACAGTTGAAATAATCGAAATTATAAAGAAGCAGATCCCTAAGGTTATGAACATCAAGCCAGTGGAGCTAAAGTTTACGGATGATTTTGGACGGGCTTCGTTGGCAGCGACAGAACACAAATTCACGCTGACGAACCAGCATTATTCTGCCAAGGTGATGGATTGCGTGTTAGAAACACAGGTACGCCCCATTTTAATGTGCGAAATTATTTATTTTCTGAAATGCGAGTTTATTGACGGACATGTTGATGTGCGACTGGATTATGAAGCATGTTCTGAGGAAGGACGGGGACCGGTTGCTTCAGCCGTAATTACCTTTGATCATGCAACAGAGTTGGGAGTCGAGGAACTGGCCGATCTGATTGACTTGGCGCTTCATATGAATGATAAAACCTGGTTTGAAGAACTCTCCAGCCAATATGTCAAAACCAAAGCAGGAGCTTCTATTAGATAACTTGCTTTTTTTAGAAGTCGGTGCTAATATACGTAACAAGTTTAATGTTAATTCAATTAAATAAGAGCAAGATCCTTCGGGGCGGGGCGAAATTCCCCACCGGCGGTGATGACATGTTTGTGGATCGTTTTTGTGAGAAACAGCATGGCTTAGTCCGTGACCCGGATGCTGAATGATCGGCAGAAGGTGGACCTGGTGCAAATCCGGGACCGACAGTATAGTCTGGATGGGAGAAGGATACGAAGCGCATGTGCATGACGTGACATGTGCCGATTTTTAGCATACCCAATTGTGCGTACGGCTTATTTCGTTGTAGGACAGCATCGGGCGATAGCTTGCTTAAGCTTTCTTTTTGATGATGTTCAGAGCGTATTTGGTTGTATCCTCAGTCATGCTTTCTATTGGCAAATCTATGATTTCATGTCGTCTTAAGATGCATATGAACTGCGCTTGTATACTACAAATGTGACTCTCATCACCCCCATGACGGATTGAATCCGAACTGGGGGTTTTTTGCGCTTATAGCTGATGAATTAGGGATAAACTGAAATGTAGTGGAAAGGAGTGAAGGCATGTTTACCGGATTGGTCGAGGAAGTGGGTCGCATTCAAACGATTTCCAAAAGCGGTGAAGCGATGGTGCTGGGGATTTCGGGTTCCGTGGTGTTGGGCGATTTGAAAATAGGAGACAGTGTCTCAGTGAATGGCGTTTGCCTGACGGCGATACAGATCGGTACGAAAGACTTTAAGGTTGATGTGATGCCGGAAACCTTTCGCAGCAGTAATCTGAAAGAGTTGAGATCAGGCAGCCGAGTCAACCTGGAGCGAGCGATGGCGGCGAGCGGAAGGTTCGGAGGACATATCGTGCAAGGACATGTGGACGGGACGGGAACGATTCGCGGGGTAACATCAGATCAGAATGCAGTTGTGTTCGAAATTGAGCCTAAAAATCAAACATTATTTAAATATATTCTTCTCAAAGGGTCAATCACAATTGATGGTATCAGCCTCACAGTCGCACAGCGTACGAGAGATACCTTTGCCGTATCCATTATTCCCCACACCTTATCCGAAACGGCCTTACAAGCCAAACGTGAGGGAGATACCGTCAATATCGAATGCGATATTTTGGGCAAATATGTAGAACAGCTTTTAAATTACAGAGGTGCAGCGGAGGCGGAGAGGGTAGAAGAAGCTCCTCTCAGTTTGGACTATTTGGCGAAACACGGCTTTGCCTGATATTGAAGGGTAAGCCTGTTTAGGAGCATTCGTGGCACAAGACATAAGGAGGAAAGTGTTATGGATAGAGATAGCCAAACAAGTGCAATGGCAAACGTCATAGAGCATGGCGAGTTGGAACATGACGAAGAGATTCGTTTGGATTCCATCGAAGCAGCGTTGGAGGACTTGAAAAACGGTAAAGTTGTTATTGTAGTGGATGATGAACAGCGCGAAAATGAAGGCGATTTTATCGCTTTGGCTGAAAAAGCGTCGCCTGAGGTCATTAATTTCATGATTACAGAAGGTCGCGGGTTGGTCTGTGTGCCAATCACACGACAAAGAGCCGAGGCCTTGGAATTGCATCCTATGGTAGAGCAAAATACAGATTTCCACGGTACTGCCTTTACGGTATCGGTAGATCATATGGAGACAACAACGGGTATTTCAGCGGCCGAGCGCTCCTTGACTGTACGCGCCTTGGCAGACGAAGCAGTCACAGGCAGTGATTTCCGCAAGCCTGGTCACATGTTCCCGCTGATTGCTCGCGATGGTGGTGTCTTGCAGCGTGCGGGTCACACTGAAGCGGCTGTTGATCTGGCCCGACTCAGTGGCTTCAAGCCTGCTGGGGTCATTTGCGAAATTATAAAGGAAGATGGCTCAATGGCCCGCCTGCCTGATCTGGCAGTGGTCGCCAAGCGACATCAATTAAAGCTGATCAGTATTCAGCATTTGGTGGACTACCGTCGTCGTTTATCATTGTAAAAATACATCTCGGTTCCAAGTAAATCTGAAGTATTGTCCGAAGTCCCTAAATAATTAAACTAAGAGAGGTTGATTAAACATGGCACGTTTTCTAGAAGGTAATCTCGTATCGAACGGTTTAAAATATGGTATTGTGGTAGGCAGATTTAATGAGTTTATTACGAGCAAGCTGTTAAGCGGCGCAATTGACGCACTTCAACGACATGGTGCACAGGAAGATGAAATTGATGTAGCCTGGGTTCCGGGTGCATTTGAAATTTCACTGATTGCACAAAAAATGGCTGCAAGCGGCAAATATGATGCCGTAATTACGCTGGGTACGGTCATCCGTGGTTCTACTTCACATTATGATATCGTCTGCAATGAAGTGGCCAAGGGTGTGGCCGCGAGCAGTCTGAAAACGGGAGTGCCCGTTATTTTTGGTGTAGTGACTACAGAAAACATTGAACAGGCTATTGAACGAGCAGGTACGAAGGCTGGTAATAAAGGTTGGGATTCTGCATTGGCTGCGATTGAAATGGCCAATCTCGGCAAGCAATTTTAATTATAGGAATAGCTGAATAGAACGCTATAAACTGCAAGGTGAAAAAGGGATTGGATTGTTAAGCAAGGCGATGACGTATATACTACAGAAAGAGGGATTGATAACGTAGAGCATAAGTGCTATAGGGAAAGGTATTGTTGAATGATGATTGGAGTAAGGCAGGGGGAAGCACATTGACAGTCGTAAATTACAAGCTGGAAACATTCGAGGGTCCGCTGGATCTACTGTTGCATCTGATTGATAAAGCCGAGATCGACATTCAGGATATCCCGATTAGCGATATTACTGATCAGTATATGGCTTTTTTGCACAGTATGCAGGAGCTGGAACTGGACATTACGAGCGAGTTTCTGGTGATGGCGGCGACGCTCTTATCTATTAAGAGTAAATTGTTGCTTCCCAAGCCACCTGTGATGGAATATGACGATTTGGATTTTTATGAGGAAGAGGATTATGATCCACGTGAGGAACTGGTCCGCAAGCTGGTGGAGTATCGTAAATATAAGGGGATTGCTCGCCATCTAAGTGAACGTGAGTGGGAGCGGAGTCTAATTTATGGCAAGGAGCCAGAAGATCTAAGCGCATTCCTGCCTACTGAACCCGTAAATCCGGTGCATGGGCTGCATGCAAGCGATTTGGTCGCGGCCTTTCAGCGTGCTTTGCGCAAAGCAGAACGACGTACGACGGTAACTCGTGTTCATCGGGACGAAATTTCAGTCAAGGACCGTATCCGGCAAGTTATCGGAGCTTTAGAGATGGTGGGGAATGGAGGACGGCTACTGTTCTCTAAGCTGATGCATGAGGATATGTATCGGCATGAAGTGGTTGTGACCTTTTTGGCTATCCTTGAACTGATGAAAATGAAACAAATTTTCTGTTATCAGGAGAAGCTTTTCGATGATATTGTAATGGAGTGGAGAGGGGATTTACGGGTTAATGGATTATCTGAAGCTGAAATCAATTATTGAGGGACTGCTGTTTCTCGCAGGAGAGGAGGGGTTGTCCACCAAGCAGATCGCCGACATTGTAGAGCAGCAGCAAGAGCTGGTTGAACAGTGCCTGGAAGATATGAAGCAGGACATGGAGCAGGGAGGAAGAGGCCTGCAACTTGTCCGTATTGCCGGTCATTATCAGCTTGCAACTTTATCCGAACATGCACCTTACTTTGAAAAGCTCGCATATTCTCCGGCACGTGCCTCACTGTCTCAAGCTGCTTTGGAGACGCTGGCCATTGTGGCCTACCGCCAGCCCATTACAAGAGTTGAAATCGAAGAGATTCGGGGTGTCAAATCCGAGCGGGCCATACATACACTGGTCAACAAGGAGCTCATTGAAGAGAAAGGTCGAGCTGAAGCCATCGGACGGCCAATATTGTACGGAACGACGAAATCATTTTTGGATTATTTCGGTCTGGGCTCTTTGGCAGATCTACCACAACCGGAGTTGTTCGAAGATTCGGACAATTTGGAGGAAGAGACTCAATTATTGTTCGAGCGTCTGGAGAGCAGCCAGCCTGCAGCCAACGATCTGGATCTTGAATCCCAATAAAGTTCATCCGGATCTTGCGGCTCACTTATGTAAAATTTCAAATATACAGCCAGTCCTCAAGTAGTTAGAGGCTGGCTGTTGGTATTTTAAGATGCATGATTTTCCGGCGAACGGTCATACTATTTTTGCCATGATATTTATAGCAAAAAGGTAGGGAGGACTCGCCAGTGTGGAAATGGATCAGTATCGCCATCATCGTCGTTATATTACTTGTGCTGACTATTCTGCTCTCTCGTATTCGATTGAAGCTGGATATTGCCAAACATGACAATGATGATCGGGCGCATCTAGAGATCAGATTTCTATACGGGATGATTAAAATAAATTACGATGTTCCGGCCATTCTCATAACAGGTTTGAAAAAAGGGCTTCTCTATCGGCTTGATCGCAACAAAAACATACATAAAACGGATGCTTCCGTGGATAGCGGTAATATTGATACAGAAAAAATCAAGCAATTTATATATGATATACGGGTTTTGCTCAAGGGAACGAAATCCTTCAATCGATGGTTGCGACATACATTGGCACATGTGACGATGTCCAAAATGGAGTGGTCCACCAACATTAGTCTTGCTGACGCGGCTTATACAGCTACCTCAACCGGTATTTTGTGGGGATTAAAAACGACCTTGATCGGTTTTGCTTCCAGCTTTGTGCGCATGGATTGTACCCCTAAGCTGTATGTTGTGCCGTATTGGGTGGATCGCTTGCGTTTTACCACCACTTTGAACTGTGAAGCAAACGTATCGCTCGGCTATTTAATTTTCTCCATGCTCATCTTATCTTACCGCATATGGCGCGTTCCGGGTGGACCCGAGGCATGGAAGCGGGTTTTTTTCAAAAAAAATGAAGATCTTCAAGCTAGCAATGAAAGATAAACATTGAAATGTGGTGAAACTTAATCTTTCTGAACTTTGGGATTTCAGTGTCCTCCAGATTAAGGCATAACCGAATCGGATGACATACATATTTCCTTGAACCCCTGCGCACAATAGCGAAAGAAAAGGCAATCTACGCTTGAGATAAGCAAAGGAGGAATTAATCATGTCAGATCACCCGATTCAAGGGCTCATGCAAACCGCAATGGAAAACATCAAAGCCATGGTAGACGTGAATACGATTGTGGGAGACGCGGTGGAAACACCCGATGGTTCCGTTATTTTGCCAATCAGTAAGGTAGGATTTGGTTTCGCTGCCGGGGGAAGTGATTTTAACGTAGACGAAGAAGCACTTCATACTTCCTCGGCTTCGGGTAATCATAGCGGGAAGGAAGGTCATCCTTTTGGTGGCGGTAGCGGTGGTGGTGTATCTATTCATCCCATTGCTTTTCTGGTTGTTGGCAAACAGGGGGCACAAATCGTTCCATTGGACAATCAAACGCATCTGATTGAGAAACTCATTGACTCCACCCCATACCTGATTGATAAGGTTCAGTCTATCTTCCGGAATGCAGGCGGCAATGTGCAGACTCCACCCCCACAGGTACCTGTAGATATTAATATTGATCAAAGTAATTCTGGCCCGGCTTACTTGTAAAAGTCATTGGAAATGAAAAGCGTTCTCTCAGGAAGGTATCCCAAAGCCGAATATAGGCTAAGGAATACCTTCTTTTCTGCTTACACTTGGCCCTATCTCCGAATATACTGCCTTCCCCCAATGACAGCATGTATACGGTGACTGTATTCCTGATGGTACAAAGTATGCAGCGATAATTCATTTTTTCGATTTCCTTCGGTAGCGAACTGCGATAAGTAGATGAAGTCCGGATAAACCACTTCATTCGTCAAATAAGCAGATACCGTGGCTTCCGGCCGACGATGTTGATTCAGGGAATCGATAATACCCTTCGCCGGCAAGATGCCAATCCCATGTCCATAAAACAAGTCTTCCTTCAGCTTAACGACATTTTCTCCTTTCCATTCCAATGTATCAGATGACACATCCGGATTGTTGAAATACAGAATATCGCCAGGAGCTGCTTTATGACTCCCTTGCTGCTGTATGAGCCTGAGGTCACTGTCATAGTGCCAGTCATACAGCAGCATATCTGCAAAAATCCGATTAAACTCACTTTCCAGAATGGAATCCAGCACTCCTTTGTACAGCACAATAACCATAGCTGTTGCACATTCAAAAGCGTATTGATGACCGTTTAAAAAAATGTCTGTGATCCCCTCTGCCGGAGTGACACCTGCTTTAATCTGAAAACCACCCTTTTCCGTTAAATCCCAAAATTGCTGGTTGCAACGTGCGGTAGCAAAAGTGGCAAAGGATACACCGCTTCGATGCAATGCTTCTGCGGACTCTACAATCCGCGATCTTAAAATCATTTCAAACTGGAGACGCAGCATGATGTAACCCCCGATCCATATTTAACTTTGGTAACTAATATATATGTACTCGGGAGGGCAAGTTGCTTGGTTTATGCAGAAAGAAAGCAAAAAGAGAGCAGCTAATGGCTGTTCCGTAAAGGAATTTTCTGTTATAAAGGTGGACATACTTTGAACAGCTTGGACATAGAATGGTACAAGACTTGCTCAAAACCGGAGGAATCCAAATGTTTAAAAAAAAGCAACACATTCACGCGGACCACAGCCATTTCTTGAATAAGGCACGCGCATTTGTTTTGCCGCTGGTGGTTCTGCTTATTTTGTCATTGCCGCTTACGTTGCTGAGTCCACAGCCCGTTCGGGGAGCGATAAAAACAGAAGTAGCGCCGCCCGCAATAGGAACCCATGCACAGGCTGCTTCTTTAATTGATGTCACATCAGGAAGAATCATTTATTCTACCGAGGGTGACCGGGAGCTACGTATTGCCAGCCTGACCAAGATTATGACTGCAATCGTGGCCATTGAACATGGACGCTTGCAGGACCGGGTAAAGGTGAGTCCAACCGCGTATGCCAAAGAAGGGTCCTCGCTTTTTCTGCAAATGGGTGAACAAATGTCGCTGGAAAATATGCTGTACGGCTTAATGCTCCGTTCTGGTAATGATGCCGCTTCTGCCATTGCTGAGCATGTGGGGGGGACGGAAGAGGGATTTGTCCATTTGATGAATGACAAGGCGGTTCAGCTTGGGCTAAGCCACACACATTTTGCTAATCCTCACGGGCTGGATGCCGAGGGACATTATTCCTCAGCCAATGATATGGCCCGGCTTACTGCTTATGCGCTGCATAATCCAACTTTTGCCCGTATCGTAAAAACAGAACTGAAAAAAGCACCGAATCCCAACGATTCTTGGGACTACTCATGGCACAACAAAAACAAAATGCTGCGGCTGTATGAGGGAGCTGACGGAGTGAAAACAGGTTTTACCAAAAAAGCGTTTCGCTGTCTGGTTAGCTCTGCCACACGGGACGGCCGCCAGCTCGCTGCCGTTACCTTGAATGACGGGGACGATTGGAACGATCATGCACGTATGCTTGATTACGGATTCCGATATTATCCGCTCATTCCGATTACGGACAAGCAGCAACCTATCGATGGTTACCCACTATTAACAGGTACAAGCTTTGCCTATCCTTTACATGAAGGTGAGAAGACCCAGTTGCACAAAAGGCTGGTGTTGTATAAAAATTCTGCTTCTGCAGACAGAGCGGACGTATCTTTTGGCTTACGAGGGCGTGTCGAATTCCTATTGGAAGGTAAACTTATCGGTTCTGTTCCTGTGTATGAAAAAGGTAGTAAGCTGCCTACTCAAAGTACCGTACAGCCACAGCAAGAGGCTCCAACTGCACAAGATCCTGCAAACAATACTCAGCAACAAGGTTGGACGAGCAAATGGAACGAAATCCTAAAAAATTTGTTTGGAGCCTAGGGCAAACGGGAAATTAGAGCTGGGACGTGTCACATCATTGGGAAAAGGAGGAATCAGCCATGATTCATCTCATATGGGTGGCTTTGATTTGTATTGGATTTGTATTTGCTGCCGCGCAGGGAAATATTGAGGTGGTGACGAAAGCAGCTTTTGACGGGGCAACTACGGGGGTTACAGTGTGCTTTGGACTGATAAGTGTGCTGGTGTTTTGGATGGGCATGATGAGGCTGGCTGAAGATGGTGGGCTCTTACAGAAAATATCCAAGCTGCTTTCTCCTTTGGTTGCCTTTCTCTTCCCTGATGTTCCGCGTAATCATCCCGCTATGGGTTACATTTTGTCCAATATGAGCGCCAATCTGCTGGGCCTGGGGAATGCAGCCACACCGATGGGAATCAAGGCTATGCAAGAGTTGCAGACGCTCAATCCAGATAAGCAAACCGCTACACCAGCCATGTGTACGCTGCTCGCCCTGAATACAGCCAGTATTACGCTTATTCCTACGACGTTGATCGCGATACGGCTTAATTTTCATTC
Organism: Paenibacillus sp. 203; assembly: GCF_037027525.1. Taxonomy (NCBI): domain Bacteria; kingdom Bacillati; phylum Bacillota; class Bacilli; order Caryophanales; family Paenibacillaceae; genus Paenibacillus; species Paenibacillus sp. 203. Next base: position 143,685 of record NZ_JAXCHD010000003.1, read on the forward strand.
CGCACATCCGGCAGAAATCGTCGGTACGACACTGGTAGCGACCGCAATAGCCACCTTTGCTGCAATTGCGGCGGACCGTTGGTACCGTAGTCGAGAATTGCGCCGCCGTCCTCCAGCGATTCCGCCGTCCCAGACATCCTTGGCATCACTCACCTCATCAGCACCAACATCTACTGCCTCTTCAACGACGCTGTCCGTATCTTCACCTGCTGTTCCGCGAACGGGAATCACGGCTGCCAAGGGCAGGGACACCACTTGGAAAGGATGAGGGAGGCATGCTTAATTTTATAAACCTCGTATCGACTTGGGCCATTCCGGTTATTCTCGCTTTTATTCCTTTATATGCATATGCTAAAAAGGTACCTGTCTACGATTCTTTTGTGGATGGAGCCAAAGACGGCTTTTCTACCGCCATCAGCATTATTCCTCATCTCGTAGGCATGATGGTGGCGATTAGCATTTTTCGAGCATCCGGCGCTTTAGACTATTTGATCTCTTGGGTAACCCCATGGATTAAACACTGGGGTGTACCCGGTGAGGTACTACCTTTAGGCTTGCTTCGTCCATTGACGGGCACCGGTTCACTTGCGTTCACGACGGATCTAATTCGCACTTATGGCCCGGATTCCATGATCGGTCGGATCGCCTCAACGATTCAGGGCAGCACAGACACGACGCTATATGTGCTAACTGTATATTTTGGTGCGGTAGGTATCCGCAATGGACGGTATGCTTTGAAGGTAGGACTATTTTCAGATGTGGTTGGTTTTGTGGCAGCCATTGCCATTTGCCTGCTTGTATTTTAATTTCTGCATCGTTTTTTGAACGGGGGTTGTGATTTTGCTCATGGATGGGTATCATTAGCATGAGGTGAATTAGCGAACATGGAAAGATTGCAGAAAATATTGGCCCAAGCTGGTGTAGCTTCCAGACGTAAATGTGAAGAGCTTATTCAGGCGGGCAGCGTGGAAGTGAACGGGGTTGTCGTAACTGAACTGGGAACGAAGGCAGACCCTGATCAAGATATGATTACGGTAAAGGGACGCCCGATCAAAACCGAGAAAAAAATCTATCTGATGATGAACAAACCTAAAGGAGTCATTACGAGTGCTTCCGATCCGGAAGGCCGTAAAATCGTGTCAGACTATCTGAAAGGCGTTAAGGAACGCGTATATCCGGTAGGGCGTCTCGATTACGACACCGAAGGACTGCTGTTGCTTACCAATGATGGCGAGTTCGCCAATCTGCTCACCCATCCCAAGCATCATGTGCCCAAGACATATGTGGCAACTGTCAAAGGCGTTCCGCATGGTACTGAGCTGGACAAGCTGAAAAAAGGAATCGTGCTGGAAGATGGCATTACTGCACCAGCCGAGGTAGAATATAAAGATGTAGATCCGAATGGTAAGGAGTCTGTGATCCAGATTACCATTTATGAAGGTAGAAATCGCCAGGTAAGACGGATGTTTGAGGCCATTTCACACCCGGTCATCAGACTCAAGCGGATTGCCTTCGGTGATCTTTTGCTACAAAACTTGAAGCGCGGTCTGACCAGACCTTTAACCAAGGACGAAATCAACCGTCTCATTCAACTTGCCAAATCAGACAACACGAAAAAGAAACGGACAGGACGGGGGTCATAACCCCGGCCTTTTTGGTGTAAAGAGACTGTTGGATGAGAGTAAAGTTTGACCAAGCACGGGAAAATAGTAAAATAGAGAGAATGGTTTTTTTAGCGAAGGGGCTGGGAATATGTCAGAACAAAGCAACCGCATATTAATTGTAGATGATGAAGAACGCATTCGCCGCCTTCTGCGGATGTATCTGGAAAAAGAAGGATATGCAATTGACGAAGCTGAGGATGGTGAGATTGCCCTCCAAAAAGCGACTGCAAGCGATTACAGCATTATTTTACTCGATGTAATGCTTCCAGGGATGGATGGGATTGAGGTGTGTACACGGCTACGTCAGACTAAATCTACACCTGTAATTATGCTGACTGCCAAAGGTGAGGAAGTGAACCGTGTACAAGGCTTTGAAGTCGGAGCCGATGATTATGTGGTTAAGCCCTTTAGCCCGCGAGAAGTCATTTACCGGGTGAAGGCGATTTTACGCCGTTCGTCTGAAACTGCCTTTTTAACGAAAGAGGCGGTACCAAGCAATAGTATTGTTTTTCCGAATCTTATCATTGAGCATGATGCGCACCGGGTAACTGCGGGCGGGATTGAAATCAGTCTCACGCCTAAAGAGTACGAGCTGTTGCACTATTTGGCGGTGTCGCCAGATAAAGTCTTCTCGCGCGAAGAACTGCTGAAAGACGTTTGGAATTACGAATTTTTTGGTGATCTGCGTACTGTGGATACGCATGTGAAACGGCTTCGTGAAAAGTTGAATAAAGTATCGCCAGAGGCAGCGGCTATGATTACGACCGTGTGGGGCGTAGGTTATAAGCTGGAGGTTCCAAAATAACGTGAACTTCTGGAGATCGCTGGTAGGCAAGCTGTGGATCACCATCATTTGTCTTGTAGGCTCTGTGCTTATTTTTCTTGGGCTTTTTTTATTGCCGTACATCAACAGAAATTTTGCGGCGTATGAATCGACGGAAATTAAGCATTTGTTCACCTATACATGCATTGTCGGATTTTTATTGACGACCTTTTTTGCCTTATTCCTTTTTACTAAAATCACACAGCCTATGCAGCTGTTGATTCAGGCGGCGAATGCGATTCGTGAGGGAAGGTATGATACTCGGCTTTCGCTGGTGACCAGTGACGAAATTGGAGAACTGGCGAAAACTTTTAATCATATGTCTACGGAACTGGAAGCAACGATCCGCAGTCTGAATGAGGAGAAAAACCATTTATCCAGCGTACTGCGAAGCATGTCTGATGCCGTAATCACCTTCGACAGAAGCGGACAAATCATCTTGACGAATCCGCCGGCACAAAGTCTGTTGGATATCTGGAAAAAGCTGGAGTGGCAGGAGCGTGATCTGGAGGAGTTTGGAGCTTCTGTACCTGAGCCTTTGCAGTCTCTGTTCCATACTGTTATGGACAGGGGAGAGGATGTCGGAGACTATATCCATGTCAAGAAGGGCTCCTGGTCGGTGCAGATGGCGCCTCTGTATACGGATAATGCAATCCGCGGTGCAGTAGCTGTGCTTAGAGATATTACGGAAGAAGTGAAGCTGGAGAAGATGCGGAGCGATTTTGTGGCCAACGTATCTCATGAAATCCGTACACCTTTATCTATGATGCAGGGCTACAGTGAGGCGTTGCTGGATGGCATGGCGGGTTCCCCTGAAGAATCCGAGGAGCTGGTACAGGTCATCCATGATGAATCATTACGCATGGGAAGGTTAGTCAAGGATCTGCTTGATCTGGCCCGAATGGAGGCTGGTCATACAGACATGCACCGACAGGAAGTGGATGTGAATGAGCTGATCGAGCGTGTTCACCGTAAATTTACGGTACGTTCAAAGGAACAGGGACTGACACTCGATTACCATGAGCAAGGCCAACGTTTACTGCTGCCTGAGGCAGATGAAGACCGACTGGAGCAGGTATTGACCAACTTGCTGGATAATGCATTCAGACATACACCCGGCGGGAAAAAGGTTACTATTGCGGCGGATCGAATTTTGGGAGAACGGCATGAGTTAATCCGTATTCGGATTAAGGATGAAGGTGTAGGCATTGCCAGCGAGGATCTACCTTATATTTTCGACCGCTTCTACAAGGCAGATAAGGCCAGAGTACGTGGTGAGGATAAAGGGACTGGTTTGGGGCTTGCTATTGTCAAGAACATTGTAGAGGCTCACGGAGGCTCTGTCTCAGCTGCCAGCGTATTGGGAGAAGGGACGGAATTTACTATTTTGCTGCCGATCTCCAACAAAACAAAGCTGGGTCTGTAACAGAATTATAAGCCCCAGCTGATATACCCCGGTTTGCAGGCATCCTCGGAAGAGGGTGCTTTTTGTTGAAAAATCAACATTTATCTTGTTCAACGTGGAACATCCTGTTTCATGCATGATGATTGCTTTCATGACAGATAACGGTATAAGAGAAAAAGACGCCTGGGTAGCCAGGCGCCTCTCTTTATTATAAAACCATGGACTTCTCAATATTGTCTGGAACTAATTTAACACTACTTCTTGGGCAGTATTTAGTTCTGGCAAACCAACGAGTTGAATCAGCACGTCTTTTGGCACGGCTTTATCGACGGTCAGGATCATGATGGCTTCACCGCCGACAATTTTACGCCCTACTTGCATGGAAGCGATATTGACGCCGTTCTCGCCAAGCAAGGTGCCAACACGGCCAATAATGCCTGGTTTATCATTGTGGGAGATGAGTAGGAAATGAGCTTCCGGTGCCACATCTACCGGGAACTGGTTCAACCGAACAATACGTTCGCCATAGCCTGCCAGCAGGGTGCCAGATACACGTTGTTCTTCGCCGCTCTGCGTCTTGAGTGTAACGGTAATCAGGTTGGTAAAACCCTTGGTTGCGGGCGCCTGAGATACGACAAGATGGATGTCACGTGTTTTGGCCAGATGTACAGAGTTTACAATGTTCACATCGCTGCCCAGATGACGGCTAAGAACACCTTTCAAAATATACCGTGTCAGCGGCTGTGTATCCACAGAGGACAAATCGCCAGCGTAATCTACCTGAATTTCACGTACAGCCTGATTCGTGATCTGAGCGGCAAAGCTGCCCAGCTTTTCTCCAAGCGAGAAATATGGCTGCAATTGCGTCATGACGTTGGATGGTACTGGAGGCATGTTGACCGCATTTTTAAAAGGCTCATCACGCAAAATATGCAGCACTTGCTCGGACACATCGATAGCTACATTCTCCTGAGCTTCGACAGTCGAGGCACCCAGATGTGGTGTGACGATAATTTTCGGATGACTCAGGAATGGGTGATCCTGTGCTGGCGGCTCTGACTCGAATACGTCAAAGGCTGCACCGGCAACGATACCTTCATCAATGGCTTCAACAAGAGCCATTTCATCGATAACTCCGCCCCGGGCACAGTTGATGATGCGCATTCCTTTTTTCATCACTTCAAACTGTGGACGAGCAATCATATGTTTCGTTTCTGGTGTTAATGGTGTGTGTACGGTCATAAAATCTGCGTTGCGGATAATTTCGTCCACGCTCGCCAGCTTAATGCCCAGCTTCTCAGCGCGTTCTTCCGTTAGAAATGGATCATAGCCGAGGATGCTCATGCCAAATGCTTTAGCACGTTTAGCCACCTCACTGCCGATACGTCCCATGCCGAGGACTCCAAGTGTTTTGTTACGCAGTTCGACACCGAGGAATGTTTTACGATCCCATGTACCGCCAATGGTTTTGGCATATGCTTGTGGAATATGACGTGCTAGAGCCATCATCATCGCAAAAGTGTGCTCACAAGTCGTAATCGTGTTGCCGTCAGGAGCGTTAATAACGATAATCCCTCGTTGTGTTGCTGCTTCGAGGTCGATGTTGTCCACTCCGACCCCAGCTCGCCCTACAACCTTGAGGTTCTTACCTGCCGTCATGATGCGTTCGGTTACCCGAGTTTGGCTTCGAACGAGTAATGCGTCATAGTCACCAATAATTTGAACCAATTCATCCTCGCTGAGACCTGTGTTCTTGTCCACCGTGACATCGTCTGCATCCATCAGTTGCTGGATGCCCAGGTCACTGATCGGATCGGATACTAACACTTTAAACATTTGGTTTCCTCCTCAAAGTTAACTTCTTTTATGGACAGGATGTACTTCAAACTGAAATACATTCCATAAAGAACATGAAAAAACTTGAAATGCTTCTAAAAGTACAGGAGAGCGGTGTAAAATACTAGTGTGATAACGCATTGACGCAGAAAAGGGATAAAATAGTATTATGCACCAAACTGACGATCAAAAGTCTTACGCGGAGGCGCTTTGCGGTTTTCGGGCATCAAAAAAACCCCCGAATCACATACTATCTCCATAGTAAGGGACGAGAGTTATCGTGGTACCACCCTAATTCGCAGCCATTTCGCAATGGACTGCCTTCAGCGGTCATAAAATGACCGAAAGGATAACGGTTTTCTGCCGATTGCATCTAATGCCGGGAAGTATTCCACAGACCTCGGTGCAATAACTCAGGAGCGCTGAAAGTAGTTATTTCGTCACCGGCTTCCACCCAAGCACCGGTTCTCTGAGGACGAAATCAATACCTTTTCTCCATCATTGTTGTTGTCGCTAATAATTTTTTCATAATGTATCATGGCTTACATGGGCATGTCAATAGGACATGCGACATGTGTGGATAGCCGTCTAGATATATAGCTACAGAATGCGGAAAATTAAGATTTAAGTCTTCTTGAATCCGCCCGACTTTTTGGCTATGATGCTAAAGAAGACTATGCAGAGGACTAACTAACTATGAAAAAGCTTAAAGTGAAATGGAAAAGAGCGCAAATTCATGAATTGAACGACCGCTTGCTGCTTTACAATTTGTATCTAACTCAGGGGCTGACCCTGCTGATTGGCGCAATCTGGATATTTTTTCAGAAAAGAAATGTGTTAGAACTATTTGCATTGCCGAACACTCTGCACGTCTTATGGTGGGGATTGGGTTTGGCCGCCGCTATGTTACTTGTGGATCTGTTGCTGTCCCGGATTATGCCTGAGGATGCTATGGATGACGGTGGTATTAACCAAATGCTGTTTCAAAATCGTCCGGTGTGGCATATTATTTGTATAGCAGCTATCGTCTCTATCTGTGAGGAATTCTTGTTCAGAGGTGCAATTCAGTACAGCTTTGGTCCTTATTGGACAAGCATTTTGTTTGCGGTGATTCATATCCGGTATTTACGGCATTGGATTCCCACTGGCTGGGTTTTTCTTAGCAGTTATGGATTGGGCTACATATATGTGCAGACCGGTAGTCTGTGGGCACCGATCATTTGTCATTTTGTGATTGACCTTATATCTGGCTTAGCGTTACGTTTTCGGAGGTATGAAGAATGAATCAGGAACTTAGCAGAGTGCAGACCTATGGTAGCCGTCGAAATGGTCGCAAAGGCAAGGAGGAGGACAGGTCAAAATCTAAACCAGTTCGCTCCCGTGCTTCACGGCCCGTGCCAGAATTGGCTCACGTTGCCGCTGTACCAGAAGTTGCTGTGACGATGGAGGATGATACTCCTGCCAGTGAGTACCGAACGCGGGCAGAAATGTTTCCGTCCCGCCGTATTCGGGTAAGCAAGTGGTTTTTAAATTTTTTGAGTACTCTTTTTGTGCTGATTACTGCAGCGTTACTGTGGTGGGGCATCAAGGGTGCACCACCCATCAGTGAAATGCTTTGGTAAAGGCGCAAAATGATACGGTAAAAAGGCCTCCGTCTCCGCATGAATAGCGGAGAGTGGAGGCCTTTATTGCATCATCTACAGTTAAGACTGAGTATACGCAAGTCTCTATTTGCTGGCAGGAACCTCAATGCTTTGAGGATCAACAAATTGGTAACCCTTTTGCTCGAGGCGTGTCAATAGACTGTCCAGAGCCTCAGCTGTCCATGGCAGTTCATGCATCAAAATATTGCTGCCTGGATGAAGTTGTTCCGTTACGTTTTTGAGAAGTGCCTCCGTTTTATTAGGCTGATTCTTTTTCATTGTCCAGTCCAGAGAACCGACGGACCATGTCATGTATAGGAGACCGTTTTCCTTAGCGACCTTGCGACCTACGTCTCCGCCGGCACCATGAGGGGGACGGAAGAATACGGGGGCTTGACCTGTAATGTCCTTAACAACTTTTTGTACCGATTCAATCTGTTTTTTGACCTCAGGCTCAGATTTATTCTTCAGCACGATGTGATCCCAGCTATGGTTGCCGATGGGCTGTCCACGGTCATGGATAAGCTTAAGCAACTCAGGATGCTCTTTTACACGGTAACCGTTTACGAAGAAAATCGCTTTCGCTTTGTGTTTATCGAGTACATCTATGATTTTGTTGATCATGGCTGCTTCCTTAGGACCATCATCAAAGGTCAGTAACACGACTTTTTTTTCGGTACCTTGTTGGTTAGGGATTACATTGTAGGCTTTGTTCAAGTGATACATTTTGTTATTGGTAGTTGCCGATGTCGCAGCTCCTATTTCGTTGCTTTCGATGGTTTTATCATTTTGTGCATTGGTTTTACCCGCTGAATTATGATCATCACTGCCTGCTTGCTTACTGCTGCTTTTTGGGGAAGAGACGCTGCTCTGATCTTTGGCGCTGTTACTTGAGTCAGACGCTACCGAATCCTGCTGGTTGCTTGTTGCCGCAGATTCCGGCTTGTTTGCAGTGCAAGCACTAAGCAGCAGACATGCTGTGAACAAAATGGCTGCTGTTTTTGTACCCATTATTTCATCTCACCTTCCTGTATTTTATACCGTATGAGTTTGTCATTACTGACGAACACTATGCTTGATTCTACCACAAAGGGAGGTTCTAATTGTGAAAACATCTTCATTTTTCCTGGGAATCGTCTTGGGCGCTGTCGCAAGCTCTTTGATCTCCCGCAACCGCAACATGTTGGGCTTATCCATGGATATGGGTGGAAAAAAAAGCGGCAATTTAGTGCAGAAAGCCCGTACTAAAATGATGGACGCGGCATTCCCCGGAATGGGCGAGATAACACTCAATAAAGAAGACACCCATAAGGATCAAGACCATCATTCACTAACAGATAAAACCGCTCATAACGCCCATACCGCCAAGAACAAAGAAGAGAATATGAAGTTGATTAAAGACTTCATCAGCACAAGTCCCGATGTTAAACGTGAGGTCGAGCAAATTTTGAAAGAAACTCATACAGCCGTACCGGGATTGTAACCCAGAAACCTTTATTCCGAATCATTTTGCGGCTTTTTTATAAAAGCCGTTCAAATGATTCTTTTTTTTATCTTTTTATTGCGTGCATTTACGATTATAAAATGATAACATGATTACATAGAACCATTTTCATCACAGGCATCATAATTGCATCATAATCTGTTAATAACACTCGGCTGCCAGGAGGAGGGTCCAGTATGAAAATAGAAAGATTAAGTCAGGACAAGATACGGATTTTCCTTACCTTTGACGATTTGAGCGAACGCGGTATTCAAAAAGACGATATGTGGCAAGAAATTCCAAGAGTTCATGAGCTGTTTACCGAAATGATGGATCAGGCGTACAGCGAACTGGGCTTCGACGCCACGGGACCGTTAGCTGTCGAAGTCTTTGCGCTTCCTGCTCAAGGAATGGTTGTTATCGTCACCCGGGGAAAATACGACCATCAACAGTATGGTTCGGGTCCCGATGAGGAGCTTCCAGAGGAAGTCTACGAAATGGAAGTCACGCTGGAGCATAGCGATTCCATCGTTTACGCGTTTAGCGATTTCGAAGTACTCATAGAAGCGGCTCATATGCTTCGTAGTAACACTACGGAAGCAGGTAAGCTGTATCATTATAGAGGAAAATGGATTCTGCACTTGGAACCAGAAGAAGTAGAGGAGTCCAAGCTTGCGGCTTTAATTGCGGTTCTTGCTGAATTTGGAGAAGGCTCATCCGTTACACCAGCTATGTTGGAAGAGTACGGCAAGCTGGTCATTCCTGAGCAGGCAGTTGCTGTCATCTGCACTCATTTTGACAGCCGTTCTTGATTCGTTTTATCGAAAGTGATATCGAAGTGAATTTGTCGGCTCTGCGCTAAAAGCAGGGCCGACTCATTTTTATGGAGGGATGATCGGTGCTTCTGTTTTCGGTTTTAGCGGCAGCCACAGCGCCGGGTCTCGCCTTATTGATGTATTTTTACTTGAAGGACAGGTATGATTCGGAGCCACTGCACATGGTTATTAAAGTGTTTTTGCTCGGTTTTTTGGTGGTTCTTCCTGTCATGATTTTTCAACGCGGGCTGCTGCTTTGGCTAGGGGATCACACGTTAATCCAGGTGTTCGGCATTTCAGCCGGAGTGGAAGAGTTTTTTAAATGGTTTCTGTTGTATCACATCATCTATAATCATACCGAGTTCGACGAGCCTTATGACGGTATTTTGTATGCGGCCGCAGTCTCACTCGGATTTGCAACAGTTGAAAATCTGTTATATGCGTGGGCGGGCCATGCTTCGATTAGCATGATGCTGATGAGATCATTACTACCGGTATCCGGTCATGCGATGTTTGGTGTAATGATGGGCTACTACATGGGGAAGGCCAAGTTTTCAGAGGGCTTGAGGAGCAAATACATGTTGCTGCTGTCATTGGTGCTTCCATGGTTCTGGCACGGAGTATACGATTTGATTTTAACGAAATTTTCGCATGACTGGATCTGGTTTATCATTCCACTTATGGCATTTCTATGGTATGGAGGAATGGCAAAGATCAGTCGAGCTAATAACCGTTCTCCTTTTCGTTTGTTAAAACGGGAAGAAAAGGTTAACATGTAACAAAATGGGGCACACTGATCTGACAAACCTGTTAGAGAAAGAGGTGTCTTTTTTTTGCGTATAAAAGTAAGAATTCATTGTAAAAGATGTGGGGAACGTTTTGTGCTGAGAGGACGTATAGAGCAAGGACAGATTCAGACCGGCTTTAAACGCTGCATTTGCGATAACTGTGAGTTTATTGTTGAAGTCATGGAAAACCATGCATAAGAGAGCATTCTTCTTGTCACACTATCGGTAGTGTACTTGAAGAAAGGAGACTCCCAATATGTATAAGCGACTTAGTGCCGTATTGTTCCCGGTGGTTACCCTGATGATGATAGGAGCATTTGTGTGGGGTTATCAGCAAAGCCAGATGAGAAAAGAGGTGTCTCTTCAGGCAAATAGCATGTCGATAAAAGCGGAAAATCAATACCAGCGTGCGTTTCACGATTTGTCGTTTCATATGGATCAGCTGCATTCTCAACTCGGTAACGCGGTTGCTGTCCATAATACTTCACACGCGATGCACCGCAAATGTTTGATGAACGTGTGGAGGATTGCAAGTGAGGCCCAAAATGAGGTTAATCAGTTGCCTCTGAATGTAATGCCTTTTAATCATGCCAAGGATTTACTGTCACATCTATCCGCGTTTTCGTATCAGACCGCTGTCCGTGATCTGGATCACGAGCCTTTAAACGAGAAAGAAATTTCGAACCTAAAAACGTTATATAACAATTCCAAAGAAATTTCGAAAAACATGCAGGAAGTGCAGCAAAAGGTCCTTAGCAAAAATTTGCGATGGATGGATGTAGATATGGCGGCAGGTTCGCAAACTGGTCCGAAGGACAACACCATTATTGATGGCTTTAAAACCGTGGACAAAAAGGTGGAAAACTACAAGGAGCTGGATTGGGGACCGTCTGTAGCCAGCATCTATGATAAACGCTCTGTGAAAAAATTGAGTCTCCCGGCAGTGAATGCAGAACAAATTAAACGAAATGCCGCTGAATTTACAGGAAAACCGGAAAGTCAGATCCGTGTGAACGAAAACGGTAAAGGAACGGAATGGGCATCTTATACAGCTACCCTGCTAAATAAGAAGCAACCCGTGGCCAGTATGGATTTTACGAAAAAAGGCGGCAAGCTTATTTCTTATCATGACATGAGAGCAGTAGGCCCTAAAAAAGCAACACGTAATGAAGCGATTCGCTATGCTAGTGAATACCTTGAACAAAAAGGTTACAAAGGAATGAAGCCAGTTGCGTATGATGAGAGCGGGAATTTAGCTAATATTACATTTGCGAGCCAACAAGGGGACGTGATTATCTATCCAGAAAAAATCACAGTCAGATCAGGCCTTGATAACGGACAAGTGATCGGTTTTCAATCCAGTGATTATGTGTATGAGCATAGTCATCTCCGCCGCATTCCGCAAGCGAAATTGAATTTGAATGCAGCACGAGCAAAATTGAATCCTGAATTTCGTGAAACTTACCACCGTAAAGCTTTAATTGAAAATGAACTTTCGAATGAAGTTCTATGTTATGAATTTGGTGGTAAAATCAATGGTTCCGTCTACCGGATATACATTAACGCCAATACGGGAATGGAAGAAACGATTGAAGAGGTTAAAGATTCAGATGAACCTCAGGTTACTGCAAGTAATGCGTAGTTGATTACATGAAAATGAATCAATAGTCACTCTAAACCTCCTTCGTGAAGGAGGTTTTTTGTGCTTTAGTCATAGATCGAACAAATATAATGCTTAATATAGGCACAAAGTCGTGGTATTATATACCTTAATTAGAGCTTTTAATGGACAAGGATGGTGGATCATTTGTTTCCCAAAATTAATGATGTGTTATACATACAAGTGGCTGGTAGTGACCATAAGGACGAGATTTTTGAATTTAAGTCTCGTATTGCAGAAGAGGAGTCACAGAACTTCCTAATTGAAATTCCTATGTCACAAACAAGTGGGCATTTGAAAAAATTGTTTCTAGGGGAAGAACTGTCTATATTTTTTATGAGCGAGGGTGGGATTAAAAATTATTTTAATACCCACGTTACGGGTTTTAAAGAGGATGTTCTCCGGATGGTTCGTATCCACAAACCTGCTCCAGACAGCATCAGCAAAATTCAGCGCCGCAACTTTCTTCGGGTTAAGGCCAACTTGGAAATTGCAGTAAAGCATGGTGCGAACGAGTCCAGATTTGTAGCAGAGACACATGATGTAGGAGGCGGGGGTGTTTCTTTTCACACCCAGGGAACTCATCATCTTGAAGAAGGAGAATCATTGTCTTGCTGGATTTTAGTTCCATATAAAAACGGTACTCAGGAGCATGTTCCGTTCCAATCTGAAATTGTGCGCATTCAGCAGATGGAAAACGGTCGCAAACTCATTATGCTGAAATATGAGGAAATCGCTGATCAGGAGCGCCAAAAACTGATTAAATATTGCTTTGAAAGACAGCTGGAATTCCGGGGGAAATCTTAATCATCCGAAATTTTTCTTTTATAGTAAACCTGTCGCTTATTTTGCATCGCCTATAAATGTGTGGTATAATTTTCACGTCGCAGGCAATGCCTGCTTTTTTCTTGAGGTTAGGTTAGGAGGAATTCCCTGTTGGCAAGGCAACATGTATCTTCAAGTAACAAAATCAATGTAGCCATTGATGGACCTGCTGGTGCAGGGAAAAGTACAGTGGCCCGCCTGGTGGCGAAGGCACTTTCTTATGTATATGTAGATACCGGCGCCATGTACCGAGCTGCAACGTGGTACATGATGTGTAAGGAAATACCTGCAGAAAATGTACAAAAAGTGCTTCAACATGTACCTGAGCTGGTGATTGAATTAGTACCGGACCCCACAGGCCAAAAGGTTTATTGTAACGGGGAAGATGTAACCACTGTGATCCGTTCGATGGAAGTGACTAGCAACGTGTCACAGTATTCAAGTATTGCCGGTTTACGTACACGTTTGACTGAAAACCAGCGTGAAATGGCTGCGCGCAAGGGTGTCGTTATGGATGGTCGTGATATTGGAACAACTGTACTTCCCGATGCGGAAGTCAAGGTGTTCATGACCGCAAGTGTTCAGGAACGTGCCTCTCGCCGTTTTAAAGAACTGAGCGAAACTGATGATATCACTCTGGAGCAGCTAGAACGTGACATTGCGGCACGTGACAAGCTTGACGAGGAGAGGGAGGTATCCCCGCTTCGTTGCAGTGAGGACGCCATCGTGCTTGATACGACCCATATGGGCATTCAGGATGTCGTTGATACGATCGTATCTTATTGCTTAACGGAGAAGGATGGAGAGATCAGCCAATGATATATACTGTATGCGCCAGTATTTTGCGTCTTATTTACCGCGTTCTGTTTAGACTTGAGGCGGTAGGCAGGGAAAATGTTCCTGCCGAGGGCGGAGTGCTGTTGTGTTCTAATCATATTAGTAATCTTGACCCTCCTACAGTCGGTATTTTGCTGAAGCGAAAGGTTCACTTTATGGCAAAAGCCGAGCTGTTTAATGTTCCTGTACTGGGTCCACTAATTGGGAAACTGGGAGCTTTTCCAGTCAAACGCGGTGGTGTAAGTAAGGAATCCATTAAGCTGGCATTGAACATTTTGCGTGATGGTAAGGTTATGGGGATCTTTCCCGAAGGCTCCAGAGGAGCTGGGGGAATCGGTAAAAAGGGTGCTGCAAGCTTTGCGCTACGCAGTGGAGCGGCTGCCGTTCCGGTCGCCATTATTGGTGATTACAAGCTTTTCCGTAAAACGAAAGTGTTATACGGTAAACCTGTCAATTTGGACGCTTACCAAAAGGGTGCCGATATCGAAGGAGATCCGCTAGAACTTGCAACAGAAGCAATTATGTCTCGTATTCGCACGATGAAGGAAACGGGTAAGCCTACGAATAACTGAAAGGCTTGCATGAATTGTGTCTAAGCTCGGAAAACTAGAACAAAAGTTTATTTATGTTTTGAACTCTGCCATGCGCAGGTTTAAATAAATGGTTTTTTTTGAATTGAGGAGGGTATTGACATGTCGGAAGAAATTAAAAATCAAGAAGCTGCTGAAGCGGCAAATCAAGACGAGCTCGATCAAATCGTCTCCCTGAAAAAAGGTGACACCGTTAAGGGTACAATCGTGAAATTGGAAGATAACCAAGCGGTAGTAAGCATTGGATATAAATACGATGGAGTTATTCCAATTCGCGAGTTGTCTTCTGGTTTGGATAACGCAGAAGAAGCAGTACAAGTAGGCCAAGAGGTTGAAGCTAGAATTATCAGCATTGACGATGGCAAGGAAAAACTTGTTCTGTCCAAACGTGCAATCGACAGTGAAAATGCTTGGGAAAAGTTGGAGCAACTGTTCGAAAGCAAAGAAGTATTTGAAGTTGTTGTGAATGATGTCGTTAAAGGCGGCATCGTGGTAGACGTGGGTCTGCGCGGATTCATTCCTGCATCCATGGTAGAACGCCACTTCGTTGAAGATTTCAGTGATTACAAAGGCCGCACATTGCGTGTTGTTGTAAAAGAACTGGATCGTGAAAATAACAAAGTGATCCTTTCTCAAAAAGACGTTCTGGAAGCAGAATTCGAAGCCAACAAGCTTAAAGTAATGGCTGAGCTGAAAGAAGGCCAAGAAATCGTAGGTACGGTTCAACGTCTTACTCAGTTCGGTGCTTTCGTAGATGTTGGCGGCGTGGACGGTCTGGTTCACGTATCTGAAATTGCTTGGACTCATGTCGATAAGCCTTCTGATGCAGTTTCTGAAGGAGATCAAGTGAAAGTGAAAGTCTTGAAAGTAGATCCTGAAAAAGGGAAAATCAGCCTGAGCATGAAAGCTGCACAGCCTGGTCCTTGGGAATCGGCTGCTGGACAATTCAACAACAATGACATCGTAACAGGTGTTGTAAAACGTCTGGTTAACTTCGGTGCATTCGTTGAAATCGCTCCTGGCGTGGAAGGTTTGGTTCATATTTCCCAAATTTCCCACAAACACATTGGAACTCCACAAGAAGTTCTGGAAGAAGGACAAGAAGTGAAAGTTAAAATTCTTGAAATGAATCCTTCCGAAAAACGTGTTAGCCTGAGCATTAAAGAAACTGAGGAAGCTCCTGAAGCTGCTCCTAAAGCAGAAAGAGCACCACGTGCATCTCGTGCACCTCGTGAGGAACTGAATAATCCTAACGTTTCCCTCAATAATTCCGGTCTGAGCATTACGCTCGGCGAGCGTTTTGGCGATAAGCTGAACAAATTTAAATGAGTTTAAATCAATACATTTTATAATAAGCATAACGTACACCATCGGCGGACCCAGAGGGTTCGCCGATTGTTGTTACGTGACCATATCGCCAATAGGTATGTTTTTTGCTATGATGATAGCGGAAGAATTGACAGGAGGAGTGAATTTATGGCAAGACCCGTTGTGGCTATCGTTGGTCGTCCGAATGTGGGTAAGTCCACTATTTTTAATCGGATTATCGGGGATCGTTTGTCCATCGTGGAAGATAAACCCGGAATCACTCGTGACCGTATATACGGTATATCGGAGTGGAATGGTAAATCCTTCAGTATTATTGACACCGGCGGCATTGAGATTGATGGTGAGGATGTCATTTTAAAATCCATCCGTATGCAGGCCGAACTTGCAATAGAAGAAGCAGATGTAATTGTATTCATGAGTGATGCGAAAGCAGGAATTACACAGTCAGATGAAGAGGTAGCTCAAATGTTATATCGTTCGGGTAAACCGATCATCGTAGCTGTCAACAAGGTGGACAACCTCAGTCGCGCCGATCTGATTTATGAGTTTTATTCTTATGGATTTGGTGATCCAATTGCTGTTTCTGGTAGTCATGGAACAGGGATAGGCGACCTGCTAGATGCCATTACGTCCAATTTGCCTGAGCTGGAAGAAGATCACTATGATGAAGACGTTATTCGTGTTGCCTTGATCGGCCGCCCGAATGTAGGTAAATCTTCACTGGTTAACGCCATTCTGGGAGAAGAACGGGTTATCGTTAGTGACATTGCGGGCACGACGCGTGATGCAATTGATACACCTTTTGAAAAAGACGGTCAAAAGTATGTGCTGATTGATACGGCAGGTATGCGTAAACGTGGCAAAGTATATGAAACGACCGAAAAATATAGTGTAATGCGTGCCATGCGTGCCATTGAGCGTGCAGATGTTGTACTGGTCGTTATTAACGGCGAGGAAGGCATTATTGAGCAGGATAAGCACATTGCTGGCTATGCTTATGAAGCGGGTAAAGCGTCGCTGTTTGTCGTTAACAAATGGGATGTCGTGGACAAGGACGATAAAACGATGCACCAGTTTGAAACGAAAATTCGCGATCACTTTCTGTTTATGACATATGCTCCGATTGTGTTCTTGTCTGCAAAAACGAAGCAACGCCTGCAAAAGCTGCTTCCTGTTGTACAGCATGTGGCACAGCAGCATGTATTGCGTATTCAGACACATTTGCTGAATGATGTAATTTCCGACGCGGTTGCCATCAATCCCCCACCAACAGACAAGGGACGTCGTCTGCGTATTAACTATGTGACCCAGGTTGCTGTTAAGCCGCCTACGATGGTTGTATTCGTAAACGATCCAGAAATAATGCACTTCTCGTATGAGCGTTATCTGGAGAACAAAATTCGCGCCGCCTTCAATTTTGAAGGAACTCCAATTCGTATCTTTACACGGCGCAAGTCTGACGAAAGTTAGGAGCGAATAGGTTGATTTTACAAATCGTTGCCATCGTACTCAGTTACTTGCTTGGCTCTGTCAGCTTTAGTTTGCTGTATGGAAAATTAAAAGGAATCGACATTCGCCAGCATGGAAGCGGCAATGCCGGTGCGACGAATACGCTGCGTGTGCTTGGAAAAGGCCCAGCTATTCTGGTACTGCTGCTGGACGTACTTAAAGGGGTTATTGCAGTGCTAATAGGGCACTGGTTAGGTGGAGAATCATCCTGGGTATCGGGTTTGTGCGGCATTGCAGCGATTGCGGGCCATAACTGGCCGATATATTTTCACTTCCGTGGAGGAAAAGGTATTGCGACTGCTATTGGTGTATTGGCATCGCTTGCCTTACTGCCCGCACTATATGCCGGAATCATTGCGATACTTGCAATCGTAATGACGCGTTACGTATCCTTGGGATCGCTCATATTTGTCATTTTGACTCCCTGGATATTACTCGTGCTTGGTTATGCATGGCCGTTATTCTGGACGGCTCTAATCATTTGTCTGTTCGCTGTGTGGAGACACCGTACCAACATAGTCAAGCTGGTACGTGGGAATGAGAACAAGCTTGGCTCCAAAGGAGGAGATCGTCTTGTCTGAGAAAATAGCTGTGCTGGTCGCGGGGAGTTGGGGAACAGCCCTGGCTTCCGTTCTTGCGGCCAATAACAACGATGTCTCTGTCTGGACGAGAAACGAGCAGCAAGCAGCTGAAATCAATGAGAAGCATACGAATGAGCATTATTTACCAGGCTCCATTTTGTCTGACCGCATTTCAGCTACAACTGATATGCAGACTGCGGTATCTGGTGCTAAAGCAGTGATTATCGTATCTCCTTCGGCTGCTGCTCGTCAGGTAGCACGTAGTCTGAAAGCTCATTTTAGCAAGGATATGCTGGTAGTGCATGCCATTAAAGGTTTTGAAACTGAAACGCTTAAACGTATGTCCACGGTGATTTCGGAAGAACTGGAAGTCGCTGAGGGCGATATTGCTGTGCTGTCTGGTCCGAGTCATGCGGAAGAAGTGGTGAGGAAATGTCCTACAACGGTTGTTGTAGCTTCCTCCAATGAGAAGGCTGCGCAAGCCGCACAGGGGCTGTTCATGAACTCCTATTTCCGCGTCTATACAAACCGTGATTTGCTCGGCGTGGAACTGTCCGGGGCGCTAAAAAATATTATCGCATTGGGTGCGGGAATGTCAGATGGACTTGGTTTCGGTGATAATGCCAAAGCGGCTTTATTGACCCGTGGATTGGCTGAAATTACCCGTGCCGGAGTTGAGATGGGCGCTAACCCACTAACCTTTGCTGGCCTGGCTGGTATTGGCGATCTAGTGGTCACTGCAACGAGTCGTCACAGTCGCAACTGGCGTGCAGGGTCACTATTGGGACAGGGCCAACAGCTTGATGCTGTGCTGGAATCTATGGGCATGGTCGTAGAAGGTATTCGAACGACCAAAGCGGCATACGCCATCTCCCAAAAATTAGGTGTTCAGATGCCTATTACAGAGGTGCTTTATGGAGTGCTGTTTGAAGGACGTGACGTCCGTAAGGCTGTTGAGGCGCTGATGGGTCGCGATCCTAAGACCGAGATGGAAGTCATGCCACTTCAAACTTGGGAGCAATGGCATTCTTAAGGGCTCGGATGAGCTTTAATAATATAAAGGCTGTCTCATGGTAGATTTCTTCTATAATGAGATAGCCTTTTTTAGTTAGGCGTTTGGCATGTCTTATGTACGCTTAATCACCTTTTGTCTCCGCCACTCATAGACTGAGTTGAGCAATGGCGGAGGAGGGGAGATTGTGAATAAAAACTTTCCGAAAGATGCATTGAAGGCCATTAACAAAAAAGGCGGCAAAAACATATCCGAAAATGCAGTGAAAAAGCTGGCAGGCACGGTAAAGGCGGACACGCTTCAAAGCGAAGCGCAACTGCGTCAGCTTATCAAGCAGGTGTCTGCGATGGCCAACATTCCGGTGTCGGAAGATACAGTAAGGGATATTGTTGGTGCCGTCAAAAAGAGCGGAATGAATCCTTCCAATATGGAAGCGTTGATGAAAATGATGATGAAAAAATAGACCGCTGGCCGCACGCCAGTTAGTATTATTCACCGTGAACCGGGAAGGTTCGCGGTTTTTTTTGTATTTTGGAGTAGGTAACCTCTTTTTCAGTACACAAAATATCGAACTGCCCTGTCGAACATGTTATAATGATGCCCATCAGGAAACGGAAGGAAAGACAGCAAAGGAGGAAACGATGTTGAAGGAGGCAATATCATCAGTGTTAGTGGACAGGCTTCCTCACAATCTGGCAGTTGCGCTGAGTAGCTTGGCTGAGAGCTGGTCAACAGTGTCGGTTCCGTGGATGTTGGGCGGGAGCTGTTCATTACTTGTGCAAGAAGTTGAACTGGATCGCATGCCTCGGGACATTGATATTTATGCGGATATTCATGCCGCAAAGCAGCTTCATGCGCACCCCCTGGGTATGAGTATAGATCGACAGCAGGTTGACCGTAGCGGCTCTTACGTTTCATTGCTGAGCCACTATGATCTGGAGGGATTTCCAGTCGAGTTGGTGGGAGGATTTGAGGTATTATGTGACGGAGCGTTATACCGCTTAGAGATCGAGCGACTACTTTGGTCGACTGGTGTTCAGCTTGAGCTGGGGAGTGCTTCACTGCGTCTGATGCCGCTCAGTCATGAACTTTTATTCAATATATTGCGAAATCGACCCGACCGGTACAAAGCGATTGCCGATGTCATGAAGCGCGATCCGCAACGTCATATAATTGTACTGAAGCAGTTACTAGTCAGTAATATTTGGAATGAGGAGCAATTGGACAAGCTTGCAGAACTTCTGCCTTGGCCAGAGTTGCATTCTGTCATCCAGATGGGCAATGAAGTATAAGCTGTGTGTATTAGGAGAAAGACGACTGGAGGACCGTTCATGAATGTGCAGATTACGTTCAAGCCGTCAGGCAGGCGCGTACAGGTTGGTCAGGGTACGTCATTGCTTCAGGCTGCTCGTAAAGCGGGTGTATATATTCCCACTCGTTGTGACGGAAAAGCAGCCTGTCTGATGTGTAAGGTACAAATATCTCCAGAATGGGCTGAATTCGCAGGTCAACCCAGCGATGCAGAGCAGCGGAAGCTGGGACCTTTACTGGATGAAGGAATACGCTTATCCTGCCAGGCTCGTGTCCAAGGCGATATGGAGGTAACCATACCGGAGGATAAGCTCAAAGCGGCTATCAGGCGGCAACTGGAGCGTCAGGCGATGGATGATGAACTGTGGTAATGCCGATTATATCAGGAGAATAAAAAAAGGATGGTTTCCGACGACTCTAAACAGTCAGGAGAAACATCCTTTTTTTATTTAGTCTAGCGACAAAGTCATGGGAGAGCCTTGCCCCGCATATATTAGGTGAGTGGACCCAAACGTAAAATATCGTTTCTGCAATGATCGCTCTGTCGTAATCTATTTTTCAAAAAACTAAACATATTTTACGGAGGGGATACATATGATGGTATCAGTCCAAATGCATGTACGAGTTTACGCCGTTTCGCCGATTCCATCAGTCTCCTGAATCTCGGCGGCGGACGACTTCCGGGCATTTTAAAGGCTGTTCTGCCGCATCTGGGATCAAGCAGTTGGTTGAACACGAAGCGGATGCTCTTTAAGCATTTTTCCTTCGGAGACTTTTGAGGAGGGGATTTCATTGGAGAAAGTGGACATTTTTAAAGACATTGCCGAACGCACCGGAGGAGACATTTATCTTGGGGTCGTCGGCGCAGTCCGAACAGGAAAATCAACGTTTATCAAGCGCTTTATGGAGACGATTGTTCTGCCAAACATTACAAGTGAGGCGGACCGTGCCCGCGCCGTAGACGAGTTGCCGCAAAGTGCGGCAGGCAAGACGATCATGACGACGGAGCCTAAATTCGTACCGAATAATGCCGTCCAGATCAAAGTAACGGAAGGACTGGATGTGAATGTACGTCTGGTTGACTGTGTAGGATATGCAGTAGAAGGAGCAAAAGGTTACGAGGATGAAAATGGTCCGAGGATGATCTCCACACCATGGTTCGAAGAACCTATTCCTTTTCAGGAAGCGGCAGAAATTGGTACACGCAAGGTTATTCAGGAGCATTCGACGCTCGGTGTGGTAGTCACTACAGACGGCACGATTGCGGAAATCCCGCGCATTTCTTATGTAGAGTCGGAGGAACGCGTCATTGAGGAGTTGAAGGAAGTTGGCAAACCATTTGTTTTGGTTATCAACTCCACGCATCCGCGCAGTGATGAAACACTCCAGCTTCGCAGTGAGCTGGCTGCCAAGTACGATATACCCGTCATGACACTCAGCGCGGCGACTATGACGGAAGATGATGTTACAGGCGTACTTCGTGAAGTATTGTATGAATTTCCGGTGCATGAGGTGAATGTAAACCTACCGAGCTGGGTCATGGTACTGAACGAAGAGCACTGGCTGCGTAGCAATTATGAAAATTCCGTTCGCGATACGGTTAAAGATATTCGACGCCTGCGTGATGTAGATCGAGTGGTCGGCCAGTTTATGGAATATGAATTCATTGACAGGGCCGGGTTGAGCGGGATGAATATGGGGCAGGGCGTAGCTGAAATTGATCTGTATGCTCCCGATGAGCTGTACGACCAGATTTTGGTCGAAGTCGTCGGGGTAGAGATTCGCGGCAAGGATCATTTGCTACAAATGATGCAGGATTTTGCCCATGCCAAACGGGAGTACGACCGCTTCGCTGAAGCGCTGGAAATGGTCAAGACAACGGGATATGGCATTGCCGCGCCGTCGTTGTCCGAGATGGCACTAGACGATCCGCAGTTGATTCGTCAGGGTACAAGGTTTGGTGTGCGGCTCAAGGCAACAGCACCTTCCATACACATGATTCGGGTCGATGTGGAATCGGAATTTGCTCCGATTATCGGAACAGAGAAGCAAAGTGAGGAGCTTATGCGCTATCTGATGCAGGATTTTGAGAATGACCCAATCAAAATTTGGGAGTCAGACATTTTCGGACGTTCGCTTCATTCTATTGTACGGGAAGGCATTCAGGGTAAAATCGCCATGATGCCGGACAATGCACGCTATAAGCTGCAGGAAACGCTGGGTCGTATCATTAATGAAGGCTCCGGCGGTCTCATTGCTATTATTCTTTAAGGCTAAGCCACACCAAAAATATATAAGGAAATACCGTGGAAAGCAATTTGCTCTCTACGGTTCGCAGAAAACAAAATATTAGACTGACCTCCAAAACCAGACAGGGGTAGCCATGGACGAGAAAATAAAGTCCTAGACTACCTCTATTTTTATTGAGCTTTCGTTTCTCATTGACTGGCTATTCATTAAACGCGAAGTTCTGACATTCTGCAGGACACCCCAAATATTCAAATACTCTGCGTGCAGGTTCGTCTATTGGTAAGTACACTTCAATTCCAGGATACATGTGGCTGCTTACAGAAAGATGAATTTGCTTGTAACGAATAGGGACAAAATCGGCCATGGTTCCCATTCTGGCCAAAATGATTTTGGATTGCTCAACTTCATTTGCTGAGTCCTTTGGCTGCATATTCCAATATTTATTGAGGTCGTCGTATTTTCGAAATCTGTCAATTAACTTTTTATACCCATGGTCGTATCGGGAAAACATGTTATTCCTTCTAAAAGCTTGTATTCCATAAATAGCATGAGACTCCCATTGTTCGAACGACTCAGTATCGAAGGTGGAACGGGGCCGAATGGAAAAATCGGAGTTAAAATGAAAATCAACTTTATTCAGCTTGCCATTCATAAAAGAATCATAGGGGATATCAAATAACTGGCGAAACGGCTCATTTAACCCCTTAATATCTAAGGTATGAGTGACGATCATTGCCGGAAAAGGCAGATTACTCATGATCTGCTGCGCTTGCTCCAGCGCCAGCTCCAGAGACCGTCCTTCCAATTCGTAATGGATCGGAAGATAATCGGCGGCGAGGAGAAGATCGTTGCGCTCATCTGAAGTGCACTCCAGATACTCAGCAATATGGATCATCGTTTGCCGATCCGGTATTCGACGAGACCGTCCAACCAATAGATTTTTATATGTAGGACAGGCCTCATCATTAAGCTCCTGCTGAGTAAATCGTTTCAATAACGGGTGAGATTGCTCGGTATATTCCCGCTGGCGTTTCATACGAACAGCTTCAATCTCTCCCAATACGATTTTTAATGTTTTGTGCTGGAAGTCCTCATCCTTGTGCATGGTCATCTCTTTTCAATCCTTTTCATAATGAGGTGTAGTTCTACACTTGGTACACATGATTCCCTACAGTATACTACATTGTGAAAAAGGGGAGCTATTTACAAAGGGTTCTCAATGACAAACATGGAGGAGATCATATGGTTCGTGCAATTGTAACAGATCCGTTTGCTTCAGGATATTTTGCGATAAAGGAAGTTGCCGCCCCACAGGCCCAGCCTTGGGAAGCGATCGTTCAAGTACAAGCCTTCTCTCTTAATCGGGGTGAAGTTGTAGATGCAAGAAATAATGGAGGACAGATCAGACCAGGCTGGGATTTTTCTGGGATCGTCGTTGAGCAGGCTAAAGATGGCACGGGTCCGAAACAGGGAAGCCGTGTCGTAGGCCTTCTCTTGATGGGAGCATGGGCCGAACAGGTTGCTGCTCCTACTTCATTACTGGCTGAATTTCCCGATGATATTACCTTTGCCCAGGCGGCTACTTTACCAGTAGCTGGTCTGTCAGCGCTCTATACGCTTAGAAAAGGAGGAATGCTGCTCGGTAAGCGAATGTTGATTACTGGCTCGACTGGCGGAGTTGGAATTTTTGCACATCAGCTAGCCGCGCAATCTGGAGCTTTTACAGTAGGTGTTGCCAGAACAACGGAAAAAGCCTTACTTGTTCAAGAGGCTGGTGCTAATGAGGTTATTGTTGGAGATACCGCGATTCCATCGGTTGATGCATTTGGACCTTATCATCTAATTATAGATTCAGTAGGTGGTGATACGCTAGCTGCCTTACTGCCTCAGCTTGTGCCAGACGGAATATGTGTATCCATGGGACATTCGTCCTCACCTTACGCAACGATTAATATCAGGGGCTTAGGTGGTAGAACCTTGTATAGCTTCTTTTTAGGAGAGGAGATAAATCGCTATTCGCCGGCGGAAGATCTGAAATTATTAGGTGAATTTGTTTCCAAAGGCCAGTTAGTACCAAGGATCGAAGTGGAGACATCCTGGAAGGAAATTGGAACTATTGCCCAACAACTGATAGATCGGAGGTTCTCCGGTAAAGCAGTGCTCCAAATAAATTAGATGTGAGCTTTCTCATATTTAAAATAACAAAACAGGATTGTATCTTCGGACTAGGCTCCGTCCTGATTTCAAATTTAAGCAGCAACCGTTTTCCGGTATTCAATCGGGGGGCGGTTGTTTGTTGTGTTTTGGCCTATAAAACCAGAAATTTTTCTATATTTAATAAAACCTATTTACATACTTGGTTTAAAGCGATATATTAAGTATCAAATTTGAATCATTTTGTGGATTGAACGAGGGGGAAATGAAATCATGAATATCCAAAAAGAGCTCCAAAGAAACAAAAAGCTAGGGCTAGGGGCTATCATGCTACTGGTGCTGGTTTTGCTGGTCACTGCATGCGGCGTGCCGAAAACAGAGAGCGGCACTCAAGGGACAAGCACTGCGGGATCGAATACAACAAACGGAAAAACGGACAATTTAAATCTAAAGGGTAAACGGGTTGCGTTGATCATGGAGTTTAACACGGGCACATTTTCGCAACAGTATGTTCAAGGCGTGGAAGAGGAAGTTAAGAAATTTGGCGGTACGCTGACTAAGTTTGTGGCAGATAACGATAAGGCTAAAATGGCTTCTCTGCTTGATAGTGCGATTAACCAGCAGTTTGATGTCATTTTGACTGATCACGGTGATGCATTGCTGGAGACAGGGCTGAAAAAAGCAATTTCCCGCAATATTCCGGTTATCGTGTTCGATGCTGCCGTCAATGTTCCGGGTGCGGTAGTGCTCTCACAGGATGACCAAAGCATGGCTGAGTTGACGCTGGAGCAAATGAAAAAGGATATCGGCGGCAAAGGTAACATTGTGAAAGTATGGGTTGCTGGATTTGCACCGATGGAACGTCGTCAGGTTGCTTATGATGCATTTTTGAAATCCAATCCGGATATTAAAGAAATCGCGACTTTTGGTTCTGCTCAGAATCCTGCTTTAGATACGCAAGCCAAAATGGAAGCTGTATTAAAGCAATATCCTAAGGGCGAAATTACAGCCGTCTGGGCGGCTTGGGATGAATTTGCCAAAGGGGCAGCCCGTGCGATCCAACAAGCGGGACGTACGGAAATTAAGGTCTACGGCATTGACATGAGCGACGAGGACTTGCAAATGATCCAGGACCCGAAAAATCCTTGGGTGGCCTCGGCAGCCGTTGATCCAACAGATATCGGGCGCGTACAAGTGCGCTATGCATATCAGAAGCTGCATGGGGATAATCCGGAGGAGAAAGTCGTATTGAAGGCTGTATATGTGCAACGCGAAGCGCTGCCAGATAAGCAAATTTCCACATCCGAGCTATCCCAATATGTGGAGGGATGGGGTCAAAGTGAGCAGGGATATGAGGATTGGATGAAGGAATATGAAACGTCCAAATAAAATGTTTGCATCATGCAAAAGGCGCGCTTCGGCGCGCTTTTATCATAAGCAGGCGTGAGGGGGCACCATGAGTTCACAAGTATATACATTGGAGATGAAGAAAATCAGCAAACAGTTTGCTGGTGTAGATGCGCTGCGAGCCGTGGATTTTACGGTGCAGGGTGGCGAAATTCACGCTCTGCTGGGTGCCAACGGGGCAGGGAAAAGCACATTGATGAAGATTTTGTCCGGTGCGTATCGTTCCGATCAGGGAGTTATCGTAGTTGGTGGCAAGGAACTAAACATTAGTTCACCGTGGGAGGCCAAAAGGGCGGGAATCCACTGTGTGTATCAGGAGGTTGATTCAGCGCTTGTGCCTCAGTTAACCGTAGCTGAAAACATTGTAATGGACGATTTGTCTGCACCTGATGGTCGATGGTGGGCTGCGCCGGGGGCTATGCGCAGACGAGCGCGTGAGGCATTAGCACGTCTAGAGGTAGATATTGACGCACGACGATATGTGTCTGAACTGACGTTGGCAGAAAAACAACTTGTACTTATCGCACGTATTCTGACACAGCAAGCAAATACCATCATTTTTGATGAGCCTACGGCGCCGCTCAGCGAGGAAGAAACGCGACGTTTGTTCCGTACAATCCATACACTCAAGGATGAGGGAGTTGCATGTATCCTCATCACACACCGATTGCCGGAGGTTATCGAACACAGT
The DNA here is from genome assembly GCF_037027525.1 of Paenibacillus sp. 203. NCBI lineage: Bacteria > Bacillati > Bacillota > Bacilli > Caryophanales > Paenibacillaceae > Paenibacillus > Paenibacillus sp. 203. Next base: position 170,298 of record NZ_JAXCHD010000003.1, read on the forward strand.
GACCGTGTTACGGTGATGCGTGATGGCGAGCGCGTGTTCACGGGACCTGCTTCTGATTTAAGTGTAGGCGACATCGTTACGCATATGCTTGGGAAAACATTTGAAGAGGAATTCCCAAAAACAGAGGTACCTATTGGTGAAACGATATTGGAAGCAAAAGGGCTTCACAAAGGATTACGAGTGCACGGCGTTGATTTACAGGCCCGACGTGGTGAAATTCTCTCTATTGTGGGTTTGGTTGGTGCAGGCAAAACGGAGCTGTCACGACTTCTTACAGGAGCAGACAAGCCGGATAAGGGAGAGCTGACCTTTAAGGGTCGCTCCATTCGATTGAGAGAGCCAGCGGATGCGGTAGCTCGAGGAATTGTATCCATACCCGAGGAGCGACGTAAGCAGGGGGTGCTAATTGAGGAGAGTGTAGAAAGAAACCTCAGCCTTCCGCTATTGGGGAAGCTGAGTGTCCTTGGTTTCATCAGTCGGCGTAAAGAACAAAATAACGGTAATGGGATTGTCGCCTCTCTCGGTATTAAGACGCCATCGCTCCGTCAGAATGTTAAATATTTGAGTGGCGGGAATCAGCAAAAAATTGCGATTGGGAAATGGCTGCATTCGGGAGCGGATGTATTTGTTTTTGACGAGCCAACCAAGGGTGTGGATATAGGGGCAAAAAGTGATATTTTCCGTATCATTGGGGAGTTGGCGGAGCAAGGAAAAGCGATCATTTATCTAACCTGTGAATTTGCTGAAGGGATTGGCATTGGTGATCGGATTGCAGTGATGTATGATGGCAAAATTATAAAGGAATTTGCGCGGGGCGAAGTGGAACAGGAACAGCTTCTGTTGTATGCCAGCGGCGGTGAAGAGGTGCATTCATGAAGGAAAAATGGTTAAACGTCTCATTTCGTTACGGTGCCGTAGTTGTCATTATAGGTGTATTGGCGTTTTTTTCATCTACATTACCTTATTTCTGGACTTATGATAATTTAATGGATATTCTAGGGTCTATTGCCATTGTGACTTTCGTTGCCATTGGTGTGACGTTGTCCCTTATCGTGGACGGTTTTGACCTGTCGGTGGGAGCTACAGTATCTTTGACAACGGTCGTTTCAGCTTCTTTGATGGTCTGGTATGAGCAGCCTGTTGCGGTGGTCATTATTGTGTCTCTGATTGTCGGCGCTTTGGTAGGACTGTTAAATTCATTATTGATCATTAAACTGCGTATTCCTGATTTGCTCGCAACTCTTGCAATCATGTATATTGTAAGCGGGATTCACAAAACGTACGCCCAGGGCTATACCATATACAATCATATGCAGTTTCCTGATGGCAGCAAGGCGCCGGGGGAGATATCTCCTGCATTTCTATTGCTGGGGCAAGGAAAATGGTTGGGTATCCCGATTTCGGTTATTTTACTGTTACTGACTGTGGCGGCGGTGCATGTTTTCTTGACCTATACAAAGCATGGGCGTCAAATGTATGTAACGGGTGGAAATGAGGAAGCTGCTCGTCTGTCGGGCATACGGGTAAAAAAAGTCCGTACTCTGGCCTATGTTGCTTCAGGCGTATTTGCGGCGATTGCCGGTATTTTGTATGCCTCGCGAGTAGGCTCAGGCCAAATTGACGCGGGTTCCCCTTTGCTCATGGAGGCGGTAGCTGCAGTATTCGTCGGTTTTTCGGTCTTTGGTGCTGGTAAACCCAATGTCATTGGTACATTTATTGGTGCGGTATTGATCGGTGTGTTGGTTAATGGATTAACGATGATGAATGTGCAATATTTTGCCCATGATATTGTTAAAGGAGTAGTGCTGGTACTTGCGCTGGCCGTTACTTTTTACGTGTCAAACCGTCGTCGTACTTGAAATTGTCTGTGGACTGTATTACTATAAACCTTGTTCCACGCAAGAAGGGTGCCATAAAACGCCAGTTTCGGCCTATATTGCGGAGGTTAGGTATATTCTATGTATATTTAACGACGAAACGGAAACAGATGATAACATTATGGAAGGCAGTACGCCGCCCGGGTTATTTTATACAGGCGACCTCATATCGGTCATTAACACCGATAACCTTAATGCTGGACTACACTTGAATTGGGAGGTGAATATTATGAATAAAACGGATTTGATCAATCAGGTTTCTGAAAGCACTGAATTGTCCAAAAAGGACGTAACCAAAGCAATCGATGCAGTATTTGAGGCGATCTCTGGAGCGCTGCAAAGCGGAGATAAGGTGCAACTGGTAGGTTTTGGGAACTTTGAGGTTCGTGAACGTTCCGCACGTAAAGGACGTAACCCGCAAACAGGAGAAGAAATCGAAATCCCTGCGAGCAAAATTCCGGCATTTAAACCGGGTAAAGCGCTCAAAGACGGAATTAAATAAGATTTCTTACATATTCCCAATGCGCTGAAAAGACCGTGAATTTGATTCACGGCCTTTTCTTTTTGCCCTGTTTACTTCGTGGTAGAGGTGCTATGGTCTGAAGAAGAGGAAGCTGTTCTGGCGTTTCGCGAGGCATAAGCGATCAGCACCAGGGGTTCACCCGTTAGCTCGGCAAATTCATGCTCTAGCTGTTGAAGCCGTTCGATTTGGGCAGGGCTGAGATTGGCGGGAAGATAGTTTTTCATCAGATCCGTTCCTTTCTTTAATGGATGGGACTGCACGGATAGTATGGCTCGGGACACGCTAATTGTTGCAGGTAGCTCGGGAAGCATGTAGTTGACAAAACTAGCTTGAATCTCCATCATAAAAAGTATAGCTTCGGCTCTCAGGGAGGAAAAGGACATGGAAGATAATGTGACGGGTAGCAGTGAGTACGTCGTAATTAAAGCGAAAAGCAACGGATGTCAGGTTTTTGGTCTGACTAGAGGTCAGGATACACGCTTGCATCATTCAGAAAAATTGGACAAGGGCGAGGTACTGATCGTCCAATTTACGGATCATACTTCTGCTATTAAAATTCGCGGCAAAGCCGTTGTGATGACTAAGCACGGGGTAGTAGATACGGAGGATTAAAATGCAGGCATAGCCTGCTTTTTTTTGTTGTAGAATGAGAGTGAGGACCTTTACCGTAGCAAACCCACATTATGAGGTAGAGGTCAGGGGAGGCTCTGATGAAACCTTGGATTGTATTCGGTGGCTCCATTCTCATAACCATCGCTGCAGCTGTGTTGCTGCCGTCCTTACAGGTGCTGGACTCAGGAACCGCAGCAGTTCGTGAGACACAGGCGACGATTTCGCCTCAGCAACGGGTGCTGCTGTCGGATGACAATCTGGTGGATACGCTGAACGAGCTGCCGTTGACCACACCGATTGCAAGCGCAAGCTGGGAACATTCAGTCCTGACCCTGGATGTCAAGCTGTCCAAGGAAGAAACTGCCCCACTAGAGATTTATCAAAACATGGCGGAGCTTGCCGCTTTTAGCTTTTACGGAACGACGAATGTACGGCAATTGCTGCTTCGGGTGGTGACGCAGGACGAATGGTCAGGAGAACGTCATTTGCTGCTTGCATCAGATATACGCCGGAACGAGTGGACGAACGAGGCATTGGAACAGCTGAGAAGCCGGGAAGGCGCGGAATTGCCAGAGGATTTGAAATCCCGTTTCCGCATTACAGTAACGCCCATGTGGCAAAACAGGTTTAACGGTGTATATACAGATTAGATGTTTCTGCCGGTGGACCTACAGTACTTTAGTCGCGAATCATTTTAAATTGTGATATAATATAAGGCATTGCAATTATTTGAGTATAGCAGAAAGTCATGTCTCGGAGGCTTAGGATGAAACCGTATCGCGTACCCCAATTAGCAAGGAAATATGTGGAATACGACATGATTCAACAACATACGGAAATGCCGGCTTTTCCTGACAGCCGTACCCGTTTGATGTTTGTGTTTTTGAACCGGAATGCGCAGGAGCTGCATGCCAGTGAGGACGAACTGTACGCATTGGTAACCTCACTTGTGCAGATGGGGCTGGATACGCATGATATGATTGATACTTTATCCGGTATACGGAGCCCGGAGGAGATGCGTTCCAGACAGCTGAAAGTGTTAGCAGGGGACTATTTTAGCAGTCGTTTTTATCAGCTGCTTGCACTGGCAGGCCGCATCACGGCCATTTCGAAGCTGAGTGATGCTGTATGTGAAGTGAACGCAGGGAAAATGAGTTTGTACTGGGGAATGAAGCAATTCCGATTGGATGCAACTCAGTATTTAACTCAGATGGTTCGTTTCAAAAAGGAACTTTTTTTATCATTCACTTCACTTGTAGCAGAACAGGATCAGGAAATTTGGAAGCAGCTTCTCAACAAATTTGCCCTCTGTGATACCTTGGTGGAGGAATGGGGGAAGCGGACAGAACCGGACAAGTCCCGTTTCGGATATATGTTCTGGTATATTTATGGTAACGGGGACCGGAACGAGCAGGCATTGCTTTCAGATAGTGGTACTGACACTGAAGCATGGCGTAAGCTTGTTCTGAAATACAAAGCCGAGGATGCGATACTGGACAAGCTTCGCTCGGCAGTTACACACATCCGGCAGATCCTGTCAGATGATCAAAATACGGGGATCGAGGAATTTGAACGCATGCTTGAGCCTTTCCTGAAGCTGCTAAATAGTCCGCACCCAGTTGTGAGGGAAGGTTAGGTGAACGTGATGGGATCAAGCGACACCAAGCCGAAAGAACAATTCGTTCATGGCGTGTTTGAAAGCATAGCAGGTAAATACGATTTGATGAACGATATACTGAGCTTTCGCAGACATAAGGCTTGGCGGAAATTTACGATGAAAAAAATGAACATGCATCGTGGCGATACGGCAATCGATCTTTGCTGTGGCACATGTGACTGGACGCTTGCGATGGCGCGTGCAAGTGAAAGTGGTCACATCGTAGGACTGGATTTTAGTCAGAACATGCTCAATGTTGGCGAGCGTAAGATTACATCAGAATCCCGTGAAAAGCAAATTAAGCTTGTTCAGGGCAACGCGATGGAACTACCTTTTGAAGATAATTCATTTGATTATGCGACGATTGGTTTCGGTCTGCGCAACGTGCCTGACCTGCGCCAAGTGTTACAGGAGATGCAACGAGTCGTCAAACCTGGCGGGCAGGTCGTATGTCTGGAATTGTCCAAACCTACTTGGCAGCCGTTCAAGGGAATTTACTACACATATTTTCAACACATCTTGCCCATGCTCGGCAAATTGTTCGCCAAACGTTATGAGCAGTATAAATGGCTCCCTGATTCGTTGGCGCTTTTTCCAGGAAGGGATGAGTTGGCTGGCATCTTCCGTGAAGTCGGATTGAAGGATGTCCAGGCTCATTCTCTCACCGGAGGCATTGCGGCATTGCACATTGGAATCAAGGAGAGTCAGCATGTTTAAGAAAATTGCTATTTTTTTGGAAATGATTAAAATTGAACATACCTTATTTGCGCTCCCATTTGCATTCATGGGGGCTGTATTGGGGTCTGTTGTCGTGACAGGCAACCTTCCCTCCTGGCCGCAGATCGGCTGGATCCTGCTAGCTATGGTAGGCGCACGTAGCGCGGCTTTTGGCTTTAATCGTATGATTGACCGGGTGATTGACGGGAAAAATCCGCGCACAGCAGGACGCGCTATCCCGGCGGGGTTGCTCAAATCGAGCGAAGTGGTGATTTTCATTATCGTCAGTTTGGTGTTGTTATTCTGGGCATCATTCAAGTTAAGTCCGCTGGCGTTCAAGCTGTTTCCGCTGGCCTTTTTTATGCTCGTTTTTTATTCTTATACCAAGCGTTTCACTTGGCTTTGCCATGTTGTACTTGGTCTGACCATTGGTTTGGCGCCACTAGGTGCGTGGGTTGCAGTAACGGGACAAATAGATTTGACCGCTATCGTACTATATCTCACGATTGCATTTTGGACGGCGGGATTTGATGTAATTTATGCTTGTCAGGATATAGATTTTGACCAAAACGAAGGAGTTTATTCTATTCCTGCCCGTTTTGGTGTAGCAGGTGCATTGAACATTGCTCGGGCATTCCATGTCATTACGGCGATCGGATTTATTGTACTGTTCTTTATTGCAGATTTAAGCTGGTGGTATCTGGCGGGCATGATTATTTCGTACATTATTTTATTTTATGAACACTATATCGTATCTCCAAAAGATTTGAGTCGTTTGCAGACGGCATTCTTTACTATGAACGGTGTACTTAGCACTGTCGTATTTGCCTTTACACTGATTGATTTGGTGGTGCGTCAATACTAATGAATAATCAGGTGAGCGGACATCAAGGCAAACGAATCGTTATTGGCATTACAGGCGCGAGCGGACATCAAGGCAAACGAATCGTTATTGGCATTACAGGCGCGAGCGGAAGCATTTATGGTGTGCGACTGGTAGAGACTTTGCTGGACTTGCAATACACAGTTCACCTGATCGTTTCCAATGCTGGCTGGCGGGTGTTGAAAGAGGAGTTGGGCTGGAATGTGACTGACCGGGAAGGGGCTTTGAATGAACAATTCGGAGGCCGTCCCGGTTCTCTTGTATACCATCCGTTCACAGATATTGGAGCTTCGATTGCGAGCGGCTCTTATTTGGTGGATGCGATGATTATCATGCCATGCTCGATGGGGACGTTGTCAGCAGTAGCACACGGTTCGTCCGATAATCTCATGGCGAGGGCAGCGGACGTGATGGTGAAGGAAGGTCGTCCGCTGATCCTTGTGCCTCGTGAGACGCCTCTACATGCCATTCATTTGGAAAACATGCTTAAGCTTGCGAGACTCGGCGTCAAAATGATTCCGGCTATGCCGGCTTTTTACTTTCATCCGAAGACGCTGGATGATATTGTGCTGTTCCTCGTAGGCAAAGTATTGGACAGCTTGCGTATAGAACATCAACTGTTTACGAGATGGGGGGATTCCGATGCCGACACCGGACACCAAGACAATCACAATCGGAAAAATTAAATATACAAACGCTTGGCCTATTTTTCATTTTTTTAATCCTTCTAAGCTTCTCCATTCGGCGGAGATGGTTTCTAAAGTTCCGGCTGAATTGAATCGAGGTATGCTGAATGGGAGTTTGGATATTAGTGCGATGTCCTCCTTTGCGTATGCATCGGGTGCTGAGGAAATGCTATTGTTGCCAGATTTATCCGTCAGTGCAGATGGTCCTGTGCAATCCATTTTACTATTTTCACGCAAGCCGCTGGACGAAATCAAAAACGGAACCATTGCACTTACGAATACGTCTGCTACATCCGTGAATTTGTTGAAAATTTTGATGCAAAAGGCATGGGAAGGTCAACCTTCCTATTTTGACTGTGAACCGGACCTTGACTTGATGCTGGAACAGGCAGATGCAGGGCTATTGATTGGAGATCACGCGATTAAGGCATCTTGGCGAAGTGAAGATCTGTATGTTACGGACCTCGGAGAAGAGTGGAAGCGCTGGACGGGCTACAGTATGACTTTTGCTGTATGGGCAGTACGACGTGCTGTTGCTGCTCAGAATCCTGCCGCTGTGGCTGAAATTGCGAGTGCGTTCCGCGCAAGCAAGCAGCGTAGTCTGTCGAACCTGACGCCTGTTATTTCTGAAGCATGCGAGGAAATTGGAGGTCTGCGAGATTATTGGGAGCGCTACTTTACTAATCTGTGTTATGATTTTGGAGAGAAGCAACAACAAGGTTTAGAGCTTTATTTTCAGTATGCGCATGAACTGGGGCTGCTTGACCGACGAGTGAAGCCGCTTCTCTGGAGTGACAATACGCTGACACGGGTGAAAGAATGAAACGATTGGATTTGTTTGGTTTATTAAAGAAGGATATGAACTTTATAGAAGAAGAGTTATACCGCAGTATCGACAGTACGGAGCCGTTGATTAATGATACGTCGCTTCATCTGCTTAAAGCAGGGGGCAAGCGTTTGCGTCCCGTATTTGTATTGCTGGGAGGCAAGTTTGGAGAATATGATCTGGACAAGCTCAAGCGTATAGCGGTACCTCTAGAACTGATTCATTCTGCCTCTCTCGTTCACGACGATGTGATTGACGATGCGGAAATGAGACGCGGTCAACCCACCGTGAAGTCCAAATGGGACAATCGGGTGGCTATGTACACCGGAGACTACATATATGCACGTGCGCTGTCTATTGCTGCTGGACTGCCGAATCCCGACATTCACCGGGTACTGTCTAAAGCGCTGGTGCAGATGTCCATTGGTGAAATGGAACAGATTCGTGATTTTTTTAATGTGGATCAGAGTGTGCGTAATTATTTGCTTCGCATACGGCGCAAAACAGCATTGTTGATTGCGGTTAGCTGCCAGTTGGGAGCTATGGCTGCAGGGGCACGGGAAAGTATCAATTCCCTGCTGTACAGCTATGGCTATAACGTAGGTATGGCTTTTCAAATTCAGGATGATCTGCTTGATCTGTGTGGCACGGAAAAAAAGATTGGCAAGCCGCCGGGCAGCGATATGAGACAGGGGAATATTACGCTTCCGGTGATTTATGCGCTCGAACAGCCTGAGCTGCGTGCAGATCTACTGGCCGAAATCCGCCGCATTCAGGATGGGGATGGGCAAGGAGATGCACGCAAAGCGGTGGATATGATCAAAAAAAGTGAAGGAATCGCTAAAGCTGAAATTCTCGCCGACCGATATATTAATAAAGCGCTAAACGCGCTGGACTTACTACCAGATGTCAAAACAAAAAAGACGCTACGCGATATTGCTCATTTTGTAACACGCCGCTCCTACTAAAGTTGTGTTTTGGGTTTGCTGTGACAAAATACTTTAACCGTTTCCAAGCTTTCTGTTACAATACAGTTTAGTACTGTATAAATACATTAGATTGGATTGGGAGTGAGCCGATGGATCGTACTTTTTTGATGGTTAAACCGGATGGTGTACAACGTGGACTGATTGGACGTATCATCAGTCGTCTGGAAGACAAAGGCTTCAAAATGGCGGCTGGCAAGCTTGTGCAAGTATCAAGAGAACAGGCAGAACGGCATTATGCAGAGCATGTGGGCAAGCCTTTTTTTGAAGAGCTTGTAGGCTTTATCACATCAGGCCCTGTGTTTGCTATGGTATGGGAAGGGGATAACATCGTTACGCTCTCCCGCTTGTTGATTGGTAAAACACAAGTAACCGAAGCTCTTCCGGGCACAATCCGTGGAGACTTTGCAGCACATACACCGTTTAACCTCATTCATGGTTCAGATTCACCGGAGAGCGCAGAGCGCGAGATTGCAAATTTTTTCCTGCCGGAAGAATCCGTTCGGTATGAAAAAAGTGTGGCGACCTGGGTATAAGTTTAATTACGTATGAAGAAGGATGGTAGCATGACGGATATGGAACTGGGTCAGACGGACCCCGATTACACAGCGTTTATCCGCAAAATCAAGGACAGCACAGGTATTGATCTTGCACAATACAAAGAAGCACAGATGAAAAGGCGGTTAACTACGCTTCGCAACAAAAACGGGTTTCCCAGTTTTGTTTCTTTTTATGATGCCATGATGAAGGAAAAACCTCTATTCTATGAATTTCTGGATCGGATGACGATCAATGTTTCGGAATTTTGGCGAAATCCCAATCGGTGGGAAGTGCTGCGGGATACAATCTTGCCACAACTGCTTGTAGGAAAGCAGAAGCTTAAGCTGTGGAGTGCGGCATGCTCGACTGGTGAAGAGCCTTATAGCCTGGCTATGGTTCTCGACGGTAAAGGGATTTTAGGAAATTGCTCCATTACAGCTTCCGACATTGATGATGGTGCATTGGCAAAAGCCAAGGAAGGTAAATATTTGGAGCGTTCGCTCAAGGATGTACCTGAGCAGGTAGCTAGCAAATATTTCAAGCCGGATGGTGCGATGTATCGAATTGATGACCGTTTGAAACAAGCCGTGAAATTTCAAAAGCAAAACTTGCTGCTGGATCGGTTTGAGGATGGCTATGATCTCATTATCTGTCGAAATGTAATGATTTATTTTACAGAAGAGGCCAAACATACGTTGTATCAAAAGTTTGCAGCCAGTCTTCGTCCCGGCGGTGTGTTATTTGTCGGTAGCACAGAGCAAATCTTTTCTCCTAACCAATATGGTCTGGAATCGACGGAAACCTTTTTTTATCGCAAAAAAGCATAAGCCTGCGTATATCATCCAAAGTTTTGTAGGAACTTATTTATATCTTTGAGTAATTGATGGTTGGCTTATCAGCAAAGCACGTCCTTTAGCCCCTTTGGCTAAGAGGCGTGTTTTTGTTTATCTGCATACACGTGGCTTTTCTTGTCAAAGAAAGGTGCGTATACTATAATGAAGCACAGTTAAAGGTTTTAGCGATGCACAGTTTAACAGTTTAAAGGGGGAACGCGTCATGAGTTTACGTTATTTAACCGCGGGGGAAACGCATGGTCCCCAGCTAACTGCCATTGTAGAGGGTATGCCGAGCAATTTAAAATTGGATTTTGAGGAATTGAATTTTCAGCTGCACCGTCGTCAGAAAGGATATGGACGGGGTCGGCGTATGCAGATTGAAAAAGATACGGCGAAAATTGCCGGAGGCGTACGTCACGGCTACACCACGGGTGCACCGATTGCGCTGGTTGTGGAAAATAACGATTGGAAGCACTGGCAGAACATTATGAATATTGAGCCTATTGAAGGCAGTGATGAAGAAAAACGTCGGGTTCACCGTCCACGTCCGGGTCATGCGGATTTGAATGGCGGAATGAAATACAACCTGAAGGATCTTCGTAACGTGCTGGAGCGCTCCAGTGCACGCGAAACAGCAATTCGTGTGGCCTGCGGCGGTTTGGCCCGTCAATTGCTGGCTGAGTTCGGAATCAAGGTGGCAGGTCAGGTCATCCGCATTGGGGAAATCGAAGCTCCTTACCGTGATCTGCCGATTGATGAGCTGATTGCCGTGACAGAAGCCTCCTCGGTGAGAGTAACCGATCCAGAAACCGAAAAGAAAATGGAAGCATATATTGATCTGATCAAGCAAGAAGGTGATTCAGTCGGTGGGGTAGTGGAATGTATTGTAGAAGGTGTTCCGATTGGTCTGGGCAGTCATGTACAGTATGATCGGAAGCTGGATGCACGTATTGCACAAGGCGTCATGTCGATTAATGCATTTAAAGGCGTGGAAATCGGCATTGGCTTTGAAGCAGGAGAATTGCGTGGTTCACAGGTGCATGACGAGATTCTATATGATGAGGAACGTGGATATCACCGTCGTACCAATCGTTTGGGTGGTTTTGAGGGTGGCATGACGAATGGAATGCCAGTTGTGGTTCGTGGCGTAATGAAGCCGATCCCTACACTCTACAAGCCTCTGCAAAGCGTCGACATTGATACAAAGGAAGCGTTCACTGCACAGGTTGAGCGTTCGGATGCATGTGCAGTACCCGCGGCTAGCGTAGTTATGGAGCATGTGGTAGCTTGGGAGATTGCGAAAGCTTTGCTAGAAAAATTCGGCGGGGATTCGATTGAAGAGATTCGTGCAAATATTGCATCCTACGAAGAACAACTGGGGCGGTACTAAGATGAGTACGCTGACGGTACAGCTTGGGGAACGTTCTTATCCTATTCATATCGGACGAGGGCTGCTACATCGAGCCGGAGAGTTGTTGAAGGAACGAGGAATTGCGCAAAAAAGCCCGTTGTTGATTGTTTCTGACGAAAATGTAGCGGGATTCTACTTGGCAACATTGGAGAGCAATCTTCAGGCATCTGGCTACAAGACAGTGTCCTTTGTCGTTAAGCCAGGTGAAACTTCCAAGTCGCTTGCTGTATTTGAGCAGGTCATAACAGCAGCCATTGAGGGAGGTTTGGATCGCAATTCAGCCGTTATTGCACTTGGTGGTGGTGTGGTGGGTGATTTGGCTGGATTTGTGGCAGCTTCTTATATGAGAAGTGTCAAGTTTGTACAGATCCCCACTACGATCCTTGCCCATGATAGTAGCGTGGGCGGTAAGGTCGGCATCAACCATCCTTTGGCGAAAAATATGATAGGAGCCTTCCACCAACCGGAACTTGTGTTGTATGACGTAGATACGTTGTCAACATTACCTCCTCGTGAGGTATCTGCGGGGCTTGCTGAAATGATCAAGCATGGCTTGATCTGGGATGCTGATTTCGCCCAGTGGTGCCGTGACCATGCGACTGATTTACTTGCGCTGGATGCGACAGCTCTGGAGTACGGTCTGGAAAAGGGATGTTCCGTAAAAGCCGAAGTGGTGTCGCGCGATGAACGAGAAAATGATTTGCGCGCTATTCTAAACCTAGGTCATACGATTGGTCATGCGATTGAAGCCATTGCGGGATATGGTGAGTTTTTACACGGGGAAGCCATTTCTATTGGTATGGTCGGCTCCGCACTTTTGGGCGTGAAGCTGGGGGCAGATCCTTCTTTGGTAGATGAAACGAAGGATATGTTGTCTTCGCTACGGCTACCGACCTCCCTTCCGTCACATCTCGATACAGATCGGCTACTGGACGCGATGATGCATGACAAAAAGTTCAAAGAAGGCAGCATTACTTTTGTCGTCCCACGTAGCATCGGGCACGTGGAGGTTGTGAAGGATATTTCCGTCTCTTACATCCGACAAGTTATTGAACAGTTAAAAGAGGGGGCGTAACGATGTACAATCGGGGAATTCGTGGCGCGACAACCGTAGTGAATAATGAAGAAAACGAAATTTTGGAAGCAACATGCCAACTACTGGAGGAAATTGTATCCTACAATGAAATTCAGCCGGAGGATATTAGTAACGTATGGATTACGGTGACCCATGACCTGGATACTGCCTTTCCAGCCAAGGCCATTCGTCAGCTTGATGGCTGGGATATGGTTCCGCTCATGTGTGCATTAGAAATTCCTGTGGCAGGCAGTTTACCCAAGTGCATCCGTTTGATGGTACAGGTGAACACCGATAAATCCCAGCGGGAAATTAAACATGTATATTTGAACGGAGCGCAGGCGTTAAGACCGGATCTGGCTTCCCAAGGGAAATAAGCGCCCGTTTTTAAAGTTGATGGTTGCCAAAGTAACATCCCATGAGATATAGTGTGTGTAGCAGAGTTAAGTAGAGTAGAGTTAGCCAGAGACAGAGTTGAGATGAGAAGAGTGCAGCCTTAGCCAATTCCATATGAGATTACAGAGACCGGCGGTAGCAGGTAAGCTTTTGTCTATGAAGAGATATTCTTCTACAGAGAAGCTTATTTGAAGGAACCTGCGTGTTTATACAAAAGGGATGAGTGTATACTTATCTATTTGCTGTAGTCATTTACATATGGAGCATTCTTATAATTTCAATAACTGACAGCCTCTACCTTACCGGTAGAGGCTTTTTTATATTCTCTCCTATGGTTCTGCGCCAATTTGGAAAGGAAGTGATCTCATGTTAACGCCGCATGTGGAGCAAGTGATAACGATGGCGAATGAATTTAACCTGATTCCTGTGTACAAAAAAGTGCTGGCTGATATGGAGACGCCGATTCGGATTTTCCGTCGGTATGCCGAGCGGGACCGTGCCTTTCTGCTAGAGAGTGTAGAGGGAGGCGAACAGTGGGCGCGACATTCATTCATCGGTACAGACCCGTTTCTAATGGTCTCGGGTAAAAAAGGACGTTTAATATTGGAACAACACGGTAAACGGCAAATATTAAACGACAAGCCGATTGAAGCGCTCAAAGCATTGCTTCGTAAATACCGTAGTCCGAAACTGAAAGAAATGCCTCCATTTACAGGCGGGGCTATCGGATTTTTTGGATATGACCTGCTTCAATATTATGAAAAGCTACCAGAGCATTCGGTAGATGATTTGAATATGGATGATATTCGTTTTATGTTCTGCGATCAAGTCATTGTTTTTGATCATGTGAAGCAGCAAATTTTGCTGGTCGGCAATGTTCATGTAGGCGAAGGGTTCCGCGATGAGGACATCCGTGCTGCTTATGCTGACGTGGAACGCAAGTTGGAGGAAACGGCACAGTATTTGCGCAAGCAGTCTCAGCCTGAGCGATTAGGATCAGCCTCCATTCCTGATGATGTGGAACTGGGTGAGATCCAATCCAATGTGACGAAGGAACAGTTTATATCAAACGTAGAGCAGGCGAAGGAGTATATCCGCTCCGGTGATATTTTTCAGGTTGTACTATCCCAGCGTTTTCACATTGATACAGAGGCCTCACCTTTACAGGTATACCGCGTGCTGCGCACGATGAACCCGTCGCCATATATGTATTATTTGAAAATGGATGACGAGATCATCGTAGGCACTTCGCCTGAGGCACTCGTCAAGGTGGAAAACGGCCGGGTAGAAACCCGTCCTATTGCAGGAACGAGACCGCGTGGGGTAACGGAGACAGAAGATGTGGCACTTGCTGAAGAACTGTTAAACGATGAAAAAGAACGTGCAGAACATCTGATGCTGGTCGATTTGGGAAGAAATGATTTGGGCCGTGTATCACAGTTTGGCACAGTCAAATGCGATACGTTCATGGAGATTGAACGCTATTCCCATGTCATGCACATTGTATCCAATGTGTCAGGTGAGCTACGGGAGGACAAAGATTTCTTCGATGCTTTTCTGTCTTGTCTGCCAGCCGGCACCGTATCGGGGGCTCCGAAGCTACGAGCCATGGAGATTATTGCTGAGTTGGAGCGGGAAGCACGCGGACCCTATGCAGGGGCGATTGGATATTTAGGCTTCTCAGGTAATATGGACGCTTGCATTACGATTCGTACGATTGTGTTTAAAAAGAACCGGGCCTATGTCCAGGCAGGCGCTGGAATTGTGTGGGACTCGGTTCCGGAAAGCGAGTATCAGGAGACGGTGAACAAAGCGAAGGCATTGCTGAAGGCAATCCGTACTGCAGAAGTGATGTTCCCGGCAACGACGCAGCCCTATAACAGCGTCATCAACCAGGATTATTTGTACACTCCGTAACACACAAAAATCTGATTTTGAGGAGGAGACGACAATGGAACGACATGACATGATGCAAGTGGGGTTAAGCCAGATCATTGAGGGACAGCACCTTTCGCGTACGGAGGCCCGTAGCGTAATGGAACAGATTATGAGTGGAAGTGCTACACAGGCGCAAATTGGCGGGCTGCTGACGGCTCTTCGCCTCAAAGGGGAAACGGTAGATGAAATCACTGGTTTTGCCGAGGCTATGCGTAGCTACGCTAGTCCAGTGCAAGCTGAAGAAGGCAGCGGTCGTCTGCTGGACACATGTGGAACCGGAGGTTCGGGGATTCACAAGTTTAATATTTCCACGATATCCGCGATCATCGCAGCTTCGGTGTCTGTACGGGTAGCAAAGCATGGCAATCGTTCTGCAAGTGGCCGTGCCGGGAGCGCTGATGTCCTGGAGGCATTGGGAGTCAACATTCATTTGACGAGTGATCAGGCTAGGTCATGTCTGGACCGAATCGGCATCTGCTTTTTATTCGCACAGCTGTATCATCCGTCTATGAAGCATGCCGCCGCGCCGCGCCGCGAGCTGGGTGTGCGGACGGTATTCAATATGCTAGGTCCTTTGACGAATCCGGCTGGTGCGGATCGGCAGCTGTTGGGTATTTATGACGCCAACAAAACGGAAGTCATTGCCGAGGTATTGAACCAGCTCGGCTCCAAACGGGCCATGGTTGTCAGTAGTCTGGATGGGCTAGATGAAATTAGTATTTCAGCTCCGACACGTGTATCCGAACTGAAGGACGGCAAGGTTCACACGTTCGAGCTTCATCCGTCGGATCTGGGCTTGCAGACGCATTCTCTTGATCAGGTGCTGGGCGGCGACGCACAGGTTAACGCAGATATCATACGACGAATTTTAAACGGAGAGCATGGAGCTTATCGGGATGTTGTGTTAGCGAATGCAGGAGCGTGCATTTATGTATCAGGTGCAGCGGCTACCTTGACGGACGGAGTAGCACGAGCGGCAGAAGCCATTGACTCGGGACTGGCAATTTCCAAGCTGGATCAATTAATACAGGCAACGGGGGAATATCAATATGTATCTTGACAAAATTGTGGTGACGAAGCGACAAGAAGTGGAGCAGCTTAAGGAGCATTTTCAAATAAGTAAAGCTGAACGATTAATTGCTGATTTACCTGCGACGAGAGGATTCGAAAATGCGATCGCGAGCAGACGCAATCGTCCGCTCGGACTGATTGCTGAGGTGAAGAAGGCTTCCCCATCCAAAGGGCTGATTCGACCGGATTTCCATCCGGTGGACATTGCACGTGCATATGAGGGAGCAGGAGCGGATTGCATTTCTGTACTGACAGATGTGACGTATTTTCAGGGGAGCCCTGAATATTTACAGCAAATTCGCGATCAGGTGAAGATTCCGCTCCTGCGAAAGGATTTTATCATTGATGAACGGCAAATATATGAAGCTCGTCTGCTGGGAGCGGATGCGGTGCTATTGATTGCCGCTATCCTGGAACCCCGTGTATTAGGATCCTTTTTACAGATTGCCAAGGACCTCGGGCTGGACGCGTTGGTAGAGGTGCATGACAGTGAGGAGCTTAAAGCGGTGCTGGAGCTGGGGACAGCAACCTTAATTGGCGTAAATAACCGAAATCTGCGGACATTCGAGACTCGTCTCCAGACGACAGAGGAGCTGATCTCACTAATTCCTAAAGGGGTTACGTTTATCAGTGAGAGCGGAATTGCGGGACCGGAAGATGTTAATTATCTGCATTCGGTAGGTGCACACGGTATCTTGGTGGGGGAGCATCTGATGCGCAAGGAAGATGTAGGACAGGCTGTAGCCGAATTGATGGACGGGGTTAAAGCATGAACAAAACGGGCATAAAAATTTGTGGACTTCAAAGCGTTGAAGTGCTAAAATCTATGGTAAACTTACCGGTCGATTATATAGGTTTTGTGTTTGCTGACAGCAAGCGCCGGATTGACGGCGTACAGGCTGGAAAGCTGCTTCGCGTATTAGATGAATGGACCTCAGGTAGCAGACCGCGCAGCGTGGGTGTATTTGTGAACCCTGGTGATACACTGTTAAATGATGTGATGGAGAAAGCACCCTTGGATGTCATACAGCTGCATGGACAGGAGAGTCCGCAGCGCTGTCGGGAGATTAGGGGGCATTTTGGTATACAGCTATTCAAGGCATGGTCTGTGGACAGTCAAGGACAAACAGAACGCTCGGCGGACGAATTGGATGCCTTTGTCGGGACAATTGACGCTTTATTGCTGGATACATACGATCCCCTGTATGGCGGCGGCTCCGGAAAAACGTTTGCGTGGGATCGAATTCCTGCCTATCAGGCTTGGACCCATCAACATGGAATTCCTTTGTTTGTAGCCGGCGGGTTGACTGCCGATAATGCGGAAAAGCTGGTTCATGAGTATCATCCCGATGGGCTGGATGTATCCAGCGGTGTAGAAACGAACGGAGTCAAGGACATTGCAAAAATCACAGCATTTGTAGAAAGGGTGAAGCAGGCATGACACAATTACCTGATAACAACGGACGTTTTGGAACATTTGGAGGACGTTTTGTACCGGAAACGTTGATGAACGCACTGATTGAATTGGAGGAATCCTACCGTAAGTACGCGGATGATCCCAAGTTTAAAGCAGAGTTGAACGGGCTCCTTAAGGACTATTCTGGTCGGGAAATGCCGCTTTATCATGCGGAGCGTCTGAGTCAGCATTTGGGCGGAGCTAAAATTTACTTGAAGCGCGAAGATTTAAATCATACCGGTGCCCACAAAATCAATAATGCATTAGCTCAGGGATTGCTGGCGAAGCGTATGGGGAAACAGAAGGTCATTGCTGAAACAGGCGCAGGACAGCATGGTGTCGCGACAGCGACTGTGGCTGCGTTGCTCGGATTGGAATGCAAGGTGTTTATGGGCGAAGAGGATACTGTGCGCCAGCAGCTGAACGTCTTTCGGATGCAGCTTTTGGGTGCAGAGGTCATTCCGGTGACATCAGGTACACGTACACTTAAGGATGCAGGGAATGAAGCTTTGCGTTACTGGGTCAGCCATGTCCATGATACGTTCTATATTTTGGGTTCAGCTGTCGGCCCACATCCGTATCCGATGATGGTGCGGGACTTCCAACGCGTGATTGGTGATGAAACACGTCGCCAGATCCTAGAGAAGGAAGGCAGACTTCCGGATGTCATCGTGGCAGCGATCGGTGGCGGAAGCAATGCCATCGGAATGTTTTATCCTTTTATTGAGGATCAGGGT
Source organism: Paenibacillus sp. 203 (assembly GCF_037027525.1). NCBI lineage: Bacteria > Bacillati > Bacillota > Bacilli > Caryophanales > Paenibacillaceae > Paenibacillus > Paenibacillus sp. 203. The sequence continues at coordinate 188,525 of NZ_JAXCHD010000003.1, forward strand.
GTCGCATTGATTGGCGTGGAGGCCGCTGGAAAAGGTGTCGAAACGGAATTCCATGCAGCTACGATGACCAAGGGAACACAAGGGGTCTTCCAAGGCTCTATGAGTTATCTGCTTCAGGATGAGTACGGACAAGTGCAACCTGCGCATTCCATCTCGGCTGGATTAGATTATCCAGGTGTTGGACCGGAGCATTCATACCTGAAAGATATTGAGCGGGCCAAGTATGTTCCGATCACGGATCAGGAAGCGCTGGATGCGCTTCAGCTCCTCTGCCGTACCGAAGGAATACTTCCTGCATTAGAGTCGGCACATGCAGTTGCGCAAGTCGTCAAGCTGGCACCTTCGTTGACGGCAGATGATATTATCGTTATTTGTTTGTCTGGACGCGGGGATAAAGATGTGGACTCCATTATCAAGTATTTGGGAGGAAATCCGTCATGAATTTAATTGATCAGGCGTTTGGTCGCCTTAAAAATGAAGGCAAAACGGCATTAATTCCTTTTCTGACGGTAGGCGACCCGGATGTGGATACTACAATAGAGATCATTCGGCAGTTAGAGTCGGCCGGAGCTGACATATTGGAACTGGGTGTACCCTATTCCGACCCGCTGGCTGACGGTCCTGTAATTCAGCGCGCGTCTGAGCGTGCACTGAAACGGCAAATTTCCATTCGCACGTGCATGGAGACAGCTTCTCTGGCCAGGGCGGCAGGTTCAAGTCTGCCTTTTATTCTGTTCACGTATTACAACCCTGTATTACAGATGGGCATGGATGCTTTCTTTGCAGGCTTGCAGGAGCACGGTATCAGCGGTCTGATTATTCCGGACCTTCCGCTTGAGGAAGCGGAGGAGCTGGGAGGACGGGCCGCAGAGGTGGGTGTGCATCTGATTCCTCTGGTGGCTCCAACTTCTGAACAGCGGATCGAACGAATTGTCCGTCAGGCCCGTGGATTTGTATACTGTGTATCTTCGCTGGGTGTAACTGGGGAAAGAGCTTCCTTTTTTGAAGGTATAGAGGGCTTTATCGCGCAGGTCAAACGGCATACGGATATTCCGGTAGCGGTCGGTTTTGGGATCTCTACTCAAGAGCAGGTAGCCCGGTTTTCAAACATTTGCGATGGAGTTGTGGTCGGCAGTGCAATTGTACGTCAGGTGGAGGAGGCCATTCCATTGCTGAATGATTCTGTGCGCAGGCAAGAAGGTCTTTTGCAAATTCATAATTTTGTGGCACAATTAAAGCAGTAACTGTCAAAATAGAAAGTAATAAATATGTTCTGATTGGATAGAGGAGGTAGGGGCATGCAACCTAAACCGCATATTGTACATTTGCCAGTATATCAGCCCGGTAAACCGATTGAAGACGTAAAACGTGAGCTGGGACTCGATGAAGTCATCAAGCTCGCCTCGAACGAGAATCCGTATGGTAGCTCTCCCAAAGTGTTGCAGGCCATTCAGCAGGAGTTTGCCAACATTAGTGTATATCCTGACGGAAGTGCCGTAGCTTTGACACAGGCACTAGCTAAACGGACGGGTTTAAAAGAGGAACAGTTTATCTATGGATGCGGATCTGACGAAATTATTGCGTTGATTACGCGCGCTTTCCTCCTTCCCGGAGAAGAAAGCATTATGGCCGATCAGACATTTTCCGTATACAAAAGTAATGTGGAAATTGAGGGAGCGGTTGCAGTTGAGGTGCCTTTGCGTGACGGTGTACATGATTTGGATGCTATGCTGTCCCACATCAATGACCGTACGAAAATTATTTGGATCTGTAATCCAAATAACCCGACGGGCACGATTGTACCCGAAGCAGAGCTGATTGCGTTTTTGGACCAAGTACCAAAGCACATCATGGTTGTTCTGGATGAAGCCTACGCCGAGTTTGTGACGGATCGCTCGTATCCCGACGGCATTGGTTTGTTGCCAGCGTATGAAAACCTGGTTGTACTACGCACCTTCTCCAAAATCTATGGGCTTGCTTCGCTGCGCATTGGTTATGGTATGGGAGCCGAGTCAATCATTCGCTTGATAAATCAGGTTCGTGAACCGTTTAATACATCACGGGTAGCACAGGCTGCTGCCATTGCTGCCTTGGAAGATCAGGAATTTGTTCAAGAATGCCGGGATCGTAATGCAGAGGGCAGAGTTTATTTGCAAAATGAACTCAAGCGTCTGGGGCTGGAGTCTTTCCCGGCACATGGTAATTTTATTATGCTGGATGTACGTCGTCCATCCGGTGAGGTATTCCAGGAGTTGCTTCGTAAAGGTGTGATTATTCGCGCAGGTCATCATAAATATCCGACATATATTAGGGTGTCGGTTGGATCACAGCCGCAAAATGAGTTGTTTATTCGTGTGCTGGAACAGGTCCTGGGGGCGGAAGCGGCGAAAGTACGCCTATAATTTCCGCAGATGGGATTTGATAATTGATGAAGATTGCCATTTTCGGCGTGGGACTGATTGGTGGGTCCCTCGCACTTTGTTTTAAAGGGAAGCCGGATATTACTGTTGTCGGCCATGCCCATCTCCCTGAACTGATGGAACCGATGTTAAGCCGTGGTGTCGTGGACACCGCGACTCTTTCGGTTGAAGAAGCGGCAGAGGATGCCGATTTTATTTTTTTATGCGTACCTGTGGGCTTATTGGAACATTATCTCGAACTGTTAAGCAAGCTACCGCTTAAAACGGGTTGTATTATTACTGATGTAGGCAGCACGAAATCGGCAATTGCCAAAAAAGCATCAGAAATTTCTTTGCGCAACGCTTACTTTATCGGTGGTCATCCGATGGCCGGTTCGGAGCGTTCCGGTGTAAAGGCTGCTTCCGCATTGTTATTTGAAAACGCATATTATGTGCTTTCCCCAGCAGAGGGTGTGCCTGAGGAAGCATACAGTTCACTGGAACGTTTATTAAAATATACTAGTGCTCATGTTGTGCGTGTCCAACCTGATATGCATGATGATATTGTCGGTGCGATTAGCCATCTTCCGCACATTATTGCAGCGGCGCTGGTGAATCAGGTGCGAAAGCACAATGATGAAAATCCGTTGTACCGTACATTGGCTGCGGGCGGGTTCCGTGATATTACACGGATAGCCTCTAGTGATCCGGTTGTGTGGCGGGACATCTTACTGAGCAATCGTGAAGTTTTACTAGGCCTGTTGGAAGAATGGAACGGACAGATTGAGCGTTTTACCCATTTACTGAGAATACAAGACGGTGAGGGAATCGCTGACGAGTTTTTGACAGCTGGGCACTTCCGCAGTGAACTGCCAGAGCGTCGTAAAGGAGTCATCGTCTCCACGTTTGATCTGTATATTGATGTACCGGATACCCCAGGGATTATCGGGCGAATTGCTATGGAACTCGGTAATCACAGCATTAATCTGAGCAATATGCAAATCATTGAAAGCCGGGAGGATGTCCCAGGCATCATGCGGCTTTCCTTCCGTCAAGAGCAGGATTGGGAGCGTGCCAAGACTCTGCTGGATTCGATGGGGTATAAAGTGGTGGTGTGAAGGGTGGAGAAAGTATGAGTGTTCGTTAAGGAGGTACACCGCTCCGCGATCCATTTGATCTTACGATCGCTGTTGCAGGGGGATTCTCTGGACTTTTTAAATTATCTAAAGGTAAGAATCCCCCTGCAAAGGTGAACGCTACGCTTCTCTAGATTCAAATGGATCGCTGCGCTACGGATCGCCTTAAAAGTACTATGCTTTCTGGGAGTGAAATAATAGGAAAAGTTTTAAAGCGGGTGAAGAAACTTTCGCCCGCTTTTTTGTTATTTGAAGAACAAATGAGACAATCCTTCTCACTAATTATTATTAAAGAAAACAAAAAAAGACCACCCGGGTAAAGCCCCGGGTGGTAGCTACTTTTAGTGAAGTAGCTGAGTAGGATAGGAGTGGAGAGAAACCATACTGTACTTTTATTATATGTATACGTTTTCATTTTGTCAATTTTTTTTTGAAGCGTTTTCTTTTTGTGTTTTTTTCCTTATTGATGTATTTGAATAGAACATTTTCAATGGGGTTGTCATTTAATCTTGAAAAAATTTAAAATCCCCTGAAAAGCTGTATAAATGAATCAGGTGCCAGCGTTAGGGAGGCATTGATAGAAATCGTGGGGATTTTGGACTTTTTTACTGACGGACATTTTGTGGTACAATGGGTAAGTCCATTTTGGATGTTGAATATTGTTGGGGATAGCACCGTTAATGTTGGCACTACATAGGGTAAGAAAATAACAAATGTTCCATGATGCTGTTTCATCCATTTGCGCAGAGGGCGCAACTTTTTTTGACCTGTTCGGTATATATAGACAGAATCGAACGGGAAAACAGCACATGTATGGGCGAGGAGGGTCTCACTCGGATGATGACAGATTCCCAGATGATTCAGGAAATCAAACAAGGTAATGTTGAGGTTTATTCAGAATTAATGAGGCGGCACCAACGTAAAATTTTAGCTTTTGTTTATCATATGCTGAAAAGTTCGAACCTGGAAATGATTGCTGAGGACTTGTGCTCAGAAACGTTTTATAAAGCGTATCGGAGCCTGCACTCTTTTCGCGAGGTAGACGCATCGTTTTCCACTTGGTTATATACGATTGCACGCAATACGGTGCTAAGTGAGCTTCGCAAGCACCGTAGCGGTCAGGTTCCATTGGAGGAGAGCGGTTATGTACCGGTAGCTCCATCGGATGTCATTCCGGAGCAGGCCGTCCTTCGCGGTGAGAAGGTAGAGATGGTTCGTGAAGCGATCAATAGATTGCCTGAGAAGCAGCGATCTGCGCTGATTTTGCGTGAATATGAGCAATTGGATTATCAGGAGATTGCGACTATTTTAGGACAGACGGTCAGTGCGGTGAAGTCATTGCTTTTCCGGGCAAGATCCAGTGTGAAGACGCAGTTGGAGCCTTATTTTTTTGAGCCTCTCTATGAGGAAAACGAAGGGATGAGCAGCCAATGAAATCCAGGGACACTGAGGATTTGTTCGCTACAGGCAAAAATGTATCGAAACAAGACTCGGAGCGCAGACGGGCCAAAAGCTCGTCTGCTGGGTGGGAGCATGGTTCGGAAGAAAAAGAGTGGAATTTGTCAAAAGAAAATCGGTCCGATATTCGTGATATTTCCTTTGAAATAACAGATGAAAAGCTAGAGGCAATGAATCGCAGAGTCATGGATCGAATTTATGAAGAATCACCGTGGCTTGTTCCGGGCGAGCATCGACGTGCGCGTGTGAACCCAGCAGCCCGTAAGTATATGTCTGTATGGATCGCCGGCTTCTTGGCCGTATTTTTATGTAGCTTCTTGTTTTTGAACTGGAACGGAAGCTCCTCTCAGGAAAATCCCCCTCAAGCAGCTCCTGTCATGGACACAGGTATTTTACCGACAGGCCTGTTGAAAACTACAAGTACATCTCCACAATATCAATACCACATTAAAGATGTGAATAGTGGCATTATGGACCCGCTGGTTGCTAGCATTGTTCCTACTTATCCGCAATACTGGATGTTGTTGTCTGTATTGGCACTTGCGCTTGCTTTATTTTCTCTGGGCTGGATCCATCGGGCGAGAAGGGTCAGAAATTAGCAGGACAGCTGGGCTCCAATATGAATTCATAACAATGCCTGAATAACAAAACAGCGGAGGAAACGACACGATGCTTATTGGCTTGATCAGACATGGATTGACGGATTGGAATGCGGTAGGGAAAATCCAGGGTCACAGTGATATTCCCTTGAATGAGGAAGGGCGTCGGCAGGCACGCTTGCTGGCAGAACGATTAAAGGAAGAACCTTATCATTGGGACGGGCTTATTACAAGTAGTCTCTCCAGAGCGAAAGAGACTGGGGAGATTATTGCTTCTGCTCTGCATCTCCCGTTGTTAGAGCCTGATGATCGGCTAAGAGAACGTGCTTATGGTCAGGTCGAGGGCATGACCCAGGCCGAGCGTGAAGAGAAGTGGGGAGTCGACTGGCATCTGCTGGATCTAGGGCAGGAAAGCGATGCGGATCTTCAGCTTCGCGGGCTAGCTTTTATGGAAGCCATTTGGACGGAAAATCGGGACAAGAATCTGCTGGTCGTTTCCCACGGCGGTTTTTTGGCTAATTTGTATAAGGCTCTGTATCAGGAAAAATTCACGGAACGAATCGGCAATTTGTCACTTAGTGTACTCCAGCGTGAGGATATGGATTGGGCACCACTTTTGTATAATTGCACGAAGCATTTGCAAGAGAAAAGTGACTGTAACTCAAAAAGTTAGTAAAAGACCAAGGCTTCTACTTATCGTAGGAGTCGTGGTCTTTTTTGTTTTTTAATTATACCTTTGCAAAAAAAGAGGTTTAGAGTCTGAACAATCCGTCAAAGCTGTGGGTACAACAGGTAAGAATCAATTCCGGATGACAGTCCAGTGACGAGGCGATGGAACAATGAATCTGGCGGATATGCTGACATTTGCGGATATTGTGCATTTGAACAGAATCGCGGTGTATTACGATTGTGACTGTAAACCTAATTCCAAACATGAGTTGATCCAGGGGATTTTGACGAAGCTCGGCAGCAGTAGTTTTTTTGAGACGCAGGTCAAGGAGCTGAGGTTGTCAGAGGTAAGGTTTTTGAACGCGCTGCTGTTCGATGACCGACCGTATTTCAGCATGGAGGAATTGGTTGCAATAGCCAAACAGTCTGTTGAGGAGGACAAGAATCCTGGTGAGCGGCCAAGGGATATTGTGACCCGTCTGCGTTCTAGTGGCTGGTTGTTCAATGGTTCGACGCACAATACGAGGTATTTGTTCCAAATTCCGTTGGATATGAAGGAGCGCTTTCGACGTGTTATGGTACATGACTTCCAAAACGGAATGACCCGGGTAAGCGAACCGTCGTCGTACCGGGATGAAGGGCATCTGCTGGCAGAGGATTTACGGCTTTTCCTTCAATACATGGGGCAGCATGAGGTTCCGCTAAATCCCGAGGGAGCTTGGTATCGTCGCAATCAGCAGCAGCTGATGGAACATTTGCACATTGCGGAGCCGCTTTTGGGTAAGGGAGGATGGCGTTTCGGGTATGGCTCCTCTTTTAAGTTTTATCCAGACCGAATGGCACTACTTTATGATTATGCCCGTCACTCCAAGTACATTGAGGAGAAAGGGGACCAAGTTGTGCTGACGGCAAAGGGAGAAGCGCATCAGGAGCATACAATTGAGGAAGAAATGATACAGCTATTCAGGTTTTGGTTAAGATTGTATAAAGGAGCCGTTCCTAATTTGCTGTCTCTAGTCTACTGGATTGGAGAATGTGCCAGGCCCTGGACGTCCTCAGAGTCGCTTTTTGTACATATCGGCCCACTGATTCGACCGTTTTACTATGATACGCCCCGTTCGGTCTTTGATCAGAGGATTATACGAATGATGCTTCACTTGGGTATGCTTCGTCAGGGTGAACATTCGACGGGACCATCTGTACAGATGACGGCCTGGGGGCTGAAGTTGGCGGGAGAGTGCCGCATTGGTCGGAACGACTCGGGTATACGGCTCCATTGACAAGCAGCACACATATTGATAGAATTTCACCCAAAATGAGAGGGTGAAGTTGTTGCTGATTCACTATAACGGAAACATGCCACAGCTCCATTCATCTGTCTATATGGCAGAAGGAGCAAAAATTGTCGGAAAAGTAACGATCGGTCAAGATTCCTCTGTATGGTTTAATGCCGTACTGCGCGGAGATATGGCGCCTATCATCATCGGTGAACGCTGCAATATTCAGGACGGTGTCGTGGGACATGTGAACACGGATCAGCCCCTGTTGCTGGCGGATGATATTTCGGTAGGTCATGCTGCAATAATCCACGGTTGTACGGTAGGCAAAGGCACTTTAATCGGTATGGGGGCCATTGTACTCAACGGAGCGGAGCTTGGTGAATATGCTTTAATAGGAGCAGGGTCGGTCGTTACGGAAAATACCAAAATACCACCCTATACTCTTTCTCTCGGTACACCTGCCAAAGTGGTGCGCGAATTGACAGATGCAGATTTGCAGCGGATGTCACGAACGGCACTCAGCTATGTGGCGAAAGGAAAAGAATATAGGATCTCTTAAACTCATGTTGGAGGTGCATCCTATGGATAAAATGAAGGTTACTTATGAAGTAATGTTGGGCCTGTCTGCTGAAATGGTTTTGGACGAGGCATTACGTAAACACCGGAGTGAAAAACTCTACAAGGATATTGATGAGGCGCTAGCCTCCGGAGATGAAGTAGCTTTTCGTCATCTTACGGATGAGCTGAAAGCAATGAGTTAGAACAATCTTAGGAATCCTAAGTTGGATTTCAGACGAATCTTTAGTTCAAAGATTATAATCATCAAACCTGACTGTAGCGGCGGTCAGGTTTTTTTGATACGCTTGGATATGATATAGTCTTTGTAGGATGGGACCTGTACAAGGCAACTGTCGTATGAACGGAGGATGAAGGACGTGTCGTTATCTTATTTGTGGAGCCGGTCGTTCTTGACGAGCCGGCCTTTTTTGTGGCTGCTGTTCTGGTGTAATCTGGTTGGAACGGTGTATGGGTACATATGGTATGGGGGGCAGTTGGAATATACGCTAAATTATCACCCAATGTGGCAGATTGTATTTGTGCCTGATAGTCCGACGGCGAGTCTGTTTTTTACGATCTCTATAGCATTTTTGCTCTATTCTCCGCGTCTCAAGAGCTTGAAGGTCATTCGCCAGATCATCGAGGCGTTGGCTGTTGTCACGAGTGTAAAATATGGCATCTGGGCTTCAGCTATTATTTTTTGGGGAGTTGCGCAGGGGGGACATATGATATGGCAGGATTGGATGCTGGTGGCATCTCACACGGCAATGGCGGTCGAAGCACTGCTGTTCGTGCGTTTTTTCACCTGCAAATGGACTGCTTTGTGCCTAGCCACACTCTGGACATTATTAAATGATACGATGGATTATACATTTGGTATATATCCGTATCTTCCGAAGACGCTAACGGATGATGTACCACAAGTGCGTGCTTTTACCTATATGCTGACCCTTGTCAGTATTATAGCGGCATGGCTTGCCATGTTTGCGCGCAATCGAATGGGAGTAGAAGTGGAGAAATAGAGATGAACATTGTTATAAACCAAAAAGAATATATATTTAAAAAAGGAACCGTGATGATCATAAAATAAGAAAGAGCTTTAATCATTTAGCTAAACAAAGTTTTGGTTTTGATTTTGAAGCTTGGTATCAATTGGGCTTTTGGAATGATAAATATATCCCTTACGTACGGCAGGGCAACTGTGATGCTACGTATTTGTTCGCAATGATAGTGTGAAGAATTTTTACCCTAAATTCGCGTTTGTTTCAGCACAAGAATATCAATCGAACCGGAAAGTAATCATAAACCACTTGGACATTAAAGTTGAGAAATTGAACCTGGAAGAGCAGTCGGATTTAAAGTTACTGAAAAATAAAAGTGCTAGATTAAATCCGTATTCACTTTTTGCTGCGGAAAGTAGTGAATGGCTGGTTTTATTCTATGCCATCTCGTTTTTTAAAGATAAATTTATGTATATACCTCAATATGACACGATTGTGGTTGCAGATTTTGAGGGGGATACCATTTGTCCTAAAGCAAGTTCTAGTCTCGGTAACCTTGCCATACAGTAAGGTGAGGAGGGATGTCCCATGATTAGGGGTCAGGCGTTGCAAATTATGATACGTATTGTTTCGAGTGTTGTTTTAACTATGGTCCTGCTGCTGTCCGTCTGCGTCCCTCCAGGTGTGGCAGAAGCGCGTGATCAGTCAAAACCCGTAGGAAATATAAAAGAGATTGAGGAACTGGATCATGCAGCTGCGATACTGTACCGAGATGTGATGGACGGGAACATTGAAAAAGCGCGCGCGGATGTAGCCGAGGTGAGTCGATGGTTTGGCACTGGACAGGTGCAGGCAGCGTTATCTGTAGAGGCCATTCATGCTTTGTCCGGCAGCATCCTTGAGGTGCAGCAAGCTACACAGTCCGTCCAAGCATCACCGGATGAATGGGTGAAGGCTGCGGCCAATTTACGACTTGCGACAGATGCGCTTGCACATCCGCGTCAGCCCTTATGGCAGCAGTATTATAAGATTTTAAAAGAAGATGTTAGTGGCTTGAACAGCCAGTTTGCTAAAGGCAACATGAAGGGTTTCAAAGCTGGAGCCGCGGTGCTGGAGGACCACTATGAGACGATCCGTACAGCAGCATTGATTCATGGCAGAACAAGTGAAGTTGTCCGGGCTGATTCATGGATTTCCTACGTCAAAGGATTGGGGGATCAGCAAAATGCAGATGCCTCAGCGATTAGAGGGGCGTTGGATCAGGGAAATCCGACGTTTAATGCCTTGTTTGGACGTGAAAAAGACGCCACTGCCCTGGCGCCATTTATCCCGCGTGAAAGTGAGCGCCGGGCAGAATTGGCAATCGGCATGATTGTTCTGCTGGCGCTGGCCTATGCAGGTTATCGTAAATATCGAGCTGGTTTCTCTGGATAACGATGCAAAATTCGAATATTCGCGTCGTTGGCTGCTGAGCCATCCATATAGGTTAGCCCATCGCCCGGATTTCCGGGCTATTCCTCTTTGAACCCCTCTCCATGTACATCATGCACATCCTGTATGATAATAAACGCCCGTGGATCAACCGATTTAACAATTTGGTGCAAACGTCGTATTTCCTGACGAGGCACGACACAATAGGCAACATGCTTGGCCTGCTTGGAAAATGCACCTACAGCCGGAATAATAGTAACTCCACGATCCATGTCCCTAATAATAATATCCGCAATGTCCATCGTGTGGTCGCTGATAATCATAAAGGCCTTGGCAGAATAGGCCCCTTCTTGTATAAAATCAATAATTTTGGACGCGATGAACACGGCGACTAATGTATATAGAATTTTTTCTTTTGGTATGTAAAGTAGTGAAGCACCGATAATGACAATATCAATGACCAGCAGAATCCTTCCCATACTCCAGCCAAACTTCCGGTTTAGAATACGAGCGATTATATCCGAGCCGCCCGTGGTGCCGCCAAAGCGGAACACAATACCTAATCCGGCCCCAAGCGTAACCCCCGCATATAATGAAGAAAGTATAAAATCGTGTTCAGTTTGAAATGTTCCCATCCATCCGAAATGAATCATTTTTTCATACAACCACAGAAAAAAAGTGAGCGACCCGATACCTACCCCTGTATATAGAATTTGCTTGCCCCCAAGCATTTTCCACCCAATTAAAAATAAAGGAATGTTCAGCAGCAATGTGGAGAGAGAGGGTGAAATCGAAAAAGCATAATTGAGCAGCAGGGTGATCCCTGTAATACCACCTTCCATCAGTTTACTGGGTATTATAAAATAAAGCAGACCGAATGCATAGATGGCGGTCCCGAGCACAATGGGTAAAATCAGTTTAAGCTGTTCCATGGACTTGGATATCTTCATATGATCCCTCGCAGTAGCAGTTTAAGGAAGAACGACTTCATGCTGATTTTGCTAAATCGCAGCTCCTTATATGTAGTATTCCTTTTTACGAAAGCTTTAAAAGGCTGATGACTGTAAGTTGGATCATAAGTACACAATTAAAAAAAATTTGTTTTAAAATGTGCTTTACGATAACATATGAATAAACCTGCACATGGGGGGATTGCGTGATTCATGGAAAAATCATTAGATGAAATTCAACGTGAGGTAGACCAATATATATCTCAATTTAAGGAAGGGTATTTTAGCCCTTTGGCGATGTTGGCCCGGATGTCTGAGGAAGTCGGGGAACTGGCGAGGGAAGTCAATCACTCCTTTGGCGAGAAACCGAAAAAAACGGATGAGGCGGACAATTCGATTGAGCTGGAGCTGGGGGACATTTTGTTCATCACAGTTTGCTTTGCGAACTCGCTAGGTATAAATTTGACCGAGGCTCATGATAAGGTCATACGAAAATTTAACACGCGTGACGCGAATCGCTGGACCAAAAAGGACACCGATTAGGCGTTTTGTACATATGCTGTACCAAACCGGTTACCCGGAGGTGCAGTGTCATGAAGGCGGAGGAATACGTTCAGAAAGCTTATCAGTGCATTTTGCAGAACGATTTTGAGCAGGCCGTGGAATGGTTTGAAAAAGCAATTTCAGCTCAGCCTGATCATGCGGAGCATTATTTCCGGTGCTCGGTTACCTATGCTCGTAGTGGTCGTTTGGAGCAGGCTCTCGCATATGCAGAGCATGCGGTTCGTCTCGCTCCACAGCAGGATGAATATGTTCTCCATCTGCATGCGCAGGAAGCCAGGCAGCATACGGAGAAGGCCAGAAAAATGCTGGATGTCGACAGAGCTACGCCACAGGTGCGTCAGGATGCGATTTTGCTACTGGAACGAGCAATAGCCCTCGATCCGTTATGTGGGGATGCTTTTTTGTTGCTCGCATTGATTTATGATGAATTGAATGAGTATAAGCTAGCTGTGCAGGCTGCTCGCGAGGCGGCTGCACTGTTTCCTCACAATGTGCAGCTTGCCAACCTCATGAAGAAGTTATGCCAGCAGATGAATGAACAGATCTAACACAAATGGATGCATAAGGAGTTGTAGGGATATGTCAGAACCAATAAAAGTGGCTGTTGTAGGAGCAGCAGGGCGTATGGGGCGTGAAGTTGTCAAATTGGTTCTTCAGGATGAGGAACTACAGCTTGTGGCCGCAGTGAACAGAACACATGCCGGCAGTGATGCCGGCCTTCTCGTCGGATTACCGGAAGCGGGTATCGCTATTGTGGAGGACGTGGAGCAGGCTTTACTGGATAGTCGAGCGGATGTCATGGTCGATTTTACGGGGCCGCGTTTTGCGTACGCACATACAGCGCTTGCTATCAAGTATGGAGTACGTCCGGTTATCGGAACGACAGGGTTTACCCCCGAACAGATTAATGAACTGGACAAGCAGTGTCGTGAGCAGCAAATTGGTGGTCTGATCGCGCCGAACTTTTCGATTGGAGTCATTTTGATGATGCGGTTTGCGGCTCAGGCAGCGAAATACTTCCCACATCTGGAAATCATCGAGTATCATGGTGACCAAAAATTGGACGCGCCATCGGGCACAGCCATTAAGACCGCAGAGCTGATCGCCGAACAGCGTGAAGAGCTACGACAGGGTAACCCGGAAGAGGAAGAAACGTTAGAAGGATCACGGGGGGGGTACTATCAAGGGTTCCGTGTTCACAGTGTCCGTCTTCCCGGTGTGTTCGCACAGCAAGAAGTAATCTTCGGAGGGTTTGGACAATCTCTGAAAATTCGTCAGGATTCTTATGAACGAGCGGGCTATATGCCGGGTGTTAAAATCGGTATTCAGAAGGTCATGGAGCAGCCGGGGCTTGTATATGGATTTGAGCATTACATCGATTAAGAATACGCGAATGATTTGACGAACGAAATTATAGAATGAGGCAGGAGGAACTTTGAATGTTAAAGATTGCATTTATAGCGCATGACCGAAAAAAGGATGAAATGGTAAATTTCATAACGGCCTATGAGCATGTTTTTACAGATCATCAGTTATTTTCAACAGGTACAACAGGTCTGCGCATTATGGAGCAAACCAAGCTTCAAATTCACCGTTTCATGTCCGGGCCGCTTGGAGGAGATCAGCAAATCGGGGCTATGGTTGCACAAAATGACATGGACATGATTATATTCTTGCGTGATCCGCTTATGGCCCAGCCGCATGAGCCGGATATTAGCGCCCTGTTACGTCTGTGTGATGTACAAGGGATTCCTCTGGCAACCAACGTTGCAACTGCTGAAATACTGGTTAAGGCGCTAGACCGTGGCGATTTTGCTTGGCGTGAGCTGGTACATAAATATAAACCGGGGATTGACCAGCAAGGTGATATAAAATGACACTGGACATCTTGATTTTCGGAGCCCATGCCGACGATGCAGAAATAGGAATGGGAGGCACGATTGCTAAGCATACAGCCGCTGGTTTAAAGGTGGGCGTTTGCGATTTGACGCGGGCTGAAATGTCATCCAATGGTGATGTGGATACTCGTATGGCAGAGGCAGAACACGCTGCAAAAGTACTCGGACTTGCCGTGCGGACGAATTTGGGTCTGCCGGATCGTGGATTATATGTAACTCCAGAACATGTAGCTGCAGTTACAGCAGAAATACGGCGCCATGCACCGAAAGTCGTATTTGCTCCTTATTGGGAGGATCGGCATCCAGACCATGTCATGTGCAGTAAGTTAGTGGAGGAAGCGGTATTTAACGCCAAGTTGCGACGTTTTATGCCAGAAAATCCTGCGGTACAGGTAGAGCAATTATATTTTTATTTTATTAATGATATTGGCAGAACGGATTTAATTGTGGATATCACCGAGCATTATGAAGCCAAAGAACGGTCTTTGTTGAGTTATGCTTCGCAATTTCAGACAGCACCTGGAAAGGATACAGTATCCACACCCTTAAATCAGGGATATGTGGAACGCGTAAAAGCTCGCGACTCGTTGTTGGGTCAACGCAAACTGATTTCGTATGCAGAAGGCTTTGCGTCCAAAACGCCATATCTGGTTAAGCTATTCACATAAGAATTCTATACTTGAGCATTTTGCAGAATGTTAAAATAAATCGGCAGGAAAGTTATCACTGATGAGCGGAAGGAGGCAGCTTAGCTTGAAAGACAAATTGAAAATTGGCATTACCTGTTATCCGTCGTTGGGTGGCTCCGGCGTAGTGGCTACTGAGTTGGGTAAGTTGCTGGCAGAAAAAGGGCATGAGGTCCATTTCATTGCCAATAGCATTCCGTTCAGATTAGGCGGGGCATTTCAGAAAAATATTTTTTATCATGAGGTTGAAGTTAACGATTATTACGTGTTTAGATATCCACCCTATGATTTGTCACTCGCGACCAAAATGGCCCAAGTCGCACAAATGAAGAATTTGGACGTACTCCATGTTCATTATGCAGTACCCCATGCAGTATGCGCTTACTTGGCGAAGGAAATGGTGGGTGATCATCTGAAGGTGGTAACCACCTTGCACGGTACGGACATTACAGTGTTGGCACAGGATGAGTCGTTGAAGGACCTGATTCGGCTGGCTATTAACAAAAGTGACGCTGTGACAGCGGTTTCCAAGGATTTGATTCGGGAGACGATAGATGCGTTGGAAATTACACGACCTATTGATTTAACCTACAATTTTGTAGATAAACGGGTATATTATCCACGAGATGCCGCGGCGCTTAGAAGAGATTTTGCCCAACCGCATGAAAAAATAATGATGCATATTTCCAATTTCCGTCCTGTCAAAAGGGTGGGAGATGTGCTGGATATATTTGAAAAAGTGCAACGTAAAGTACCTGCGAAGCTACTGTTGGTGGGAGAAGGACCGGATCTTCCAAAAATCCGTTGCAAAATCGAGAATTTAGGTCTGCAAGATAAGGTCTTCTTTTTAGGTAAGCAGGATCAGATCGCAGAAGTAATTTCTATGGCGGATGTGCTGCTGCTTCCCTCGGAAAAAGAAAGTTTTGGTCTGGTTGCATTGGAAGCAATGGCCTGTGGAGTGCCGACAATCGGTTCTCAAGCAGGGGGGGTACCTGAACTCGTTGTTCATGGAAGTACGGGGTATCTTGCTGAAATCGGTAATACTGAGGCAATGGCTGATTATGCAGTAGAGCTGTTGTCCGATGAAGCGATGGCGGAACGTTTCCGTGAAGCGTGTCTGACCCGCGCCCGTACCGTTTTTTGTGATGAACTGATTACCCGTCAATATGAAGAGATATATTACCGTGTGTTGGGACGCGAGGTGCCGGATCTTAAACCGATCAGCGTTTAAGGGGGCGGACTCGCGTCCGTTTTTTATATTGAATACTTGCAAAGGGGGAAACCCTATGAATACAAATACTTGGCAATATGCTGACCAAGAGATGGCATTTCATGGCAGAGAGGTTATACATACACTAACCGCAGCAGGACACGAAGCCTACTGGGTCGGTGGCTGTGTGCGGGATGAGCTATTAGGAAGAGCCATTCATGATATGGATTTGACTACTTCGGCTGAGCCTGAACAGGTCATAGCGCTATTCCCTCACGTCATTCCGACAGGAATTCAGCATGGGACGGTTACGGTCATGCAGGGTGGCCATGCGTTCGAGGTAACCACTTTTCGTACGGAAAGTGGTTATGCCGATCACCGCCGTCCAACGGAAGTTGCCTTCGTAAAGGATATCCGTGAGGATCTGATGCGACGGGATTTTACTATGAATGCGATTGCGATGGCAGAACACGGAGAGCGTGTTGACCCATTTGGAGGAGAAGCCGATTTACGAGCCGCTCTCGTTCGTTGTGTAGGCCGAGCCGAGGAACGTTTTGAAGAGGACGGGTTACGGATGCTGCGTTGCATCCGTTTTGCCTCTGTGTTTCGGTTCCGTGTTGCTTACAACACCTGGAAAGGCATGATTCGGCGCAAAGAGGGACTTCGTTACATAGCCATGGAACGTGTGCGGGTCGAGCTGGAAAAGATGCTAGCGGGCCCTGACCCTTTACGTGGGTTGGAGATGCTGAGCCGTAGCGGATTGCTCGGTTGTACGAAGGTTCCGGTTCCTTGGGAACAATGTGAAGTAGGGGCGCTCAAGGGGATCGTTCAACTGCAAGAAGAACTGCGGTGGGGCCTGCTCTTAATGTCTTGTAGACTTACCTCAGAGGCAGCGGATGAGCTATTAAGAGCTTGGACCTTTTCCAACGCGGTACGACTTCGGCTGGTTCATCTGCTGGAATGGGAGACCGAATTAATCTACAGTGCTGGTGCCATAGCTGGCGATTCCGATCCGGGGGAGTCTGGCATTGTCAACGATGAGGCGCTGCGTCGTAGCTGGATTCGTCTGCTAATTAGACTGGGAAAAGATACAGCTTCAGACTGGCTTGATCTTTACAAGACACTGCCTGCTTCATTCCGCGGATTACCGCCGTCGGTAGAAAAGCATGTGGCGAAAACAGCCGAACTGGCAAGCTCGTGGACAAAGCAGGCTGTAGTCGTTCGTATCAATGATTTAAATATTACAGGAAATGAACTGGTTCAAGCGATAAATCGACCAGGCGGACCTTGGCTGGGTCAGCTGATGGAACAGCTTTTACAAGCTGTTGCCTGCGGAGATACTCCGAATGAAACAGAAACATTGCTTCAGGAAGCGAAACGGGTGATGAGCAGTGAATAATCATGAAAGATTGTTAGGCATACTGGAGGAAGGTACATCCGATTACGTATCAGGGGAGGAAATCAGCCGACGCCTCTCGGTTAGCCGAACAGCAGTATGGAAGCAGATCAACAAACTGCGTGAGTTGGGCTACAACATTGATGCCTCCTCGCGTCGGGGTTATCAATTGATATCCCGACCGGATCGGCTGCAAGTCTCCAAATTGGCCGATATGTTAAATACTCAATCTTTTGGCCAGCGTATTGTTGTACTGGATTCGACGGTTTCCACTCAGCAAGATGCCATGCGTTTGGCAGAAGAGGGCGCGCCAGAGGGGACAGTAGTGCTTGCAGAGGAACAAACGGCAGGTCGGGGACGTTTGGGACGGAAGTGGTATTCCCCTCGTGGCAAAGGAGTCTGGATGAGCATTGTGTTGCGTCCTACCCAGCCCTTGGCTTTTACCCCCCAGCTAACGCTACTTACAGGTGTAGCAGTGTGCAGGGCCATTCGTCGGCTGACGGGTGTGGAGGCTGGTATCAAATGGCCAAACGATCTGCTGATTCATGGTCGCAAAATATCCGGTATTCTGCTGGAATCTGCAACAGAGGATCAACGGGTTCGATACTGTATTGCAGGGATTGGCATTGATGTGAATTTAAATAAAGAAGATTACCCGGAAGAGTTATCGCAGGTGGGAACGTCCTTGAAAATAGAAGCAGGGCGTGAAATTGACCGTACTGTGCTGATCGCCTCAGTGCTGGAAGAGATGGAACAGCTAAGCAAGTTGTATGCCGAGCAGGGGTTTCAGCCTATAGCCATGCTGTGGGAGGCTTTGTCCGTGACTATGAACCGTAGCATACGGGCACATACCGGGCAAGGGATAACTGTAGAAGGTACAGCTGTTGGCTTGGACCCTTCCGGGGCACTCGTAGTAGAAACGGATCAGGGAGAGCGAATTCAGGTCATTTCAGGGGATATACAATTGTAGAAGCAACCCTAGCTATGAAAACGACCGAAATCGTTCTATTCCCTGTGCAAAACTTCACGTGAAAAAGCTGATGTTTTTTGTTATACTGTGCAGGAGGCGGCATCGGACGGTCCGAGCTGCACTCCAGGGGCACATGCTCTACTTTAGCAAGTTTGTAAGACCATCATAACTTCATTTGAAGGTTACGTTGGATTCTGCTCTGAGCCGAACAGGACCGAGACAGAAGGGACGATCTCAAAATGAGTGTCTTTTTTGGCTGTTCGGACCTTTTGATGACGCAGATGTACAGGCGTTCATAAAAGGTTATTTTTTGTGCCAAAAAAAGATGGAAGGGAGCCATTTACAATGGCAGGAAAACAAGCACTGAATATTGTGAAAATGAAAAAAATGAAGCAAGAGGGCATTCCGCTCAGTATGCTGACCGCCTATGATTATCCATCGGCTAAAATAGCCGAGGAGGCGGGAATTGACATGATTCTCGTAGGTGACTCGCTGGGTAACGTAGTTCTTGGTTACGATTCAACCATCCCTGTAACCTTGGATGATATCGTGTACCATTCCCGGGCAGTCGCAAGAGGCGCGGAACATACATTTATCGTAGCGGACATGCCTTTTATGACATATCACAGCAGCGTATCAGAAAGTCTTCAGGGCATCCGCCGTCTGATGCAGGAAGGACATGTGCATGCTGTTAAATTGGAGGGCGGAGCTGAAATTGCCGATGTTGTAAAAGCAACTGTTCAGGCAGGTGTGCCTGTATTGGGACATATCGGGCTTACTCCGCAATCGGTTAATCAAATTGGCGGCTATCGCATTCAAGGCAAGGACGAAGCGGACGCACGCCGGTTAATGGCGGACGCCAAGGCGCTGGAGCAGGCGGGTGCTTTTGGCGTTGTATTGGAACTGGTAACTGAGGAAGTGGCAACAGCGATTTCTAAAGAGCTTTCCATTCCAACCATTGGAATTGGTGCTGGACGTGGATGTGACGGTCAGGTACTCGTTTATCACGATCTGATTCAGTACGCATCGCCTTATTTCAGCAAACGCTTTGTTAAAACCTATGCCGATGTAGGCGGCTTGATCCGCAGCAGCATTGAGCAGTATGTGAGTGATGTAAAAGGGCGGGCATTTCCGGCCGCGGAGCATGTGTTCAGCGCGGATGACCGCGTTGTGGAATCCCTGTATGGTAAGGCAAAAGGACAGACACAGGAACAAGCTAAGGAAAAGGTGGAATCACGCTCATGATCATCGTAAGAGAAGTGGATCAGCTGCGCAAGATTATTGCTGAACGTCGG
The DNA here is from genome assembly GCF_037027525.1 of Paenibacillus sp. 203. NCBI lineage: Bacteria > Bacillati > Bacillota > Bacilli > Caryophanales > Paenibacillaceae > Paenibacillus > Paenibacillus sp. 203. Next base: position 208,025 of record NZ_JAXCHD010000003.1, read on the forward strand.
CAGCTTGGGACAAGCGGAACAAAAAAGGTACACGGTTCTACCTCTTTACAGCAACATAAAGTCGGCTTTGTACCAACAATGGGATACCTGCATGAAGGGCATGCGAGCTTGATGCACAAGGCGCGTGAAATGGCGGATACGGTGGTGCTTAGCATTTTCGTAAATCCGATTCAATTTGGACCGAATGAAGATCTAGACAGCTATCCTCGCGATGAAGCTCGTGATTTGGAGGTAGCGCGGCGCGAAGGCGTGGATATTGTTTTTTTACCAACTGTAGCAGAAATGTATCCACAACCAACCCAAACCAAAATTCGTGTATCCGCTTTGACAGATCGTTTGTGCGGTGCTTCCCGTCCCGGCCATTTTGATGGTGTGACTACGGTGGTAGCCAAGCTTTTTAACATGATAGGTCCTGATTTGGCTTTCTTTGGAATGAAGGATGCGCAGCAGGTTGCTGTGCTCCAGCAGATGGTGACTGATCTCAATATGAACGTGACTATCGTACCTTGTCCCATCGTCAGAGAGGCGGATGGCTTGGCCCTCAGCTCCCGTAATGTGTATTTAAGTGCAGAACAGCGCGAGCAGGCGTTGGTGCTGTCTCAGTCACTGCGTAAGGTGCAAGAAGTGAGCGAAGATATAGTAACAAACACAATTACGATTCGTCAGCTACATCAAATGGTGGAGTCCACCATTACTTCCTCTCCTTTAGCAGACATTGATTACATTGAAATATTAACTTTTCCCGGTCTGGAGCCCCTTCTTCCCGAGCAGCGGCTATGTGATGTTCAGGAAGACGTCATCGTAGCGCTGGCTGTGAAATTTGGCAATACCAGACTGATTGACAATATAAGAATACAGAATGCGGAGGTGCTTTCCCATGTTTAGAACCATGATGAAATCCAAAATTCACCGCGCTACGGTTACGGAAGCTAACCTGAACTACGTGGGGAGTATCACTATAGATGAAGATCTCATGGAGACATCGGATTTGTTGGAGAATGAAAAGGTTCAAATTGTAAACAATAACAATGGAGCTCGACTGGAAACCTATGTTATCCCCGGACCGCGTGGGAGCGGCGTAATCTGTCTCAATGGTGCGGCAGCCCGTTTGGTGCAGCCTGGTGATACAGTCATTATTATTTCTTATGCTTCCATGTCGAATGAAGAGGCCAAAACATACAAACCAACAGTGGTATTTGTTGATGAACATAATAAACCAGCCCAAACGATGAACAAAGAAGTACACGCGACGATCATGTAATGAATGGGAGTGCGGATGAAACCCGTCTTTTAAGCGAAAAATGTGAGTGTATTAATCCATCTTTCATAAGGGCGGGATGCACATGTTCCAGCATGTATTCGCAGAAATGAACAGCATGTTAGATGATATCGTGAAGCATTACCCATCAGCCCAGGGCTCCCGCAGGCAGGAGCTGCTACAGCACTGGAGTCTGCTGCGGAGAATGAGTGACGGAATTATGGATGAGTGGCTGGCCTTTGAGGAAAAAATGGTTTGCCTTCGTGCGGCCGGGTTTTCCGCGGAGACCGATATGTCTGACACGGAGCTGCCTGAAAAAGAGCTGCCAGCTTTTAATCGGGGGCAAGGGTATTATCGATTACTCATGTACCCTGAGGCGATCCAACAATTTGAGCAGGTACTACAGCATTTTCCGAACAGCTGGCAGAGTCGCATGTATATGGGAATGGCCTATTTTCAACTAGATGATTCAGCAGAGGCTGTATGCCATTTTCAGAAGGTGCTGGACTTGACTGAGCAGGCAGGACTGAAGGCGGTCATCTATAATGCGCTAGGCTGTCTGTTGGCAAAGCAGGCTGACGTAGAGGAGGCGCAAAAATGTTTTGCTCTCGCACATCAGTTCGATCCTGCGTTACCCGAGCCGCTGCACAATATGGAAGCCTGTCTGTCCGGTACCGAAAAGCTTCGATACGACAGCTCCATGATGACCTGGATGTAGTTGTCAGACACCGAGCAAGACGATGCATGCCCACCTCTCAGGCGGCGTGTGCATCGTCTTTTTTGGCTGTCTTAATTTCCAAACAGGCGATCTTCTGCTATGCTAATATACAGAGTTATTATTTTTGTAAGTGTCATAAGAAAGGATTAGCCCGAATGAAATTTGCGGTATTGGATTTTGAAACGACAGGCACCCAGTCCGCGGATGACATCATTCAAGTCGGACTTGCAATTATAGATCATGATAACAGCATTTCCCGTGTTTACGGCTCTTATGTAAACCCTGGCAGATCTATTCCCCCTTTTATCACCGGGTTGACCGGAATTACAGACGATGACGTCAAGGATGCTCCTGCACTTGAAGAAATGATGATGGAGCTCGTGCCTATGCTGGACGATGTTGTACTGGTCGGTCATAATGTGGCGTTTGATTTTAATTTTTTGCAAAACGCTCTGGATCGGTGCGGTTATTTGCCGTTTAGCGGAAGAATCTTGGATACAATGGATTTTCTGAAAATTATGTTTCCATCGCTATCTTCGTATCAGTTGGGTTTTGTGTCTTCTGAGTTTGGGCTGGCGCATGATCGCCCTCACCAAGCAGACAGCGACGCGTTGGCTACGGCTGAGGTGTTTTTAAAGTGTCTGGGTGAGCTTCAAGCATTACCTTTGATAACGATACAGCGGCTTAGCGATTTGTTTGCAGAGGAAGACAGTGACCTTGGATGGTTTCTTGATGGGGTGCGTGAAGAGAAAGAGCTTGATCCTATTCAGGATCTGGAGGGACATCAGTTTTTTCGTCAGCTTGCGCTAAAAGTGGAAGATTGGACGGAGCTAGCTGCTCCGCGTAGAGAAGATGACCCGAATCCACTGTCAGGTGTTTCCTTTGAGGAGTACATGGATGATGTGCGGGACAATTTGCGTTCATCCTTGAGCCAATATGAGGAGCGCGAGGCGCAGATACAGATGATTGAGGGTGTAAATCAGGCACTGAGTGAAGACAAGCACCTACTGATCGAAGCAGGTACAGGAACAGGGAAGTCCCTCGGCTATTTGCTCCCATCGCTGTATCACAGTGTGAAAAAAGGACAGCGAGTTATGGTAAGTACACATACGATCAACCTGCAGGAGCAATTACGCGAGCGCGACATTCCGATGCTGACCAAGGTGATTCCGTTTCCGTTCCGGGCTGCTATTTTCAAGGGTCGGGGACATTATTTGTGTCTGCGTAAGTTTGAACATAAAATAAACAGAAGAGACTTCGCGACACCGAAGGAAGATTTAATTACAGCTGCTCAGATGATCGTCTGGTTGACGCTAACAGAAACCGGTGATGATGAAGAACTGAATCTGAGCAACCGTGGTGGAGATTTCTGGGAAACGGTGGCGAGTGATTCAGAGTCCTGTCTTGGTCGTTCTTGCCCATGGTTCCGCAAATGCTATTATCATCGTGCACGCCATGAAGCAGGGATAGCGGATGTTGTTATTACGAATCACTCTAAGTTGTTTACAGACGTCAAAGCTAGTCACCAGTTGTTGCCGAGCTATGAACATCTGGTGATTGATGAAGCCCATCACCTGGAGGAAGTAGCTGGTAAGCACCTAGGTATGCATATGAAATATTTCACACTCGTGCATACACTGACGCGACTGTTCAAAGACAGCAAGAATGGACAACTGCCTTCACTTCGTCAACAGTTGGCGAAATCGGGGCACGAGAAGTCGACGGATTGGGCCTCAACCATCGATCAGATGTATCCGCTCGTGTTAGAGGTTAAGGAAACTTGGGACCTGCTAAGCGACAAGCTGTTTGGCATGTTGCCAGAACGAAGCGATGCGACACCGGGTGAAACAGGACAGTTTTCTTCCCGTCTCAAACCTTCAGCCAAGCCTGCAAAGTGGGATCAGGCGGGGGCTTTGGAAAATCAGCTATATGTAACGATGAGTGAAATTTTGCGCAAGGGCGACAAGCTGATGCTGGACGTCAAGGAAGAACATGACGATTATGCGGCGGATAGCCTTATTACAGATATCACGGGTCTGCTCAAGGATCTGGCGGGGATTCGAGAAAATTTGCGCTTTTTTATGCGACTCGATGATGAAACAACCGTATACTGGCTCGAAGCGAGTGGGCAATTCCGCAGTAAATCATTACAATTTTATGCGGTGCCCGTCGATGTGAGCCGCCAGTTGAAAGAAATGTTTTTTGACAAAAAAAGAAGCATTATTCTGACGTCTGCTACCTTATCGGTAGATAAGTCGTTTCAGTACATGATCGATCAGCTCGGCTTGCAGGAAGCCGCAGATCAAGAGCGGCTGATGACTTCGCAGCTCCCGTCACCCTTTAATTACAGGGATCAGGTGTTGCTGGTCATTCCACGGGATTTCCCAAGCGTGAAGGGCAGTGTAGGAGATGCACACTTTGTAGATATGCTCGTTAGCTCTCTAGGAGCGACTGCTCAGGCGACGCGGGGGAGAATGCTTGTTCTGTTTACTTCCTATCGGATGCTCCGGCAAGTGTATGAGCCGCTCAAAGAGGCCTTAGCATCCAGCGAAATTACTGTGCTGGGACAAGGTGTGGACAGTGGGAGTCGCAGCAAGTTAACCCGCCGTTTTCAGGAAGCCAAAGCTTCTGTATTGCTGGGAACCAGCAGCTTCTGGGAAGGCGTCGATATTCCGGGGAAGGCTCTGACTTGTCTGGCCATTGTTCGCTTGCCATTTCAACCGCCGAATCACCCGTTGCTGGAGGCAAAAAGCGAGCTGCTCCAGCAGCAGAAGAAGAATCCATTTATGAAGCTGTCTGTACCACAAGCGGTCATTCGCTTCAAACAGGGATTTGGTCGGTTGGTTCGTACAGCGAGCGACCACGGGGTCGTTATCGTTTACGATACGCGTGTGATCGAATCCTATTACGGAAAGCACTTTTTGTACTCGTTACCGGGACCAAAAATGGAGCATATGCCATCGGAACAAATGGTGCCCCGCATCGCCGAATGGCTCCAATCCGCCCCGGAGACCGAGGCATAACGGACGGACACTAAGTATGTTCGTTACAATTAGGGGGAGCAAGTATGAAATCAGATAAAATTTCAGAGGCTGTCGTACGGAGGTTACCCGTATATTTACGTTATCTGAATGCACTTCACAAACGGGAGGTGGCTACGGTCTCTTCTCAAGAGTTGGGACAAAGGCTAGATTTGAACCCGGCCCAAATCCGTAAAGATCTCGCCTATTTTGGAGATTTTGGTCGGAAGGGTATCGGTTATGATGTTTCTTATCTAATTGAGAAAATACGCCATATCCTGAAAATCGATCAGCAAATTAATGTAGTATTGGTCGGAGCGGGTAATCTGGGGCAAGCCCTTTCGAATTATAACGCTTATTTAAAAGACAATATGAAGATTGTAGCGGTATTTGATGCGTTTCCGGATAAGGTAGGGACCAAGATCAATACATTGGTCGTGCAACCGATGGATGAACTGGAAGCGACTGTGAGAGAAAAAAACATTCGAATCGGGATTATTACCGTACCTGATTTTGAAGCACAGCACGTGGCTGACAGGCTTATTGAGAGCGGAATTGGAGCGATCCTGAACTTTGCACCGACTACTCTCAAGGCACCGGCCAACATTCGGATTCATGCCACAGACTTTACAACTGATTTGCTTAGCCTCGCTTATTATTTGGAGGACGGAAAGGAAGAAACACAATATGACAGTGAATAAATGGATGATTAAAAACGGCTCTTTTGCCGTAAATGGACCAGAAGCTGGGGTAATCCATGGTTTTATGATTGTGGAAGATAGCCGCATTACTTACATTGGCGAGACTTTGCCTTCGGGTGAGGAAGAGACGGAAGCGATCGATGGTAAGGGGCTTTTGTTTTTACCTGGTCTGATTAATACTCATGGTCATGCGGCGATGTCTCTGCTGCGTGGGCATGGAGATGACTTGGCACTTCAAGTATGGCTTCAGGAAAAAATGTGGCCTATGGAAGCCAAGTTTACATCTACGGACGTGTACTGGGGTACGTCGTTGTCTGTGCTGGAAATGCTGAAAGGTGGAACAACGACCTTCCTGGACATGTACGATCATATGGATGAGGTGGCTCGTGTAGCTGAAGAGTCAGGTATTCGTGCAAGTCTGATGCGTGGAGCAATTGGACTATGTTCGGAGGAAGAACAGCGAATCAAGCTGGCTGAGGCCGTGACTTTTGCGCGTAACTGGCATGGTAAAGCAGACGGGCGTATTACAACAATGATGTCACCGCATGCGCCATACACCTGTCCACCTGCGTTTATTGAAAAATTCGTACAAGCTGCGCATGATCTGGATTTGCCGCTGCATACGCACATGTCTGAGACGATCGCCGAAGTGGAGCAAAACGTACGAGACTACGGTTTGCGTCCAGTTGCGCACTTGGATAAGCTTGGCTTTTTCTCCCGTCCCTCGCTTGTTGCCCATGGCGTTCATTTGAACGACGAAGAAATAGCTTTACTGGCTGAACGTGGTGTAGCGGTTTCGCACAACCCAGGTAGCAACTTGAAGCTGGCAAGTGGTGTGGCAAGAGTGCCTGAATTGCTGCGTGCAGGGGTTACCGTTTCTCTCGGAACGGATGGTCCTGCCAGCAATAATAACCTGGATATGTTCGAGGAAATGCGTCTGGCAGCACTTATTCACAAGGGTGTATCTGGTGACCCTACGGCAGTTCCTGCGAGTGAAGCGCTGCGTCTGGCAACAGAATACGGTGCAAAGTCAATTGGTTTAAAAGAAGTAGGAGCGTTGGCAGCAGGCAACAAGGCTGACTTTATCGCGCTGGATCTGAATCAGGCACATTTCTTGCCGCGTACAGATCTTATTTCCCATGCGGTATACTCAGCAAGCGCCAAAGACGTGGTTCACGTATGGGTAGACGGTCGTCAGGTTGTGAAAAACGGCGAATGCATGACTATGGACGAGGAACGCATCAAACATGAGGCACAAGCCGCCTTTGAAGGGCTGCTGTCGCGCTAATTCAGGTGTCACATCCCCTTAGAGAGGAAGCACGGGTTTGAAAAATAAGAAAAAGTGGATAGCGGTCGCCATTTTGGCCGTAATACTGATCCTGGTCAGCATTTTCTGGTATTATTCCTATGTTACTCAAGACCAGGTGGCTGAGAAAAATGCCGCTATCATTAAGGCCAAGCAATCAGGTGGTCTGGTTAGCACGACTCAAACATGGAAGTCTGTGTGGGATCAGGTATATTGGGTGGTTCAAGGGAAAAATGCACAGAATGAAAATATAATGGTGTGGGTTCCTTTTCAAAAAGTGGAGGGACAACCTAACGTACCTGCCGCAGATAATAGCGGTGTTCACACCGAGTTGCTGAAGAACGGAGTCGATGAGCAAAAAATGACGTCAATAATTCAGCAGCAGCTTCCAGGTGCAAAAATTGTAAGGCTTCAGCCGAGTGTGTTCAATGGCGAATATGTGTGGCAGTTGTTTTACGATGATGGAAGTCATCATTACTACACCTTTTATCGTTTCTCAGATGGGGTGGCGACGGGTGTAAAGTATACTTTGCCCAATAACTGAGCTGGTTGAGGATTAGCAGATGTGGAATAAATGACTAGTAAATAATTGAAAGCTTAAGAAAAAGACGTAAATGCGATGAAATTCGTATTTACGTCTTTTAGTCTTGCTATGCCGTAAAGTGGGCTGAAAGCCAGTGAAGCATCTTTACCTATCCATCTTCTCTCCTAGGGCAAATTCATCTTTATGGCGGGCAGTACGGAGTGGAGGATTTGAATCTGGAGAAGCGGAGCGTTCGCCTTTGCCGCCGGATTTTCTCCGTAAGAATATAATCGAGAAAAATCGGGTGGCAACAGCGATCGTAAGATCAAATCCTACGCTCAGCGTCTCGCCTCCACCTTAACCAAAGATTTTGCCTCATCACAACTCCTCCACACATTGCCTTCGATATTAGATATACGTTATGATATACTATATTTTATAAGTGATAGACAAAAATGATAGAAAAAAGAATTGCTGATCGCTGTAAGATCATGCAATTTGGTTGTTTGTTGACATTCGTCCCGTTTCTTCTGGGTTTTACATTTTGAGAGGAGGATGTTGTTTGAAATTGCGTGCAGTTCCTATCGTTGTGGCGGCAGTTTTGGCAGCTTTGCTGCTATTTGGGGGATGGTTCATTTACCGTCAGGTTACAATGCAAAGCCCTCTGGAAAAACTGGTTTCTCAATATCCAGGCGTGACAAGCGCTCAAATAGATATTAAACAGGATCAGGTTGTATTGAAACTAGATCTCAAACCGCAGGCGGATGTGGCCGGATTAGTCGATGTGGTTAAGCAAAAAGGACAAACCATCATTGGCAGCCGTACCATTAAGCTGGATATTGAAGATCGTTCCAATTCAGCACTGAATCAATGGTGGTCTGAGGCTATGTTTCCTGTAGCCGAAGCGATGGAAAATAAAAAGTATACTCAAATTTCATCTACAGTTGAGCAGATGAAAAAGAAAAAGACGGGTATCAAAGCTGATACCGACATGGATTCGAACAATGTCTATATCCGACTCAGCGAAGGGAAAGCGACCAAATTTATCGTTTTGCCACGTCAATCTCAGCAAATGGGGGTATGGCCTAATGCCTAGATGGATCAAGGAAACATTAATCGGCATAGTGCCGGTGACTATTATATTTCTCGTTTTTATTGGGGTGAATATTATCCCTCTTCTAGTTGCTGGCGTGATGCTCAGCGGCTTGTTAATGCTCATGCATGCACGTGGTGGCTTGGCCGTAGGTGCTGGGCAAGAACGTAAACGCAAAAAAAATGGTCCGGACAAACTGACTTTTGAGGAAATCGGTGGGCAGGAAAGCGCTAAGCAGGAGCTGCGTGAGGCCCTGGACTTTTTGAATCGACATGATGAAATTTCCAAGTTTGGTATCCGTCCATTAAAAGGTGTTCTGCTTACAGGTCCTCCGGGAACAGGGAAAACACTGATGGCGAAAGCAGCCGCACACTATACTAATTCTGTATTTGTTGCAGCCTCAGGTAGTGAATTTGTTGAAATGTACGTTGGTGTTGGCGCGGGTCGTGTCCGTGAGTTGTTTCGGGAGGCACGTACTCGTGCAGCCAAGGAAAAAAAGGAAAATGCGATTATTTTTATTGACGAGATCGACGTAATTGGTGGTAAACGTGAGGGTGGACAGCAACGAGAATATGATCAGACTTTGAATCAGTTGCTGACAGAAATGGATGGCATTTATTCGGCAGATACACCGCGGATTTTGATCATTGCAGCAACAAACCGTAAAGAAATGTTGGACAGCGCCTTAACGCGTCCAGGACGTTTTGACCGTCATATTCAAGTGGATTTGCCTGATAAGAAGGGCCGTCTTCATATTCTTAAAATTCATGCCAAAAACAAACCGATTCAGGAAGATGCGAATCTGGACAAAATTGCTGATGAATCTTACGGGTTTTCCGGCGCACAGCTGGAGAGCGTGATGAATGAAGCGGCAATCTATGCGATGAGACAGGATCAGAAAATGATTGCGCAGAAGCATCTGTCGATGGCAATTGACAAAGTAATGATGGGTGAAAAGACAGATCGAGAATCGACATTGGAAGAGAAAAAACGTGTAGCGATTCATGAACTGGGACATGCTATTATGGCCGAAATTGTTCGTCCCGGTAGCGTAAGCCAGGTAGCACTTAGCCCACGTGGGAAAGCGCTTGGCTATGTGCGCCACAATCCACAGCAAGAGCATTATTTATACACCAAGCAGTTCCTGGAGGAGCAGATCATGATCTCACTCGCAGGGGCTACGGCGGAAGAAATGTACTATGGCGGTCGCAGTACCGGCTCAAGTAATGATTTTGAGCAGGCGCTGAACATCGTCCATACGATGATGACTTCCGGTTTGACTTCACTTGGCATTATTAACATGGAAATGGTAACCAAAGAAGAACTTATGCGGGAAAATGGCGAGATTATGGCTGACCTGCACACCCGAACTTTGGAGTTGCTAGAAAAGCATCGTCCTGTGTTCGACAACTCACTTGACATCCTGATGAAGGAAGAAACTCTGTCTGGAGACCAATTTAGATGTCAATTTAGTGAAAATGCTTTATTACCAGCATAATTTTTTATGCTGGTTATTTTTTTTTACTTTTAGTCCGTGCTAAGATATTATTATCTATTGGGACATAAACATGTATTTTTCGACAAAGAAGGATACAATATATGAGAGTGACCAGGAAAGGGTGGAGTAAAGAATCATGCAATTTAAAAAAATCGGCGTCATCGGCGGCGGCACCATGGGACAGGGGATTTCTGAAATGCTCGCGTCCAAAGGAATCGATGTGCTGCTGGTAGAGCAGACACCAGAGAAACTAGACTACGCCTACAATATGATTGAAACGAGTCTGGACAAACAACTGGAAAAATGGGCAATTACTCAAGCTGAGAAAAAATTGATCTTATCCCGTATTCAAAAAGTAATCCATTTGGCGGAGCTCGGCAGCTGCGATATGGTCATTGAGACTATTACAGAGAATCTGGACGAGAAGAAAGCAGTGTTCCAAGAGCTAGACTATGTGTGTCCAAGCAATATTATTCTTGCAAGTAATACTTCCACGCTGAGCCTGACCGAGCTTGCTAGCTCGACCAAGTATCCTGAGCGTGTTATTGGTATGCACTTTATTTATCCAGTATCCCGTATTGATCTTGTAGAAATTATTCGTGGTTTGAAAACTTCGGACGATACATTTGAACACACTAAAATGTTCGTGGAAGAAATAGTGGAGAAAAAAGGAGTCATGATTTATGAATCTCCTGGATTCGTAACAAGCCGGATTATCTGTCTGCTGATTAACGAAGCGGCCCATGTACTTCAAGAGGGCGTGGCTTCCGCTGAAGATATCGATGACGCTATGCGAATCGGCTATAACTTCCAAAGCGGTCCTTTGGAAATGGCTGACCGCTTTGGTCTAGATTCCGTTTTGGCTGCTCTGGAGCGTATGTTCCGTGAATTCGGCGAATTGAAATATCGTCCGTCCATCGTTCTGAAGAAAATGGTGCGTGCAGGTAATCTGGGCGTGAAATCGGGCGAAGGCTTCTTTAAGTACGACAAGGATGGTGACCGGATATGAAAATTCTCGTAATCAATGCAGGGAGTTCTTCCCTGAAATACCAATTATATGATATGACGGACGAGTCCGTTCTGGCAAAAGGATTGGTAGAGCGCATCGGTATGGATTCCTCCATTCTTACGCATAAGCCAACCAATAAAGAAGAATACACCGAAGTTAGCGAAATTTTGGAACATACTACAGCCATCCGTAAAGTGCTGAACGCACTCACAGATGCTGAACATGGTGTAATCTCCAGTACTAGTGAAATTCAGGCTGTAGGCCACCGTGTGGTTCATGGAGGCGAAATCTTCAAACAGTCAGCAGTTGTAACGCCTGAAGCGAAGAGTGAAATCCGCCGCTTGTTTGACTTGGCACCACTGCATAACCCTGCTTCCATGATGGGGATTAAAGCGGCTGAATTGAATATGCCAGATGTACCGCAGGTTGTGGTATTTGATACCTCGTTCCATCAAACCATGCCTGAAAAAGCTTATATGTACGCCATTCCAAGAGTGTTGTACAATAAGTATAAGGTTCGTCGTTACGGTGCCCACGGCACTTCCCATGATTTTGTAAGTAAGGAAGCTGCCAAATTCCTTGGTCGTCCTTTGGAAGACCTGAAGATTATCACTTGTCATATCGGTAATGGTGGTAGTGTAACAGCAGTTCAAGGCGGTTTGTCTGTTGATACTTCCATGGGTATGACTCCACTGGAAGGTCTTATGATGGGTACTCGTAGTGGTGATTTGGACCCAGCAATCGTACCTTATGTCATGAACAAAGAAGAATTGACTGTCAATGAAGTCAATTCCATGCTGAACAAGCATAGTGGACTTTTAGCTATTTCCGGTATCAGCAGTGACATGCGTGAAATCACAGAAGGTATGGAAAAAGGCGAAGCTAATTCTACATTGGCATTCGAAATGTATGAATACCGTCTGCGCAAATACATTGGATCGTATGCTGCCGCAATGAACGGGGTAGACGTAATTGCATTTACAGCAGGTGTAGGCGAGAACTCCATCGTTCTGCGTAAGAGAGTGTTGGAGCAATTGACATTCCTCGGTATCGAGCTGGATGAATCGTTGAATGCTATTCGTTCTGGCGAGCCTCGCCGGATTACAACTGCAAATTCAAAGGTAGAAGTACTGATCATTCCAACGAACGAAGAACTGGTTATTGCCCGCGACACGTTCCGTCTGGTTCAGTAGTTCGGTTCGAAAGTATAAACTTTATGCATGCGGACTTACGTTTGATTTCCGCATGCACCAAACAGCGAGAGCAAACAGCCTGACCCAGGGGGAAGGGCTGTTTGATTTTCGGTTAAGAGGAGAGAGACGGTCATGACGAATAAAAGTACGATTGCCCAAGTGGGCCGCCATGTAGGGGAAACGGTTACAATCGGCGCTTGGGTGAACAATAAACGATCTAGTGGTAAAATTCAGTTCCTGCAACTGCGCGATGGTAGCGGGTATATTCAAGGGGTTATCGTGAAAAGCGAAGTGTCCGAGGATATTTGGAATGACGCGAAATCCTTGACTCAAGAGAGCTCCCTTTACGTTACTGGAGTGGTGCGTGAAGAACCGCGTAGCCAATCGGGCTTTGAATTAACGGTTACAGGCATTGAAATTATTCATTTGACCGAAAACTACCCGATTACACCCAAAGAGCATGGTGTAGATTTCCTGATGGATCATCGTCACTTGTGGCTGCGTTCCGCCAAGCAACGTGCTGTTCTGATCGTACGGGCTGAAATTATCCGTGCGGTACAGGAATTCTTTAACGGCAACGGCTTTACGAAGGTGGACCCACCCATTTTGACTCCTTCCTCTGCAGAAGGCACAACAGAATTGTTCCACATTAAATATTTTGATGAAGATGCGTATTTGACACAAAGCGGGCAGTTGTATATGGAAGCCGCGGCAATGGCGCTGGGCAAAGTATATTCCTTTGGTCCAACTTTCCGTGCGGAAAAGTCCAAAACACGTCGACACCTGATTGAGTTCTGGATGATCGAGCCTGAGATGGCTTTTGTGGATCATGAAGAATCCTTGCGCGTTCAGGAGCAGTTTGTAAGTCATATCGTGCAATCTGTTCTGAAAAACTGTGCGAAGGAGCTTGAAACAATCGGACGCGATGTTTCGAAGCTGGAGCAAATTCAAGGCGAATTCCCACGTATTACGTATGATGAGGCGATTGCCTTCCTTCAAGGTAAAGGTTTCGATATTCCATGGGGAGAAGACTTTGGTGCTCCTCATGAAACGGCGATTGCTGAAAGATATAACAAGCCTGTGTTCATTACACATTGGCCGACTCACATTAAGGCATTCTATATGAAACCAGACCCGACCCGTCCAGAGGTTGTTTTGTGTGCCGATATGATCGCTCCTGAAGGCTACGGCGAAATTATCGGGGGTTCCCAACGGATTGATGATCCAGCATTGATGGAAGAACGTTTTAACGAGCATAACTTGGCTCGTGAAGCCTACCAATGGTATATGGATCTGCGCACCTATGGTACCGTTCCGCATTCCGGCTTTGGATTGGGCCTGGAGCGTACAGTAGCATGGATTTGTGGACTCGATCATGTACGTGAAACGATTCCGTTCCCACGTATGCTGTATCGTTTGTATCCGTAACCGATGACCGGATCATTCGACAAGACATCAGCGGCAGAATGGGCGGAGGGAGTAGCCTTTGCTATGGAAGCCGGAATGGTCCAGATTCCCTACGCCCTGCTCAAGCATTATCGGACACTTCGGCTGACGGATGGTGAAATGCTGCTACTGATGCAGTTGCTTGCCTTTAAACAAGCGGAACGTAATGAATTTCCGACATGGGAACAATTGCAGTCACGTATCGGATGCACTGCGAACGAAATCGCACTCTATTTCAGTAAGCTCATGAAAGAAGGATTTTTGAGAATCGATTCCGTAGAAGACCGCAGCTCATCCGTACAATTCGAACGTTACAATTTGACGGGGCTGTACCGTAAGTTGGCAGAATGTATGATCGCTGAGCGTAATGAGCAGCACGATGAAGATGACATTTTGTTTGCCGGAAAGCCGGATTTACTGAATGGAATATCAGAATCCCCGCTTACAGAAGAACGCAATTTGTTCACGATTTTTGAGAAAGAATTCGGGCGCCCATTGTCACCGATGGAATACGAGACGATCACTAGCTGGGTGGATCAGGATCGGTATCCCGAGGAGCTGATTTTGCTGGCTTTGAAGGAAGCGGTATTTGCAGGGAAGGTACATTTCCGGTATATAGACCGTATTTTGCTGGAGTGGAGCCGAAACCGTGTTCGTAATGCACAGGATGCCAAAGAATACGCCCAGCGATTCCGTGGTGGCGGACGCAATTGATATATCGGTCTAAATAGGCTTTAATGATAGAGGACACACCATTCCGTCAGGAGGGTGTGTCCTTTTTTAAATATTTTTTTCGAAATATGCAGGGGAAGGAAATTTCCTGGCGTCTATAGTATTGGGAAGGGGGAGAGCGTCATTGATATAGAGAGAATCATTGAACGAATACGGTCCGGTGACCGGCAGGCGTTCCGTGAGATCGTAGAGCTGTACAGCAAGCATGTATTTCATATCGCCTATTCGGTACTGCATGACAGCAAGGAAGCCGAAGATGCCGCGCAGGAGGCGTTCGTTCAGGTGTACAAGTCTCTCCCCCAGTACCGGAACGAAGGATTTAAAACGTGGCTGAGCCGAATTGCGCTCCACAAAGCGCTGGATATTAAGCGCAAACAGGACAGACGACCCGCAGAGCTTATAGACGTGGCACAATCCCTTGTACAGCTCCCTTCCCGGGATGAGGATGTGCTGGCCCGTCTCATTCGCGAGGAGCAAACTGTAGAACTATCGCAAAAAATTGCCCAGTTGCCCCAGCAACATCGGGATATTATTCAAGCCTATTATATGCAGGGCAAAACTTACGATCAAATTGCAGAAGAGACGCAGGTAGCTTTAAAAACAGTAGAGTCGAGACTCTATCGGGCGCGGCTATGGATTCGAAATCACTGGAAGGAGGAGGAATGGCAATGACTGACCAACAAGATAAACCGTGGATTGAAGGGAAATCGAATGACTGGCATGCTTACATTGCAGGAACTTGCACGATAGAAGAATCTGCCCGGCTGGAAAAGCTACTGCTGGAAGACGAACAGGCGCTGATGTTATATCTTGTTGCACTGGAGCAACTGGAGTCAACTTTAAAAGATTATTCTGCCTGGATGGATACGGAGCGCTTCACAGATCAGGTAATGGCCGTTCTTCCCGAGATAGAAGCTGAACCGAGTCAAGTTATGTTCAAAAAACGCCGCTGGTTTGAAAAACCTGTGTTTCATTATGTTGTCGCCGCAAGCCTAACGTTGATCTTGTTGTCCAGTGGAGCCTTTGACAAAATGATGCCGCAAACAGACGGAAAGCCGATTCCTCCAAAAGAACGCGTTTCTTACAGTGAAGAGGTCATGCGAGCTACAACAACCTGGCTCGATAAATTAAAGCCCTAAATCATCGGATAAAGGCTGAGATGAAAAACTCAAAAATAACAACCTTCAATTGGAAACTTTATCAAAATCCCCATAAATAGAAAGGAAGTGTAGCGATGCCTTATACGGAAAGAAGCAAGCTCTTGGCATTTCTATTGAACATTATTCCCGGTGTGGGACACTATTATTGGACACGAAAAGCCAATGTGTTTGTATACACCATTTTGTTTTTCGGATGTTTGGCAGGAGGATTATTTCTTGCATTCGTAGTAAGAGACGAATCGCCTTTATTATTCGGTATGTTTGTTGCCGCCCTTTTTTGGGGACTCAGCATGCTACATATCATGATTAGCTTGTTGCGTTATGATCCTCGTGCAGTCGCTGCTCCATACCCCCCCCATGCAGGGCTCAATCCATATGATTTTTACTCGCAAAATGGACCTTATAGACAGGCTGGTTTAACAGGGGAGGTACCGGAGGGGGCAACACACACAGATACGGATGTACCGGGAGCAGGAATGGGATATGGCCCGGGCTATAATAACCATTATCAACAAGGACACTATGGTATGGCAGGATCACCTGCTTTTCAAAGAGGATCGGAGAATGAACGCTTTTTTACGATTTTGCTGTCGTTCATTCCTGGATTGGGACACCTTCATTTGGGGCTAATGCAGCGTGGTTTGTCTTTTTTACTGTCCTTCTTTGGCTTTGGTGCGATTCTTATCTTTATTACTAGCATTACTAACGAATCCGGATTTTTGGCCTTTGCGGGCGTGTTGCCGATTATTTGGCTGTATTGCATGTTTGATGCGGTGCAGCATGTACATCGCAAACAAGCTGGAGAAATTCTTCAGGACCGGACTTTGTTTGAGGAACTGGAGCATGGAAGAATCGAGGGACGCCGAAGTAAAATGCTGGCTACCATTTTATCGGTATTTCCCGGTGCCGGACATATGTATATAGGTTTGCAAAAGCGTGGACTCCAACTCATGCTTTTGTTTTTAGGAGGCATCTATGTACTGGACGTGCTGCATCTTTCACTCTTTTTGTTCCTGCTTCCGGTGGTTTGGTTTTACAGTTTTTTTGATGCATTGCAGCAAGTAAGCCGTTATGGACGGGAGCCGCTGATCGACAAACCTGTGATCGGTATGTTTGCACAATATCACCGCTGGGTAGGCTTGGGGTTACTATTGCTGGGCGCCTATTACATCTTAATCAACGTACTAGTTCCCACTCTGGATCGTCTGTTTCCAAACAGAGAGATTTATAATTTGGTTGACATGTATCTACGGACGATTATCGTATCCTTATTGTTGATCGGCGGTGGTATTTGGATGATGATTGGGAATTCCAAATCTAAACGAGTAAAGGAGAAGCAATAGAATGGATACTGAATTTTCAAAGAGTGAGGCTCCCTTAAAGGGAGTCCATCATCCTCATAGCGATGGAGGAGGTGCCACAGGTATATTGGGTACATCATCTAACAAAAATAGCTCCTCTAAAGCGTCAAACACTCCGGCAGGGGTGTGGAAAGTTGGAAGGCTGTCAATGGGACTTTTCCTTGTTCTGCTGGGGGGCGTAACGTTTGCCTCCAAGTTTTGGGGAGCGGGCATTCTGGACCAGGCGTTAACCTGGTGGCCTGTCGTTTTTGTTTTGCTGGGATTGGAAATTTTAATGTATACTGCTTGGAAAGGGACGCGTGAGCGCATTCGTTATGATTTATTCAGTATGTTTATTACGGCGGTATTGGTTTTTTGCTGTATCGGATTTGCCTTGGTCAGTTCATTTGGGATCACTCCGCAAGTCAGAGAAATAATGAGTTCGGTTCAGGAAACAAGGGTTCTCCCAGACTGGCATGAAAAACTGCCTGCCGAAGTGACCAAGGTGATTGTACAGGGAGAAGATCCTTATGCGGTCAAAATTGACGCAACCACCTCACCGGAGGTGCATGTGTTCGGAAGTTATGTATACACAGGTAAAGAGGATGAAATAAAAGGACAAGATTTATACCAGACCAAGCAAATCGGCGATACATTGTATGTATTACTGGGTCAAATTCCGACACGTTTTATGCAGACTCAGCAGCAGCTTGATGTTACGATTGCTGTACCTGAGGGAATTACGGTTACTGTGCGCGATAGCCGAGGAAATATAATTGAAAAATAGGGATATCTCCGGCCCCAACTTTACATTTCGTATCATTCACGCGATACTGAAAGGGAAGCCTGAGATGTCATCCATGTTGCTAGCTAATGGTGTATTTGCTTATCAGGCGAAACTTGATGATGTGCAGTCGAATGGCGATTGTGATCGGAAATGAGGGAGAATAATGATTTCGTTGAATCCTGATACGCTTACAGGGCGTGAAAATTATAAGCTGTTGACCGGAAGTATTATCCCAAGGCCCGTAGCCTTTGTAACGACTTTGAGCAGCGAAGGGGTGCTGAATGGTGCGCCATTCAGTTATTTTTCCATCGTAGCCTCTGAACCGCCACTGCTGTCTGTATCCGTACAACGTGTCGATGGAGTATCCAAAGATACAGCACGTAATGCGATGGAGCATAAGGCATTTGTCGTACATATCACAGACGAGGACAATGTGGGAGCGGTGAATGTGACGGCTTCCCGTCTGTTGCCGCAGGAGAGTGAGGTTGCACTGGCAGGCCTTACCCCAGTCAAAAGTACAAAAATCGAAGTTCCCGGTGTGGCAGAAGCGAAAATACGCATGGAATGTATTCTGGAACAAGTTATACCGTTGGGAGGCAAGGAGGACTCACCTGCCTGTGATCTGTTAATCGGACGCGTAGTGCAGTATCATTTGGCCGAGGAAGCATACCAAAATACGTATGTGATTGCTAAGGAGTTGCGTCCAGTAAGTCGGTTGGCTGGGAACAACTATGCGAAGCTAGGAGAGCAATTCACGCTGGAGCGTCCCCAATAGGGGGCGTTTTTTTACAGCATGCCTAAGATTTTATGTGGCTAGTAGAATAGAATACCCTAATTATAAAAAAGAGAACGTTCCTGTGCTATCGCTTAGGCTCCGTTCTCGATATTCAATGGCCACTTTTACAAATAATGATAAGCATCTTTGATATTTATGAGTTTATTTACTTCAAAGTTTTCAGTAGCAGGGAGCGATAGGTTGTTTCAAACAAAAATTCAAACGCCTCCAAATGCTTTTTAGCCTCAAATACATCACGGCCCCACGCATAAATGCCGTGGTTACGCAATAAAATTCCAGGCACCTGATCATTCAGCACACCGGGCACCAGCTTGGCAATCGAGGCAATATCTGCGTAATTAGGCAGCACAGGAATATCAATCGCAGCATTTTCGTCCCAAATGTTAAAAGCCTTGATCAGCTCAATACCTTGGATAGGTACAGCGCCTTGCTCACCGTAATATTCGGAAATCAGATTATTAAACACGGTATGCACATGAAAAACGGCTCCGCAGCCTGTCAGGCGATAAATTTCGCAATGTATAAGCGTCTCTGCGCTTGGCTTGAGGTTTGTCGCTTCTGCCGCTTTTCCGTACTGGTCTACGAACAGAAAATCTTCCGGAGTACGCTTGGTTTTATCCTTACCGCTGGCGGTCACTGCAAAATAAAATTGTTCGGGATGAAAGTCACCGATTCGGATCGACAAATTGCCGCTCGTGCCTGGGAACCAGTTGCGAGATGCGAATAGTTCTTTGACATCAGCGAGTTCTTCCAGTGTACGGCGTTTTTCTTCCAATGAAATGTCTGCCAAGTTAAAACTCATTTACAGCACCCCTTGCTCCTGTTTTTGCTTTAAATCCTCGATAATGTCATCAAATGTTTCAAAGGGTACATGTGGTACGCCAAGCTCTTGACACTTTAAAGTCAGATGCGAACGGGAGTACACAAGATCGGCAATTTTAGCTCCTTCAAAATCGGTTAGGCTGTCGCCGATCAAAATCCGTTCGTATTGTTCGGAAGGATATTGACGAATCACAGTCGTTTTACACATGCCACAATCATTTGTACACGGTTCCTCACATGGATGCGGCCACGTAATCTGGATGCGCTCCCCGGAAAAATCCGCTTCGTTGCAATAGATGTGGTCGTGTGGAATGTCAAAGGGTTTTAGCAATGGATCAATAAAAAAATCAATGCCGCCACTGGTGACGAAAAATTGAATCTGCTGCTCTCGTACATAGTCCAAAAAGCGTGCAAAGCCCTCGCGTATACCAGCTTGTCCAAGTACATATGAGATAATTTCGTCCTTTTGCTCCGAAGGCATCAGGGCGAACATCGCACCTACGCCTTCACGAATGGATGTATGCCCATTTACGATCTGATACATGATGGGCTCACAGCCTGTAGGCTGAAAATGCTTCATAATGGCGACAATATTGTCGCTGTTCGTAATTGTCCCGTCAAAATCGCAAAAAATGACGGGCTTCTTTGCTATGCTCATCGTTCGCCTCCCCATGTGTCGAGCGCAGATTGTAGCTCGGGGTGAGTACGGGCATATTCTGCCAGGGGGACATTCTGCTGTACCGCTTCAATCGCCTGCACAAAGGCGCGCCCACCAGCTTCTGTACCCAGCGGATGTCCGTGAATGCCGCCCCCAGCGTTGACAACAACGTCAGTACCAAAATCACGTACAATGATCGGCACGAGGCCCGGGTGAATCCCTGCGGAAGGGACAGGCATGCTGGCCTTCAGCGGTAGATCAGGGTTGATCAGCTCATCGCGGATTGCCATGTTTTCGTCACGCGGCATCGTCACTGAGCCGTAGGGAGAAGGGAAGAGGACGAGGTCAGCGCCAGCCAGCCGCATAAGCTGACCGAGCAGGACGGAGGCCGATATACCATAATGTGGCGATGGATAAACAGCACCCGCTAACGAAGGATGGGCTGCAATCGGCACCGAGACGGCGGGATCGCTGCTAAGTTCATGCAGCACATCGTAACCGTAGGCCAACACGTTAAACAGTAACGCGTTGGCACCCGCATCAATGGCCTTGAGAGCTTGTGTCTTAAGCTGCGAGGTCGGTCCCGTTAAATTAGCGGCATACAGCAGCTTTTTACCGGTTTCACGCTTAGCCGCTTCGGCGGCTTTGATGCAGGCTTCGACACGTTTTTCAATCGACGTCAGCGCGTTTTCAAATAAGATCTCGTCGTCCTTGATCAGATCAACACCACCGAGAGCCTGCCGGGTAAACTGTTCACGAAGTTCGTCCAAATTGAGGCCAATTACAGATTTGAAAATGCTCATGAGCAGGGGGCGATCATACACGCCAAGCTGCTCGCGCAAGCCGCTGATACCGAATTTCGGTCCTGGAAAAGCAGAGCGGAATGCTTCCGAGAAACCCAGCTTCGTTAGCTTAATTCGGCCGTCCATCGAAATTTTGCCGAAGACCGTGACCAGCAGAGCGGGAATGTCTCGGCTGAAGTTGACATCCGGGTAAGCGATGGTCAGGTCCGCGTACCGTTCACCGGGACCTCCATCGTGAATATCCACAGAATGAACCGAGCCAAGATGCTTTTGCATCGCGTCCCGTTTGGCTTGCGGGAGCTCAGTCCAGCTGCCCACCGTCATGCCGATGGCAATAGATTGGGCCTTTTGGTTAAAATCGGCTTTGTCATCGTATACCCGGTAGGTCGCCAAGCAATAGCTCATTCAATTCCCTCCTTGAGTACAGCTCCCATCTCGCGGGATCGTTCAGCGCACCGCTGCACCGCCGCAATCACCGTTTCGTAGAAGTCACCTTTGTCCAGCATTTCCAATGCAGCTACCGTAGAGCCATTAGGAGACATAATTTTGTGGCGAAGGGCAGAAGGCTCCTCTCCGGTTTGCTGCACCATACGTGCCGCTCCAAGCGCGGTTTGCACCGTTAGTTCGTGCGCTTGCTCAGGGGTCAAGCCACCACGGATTCCTCCGGCAATCATGGCTTCCATCAGGTAGTAGACATACGCAGGGCCGCTTCCAGATATCCCGGTCAAAACATCCATTTTCTCTTCTTCTATAACCGTTACCGTACCTACAGATTCGAACATTGTAAGCACGTTTTTACGCTGGTTTTCGCTGATCTCCTTGGAAAAGCTAATACCTGTGGCTCCCAGCCCAATTGAGCTGGATGTATTGGGCATCGTCCGTGCGATCGGCTGCTTGCGACCCAGCAACGTTTGCATCGTACGAATAGACAATCCGGCGATTACCGAAATGATCAGCTGCTCATCAGACAGAAGTGGGCCGAGCTGTCCAAGTGCTTGTGCAGCATCCTTGGGCTTCATGGCAAGCACAATGACCGGAGAACGACGCAGAAGCTCGGTTTTGGCGGCATCCTCGGTTTGGAACAAGACTCCATATTGCTTTTGAAGTTCCTCAAGGCGAGCCTGATTACTGCGGTTGATGACAGTAATACCACTAGGTTTGACAACAGAACGAGCCGTCATTCCACGAATAATAGCCTCTGCCATTGATCCTGCCCCGAAAAATGTAATTTGCTCATTAATTAAAACCTTTGTTTGTGATTCACACATAGATTCATAACCTCCAAGGATACAGATTGATTTAAGTTATTATTCCCTGATTTGTCCAGTACCGTACACGCGATATTTGGTTGAAGTCAAGGCAGGCAATCCCATTGGACCGCGGGCATGTAATTTTTGTGTGCTAATTCCGATCTCGGCACCAAACCCAAATTCGAAGCCATCCGTGAAGCGAGTGGATGCATTGTGGTACACGGCTGCCGCGTCCACTTCTTGCAGAAAACGCTCGACATGGGCTTTGTCCTCGGTGACAATACACTCTGAATGCATCGTACCGTAACGGGCAATATGCTCCAGTACTTCGTCCAGATTGTCCACGACCTTTACGTTCATAATGTAATCATTATACTCGGTGCCATAATCCTCTTCTGTAGCAGGAACAGCCCAAGGAGCCAATTCTCGTGTGCGTGCACAGCCGCGTAGCTCAACCCCCGCATCACGAAAGCGTTCTGCCAATTCTGTTAAATGTGCTTTTGCATAATCCGAGTGTACGAGCAATGTTTCCATTGAGTTACACACGGACGGTCTTTGCACCTTGGCATTCAGTGTAATCGCTTCGGCCATTGCGGTATCCGCTGTAGCGTCCAAAAAGGTATGGCATACACCAGCTCCGGTTTCGATGACAGGTACGGTAGCGTTCTGAACGACATTTTGAATGAGTGAACGCCCGCCGCGTGGAATAATTACATCCAGCAAGCCGTTCAAGGTGAGCATTTCGTTGACCGAGGCACGGTCTGAATCTTCAATAAGTTGAAGTGCCTCGCGTGGCACAGCGGTTGCGTCTAGTGCCTGCTGGAGTACTTCGATAATCTTGCGGTTGGAGAAGAGGGCGGCCGAACCACCGCGTAGCACAACCGGATTGCCTGTTTTCAAGCACAGGCCCGCGGCATCCACGGTTACATTTGGACGCGCTTCATATATGATGCCGATGACACCCAGCGGTACACGTATCTTCTCAATTCGCAGACCGTTTGGACGTTCAATTTGCTCAAGGGTGTCGCCGACCGGGTCAGGCAGTGCCACAATTTGGCGTAATCCTTCGGCAATAGCTCCGATTCGGTCCTCGGTCAGCTTGAGGCGGTCGAGCAGCGATTCCGATGTTCCCTGTTCCCGTCCACGTTTCAGGTCATTATGGTTTGCTGCAATCAGCTCTTCAGTATGGTTTACTAGAGCTTCAGCCATAGCAAGCAATGCTTCGTTTTTTTGTGCTGTAGTCAGTCGGTTCATGACCCCGGCACTTTTTTTGGCAAGATTCGCTTTGGTTCGTACTTCGCTAAACTGATTCTCCTCGGTTGCAGCTGTGTTAGTCGTTAAATCACTCATGTTACGGCCTCCCTACATACATAATGTAATCCATTCATCCCTGTGGATCACCTCAAGCCGGTGAATGGGACCAATTTTGCCCACAACCTCGCCGCTGGGTAATCCTTGTACATTTCGGAGCTGTTCATCGTCATAATTGACGATGCCGCGTCCTAACACTTTATTTTCCGGTCCGAGCACCTCAACGACATCTCCGGCATGAAAGCTGCCCTCGACACGTCGTACGCCAACCGGAAGTAGACTGTGTCCTCCGTGAACCAACGCTTCCTCAGCCCCTTCATCTACATGCACCGCGCCCAGAGGGGTGGACATAAATCCAAGCCACTGTTTTTTCATCGGAAGTGAAGAGAGGTGGGTGTCAAAATAAGTTCCCGGTCCGTGTCCTTCGACGGCGGCGTCTAGATCACCATTCGCGCTTACGCGTCCCACATATACAGGTACACCGCCGCGTGTAGCGACTTTGGCAGCTTCGATCTTGGATCGCATGCCGCCAGTACCTACAGACGATCCAGAACCTCCAGCTAATGCATAAATCTCCTCTGTAATTTCTTCGATACGTTCAAAACGTACGGCATTCGGATGCTTGCGCGGATCTGCCGTATATACGCCATCGGTGTCCGTAATGATAATCAGATGCTGAGCTTTGACCAGATTGGCAACCAGCGCGGACAGCATATCGTTATCGCCGAATTTCAATTCGTCAATCGATACAGTATCATTTTCGTTAAAGATCGGGATAACCTGCTGGCGCAGCAATTCTTCTACGGTCATTCCGGCATTATTCATCCGTTTGCGGCTCAAAAAGTCACTACGGGTTAGCAGAACCTGCGCGATCACTAGGTCAAAATCTTTAAAAGCCTGCTCATAGGCCTGCATGAGAAGAGCTTGGCCAACAGCTGCTGCCGCCTGCTTTTCATGCAGTAGCTTAGGGCGAAACGGGTACCCAATCTCCCTGAATCCGGCGGCTACTGCGCCTGATGTAACCAGCAGCACTTCATGACCTTTTGCACGAAGCAAGCTGATTTCCCGGGCAAAATAAGCAATGGCTTCCCGATTCAAGCCACCTTCCACTCCAGTCAGAGAGCTGCTACCGATTTTAATGACGATTCGTGTTGACAAGACGTCCACTTCCTTAATTTTACTCTTTTTAATGCAAAAAAACTTCCATCCTTTGTATGCAAAGGACGAAAGTCTGTGCTTCCGCGGTACCACCTTCATTGATGATTCATGATCATCCCACTTGAAACCTGTTAACGGCAGGGACCGCCTGATTGCGCAGGGCGCTCGGGGATAGGAGTTGGGAGAGAGTCCAGGTAAATTCTTGCAGCCTATCGGAATTTACTCTCTGAACAGGACCGAGTCTCTCTTAATAATCCCTTCAACGCGCTAAATGATATTGGATACAGAATACCACGAAAAGACCAGGTTTGGCAAAGAAGTTGTAGCTGGAAAATACGGCTTAACCAAACAGGTTTAGCTTGCCAATTCGATCAGCCGCCTCGGTCAGTCGAGCTTCTGAGCTCAGCAGCCCCGCTCGCACATATCCTTCGCCGCCGCTCCCGAAGCCGATCCCTGGAGCCACAGCCACCTTGGCTTCCCGCAACAGCAGATCGGCAAAAGAAGCCGAACTATAGCCCTGCGGCACAGGCAGCCAACTGAAAAAGGAGCCGCTTGGGCGCGTCGCCTTCCAGCCTATTTGCCCAAGTGCATCATAAAAAGCGTTACGGCGTGATTCATAGCGGGCTACCAGCTCGCCTACGCAGTTCTGCGAGGCCGTCAGGGCTGTCGCCGCTGCTGCCTGAATGCCGCCAAACAAGCTTACATAAATATGATCCTGTAACAGATTAATCATCGAGATGATTTCGGCATTACCGAGCGCGAAACCAACACGCCAGCCCGCCATATTGTACGTTTTGGACAAGGTATAGAACTCAATCCCCACGTCTTTAGCACCCTCTGCCTGGAGGAAGCTCACCGGACGTTCGCCATCAAATCCAATAGCGCCATAGGCGAAATCACTGGCAACCACAATACCGTTACGTTGCGCGAATTCAACCGTATTCTCGTAAAAAGAAAGTGGCGCCGTTGCCGAGGTTGGATTATTCGGATAGTTAAGGAACATTAACTTGGCGCGGCGGCGTTCTTCCTCGGAAATGGCTTCATAATCGGGCAGAAAACGGTTCTCCTCCTTTAATGGGAGAAAAGACATTTCCGCTTTAGCCAAGGCTACGCCAGACCAGTAGTCCGGGTAGCCGGGATCAGGTACGAGACACACATCGCCGGGATTGAGTAAGACTTGCGGCAGCTGAACCAAACCCGTTTTTCCGCCAAACAGGATGGCGACCTCGGTTTCAGGGTTGAGCGTCACACCGTAATCCTCCTGATAGCGCTGGGCAACGGCTTCCTTGAGAAAGCTGTAACCGCGAAATGGCGAATATTTATGATACAGCGGGTTATCCGCTGATTCCTGCAAAGCTTTTACAATATGAGAAGGAGTGGGGGTGTCCGGGTTCCCTTGTCCGAGATTAATGACATCATGCCCCGCCGCGATTTCACGGTTTACATTTTGTACAAGTGTGGCAAAAAATTGAGTGGGTAACTGTTTCATGACGTCAGCGGAGGGAATAGAAAAATGAGTCATCAATACACACGACCTTTTGGAATAGTTTAAGAAATAATCTATCACGATTTTACCGAGTTGTATAGGGGGAATTAAGCTTACATGGTTGCGTAATCCAGACTGATCGGGCTATGATGGGGGAAAATACCGGATAATGGGTCGCGGGAAGCTCCGGCTCACAAGGAGGATGAAGGATTTTGACGTATCAGGAAACTCAGCCGTTCAGTGTTGCACTCATACAAGCTCACATAGAGATAGGAAATCCCCCGGAAAACCGCAGTCATATCCAAGCTTTAATGGAACAAGCGATGAAAGTCGAACTAAAGCCGGATCTGATTGTCCTGCCGGAAATGTGGAATACGGGCTATGCCTTGGATCGCATTCATGAGCTGGCGGATAAGGAAGGGACGGAGACTCGGGCATGGATAGCAGCATTCGCTTCCACCCATGAAGTGAACGTAGTAGCTGGATCGATCGCAGAGAAAAAAAGCGACGGTCATGTGTATAATACGATGCTCGTTTTTGACCGTACAGGCAGAGAGGTTGCTTCGTATTCCAAAATTCATCTATTCCGACTTATGGATGAAGAAAAATATTTGCAGCCTGGCGAAGAAAAGGTTTTATTCGCACTGGATGGTGGTATTCAGGCAGGTGCGTCAATCTGCTATGATATCCGTTTTCCTGAACTAGCCCGCAGTTTGGCCCTGTCGGGCGCAAATTTGCTGATCGTACCCGCAGAATGGCCTCATCCCCGGCTTCATCACTGGCGTACCTTGCTGACCGCACGTGCTATAGAAAATCAGATGTATGTCATTGCTTGTAACCGGGTAGGTCGTAGCGGAGATACTGATTTCTTCGGGCATTCGCTTATTATTGATCCATGGGGAGAAATCATTGCTGAGGGCGGAGAGCAGGAGGAGATTCTCACAGGAACAATTGAGTCTGTCTTGGTGCAGGACGTGCGTGGTCGTATTCCGGTGTTTGAAGATCGGCGTCCCTCACTGTATGACCGATAATCAGTGCAGAAAGGAATACTCCATGCTTAAGGAACGCATTGATTTTTTGTGTAAAAAGAAAAACTTGTCCCGTAAAGAGCTAGTAGACGGGCTGGTGACACCCGCACATTTTGCGAATATACTGGCTGACCGTTACCCGTTGGCAGAGGATCTGGCCGAGCAAATTGCTGGGCGTTTAGGTGTAAACCCATCCTACCTCTTGCGTGCAGCGGCAGAGGATGAGGGTACGCTGGCTACAGCGGATAAGATTTTCACAGAGCTGTCCAAGCTGGCTAATCCTGCCACGGAAAGCTATGTGGATCAGCTGGAGGATCGCAACGATTCGCTTGTGGTGGAAATGACGACTTATTTGATGAAGGCCGTATATTACCAGCAATTAAATGACCCAACGGCCTATGAATATTTACATCAGACAAAATTAAGCTTCAGTTTAGGTTGAGTGTAACGAAAAACAACGGCGATACATTTAATGTAACCACGCAAAAGGATGTTTTTTCTTCCCAACTATCCAAACTGCAGCAGGGAAGTATTATAGAGGTCATTTATTCACCTCAAGATCCTTCAAAATTAGTCTTTAAAACACAAGTGAGTGAAGCCGAGGTACAGCAAGCATTTGGTTCTTCTCGATAATAAAAAAGTTTTCCGATATCTGTTTCAGATACAGCCCATAGGTGTATTATAATAGTATCCCGACACCAGGAGGTTGATAACGATGGATAACCAAAGTAGATCCGAACTGGCGAATAGGGATGGCCTGTCACGGCCGAGAGGCTTAAATAGACAGGTTGTCGGAAACAATTATGAAATGGGCTATGATCAGGATAAAAGTCCACCAGATTTAGGGAGACCCTGATCACAAAAAGGCGAGGACAGGCACTTTGGGATCACACAGCACATTGGAACTGAGGTAGGACACTCTTGGGAGACCAAGGCTAGAGACCTTAAGGAAAGAAGTGATGCGGGATGGATAAAGTGGAGTTTCCGAGCAAGCGTAAAGTAATCAGGCGAGGCTGACATGAAATTCAAATGAACATGAAATGTGGTTCGTTGAAGACAAATGGAAGCAACATCGCAACAGTGTAATCGAACCCGTAAAGTAAATGAAGTATTGAAAGTATAGGGGTGAAGCCCCGGGACCGCCTTCTTCTCTGGCTTTGGCTAGGGAGGAAGACGGTCCTTTTCACATTCGAAGCTACTTTTGAGAAAGTTGCTCGACCGTTTCTCGGAAGGTATCAATAAAGGCTTCGGCAGCTTTAGACAAATAACGTCCGTTTCGGTAAGCAATGGCCAGGGTACGGCTAGGGGTAGGTTCGGCGAGTGGCAATAATGCTGGAACAAACTCGCTGCTGGCGGCCCGGGCGATAAAACGGGGGACGAGTGTCACTCCCATACCTGTCGCTACGAGCGATTGGAGCGTCTCCATATTAGTGCTCTCAAACACCACATTAGGTTCAAAGCCAGCTTGATGACACAAATCCATCGTCAGCTTGCGAAAGCCTTGCCCTTTTTTCAGCACGACAAAAGGCTCATCTTTCAGTTCTTCCATATGCACAGGCTGCGGATGGCCTCCGTTTTTACGCAGGGCTAGGGGGTGACCTGGAGGAACGGCAAGATCAATCCACTCTTCACCGATGGGCACATAGGAAAGTGTAGGTTCAACTAATGGAAGAGATAGCAGGCTGAGATCTGTATCCCCACTGGCAGTTTTTTTCTCCAGATTCATGGATGAATCCTCGACTAACACGATTTCAATGTCGGGATGAGCCTTTTTGAATACAGGCAGCACATGCGGCAGCAAATGAGAACCTGTGATAGGCATACTGCCAACCACAACCTTCCCTTTCCGCAGTTGAGAAATGTCGTCCATTTCCTGCCGGAGCTGCTCGACTGCATCGACTATTTTTTTTGCCTTTTCTACAAAGCTTGCTCCTGCATGTGTTAATTCCACCGTGCTGGTGTTGCGTTGAAATAAAAGTACCCCAAGTTCTTTTTCCAGTTTGGATAATTGTTGGCTCAAAGAGGGCTGAGCTATATGCAGTTTTTCTGCTGCGCGTGAGAAGTTTTTTTCCGCTGCAATTTGCAGGGTGTACTGAAGCTGTCTGAATTCCATCGAATTTTGCGCCCCTTGTCTTATAAGCTTTACCTATTACATCATAGACTGATTATACAATAATAAAATGAAATTCCCAATCTTAACGAATCTCATGTGTCACAAGTTTTATATAGATGGAGCGTTTTTATACAAATAGAGTCTTTTAATACAGATAAGCAATTCATTTAACATTCTCCTGATAAAACGTGATTAATCTTAGTTCTGGTTGTACAAAAAAGTGTCTGGGAGGAAAATGAATGGTAAAATGTTGGGGGATACATACGAAGAAATCGGTGGCTGCACTCGTAGCGACTATGATGCTAGCCGTAAGCGGTGGGACGGCGATGGCAGTCGAAAAGGACACGTCGATTAAAAACGTAATTATTTTGATTCCAGACGGTATGGCTAATGACGCCACTGCACTGGCTAGATGGTACAAAGGATCCTCCTTAACGTTAGACAGTATGGCAAGCGGCATGGTGCGTACGCATTCTGCGGATGCTCCAATTGCCGATTCTGCTCCAGCGGGTACTGCTTTTGCCACAGGACATAAATCACATACTGGGTATGTAGGTGTCCTTCCTGATGAAGCGACAATGCCTGGACAACAACCCATTGCAGCGGGTGACGCCAAAAAGCCTGTAGCTTCCATTCTTGAGGCTTCCAAGCTGGCAGGAAAATCGACCGGAATTATTGCGACTTCCGAGATTATGCATGCGACACCAGCTGATTTTACCGCACATTATCCTGATCGTAAAAATTATGATGCACTCAGCATGCAGCAAGCCTACAACGGGGTTGACGTAGTGTTAGGTGGAGGCGGCAAGTTTTTGGAGGCAGCAGGGCGTAAAGATGGCCAAGATTTGGTAGCCCAAATTAAAGACCAGGGTTATGACTTTGTCACGACACCTGAAGGGTTGAAAAAATCGACCTCCAGCAAGCTCTGGGGCAGCTTTTCTCCCGAAGCCCTTGCGTATAACCTGGATCGTGATGCATCCAAGGAACCTAGTCTGGCGGAAATGACATCGAAAGCAATTGATGTGTTGTCCAAAAACGATAAAGGCTTCTTCTTAATGGTAGAAGGCAGTAAAGTGGATTGGGCCGCCCATGCAAATGATCCAACCGGAATTATCAGTGACGTGCTTTCATTTGACGATGCAGTGAAAGTTGCTGTGGATTACGCCAAACAAAACCAAAATACAGTCGTCGTAGCAGTGACAGACCACGGAAATGGTGGATTGACGATTGGTAGCAGCGATACAACTAGCAATTATGATAAAACACCTTTAGCTTCTTTTATAGATCCGCTGAAAAAAGCGAAGCTGACGGGTGAAGGCTTGGAAGCCAAGCTGAATGCAGATCGCAGCAATATTAAAGAGGTGCTTTCCACATATTTTGGCATCACTGATTTGACAGACGAAGAAGTAAAAACCATTAAAGATGCCAAAGAAGGCAGCATGAACTATGCTGTTGGACCGATCATTAGCAAACGTGCAAATATTGGCTGGACTACAGGCGGACATACAGGAGGCGATGTCGTGTTGTACACGTACGCGCCGAACGGAGATCGTCCAACCGGTGTAATCGACAATACAGATGTCAATAAATATATGACACGTGTACTCGGACTGGATTTGGATACGGTCAGCAAGCAGCTGTTTGTTCCTGCAAAAGCCGCTTTTGAAGCTAAAGGAGCCAAGTTTACTGCGGACACGAAAGTCATTACAGTGACCAAAGGCAGTAACAAGCTGGAGCTTCCAGTATACAAAAATATAGCTACGCTGAATGGTAAAAATACCACGCTCAACGGTGTAGTTGTATTTAACGGCGTTGACTATTTTGTACCCCAGCAGGCGATTGATTTGATTCAGTAGTAAGCAGAACCATCGACAAGGGCTGTTTCTTCCATTAGAGGAAGAGACAGCTTTTTTGTGTGTTGATATAAATGTGTATTTTTTGGGGCAGAAGTTGGAGCTGGTTTTTATAAGATGGGATTTTTTGTGAAACTAATCACGTTACAACCTCTCCGATATTGCTAGAATAATACATGTACGGTACAAGCCGCTGATGATGTGAAGTCCGGATGGACGAGGGAAGAAGGGATGAGTCACGGACGAATTATTACTGCGTCTAGCTGACGGCAAGGAATGGACGCATACGGAAATGATGGAGCTGCTGACACGTCTGGATGATGAGCCGACGCTGCGGGCTCAACTGAGACACCTGGCAGCTCGCACCAAATTGGAGCGCTATGGCAAAGGTGTTTTTTTACGGGGATTAATTGAATTCTCCAGTATATGTCGTCAGGACTGCATGTACTGTGGGCTGCGCGCTTCGAATAAAAAGGCAGATCGTTACCGTTTGCAGCCAGAAGAAATTCTGGCCTGTTGTGCGGAGGGGTATGAACTCGGTTATCGGACCTTTGTGCTGCAAAGTGGGGAAGATTACTGGTTTACTGCAGCCCGGCTGACGAAATTGATTCGGGAAATTAAAAGCCGTTTTGCGGATGTGGCGGTTACACTGTCCATCGGTGAACGGGATGATGAAACTTATGAGCAATTATACGAGGCTGGCGCGGACCGTTTTTTGCTGCGGCATGAGACAGCTTCTCCCCATTTGTACGCCAAGCTGCATCCGACGATGACGATGGAAAGCAGGCGCAGCCGTCTGCTGGCTTTGCAACGAATCGGTTTTCAGATCGGGGCCGGATGTATGGTGGGGTTACCAGGACAAACGAATAGTGAATTAGCAGACGATTTGGTCTATCTACACAGCCTGTCACCAGATATGATCGGGATTGGTCCCTTTTTACCGCATAGCAACACGCCGCTTCGGGATGCCAGTCAGGGGAGTATGGAAAAGGCACTCGATATTATTTCGTTATCCCGATTGGTCGTTCCAGATGCACTTATTCCGGCGTCTACGGCAATGGGAACGATTCATCCCCAAGGCAGGGAGAAGGCGCTTCAGGCGGGAGCGAATGTGGTGATGCCCAATTTGTCGCCACTGGCGGTGAGACCTAAGTATGCGATTTATGAGAATAAAATATGTTTGGGCGATGAGTCTGCCCAATGTCGACATTGCCTGGAGCTGCGGATTCGCGGAGCGGGATTTGAAGTCGATATGGGGCGCGGCGATAGTCTGAGGGTGCAACGACAGCTTATGAGACAGGAAACTTTGTGAGGCTATAACGGAAACATTGCAGTAACCATAAATAAGGAGATGGGTATACGTGAGTGGAGTACGAGAGAAAGTGTCGGCGGATTTTATTAATGAAGCAGAGATTATGGCGGCAGTAGAGCAGGGGAAACAAGAGGCAACAGATCGACACCGTATTTTAGAAATTTTAGAAAAGGGGAGAGCCTGCCGGGGACTGAGTGCGAGTGAAGCGGCGGCTCTTTTGCATGTGGATGATCCTGAATTATTGGAAGAGATGTTCAAATCTTCGAGGGCAGTCAAAGAACAAATTTATGGCAACCGGATTGTGCTGTTCGCCCCTTTATATGTAAGCAACCACTGCGTGAATAACTGTGAATATTGTGGTTATAAACATACCAATGACAGCTTTACTCGTAGCCGTCTGACACCGGAGGAATTGGTGGAGGAGGTTAGAGTGCTTCAAGAACTGGGACATAAGCGGCTCGTGCTGGAAGCGGGGGAAGACCCAGTCCATTGTCCCATTGACTATATCGTCGATTGTCTGCGTCAGATCTATGAGGTCAAGGTAGATAACGGCAGCATACGGCGGATCAATGTGAATATTGCATCCACAACCGAGGAGGACTATCGGAAGCTGGCAGAGGTAGGCATTGGTACGTATATTTTATTTCAGGAAACGTATCATCGGGAAAGCTATCGTAAATTCCACCTACAGGGACCAAAGCGGGACTTTGATTGGCACACCACCGCAATGGACAGAGCCATGCGTGCGGGTATAGATGATGTGGGGATCGGTGTGTTGTACGGCTTGT
This sequence comes from Paenibacillus sp. 203, assembly GCF_037027525.1. Classification (NCBI taxonomy): domain Bacteria; kingdom Bacillati; phylum Bacillota; class Bacilli; order Caryophanales; family Paenibacillaceae; genus Paenibacillus; species Paenibacillus sp. 203. Next base: position 241,187 of record NZ_JAXCHD010000003.1, read on the forward strand.
ATGATTTCCGCTATGAGACCGTCGCGATGCTGAAACATGCTGAGCACTTGGAAGAAGCCTTTGGCTGCGGCCCTCATACGGTTTCAGTTCCACGATTGCGTCCGGCTGAAAATGTAGATCTGGAGCGATATCCGTACCTGGTCAACGATGAGGATTTTATGAAAATTGTATCCGTTCTTCGACTGGCTGTCCCTTATGCTGGCATGATCCTGTCCACTCGCGAGGAGCCGGAATATAGGGACCGCGTCATTGGTTTAGGCGTGTCGCAGATTAGTGCAGGTTCAGCTACAGGCGTAGGGGCATATGCAAAACAGGAAACTGATGATAAGCCTCAATTTGAGGTGGGGGATCATCGCTCACCATCGGAAATTATTAAAAGTTTGTGCCGTGGCGGATATATGCCGAGCTACTGCACAGCTTGCTACCGTGAGGGGCGAACTGGGGATCGTTTCATGGAGCTTGCCAAATCAGGACAAATTCATAATGTGTGCCAGCCGAATTCGCTGCTGACCTTCCAAGAATATCTGCTGGATTATGGGGATGAGGAGGCGCGTGAACTGGGAGCTGCCGCTCTGCGAGAGAATCTGGAGCGTATACCACGTGAATCGACGCGCCGTTTGACGCTTGACAGACTGGAACGGCTGGAAGCAGGCGAGCGTGATTTGTATTTTTAGCAATTTATATTATTCGTAGTATCATTTCACGCTATGAAAATTCTCATGATTTATAATAGAACTTGAAAATGAAAAGCAGTCGCGTTGGAATCAGCGCGACTGCTTTTGTGTGTCTGGAAAAAAATATTAATGATGAGATGAGGTCTTTTAGGAATAACTGCCGGCATCTACAGCTTGATCCCATGCCAGCATAGCAGATGGGAAGCATTCAATAGCACGGGGAAAGACCCCCTGTACATAAGCGATGAAAATACCATAGTTCACAATCGGCACTCCGGCAGCTTTCGTTTCCGACATTCGATGAAGCATCGTACGCCGATTGAGCATGCATGCACCGCAATGAATAACCAGTGCATATTCGCTCAAATCATCGGGGAAGCTGGAGCCGGATGCATGCTCGATGATGAGACGTTTGCCTATCGTTTGGCGGAGCCAGCGGGGAATTTTCACTCGACCAATATCGTCAGATTGGCATTGGTGAGTGCAGGCTTCGGCAATGAGTACACGGTCTCCATCCTTGAGGCGATCGATGGCTCTTGCACCTCGTACCAGTTCGTCCAGATCGCCTTTATGACGGGCAAACAGGATGGAAAAAGAGGTAAGAGGCACATCCTTAGGCGTGTCGGCCGCTACTTTCATAAAAACCTGTGAATCGGTAATGACCAAGCGAGGCTTACGTCCCAATCTCTCCAGCGTCAATCGTAGTTCATGTTCTTTGGTCACTACAGCGATGGCATCACTCTCTAGTGTATCGCGGATTGTTTGCTGCTGTGGCAGGATCAATCGGCCTTTTGGTGCAGCTTTGTCAATGGGAACGACCAGCACAACAACATCGCCGGGTGACAACAGGTCACCGACGATTCGGAAACGATCCTCGTTTTGAGGGAGCGTATTAGTAATAGCCTTTTTCAGTTCCGTGTCTCCCCAAAGCAAAGATGCACTGAAAGGAATCAGGGTGAGATCCAGTTCAGTTGCCAGCTTTGTAGCCGTTTTATCTGATTCAGTAAGGGTATCTATCTTATTCAATACCCCAATAACAGGAATCTTTTTGGTGCGGAGCTTTTCGAGTAGCTCATGCTCGAATGGTCCGACACCAACGGTGGCGTCGATAACGAGCAAGGCCAAGTCTGTACTATTAAGTATTTCGAGCGTTTTGTTGCGGCGCAGCTCCCCGATCTCACCCTCATCGTCCAGTCCGGCGGTATCCACCAGAACAATGGGACCCGCTGGGAGTAGCTCCATTGGTTTGAAAACGGGGTCCGTGGTCGTTCCTCCTACAGGAGATACCACAGCGACGGGCTGACCAGTCAGGGTGTTCAGAATGCTGGATTTGCCTGCGTTGCGGCGACCGAGCAGGACGATATGTGGTCGATTGCTACGAGGGGTATCATTCATTCCCATGGTGAGTTCCTTCTTCCTGTCCCGGAATTCCGGGCTTGGTTACTGTATAGGGATGGCATAATTGGTCAATCCGCGAACGGCTCAGTAGGCCGCGATCTTCTGCAATATCTTCTGGCGCGCGACCTTGCACAATGGCTGCAGATGCAATAGAGGCAGCTTCATCATAGCCAAGCTCCGCGACCAGCGCAGAAGCCATCACGGCTGAGTTACGCAGATTTGTAGTACAGCGTTCCTCACGCACGATCAGGCCGCGCACACATCGCTCCTCGAATAGTCGAACCGCGCTGTTCAGAATATGTAGCGATTCCAGCAGCGATTCGGCAATCAGCGGCAGGAATGCGTTTAGCTCCAACTGACCGGAGGCAGCGGCCATAGTGATAGCCGCATCTTCGGCTATCACACGCATGGCTGTGAGTCCTGCCATTTCAGCTATTACCGGATTGACCTTGCCAGGCATAATAGAGGATCCCGCCTGAACTGGAGGCAGCGTGTATTCGCCAAAACCACCGAAAGGACCAGAGGCCAGTAGACGAAAATCGCCAGATATTTTGTACAGATTCACGGCGGCTGATTTGAGTAGACCGGACACCTCGACAAAGACATCCATATTTTGAATCGGGTCCATCGGGTGGTCACTGCGACTCAGTCCAAAGCCAGTCTCATCCGCCAGCTTTTCGACCATCCGATAGCTGTATGCGCGGGGCGCGTTCATACCTGTGCCAATCGCCGTGCCCCCAATAGGGATTTCCCGCAGTCGCTCTTCAGCTTTATAGAGACGCCAGCGGTCGCGCGCTATAGCCTTTGCGTAGGCACCAAAGCCCTGCCCGGCCATCATGGGCAGGGCATCCATTAGCTGAGTGCGGCCTAGCTTGAGCAAGTCGGCATATTCTGTTTCTTTGTGCTGTAAAGCATCCTGTAACGAAGATATCGTGTCACATAAAGGCCGAAGCAGCCGTATCGCTGCAATTCGTAGCGCTGTCGGATAGACATCATTCGTAGACTGGCAGCAGTTCACATCATCCAGCGGATGTAAAATCTCATACTGCCCTGGTCTGCCTCCTAGCTGTACGATGGCCAAATTAGCAATGACCTCATTTACATTCATATGGGTACTGGTGCCTGCGCCGCCTTGCATGGCATCCACGGTAAACATATGTTGGTGCCGCCCGGCGAGTAATTCGTCGCAGGCATTTACAATGGCAGAGGCCCGTTGGGCAGGAAGCCGTTTCTGCTCACCATTCACTTGAGCGGCTACTTTTTTTACCAACACAAGAGCGTGAATCAGGTTTTTGTTCACAGGCCTGCCACTGACCGCAAAATTATTCATCGCGCGTGCAGTGTGAATACCGTAAAAGGCATCTGCGGGAATTTCCATCTCTCCTAGCGCATCCCGCTCGGTTCGCGTATTTGTAGGCAGAGAAAGACCTTCAGTCATAGACCCGTTGCTGGAATGCGTGTCATATGCAGTAGCTGACGTGCACTTGCAGCGCGTTTTTCCTCAACACGGGCGTGAACCAGATCTGGTTCGACCAGCTTGAGGGCTTGTGTTGGACATTTACCAATACAGGCCGGACCACCGTCCACGCCTTCGCACAAATCACATTTGCTGGCAATCATGCGTTCTTTGGGTTGCAAACGTCCTGACATATTGGTATACAATCCGTCCTGCACTACAGGCTGCCCGTTTCGATACTCGGGTACCATGGTAATCGCGCCGTAAGGGCAAGCGATCATGCAGGTTTTACAGCCAATGCAGCTTTCACTATTAATGAGAATGCAGCCATCTGCATTCGTAATGGAGCCGTTCGGACAAGCGTTGGCGCATGGGGCATCCTCACAGTGACGACACTGAACGGGTGCAGTGACTCCAAATGATTTGATAACCTTCAGACGAGGGTGAAAATGAAACTCATCATCTGGTGAGATAAAAGGGTTCTCCGCTGAATGTGCGATGACACATGCGATTTCACAGGTACGACAGCCGATACACTGATCGGGATCAGCTAAAACAAAACGGTTCATACAATTCGACTCCTCTCTAACTAACAACAAATATAATGTATACAGCATAAAAATAACTTAACGTATTAATGAATGGAGTAACCCGTATCCCCTTTGGTGGAAATAGTGCTACTGTGGCTTTGCTTGCCGGGTCCCCGTTGTTGGAAGGTCGTGTGCAGCAGATGATGCGACACATGACCCAGCGGCTCACCTAGAAATTCATCATAAAGTTTGATGATGTGAGGGTTCTCATGCGATTTTCGTACCTGGTGTGCAGCATCATGTCCATAGATGGAGGATTTACGTGCCCGATAAGCTTCAATTCGATGCTTTTCTAACATGAGCTTGGGTTGTCCCCCTCCGCTGATACATCCAGCAGGGCAGCCCATCACCTCAATAAAATGATAATCACATTCGCCCGCCTGGACACGATCCAATAGCTGATAGGCATGTTGTAGCCCGGCGACGACCGCTACCTTGAGCTGCAGCTTGCCTACCTGAACCTCAGCTACTCGAATGCCTTCCTCACCACGAACAAAATCGAGTTGGAGCTTCGGCAGTTTTTCATTTGTCAGCAGCTCGTAACCTGTACGGATGGCAGCTTCCATGACTCCTCCGGTGACTCCAAAAATGGAGCCTGCACCTGAATATTGTCCTAACGGTGAATCGAATTCTTCATCAGGCAGGTTCGCAAAATCAATTCCGCGCTGCTTGATCCAGTATGCAAGTTCACGCGTGGTCAGTACCTCATCCACATCACGGTAACCGTCAGATTCCATTTCGGGACGATCGCACTCAAATTGTTTACAGGTACATGGCATGATGGCAACGCTGTATATATTCGCAGGTTCCACCTCGTCTAGTTGTGCGCCATAAGATTTGATTAACGCTCCTAACATTTGCATCGGAGATTTGCAGCTGGATAGATGGTCTAGCAGATCGGGATATTCTATTTCTGCAAATCGGACCCATGCTGGACAGCAGGATGTGAACATGGGTAAGGGACCGCCTTCGGTCACGCGACGAATTAATTCAGTGCCTTCCTCCATGATGGTCACGTCAGCTCCAAAGTTGGTGTCGTATACCCGATCGAAGCCAAGGCGGCGCAAAGCAGCAGCCATTTTCCCAGGCGTCAAGGTGCCGAAAGGCATTCCGAATTCCTCCGCGAGTGAAACACGAATGGCAGGAGCACATTGGACGATCCGAAACTGTCCAGGTTTGGTCATCATATCGGCTACCTTATTCAAGTTGTAGCTATAATAGGCAGCGAATAGCGGCTCTCTGATGTCGGCAGGCATATCGCGTTCTTGGATACGTTCCAGCCGTCTAGCGGCGCCTTCCTGTGAAGATGAACCTGCCCAGTCAGATGCGTATACGCTGCATATTTGTACACATTGACCGCAAATAACACATCGGTCTGCATTAACGGTTTGCGGTTCTCCGGGCAGTCCCTCTATGGCATCTACTGGACAAACCCCAGCACAACGTCTGCATCCCGTGCAGAGCGTAGGGTCAATATGAATGACAGGGTCTGTGCAATCAGTCGTCTTCATACAAGGAGGTGAAGAGATCTTGTCTATTGTGGTTGACATGTTTTTCTACCTTTCTGCGGCTGATTTTTGACCTTATAGGCGTGGGAAAAAGACTTCCCGCCGAGGCTCTGCAGGTGAGTCGGATATACCTTTGGCCAGCCGTAGGACATGATTCGGGCAGGCCTCTACACATGCAGGCTGTCCGTTCTCTGTTTCCGCGCACAGATCGCATTTGCTTGCCGCGGTGCGGGGAAGGGCGACTCGATTTGCACGGTGAGTCAGGCCGGACTGTGTTACAACGTGTCCGGCCCGGTAGACCGGAGACACCTCAATTGCCCCGAAGGGGCAGGCCAAAACACAGGAGGTACAGCCGATACATCGTTCCTCATCTATCATAACGACGCCGTCCTCCTGACGAATGGCCTGTACCGGACAGGCATGTGCGCAGGGGGCATTTTCGCAATGCCGGCATTGCACCGGCACATACATCTCCCCTGTACGTACAACATACACCTTGGGTACAACAGGTACGCTGACGGTTCCGACCGAAGCTCCTATACCGTTAGCCTGACTGTGAACGGCGAAGCACGCCAGTTCACAGGCTTTGCAGCCGATGCACTGCCCGGCGTCTGCGACTACAAAAGAAGAAGCAACAGCGCTTGTTCTACTGGCTGCTCCCATTCTACTCGTCGAAGTTGACCGGTTTTCTGTCGGACGGTGCATCATATTCCCTGTGCCGCTCATCTCGTCACCTTATCAGCCAAAACAGCTTCCTGGACGTTCATCTGTCTGCGAATCCGTTGGTACGATTCATGTACATCACGTTCGGCCTGCACTTGGTCGGCGATCCGTTCCAGACGGATGGCACAGTATTTTAATTCCGGGGTTTTGGATACCGGATCGAGAAAATCAGCGGTCAGCTCGTTACATGCTCCAACCCACCAGTGATAGGTCATGTAAGTCGCACCTTGTTGCACACGGTCACTGATTTGTGCCCGTGCCATGATGCGTCCCCGACGGGAGGATATGGCAACAATTTCGCCATCCAGAATATTCAGATCTGCTCCGTCTTCTGGGCTAATCTGAATAAAGCCAGGCTCATCAGACAACTGGCGCAGCGCGCGGCAATTGCCAGTCATGGTACGCACGGAATAGTGACCTACCTCACGGACTGTGGATAAGACAAGCGGGTATTTTGCATCCGGTTGTTCTTGTGGCGGACGCCATTCGCAGGCGAATAATCTGCCTTTGCCACTAGGTGTCGAGAATTGATTTCCCTTATACAAATACGGTGTACCTGGATGATCCTCGGTAGGGCAAGGCCATTGAACGCCGCCTTGCTGCTCCATTTTTTGGTAGCTGGCACCCGAGAATAATGGGCTAAGGCTGCGCATTTCATCCCAAATTTCCTCTGTGTTTGCATAGGACATAGGGTAGCCCATGGCGGTAGCAACCTCGCTAATAATGGCCCAGTCTGGCTTAACATCACCCTGTGGCTCAACGGCCTTACGGATGCGCTGAAACCCCCGATCTGCCGAAGAATATACACCGTCATGCTCGCCCCAGGCAGTAGAAGGGAGGATGACATCGGCGTGCAGCGCTGTTTTGTTCATGAAAATATCCTGAACCACGACAAATTCCAATTGGTCTAGGGCTTCACGCAACTCAGCGGCGTTCGGATCACTTTGTACAGGGTCCTCTCCGAAAATGTAATAAGCTTTCAGCTTGTTCTCCTTCAGGATGAGGTGCGGTACCTCTGTAAGTGGATAGCCTTTTTTACGCGGCAGCTCAACACCCCATGCTTTTTCAAACTTTTTGCGGACTGTGTTGTCTGTTACATCCTGATAGCCAGGGTACACATTCGGCAAAGCGCCCATATCACAGGACCCCTGTACATTGTTTTGTCCCCGTACTGGCCCGATACCGACATTCGGCTTGCCCAGATTTCCGGTCAACAGTGCAAGGGAAGCGAGCCCCTTTACCACATCAACGGCCTGTGAAAATTGACATACGCCCATTCCGTACAAAATTGTAGCGGTAGGGGCCTTTGCATATTCCCTCATAGCCGCCCGGATATCGGCCGCCTTGACCCCCGTAATGCCTTCCGCATATTCGGGAGTATATTTTTTAATGCTGTCTACGTATTCGGCAAAGCCTTCTGTGTTTGCTTCCACATATCGTTTGTCGTACAGTCCTTCATGCACAAGTACATGACCAAAAGCGTTCACCAAAGCCATGTTTGAACCGCCCTTTAGGGGTAGCCACATATTCGAAATACGAGCTGTTTCGGTCATGCGTGGATCGCATACAATAATTTTGGCGCCTCTTTGCTTGGCAGCTACAATGCGTCTTGCGACGATCGGATGTGTTTCGGGTGCATTATATCCAAACACGAAAATGAGATCAGAGTGTTCAATTTCAGGAATAGAGTTGGACATAGCTCCATCTCCGAGCGAGTAAGTCAAACCTGCCACAGAAGGGCCGTGGCATACACGAGCGCAATGGTCAATATTGTTCGTGCCAATGACCGCCCGCATGAACTTTTGCATGACATAATTGGCTTCATTTCCCGGGCCGCGTGCGGAGCCCGTTCCCATAATGGAGTCGGGTCCGTATTTTTCCTTAATTGCTGACAGCCGTTCGGCAGTATATTGAATGGCTTCCTTCCACTCCACTTCCTCCATAACTCCATTTTTGCGAATCATGGGCTTGCGCAAGCGTGCAGTCAGAATTTGTGGGTCATTCAAAAAATCCCATCCATAGTGTCCTTTAAGACACAACGTTCCTTCATTCGTACGACCACCAGCCGGCTCTGCGCCAATTACCTGTCCTTTTTCCACCAGCAAATGAAGCTGACAACCGCTCCCGCAGTAGGGACATACGGTTAATACCTTGTCTGCCATAAGTGCAGCACCTCTTTTATATGAAATAGATGAAACTCGTAACATAAAAAAAGCCAATACAAAAATGCCGCTTTACGCTGCATCCTGTACTGGCTTATCCGCGAGCGAGGAGACAAGCTCCTTCCCGCTAATCCAACCGGTGTATGTGTTGTAGTTCTAGAGAAATGATAATGTGTCCGTCTCCATGGACGGAGGGGCAGACCTCCCAAGTATAAGTGAAGGGACTGCCGAGTGTTTTTTCGGCTTCGTTCATAAACTCCTTTTCCAGATAGGGACGAAGGACGTTCCAATATTCCCTGACCTTGTCCTCGGCCCCTTCATGAACGAGAATTTCGGACAAATTAGACAATGTACCTCGAATTTCTACCGTAATCCGGAGCGGCGAATCCAGTGAAACCTTGACGTTGTCCGGTCCTTTTCCACGGTAGTGCTTGACAATACATACGGCCAACTTCCTGATGCGCTCACGGTATTCCAATTCGGTATTCAACATCTGGACACTCCGCTTCGAATCAAAATAAAGGCGTACTTGCCGCGCATGCCAGACAGCCTGTGTAGCTGGTTTTAGAACAAAATGTAACCGTCCCGACCCAAGTGGTCTGCCCAGCACGGCGTATCACCCTTCTATGGTAGAACAGGTTGACCCGGAAAGATGTGAAATTCATTACACTGAACCAAAAATTTACATAGATTAGACCACTCTTGAAGTAGCTATACCTCTATGGTTTGTATGATGCTTCTCATTCCGTCGTGTTGTTTGTACAGCTCCAATACAAAAGAAGTTGAATGACATACTATGGGCTGAGATTAGTAAATGGCATACTCAAAGCCCTCTATACTGAAATAGCTCAGTGCGAATCTCAGAGATTTATAGTAAATTATTCATTTATATGATTTGCAATATCAATTTATTATTATTACATTGGATGGAAATGCTAGTCGAACTCCAGAAGGCATAGATATGTTATCCAAAATGGTGTAAAGTACGGGTTCAAGATGTAGAATCTATGCGATATTCAGTTTGTAGAAGGGCAACGTCAAGGTCGCCAAATGAAGACTTAGTAGGAATTACTGCAACGTGTGGCTGAACATGAAGCCGCAAGTCAAGCCACGTTAGAATAAAGAGAAGAGGTCCGTGCTAAAATGCATGGACCTCTTCAGACCTGTAATAATTGATTTTTTATGAAACTTTACTGTTTAACCAGAACGGATAAATCGCCTTCAAAAACTTGCTCCTCTTTCTTGTTGAAAGTCGACAGCAATACAGTAACGAGTCCTGTTCCATTCCTCATCTCTTTTACTCCAATCACTTCAACAATGGTGTACAATTCGTCGCCTGGATATACTGGTTTAATAAATTTAATATTATTCATAGCAGTTCCAGCAATAACCTCATCACCGTAACTGCCTGTTTCAACCCAAAGCTTAAAAGAAACAGCTAATGTTTGAATTCCTGAAGCGATAATTCCATTAAATCTGCCTTGTAATGCTTTCTCTTCATCTAAATGCATATATTGCGGGTCAAACTCCCTTGCAAATCTGGTAATATCCTCTTTAGTTAATTTTAAAGACTTGGTTTTAAATACTTGTCCGATATAAAATTCATGAAACCGCATTATTACACCTCTTGATTAAATTATTTGCTTATTTATAGAGTAGCATAATATCACCAATCAAGTTAAGCTGCCCGTTAGCTTAATGACGTATTGTCCGTCTACAACTTTATATTCACCGAACAATATTTCCCTTTAAAACTCGTAGCGTTATAGCAGCAAATTAATTTAAGATACAAGTATGAAAAGCCTCTGATAATTCAGCGGATTTTTGTAGTCCCACTCAGTAAGTAATCCTCCGTACTTTTGTACAGTCAGATCAATGTAAGTGTCTGTTTTTTGAAGGATTATATTTCCATTACCATAAGTCTCACTGGTAACAGTGGCAAGGTTATTTGACTTCAATGCAGAGTGACTCTTTGGAACTGCTTATTTTATATACTTCGACATTCGATGCAAATAAATAAAAATTATTGACAACTGTTAAATTATGGACAACAATAGAATGCAATAATATATAAATATTGGTACTTCTGTATGAAGGGTGGTTTATCTATGAAAGTTACACCCACGATTAGAGCAGAATTGGAACAATATCTAAAACAAGAAGGTTTGAGCATGATGGAGTTTGGGCATATAGCGGGCATGAATAGGGGGATAGTAAGTAGCATAGTGTCAGGCAATAAATCTATGTCTGTTAACCAGATAGATCGCATTACCGAGGCTATGGGTTTACCAGAAGGCTACTTTTACGACCTATTTATAGAAAACTACATCATCGACACCCCCCCGAATATGAGACGAATAGAGCCATTTTTGTATCGTTGTGCGGAATTGGACAAGCTGGATGCGATCCGTCGAGTGGTAGGAACCATTATGGACAACCTACTCTATTCGCCTAAACTATTTGATATGGCAGAAGTGCTATTAGCACAGGGACGACATGATGCTGCGTTGCTGTTCTATGAGGGTGTAGCTGAAACGGAGAAGTACCAACATTCTGAACGATTGGCGATCTGTCAGTATCGAATGTTCACGATTCAGGTTGGGGACGATCAAAGCCGCAATCTCAAGGCAGCTACGTTGTTCGAGCCTTACATTGAACGTCTGGATGAAATGGACCAACTTGACGCATTGAAGGATTTGGCTAATGTGTACAGGTCTTTGCGTAAGTGGGACAAGGTTGAGGAAATGGCAAGGCAAATGAGAGGGAAAGCTGAAGTACAATATTCCATAAAGCATCAGCAGAAGAATCGAAAGAACAGGGAGCATGAAAAGGAAACCAGAAATCCGTTATTTGGATACATTGCTTACGCCGATTTGTTGTGTGCTAGTGTTTGTGAAGCCCAAGGCGATTATCAACAAGCCCTACTATATACATACGCCTATGCGAATTTAGATTGGGTCAAAGAGACTGATGAAGATACTCAACACTGGGTAAACTTGTTCAGTCAGTGGGCAGAAGGTAACACGTACGTCAATAAACTCCTGTCTGGAGATGTTAGCGTGCTGCCAGACTATGTTGAATATATAGCGGCAACATCAACCGCTAATGAAAATGAGAAACTCTCAAAGCTGTTGAACGTTATGATAGCGGCTAACCGATATGAAATAGATGTGGATGATGTCCTTTCACGTTTTGAAACAAATATTAATTCATTTGCTCAACTCCCAACATCATCTGATATATATACCCAACAAGTAATACCAGACTATTTCGCATGGTTTGCTTACGAAATGGCTCATTATTATTTACATCGGGTGAAATACAGTGATGGCTTTAAATACTTGATGTATGCAATGGCAAAGTCACATATAATAACTAATGAAACAAACTTTATAAATTGTATTGGTCTGTTTATGCGTTTTCAAGTCCATGCGACTCCTGAAATCAAAACAGAGTTCTCCAATCTAATTGAAAAGGTGTGGTTAAGTAATGTTGAAAAAAATGGCATTGTTAATTGTTGCGAGTAGCTTTTTGTTTTTTATAACTGTACCCGCTCACAATCATGAGCAGCTTATTCAGACCCTTGTACAAATTGGGGGATTCTAAAGCTAAAGAAAGCTCTGCCGACCATAAGGTTAGCAGAGCTTTCTTCAGTGCAGGAATTACCACAGAATTCACCGAATGACTATCTTGATGTGATAAGCATAAACTGTACATATGAGTAGTTATATTTGGTCTAGCTTGTGGTATAGCGGGCTGGATGATAGGTGACTATATATTTGGGAATTTAGGCGCTTCTGTTGTGTTCGCAATTATATCTGGAGCATTAGGGCTAACGATAAATATGATAGGCTGCCCTAGATTTACTTCAAAGAGTTTAGCCCAAGAGTTTTTTGATAAACTTTAAAATATTTAGAGAGAGCAAAATTTATTTTTTAGATTGACCATATTCTTGAATAAATTTCCATTGAAGAAGCTATTAAAGATGGAATTACTACCCTTATGATTGATAACCTGCTTAAAGCGTCCGGTATGCGAGCAGTTGAAAATATGTTGATATCCAAACAGGAGCTCGTGTTGTTTATGACCCTAATAATAAAGTAATAGCCATTTTGGATAATAGTTTGAATGCTGTAATTACAATTTTATAGCGATAACGGTAAGTGGCGCTTTTTACTGAACCCTCAAGGAAGTTACTACAGACCCGTTTTTCCAAGTCACATTTGTAGTCTCAGCTTTTGTAACTGTAGGGAACAATGAGAACACCGAAACTCCAATGAATAAGGCTAACAAGATACCTCAAATTCTTTGAACTTTTTTTAAAACTTCCTCCTAAATTTATGTAATAAAAAGGTTGATTATAAAACTGAATTAAAGGTATTTCTAAACATTAATGTCTATATATTAAAAAATAAAGTTTAATAGTGTGGAATTGAATCTTTAGTGTAGTAGTTACTCTCTCTAGTACTCCATAACTGAGAGTTTTTTTGTTTTGTGACAACATACGCGATATTTAGACATGACTCCCAATATAGTATTGAGAAGATTTAAAATACTATGGAGGTGTCGCATGATAAAAGGAATCGTAAGAGAAAAGGGAGTTCCCAAAAAAAGTATATGACCGCGCCGAATAGCCAATGGAAATGTGCTAAAAATGGCGCAGGTGCAGATATTCGATACATAAGCTTTAGTGATAACCGGGGAACAGGATCATGGGTAAGTCATGAGTTAGATAAGTAAACTGATGGTACAAAGGTAAGATTCATAGTGAAATAAGGATGAGGGACTTTACTAGCATTTGGTTGTTAGAGTCTTTTTTGTAACCAATAAAAAATAAATATGCAAATATCTAGATTATATTTATAGATCAGCAAGTTTATGTTTAGACACATTTTTAGAATTAATTTACCTTAGTAATTGTTCTACAAACCTTAGTAGGAGGAGTTCTTGTGAAGATATATTTTATGAAAAAGATAAGTATTTTGTTAGGTGTTTTATTGTTTGGAACGAGCTTGATTTTAAATTCAAATACGTATGCAGCGTCGATCGGTGAGAGATTAACTTCCCCCGAAGAAGGTTGGAAAAGATATGACGATATGAATCCTGCCATTAAGTATGAAGGTAGTGGGTGGGGATATGTTACAAATGAACCTAATAGTGTTTATGCAAAAACAGGCCACTATATGAAACTATCTGGAGCAACAACAAATTCCATAAAATTCAAATTCTACGGAACTAAATTGCGAATTATTGATTTGTATTGGACCAATAGGGTAAACAATGTGTCCATAGAGATTGATGGTAAAGTTTCGACATACAATCCAAATAATCCTGCAAATCTGTATCAAGTACTTGTGTTTGAAGTCTTAGATCTAACACCCGCTGTTCATGAAGTAAAGTTAACTACGAATAGCACAAACAATACATTTTCGCTTGATGCAATAGATACTGATGGAGAATTGGTTGATATCTACACTCCCATGAATCTAGTAGTCTCCCCTGGAGACGGTCAAGTTACATTAAACTGGGGACAGGTTCAAGAAGCTGACAGTTACACAGTCAAATATGGAACGGAATCAGGCAAATATACTGAAACTGCCACAGCCACAAAAGACTCATATGGAAACTTTATTATTCCCGGCCTAACCAACGGGACGAAATACTACTTTGTTGTGAGTTCTAAATTGAATGGAGCAAATTCTGAATACTCCAGTGAAGCATCTACCACTCCTCAAGAAGGGGATCAAACTGAACCTGAGCAACCTTCAGGTAACCGTGCTTTCCTGGTAGTGACCATGACAACTGGTTTAGAGAAAGAGTTCGATCTAAGTATGAAAGAGGTCAACGATTTTATTACCTGGTATGAGGGAAAGCAAGCTGGAACTGGATCGGCATCATATGCCATCAATAAACATGATAACAACAAAGGTTCATTCAGCAGCAGAAAGGATTATTTGCTCCACGATCGTATCCTAACGTTTGAAGTGAGTGAATACTCAAAATAAATCAAAAGTTTAGCCTTAAGTGGTAATAGAGTTTTTCGTTGATCAGTTGAAATTAGATTAGATGGAAGAAGGATACACGGGCTTGAGTTTTTTATAACCAATAAAAAATATAGTTATATTTATAGATCAGCAAGTTTATGTTTAGAATAAGCATTTGATCACCTTACTATGTTTTTGGATTAAATTAATAGAAAGGGGATTATTAAATGAATTGGATTTTTTCAAAAAAAATCGGAGTTATCATAGGTGTATTCTTCTTTGCATCAATTATTTTTTCGGACTCAAGTGTCTTTGCAGCAAAAGTTGGAGAACGCTTGGATAAGCCTGAGCCAGGATGGACTCGGTATGATGATCGATCACCAGAATTAATTTATGGGAATGACATGGTTAAAATAGAGGATGCAGAAGACTACAACAAGACAGCGTTAGGAGCTGCTCATAATAAGCCAAGTACTATTAATTTTAAATTTGACGGAACAAAAATTAGACTGATTATCAATATGTCAGATTCATATACTAAAAAAATAGGGATTAGCATAGATGGTAAAGTAGAATACTTTAGTGCTTATAGGGAGTCTTGGTCACATCAGCGGTTGGCGTACGAAAAAGTGGGATTAGAAAGAGGAATACACAACGTTAAAATTTGGACAGAGGTACCTTCAAGCAACTATGTTGTTTATGATTATCGCTTTGATGCTATAGATGTGGATTCTGATGGTAAGCTGACTGATTACAATGGTTCTGAAATCAATCTAAGTGCTGAGGCAGGAAATAGTCAGGTTACTCTGAAATGGGAGCAAACTAAAGACGCTGAAAGCTATACAGTCAAATACGGAACAGAATCCGGCAAATACACTGAAAGCGCAACAGCTACTAAAGATGCTTACGGCAATTTCGTTATTCCGGGTTTGACCAACGGAACGAAATACTACTTTGTTGTGAGTGCTAAGGTGAATGGCGTTGATTCTGAATACTCAAATGAGGCTTCTGCCACTCCACAAGGAGGAGGGAGTCAACCTGATCCAGAGCCAACTACTGGAGATCGTGCAATATTGGTGGTCACTATGACAACAGGCTTGGAAAAAGAGTTTGACCTAAGCATGAAAGAGGTTAATGACTTTATCTCGTGGTACGAAAGCAAACAGGCTGGTTCTGGATCAGCTTCATACGCAATCAATAAGCACGATAACAATAAAGGCCCATTCAGCAGCCGTAAGGATTATATGCTGTTTGATCGTATCCTTACGTTTGAAGTAAGTGAATACTCTAAATAAATCAAAAAGCTCAGCTGACCTTAATGGGTCGGCTGAGCTTTTTTTTGTTAAGAAGCCCTTCCTTAAACCAAGACCTCGCATAGCCTATGGAGTAGGAGTACCCTAAAATAAAGGAGGCGTTACGTGTGGGGGAAATGAAAAGAGACTACGAGGGAATCACCGGAAGAGTTTGGACATCGATAGCTGCTGTCTTGGCACTATTCATTTTGCTGGTAATCATCTTGAAATTAATTCATTTATAAAGATTCTTAAGCTCCACCGAGGGATTTAATTTCTAAAGCATAGCCCCATTAGTTCCTGAGGAACCTATAAGGTTCGCCGTTTGTCCCATTCCCGACCTTAAAGAAGTTGGTGAAACAACGTTTTAGACACACAAAAGGAACCTCAGCGGCTTTTCCGGAGAAGGTAGGGTAATAACCCCTTAACGAAGCCTTATCCACGTCGGAGCGGCTAAAATAAAGTAGACTGATTCATGAGGGTCGCCTCTTTTCGGAATGGTTGGTTTGTGCTTACCATTAGCTGAAAAGGCGACTCTTTTTATCCTATTTTTGGTTAATCAACAAGCCTGACTTTGCTTCAAGATCTTCTATAATTTCTAGTGCAACAAAATATCCGAAAAATAATGTTAAAATATCCTCGTATCGTTTTCCTGATCCTCTTGCTCTGCTTAATAATATATTTTGACTTTCTTGTATTTTTTTTTTATGGAAAGATAGAGAAGCAACGGATGAATTGGAAGCGATCAAATCCATCATTAGAATTGACAAATTTTTCTGAAACTCTTCAATCGGAAAGTCATTATTTTCTTTCGAATACAGCTGCATCGTTTCAGGTGGATCTTTAAATGAAGTTTGATATTGAGTATTGAAAACACCTTCATTAGCTATTTTGTCAACAATTAATTTACCAAAAACGATCCCCGATGCGAACGCTTGCCCAGGGATTCTTCCTATACCATGATCACCATTAAATTGAGCTTCTCCAGTAGCAAAAACACGATTCAAGTTTATAGCCTCGGCAGTAGCATTGATTTCGATTCCTCCTGAAGAATAGTGCATCGTTGGTGTAATTTTGATTCTTTTATTTTTAACTACTTTAGGACTAAATCCATATGTTTTGAATTTTTCATTTAACACATTTTCATCAGCATGGCTCATATCCAAGTACATGTCCTTTTTTTGTTTGATGCATTCTAGTTGGAATTTTAAAATCTCATCAATCATTTCGTGGTAATCATCTCGGGCAATTGCATCACAAATATACTCATCTTCTAATAATTGAACTCCTTCCTCATCTATTATTTTTCCTTGACTCAAAGATACAACCCCGCCCAATAAAATTTGTCTTCCGTTATATATAGACCAAGGATGACACATTACTGTAGACATCCCCTTTAATCTCGCACCTATTTTCTTAGCTAAGATTAGCGTTTCACCAGTTGAACCGGGCGAATTATCATTGAAACAGAATTGTCCTGCATATCCCCCCGTAGCTAATACCAAATAATTAGTATATATTCTGATAAATTGATCTGATTGTGTGTCATAAAATATTGCGATAATTCCGTGATCGTTCTTTTCCAAATGTATCAAAATTTTATTACACATCGGTTGTTCAATATGTTGTAATAAACAATTGATTAATTTCTTTCCCCCATGTGATTTAATCATACATTCAGGCATGATACCAAAGGATGTTTTCTCATAAGAAATACCCAATTCTTCGAAGAAATTTATAATTATGTTGGAATTCCTATATAGCGATTCAATTACGGATCGATCTGCTCCACATTTATCAATAGTAAGATTAATAATATGATTAATTTCATTCTCTGAGGGAACACGTGTATTTGCTGCTGAAAGAAAGGAGTTGCTTTGTTTGGGTGCACTCTTTTTTGTTACAATCGTGTACTTGATATTTTTTTTTGACAAATAATAAGCAGCAGTAAGTCCTGAGATCCCCGTACCGACAATCAAAATTGGAGTGTAGTGTTCAACGGATATTCCATTTTGTTTCATCATTCCAACTCCTTTTTAGGATGTGAATGTTTTCTTCGGCTGAATCTCGTAGTCGGTTTTCTATTTTTTTGCAACAAAACGCATCAGGAGGATATTTATAAAATTCTTGCTTTCTTGTTAATTACCTGTGATTTATATCAAATTATATAACTGTATTTCGTTTTATACTTTATATAGTTATTAAGAGCTAACAAAATCAAATACAAACAGTTTTGCAAAAGTAGAGGAAAAAAAGAACCATTAAAGCAATTGCTAAGATGATTCTTATTACGAGTTACAATATCCTTGTTACCGACGAAGAATGGAATCTAAACAAAATATTTTCCTGATTGTACAAGTTTATTCCTTATTTTGTCAACAATATCTGAGAATATATAACTGATTCAGCTTTCACAGTATGAATATTCACACAAATTCTTAATGTAATAACTAGCGTACCTTAGAAAGGGCCACAGAGTTCATCGTATTCATCCATTTGTATAACCCTTTTTTTAACCTTCGAATTTTAGTCGAATGTTTTTACTAATTAAGAGCTGATAGAGAAACAGTGCAATGAACCGCCTATATTCACCTTCTCCAGCCTTATAGCCTTAACCTATCACTTCTATAGATATCATATCTTAGACCAATCAAACATCCCGTGGTATATTGTTGACATTCAAGAGAGAGCCGTTAGCTTCTCTCCACTAGGTTCGAAAAACACAGGGGTGAATAATGATGAGTAAAAAGACCATGTTCGAGAAAATTTGGGATAACCATGTCATCTATCAGGAAGCGGGTAAGCCGAGTATTTTGTACATTGATCTTCACCTCGTACATGAGGTAACATCGCCACAGGCGTTTGAAGGATTACGTCTTAGCGGCCGTCAGGTGCGTCGTCCAGAGCTTACGTTTGCAACGATGGACCATAACGTACCGACTAAGGACCGTTACAATATTACGGACCCGATTTCCAAGCAGCAGATCGATACATTAACTCAAAATTGCCGTGATTTTGGTGTCACACTGTATGATCTGGATACGGTTGATCAAGGTGTCGTTCACGTTATGGGACCTGAACTTGGTCTGACTCATCCGGGCAAAACGATTGTTTGTGGTGATAGCCATACCTCCACACATGGGGCGTTCGGAGCGCTCGCTTTTGGTATCGGAACCAGTGAGGTAGAGCACGTAATGGCAACACAATGTCTCCAGCAAGCCAAAGCCAAAACGATGGAAGTTCGCTTTGTAGGCCGCCGCAAACCTGGTGTGACAGCAAAGGACATGATTTTGGGTGTCATCGCCAAATATGGTACAGATTTCGCTACAGGTTATGTTATTGAGTACACAGGTGAATCTATCCGCGAATTGAGCATGGAAGAGCGCATGACTGTGTGTAACATGTCCATTGAAGGCGGAGCCAGAGCAGGAATGATTGCACCGGATGAAACCACCTTCAACTACTTGCGTGGACGTCAACATGTAGCACAAGGAGCTGCTTTTGAGCAAGCGGTTGCTGAGTGGAAAGAGCTTGTTACAGATGAAGGTGCTGAGTTTGATGTCGTGCTGGAGTTTGACGTAGATGCTTTGATTCCGCAAGTAACCTGGGGCACCAGCCCGGGTATGGGTACAGATATTTCCTCAACCGTACCGATTCCGGCAGAACTGCCAACCGAAAACGAACGTAAAGCAGCTGAAAAAGCGCTTGAATATATGGATTTGAAGCCAGGTACTCCGATCACGGATATTGCGATTGATTATGTGTTTATCGGCTCCTGCACCAACGGGCGAATTGAAGATTTGCGTGCAGCCGCTGAGGTTGCCAAAGGTTACAAGGTTTCTGACAAAGTAACGGCCATCGTCGTACCAGGTTCGGGTCGTGTGAAAATTCAGGCTGAAGAAGAAGGACTGGACGTCATTTTTAAAGAAGCAGGATTTGAGTGGCGTGAAGCGGGATGCAGTATGTGTCTTGCGATGAATCCAGATGTACTGCAACCGGGACAGCGTTGTGCTTCGACTTCTAATCGTAACTTTGAAGGTCGTCAGGGACGCGGAGGACGGACTCATCTGGTATCTCCAGCAATGGCAGCCGCTGCGGCGATTCATGGACATTTTGTTGATGTACGGGATTGGAAATTCAAGCAGGAAGAAGTAGTCCGCTAGGATACAGAGGAGGAATTACGATGGAAGCTTTCACAACATTAAAAGGAATTGTAGCCCCTGTGGATCGGGTGAACGTGGACACAGATGCTATCATTCCTAAGCAGTTTCTGAAACGAATTGAACGTACGGGCTTTGGACAGTTTCTGTTCTACGAGTGG
Organism: Paenibacillus sp. 203; assembly: GCF_037027525.1. NCBI lineage: Bacteria > Bacillati > Bacillota > Bacilli > Caryophanales > Paenibacillaceae > Paenibacillus > Paenibacillus sp. 203. Next base: position 261,295 of record NZ_JAXCHD010000003.1, read on the forward strand.
CGGTTTGATGAAGCGGGCAATATCAATCCTGAATTTGAACCCAACAAGCCTCGTTATGCAGGAGCGTCTGTGCTGATCTCTCGCGCTAACTTTGGCTGCGGCTCCTCACGTGAGCATGCGCCCTGGGCGATTATGGACTATGGGTTTCGTTGCGTAATTGCACCGTCTTATGCAGATATCTTCTATAATAACTGTTTCAAAAATGGTATATTGCCGATCAAGCTATCTGAAGAGCAAGTAGAGGAATTGTTTCAGCGTACGGCCAAGCATGATAACTACCAATTGAACGTAGACCTGAATGAAAAAACAATCACTGACGACTATGGTCTGAAAATTGAATTCGATCTGGATGAACATCGCCGTCAATTCCTGCTACAAGGCTTGGACGATATTGGCCTGACACTCCAGCATGAATCTGAAATTCTGGCGTATGAACAAAGACGCGCTGCGAAACAAGGCGCATAATCATATTTCCCAGTTCAGTATCAATACGAAGCCATATAGCTTGCTCATTTGTTAGACAGAAAGCCCGTACTGGCAATTCTTTTGCCTGCGGGCTTTTATTATGCTCAAACAATAAATTGGAAAATAAGGGGTTGACGGTTCGACTCAGCATGGTATTGTAAATGTAAATTGGTTGAAGGACTGTGTCTGTGAGAAATACCAAAAAATACATATATAAGTTAGGGGAATGAGGATGAAGAAATATGGTTGGGTGATACTAGCGGCTATCTTGATTTGGTTGTGGCCGTCCTCCCCTCATGTGAATGCGGCTGGAACAGATTTGTTTTTGGATGGCAAAAGAGTGGAAGCGCCTGCAGATGCCAAACCTGAAATGGTTAATGGAAAAATCATGGTACCGCTCCGGGTGGTTGGGGAGCAGCTGGGGTATCAGTTCAAGTGGGAACCACAAGCCTATAAAATCTCAATCCAAAAAAACAGTACCGATATGTCTATGTATGTAGGCCGTACATCGGCTGATGTGAATGGAAAAACAGTAAGTCTGGATGCGCCTCCTGTACTTCGGGGCAATTCGACCATGGTTCCATTGCGTTTTGTTGGGGAGCAAATGGGGCTGAAAGTAGATTGGAATAATAAAAGTAAATCCGTAAATCTCAGTCAAATGGCTGCAACTCAACAAGCGAATAAACAGTCTCACTCCCAACCATCGTCGCAAACGTCAACACAGAGTACAACTAGCACCAATAAAACGTCTTCAGCAACAGCGACGACAATAAACCCAGTTGAAGCAGACAAGCATACTGAAGCCGCATCTTCACCATCCAAGCAGCAAAATACAGAACAGACCACAGCGAATGCGTTGCTTGTACAAAATATTACTTTTGAGGGTGAAACGTTAAAGATTTCTTTGAACAAAGATGTTATCCCTAAAGTATCCAAAATGACGGGGAATGATCGTATTGTTGTAGATTTACCAGAAGCTTCAATGATGACTGATTTTCTTCAGTCATTCCCGATTCGTAGCGATGGTACGCGGGCGCTGACGAATAGTAACAGTGAGGATGTGCAGGAAATTAGATTTGCTCCGACAGATGGACCGAATGGGGGCGTACGCATTGTCATTGCTTTAAATCAAGCACGTGAATACGATCTATCAACCAATGGCCTAGGCGATATCACCCTTCAATTGCGTGAGCATAGTGTGAATCCAGTAGTGGTAACACCAACGAATGTCGAAGGACGGCGAATCGTCGTCATTGATCCCGGACATGGTGGCAAAGACCCTGGAGCAGGTAGTGTGACTGGGCGACATGAAAAGGAATTTACATTGGCGGTAGCGTTAAAAGTCGAGCAGCTTCTGCAAAATGATCCTGACATTCAAATCGTATTGACTCGCAATGGAGATACGTATCCCACGTTGGATGAACGACCACAACTCGCTAATAGTCAGCAGGCAAGCGTGTTTGTATCTATTCATGGTAATAGTATGCAAGCTTCAGATAAAGGAAAAACCAATGGCTCTGAAACCTATTATGCACGTCAGGACAGTTTGGCACTGGCAAAGACGATGCATAAATATCTTGTAGCGGCTACCGGATTTAAGAATAATGGCATTAGGGTGGCAAACCATGCAGTGACGAGAAAATCACAAATGCCTGCTGTATTGCTGGAATGTGGCTACCTTAGTAATCTATCCAATGAAGCAGCCATGTTTACAGAAGAAACACAGGAGAAGATTGCCGAAGGTATTGTCGATGGGTTGAAGGAGTATCTTGGAACGGGCACAGGAGCAACTGAATCACTTAACTAAGGATGTTAGCAATAAAAGCTACTTTCCACCTTTTAATGAAAATTCATGGGGGTGAAAAGTAGCTTTTTTTGTTTTTTTAGCTGTGACTTTGGACGGAAAACGAATGATCTATATTTTTAGTCAAAATTCGACAAAAATAGTTCTTTGGCACGTATATTTCTGTTATGATGGAATATATTCGCAACTTTTGGTGTGAGATAACGTCTAAAAGGTTGTCTGATATTACATAAGCGCGTATATCAGGTCGCCGCACCGGAGCATGTGGCAAAAAAATTATGAATGGAAGGGTGACGAATGAAGAAATTTGGTTTTTTATTGTTATTATTTGTCTTCATGTGGGCGGTTCCGGGTTATGGACATGCGGCTTCGAGTGGAACACAAATCTATCTCGACGATCAACAGTTAAGTGTCCCTAGTGGTGCTAAGGCACAAGTAATTGGCGGAAGTACAATGGTCCCGCTACGCGTAATTTCTGAAAATTTGGGATATGACGTGACATGGAAGCAGCAGGCGCGAACCATAACGATTGAGAAGGACAGTACCTCGATCCGAATGATAATCGGAAGTAAGACGGCGACTGTCAATGGAAGCGACATTAGTCTGGATGCTTCGCCTCTGCTGCGTTCCAATTATGCCCTTGTACCGCTTCGTTTTATCGGCGAGCAAATGGGACTGGACGTAAAATGGGACAGCAGCTCCAAGTCCGTAAAATTATATACCCGCAGTAGCGGGTCTGGAAACGGGGAATTTACACCTCCCAAGTCTGGAAATAACAGTACAGATACTGGAAGTGTAACTGTACCAACGAATAATGCGAACTCAGGTGTTACACAGGTGCAGGGAGTCAGTTTCAGCCAAAACCGTTTAACCATCACCACAGCAAGTGCGGTCAAGCCGAAAGCGTTTACGATGACAGGCCCTGATCGGGTAGTTGTGGACTTGCCGGCGACTGCGTTTGCTGACAATTTTGGAGACCAGCAAAAGCTGGATAGTAACTTAAATGGTTCGCTGGACATTGAGAATGAAGCGGATGTGTCCGGTATCCGGTATGCTTTATTCCAAAAGGAACCTTCAACGGTGCGCGTTGTTATTGATTTAAAACATGCCATGAATTATACCGCATATAATGATGGATCGAATCGTGTTATCGTCGATCTGGCTTCCAAGGATTCAGTGAATACCATGCCAGACGCAACGTTACCAGATGGCTCACAGCCGGATGACACGCAGACATCACCAACTAACAGCAATGGTAAAAAGATCGTTGTTATTGATGCTGGTCATGGAGCAAAAGATTCTGGTGCAGTTGGTGTTTCGAGAAAAAATTATGAAAAGACCTTCAACCTAGCTATGGCTCTAAAAGTAGAAAGCATATTAAAGCAGAACCCCAATCTTGAGGTTGTGCTGACACGCAGTGATGATACATTCTTGGAGCTTAAACAGCGCGTAAAAGTAGCTGAAAACCTTAATGCTAACGTGTTCGTGTCCATTCATGCTAACAGCAGCGGTAGCTCAGCTTCCAACGGTACAGAGACGTATTACCAGCGTAGTGCAAGCAAAGCGTTCGCTAACGTTATGCATAAGTACTTTGCTCCTGCGACGGGTCTGACAGACCGAGGCATTCGTTATGGCAATTTCCATGTAATTCGGGAAACGACTATGCCAGCCGTATTGCTTGAAGTAGGATATCTGAGTAATGCAAAAGAGGAAGCCACACTGTTTGATGAAGATTTTCAAAATCGGGTAGCTCAAGGGATTGCAGATGGAATCACAGAGTATCTCGACGTAAAATAAATCTTCAACAAATCGCTTGTCAACGTCAAGCAAGGAGGGGACATATGAACAAGAAAATCGTAATTGCAGGCCTGCTGGCATTGTTCGCCATTGCAGGTGCAGGGTGTGCCTCTAAGCAAACATCGGCTCCTGCGACTCCATCTCAGGAAACACAAACTTCTAATGCACAAAATAGTACACCTGAACAGACGACCCCTGATCCATCGGCTCAGTCTGCTGAGAATAACGGAGCGAGTCAAACACCTGCATCTCCGTCAACAGAGCCTACAAAGACCAAGACGGACACGGAAAATTCAGGAGATCGACAAACACAGCAGATTACGGTGTACTATACGGATACACAAGAGAACGGCTTGAAAGAACAGAAAAAGGAAATTACCTATCCAAGCGAGCTGGAAAAATTGCAAAAAGCGTTTGAAGCTCTGCAAAAGAGTGGGGATTCTGCTCTAATCCCGTTGTGGTCCGAGAAAATTTCCGTGCATAAGATCAAATTGGATAACGGTGCATTGACTTTTGATATTTCCCTGCCGGACGAGGCTCGATTGGGAGCTGGCGGCGAGGAATTGGCTATCGATGCCTTGAAGAAAACGATGTTCCAATTCAAGGAAGTCAAAACGCTGGATTTGCTCGTAGATGGGCAATCTCTGGAGTCCTTAATGGGACATGTAGATTTGGATCATCCCATGAGTCGCTAACCGATCAGACGGTATGAAAACTTCTTGAGGATTTACACACTTTTCACGTGCAATCTGTGACAGATAATGATAATATAGGAGTGTATTTCTCGCCTATGCAGGCAGTCATGCACAAATAGTATTCGTTTCTTTCCGGATGATTATTTAGAGTGACCGTCTTGATGCGGGCTATCCCGTATCAAGACGTTTTTTTTGGTAGGAGGTAGGATTTCCGTGAATGCAGCAACCGCACGTCATATATTGGACACCATCGGTACGATGTTTCCGGATGCCCATTGTGAGTTGAACCATGACAATGCTTTTGAATTAACGATCGCCGTGTTATTGTCTGCTCAATGCTCCGATCAGATGGTCAATAAAGTAACGGCAGACCTGTTTCAAAAATACAAGTCACCTGAGGATTATTTGGCTGTTCCTCTTGAGGAACTGGAGCAGGATATTCGCAGAATCGGCTTGTACCGAAACAAGGCCAAGCATATTCATAACCTCTGTCGTATTTTAATAGACCAGTACGGGGGAGAGATACCTTCAGAGCACGATCAACTGGTTAAGCTACCCGGTGTCGGCCGCAAGACGGCTAACGTCGTAGTATCTACTGCTTTTAATGTACCAGCTATTGCGGTAGATACGCATGTAGAGCGTATTTCCAAACGGCTCGGTTTTGCAGGGTGGGATGATTCAGTGCTTGAGGTGGAAAAAAAGCTGATGAAGAGGGTACCTAGGGATGAATGGTCTTTGACCCACCACAGGCTTATTTTTTTCGGACGCTACCATTGCAAAGCTCAAAATCCTCAATGTCAGGTATGTCCGTTGCTTGATGTGTGCAGGGAAGGCAAGAAACGTATGAAAACGTCTCTTATCAGAAAAGATAAGGAACGTAGAGCTTAAAGACCCACAGAGGTAACAAAGGGTTTAACCATTTATGTGTAGAAAAGGATGAAGAGTATGAAGTGCATTTCGGTGTATACAGACAATTTTGAAGCGTTCTCTGATATTTTTGAGCAAATTGTGACAACAGAATTTGCTGAAAACGAAGAGCGTGAGCTTGAGGGAATCACGGTTAGTCATTCCGGTGATGTACCTGAGCATTATCTGGAGCGTATGTCACAAAAACCAGAAGTGGTCGTAATGAAGGACAAATCCCGTGGGATTACGATTTTACAGCATGGTCAAGTATTTGAAATTTTGCTGCCAGTGCTTGAGACTGCAGCCAATTAAGTTCAATTAGCGGACGACATGCGTTGCATGTTCCGGTGTAGGCGGCTCGGCTGGTTTAACCAGCCCGAAGGCGCATTATACTTGAACCTTGCAGACCATCCTGATATGGCTAGAGCCTATTCCAATGAAGTGTGCATACATTTTGCACCCTGAATTATGATATCGGGTTCCCCATGTTCCAAAAGGTGAATGTACGTGATGAGTAGGCTCACCCGTTGTATACATATCTTGCTTCGTCGTTGTCCTTTAAGGGGGCTTTGATGAAATGCATTCGGTTGCCAAAATACTTATTCCTAATGATCCGTTTTGGACAGAATAAAATGAACTTATTATTATCATGTACAAAAACAGCGTTCCCTAAAGCCAGGTACTGGAGGGGAGCGCTGTTTAGTTTTTTTTGATGTGATGATTCTCACAACGGCTTAGGAATGCTACAATATAGCTATTTGGTGCAGACAAGTGATAAGGAGTGGAACCGTAGCTTATGATGCAAACGATTACAGGAGATGCGGGAAAGTGGTTGGATACGATAGAACAGATACAGAATACATTACGTAAAGCCGGGGACGAAGCGGGAGCGAAGGCGACAGGTGATCTGCTGGAAAAAGCATATGTGCAGGAGCTGACCATTGCCTTTTGTGGACATTTTTCAGCGGGTAAATCGAGCTTGATTAACAGCCTATGTGGTAAAACCGTGCTGCCGTCTGGACCGGTGCCTACGAGCGCTAATGTAGTGTCCATACGTTATGGGCGTCCGAGAGCGCTCATTCATCCAGCCAAATCAGCGGAAAATCCAGAGCCGGAAATCGTGGAGGCCTCCCTGTCCGAGCTTGCTGAGTATTGTAAAAATGGTGGAGCCTATGAATCGGTTCAAGTGTGGGAGGATGTTCCCATATTATCTAGCCGAGGAGTGTTGCTGGATACACCAGGCGTAGATTCCACAGACCACGGACATGCGCTGGCGACACATTCTGCTTTACATTGGGCAGATATTGTTTTTTATGTGATGGATTACAACCATGTCCAATCTGAAAATAATTTGTCCTTTGCCAAAAGTTTGTCGGATTGGGGCAAGCCGTTATATTTGATCATCAATCAAATCGATAAACACCGGGAGCGAGAGCTTTCATTTACACGTTATCGTAATGAGGTGGAGACTAGCTTTCATGCCTGGCAGGTTCATTATACGGATATCCTCTTTACTTCCTTGAAGGAGCAGAATCATCCATGGAACCAGTGGAAACAGTTGACGCACCTGATCCCGAAATTGCTGGAGCGAAAAACAGAGCTTTTGGCATACAGTTTAGTGTCCTCTATGCACCATTTGGTAGAGCAACATGTGGAGACTGTGCAGGCAGCTGAAGAAGAGGAACTGAACACACTGCTAAAAGAAGCAGGTGGAGAAGAAGCCATTTTGCGCCTGGATATAGAGCAGAAAACCTTGCAGCAAGAAGATGAACACTGGAAGATGCTTCCGGAGCAGGAGCGTAAACGACTGCGTCAAGAGCTGGATCATCTACTGGAACATGCACATTTGACGCCAGCGGAGCTACGTGAAGCGGCAAGCGAATACTTAGAGAGCCGCAAGCCGGGCTTCAAAACAGGACTATGGTTTGCAGGAGGAAAGACTGAGCGAGAAAAGGAAAGCCGTTTGGAACGGCTGACAGGAATGCTGACTGATCAGGTGGAGGGACAATTGCTTCCTCATGTACGGGAGCTACTGAGGTCTTGGGGTGACGGTCAGGGTTTGTGGTCCGCTGCGATGGAGCAGGAGCTGGATGACATCCGCCCTGTAACGGATCGGCAACTGGTAGAGCAGACGGTGAAGGAAAATGCGTTGTCGCCGGAGTATACGTTGAACTATTGCAAGGATCTACGTGCTGCTGTGACCGCCGATTGCCGCCGCAAGGCGCTTACGCTAGTAGACCGCCTGCTGGCCCAGCTTGCAGTGCGAGCCGAAGCCCGCCGCGCGGCTCTCGCGGATGCGCGCACTGCGCTGCTGGCGCAGGCGGAGGCGGCGAGCCGCTACAGCACCCGCGTGCAAGCTTCGGCTTCGCACGCCAGCCTGCTGCGCAGCTTGCTGCCGCAGGCTTCGCACGCCAGCCTGCTGCGCAGCTTGCTGCCGCAGGCTTCCGCGCCAAGCCGGTTGCCCCGTGCGGACGCGCCTGCACCTGCGTCTGATACCTCCGCTGCTGCCTCGCCAGCTGCGACGCCAACGGGCGTTGCGCGTCCTGGTATCGCTGGCTCGCGGAACGCATCGGCGCAGCCGCTAGCAGGAACGGCGGCAGCACAGCCTGCCGCCGGAGGCCGCCGCACGCGGCTGGATGCAGTAGCGGCCCGATTGAAGGCCGCCGCTGCCCTGGTAAGCCCATACCCTGCCATGCAAACGGCGGTACGGGATTTACATGCCCGCGCCGCTGCGCTGGAGGGTGGGCAGTTTACGCTGGCGCTGTTCGGAGCGTTCAGCGCTGGGAAATCTAGCTTCGCCAACGCTTTGCTGGGTGAAGCTGTGTTGCCCGTATCGCCGCATCCGACGACAGCGGCGATTAACCGCATAATGGCGCCTGCGAGTGCTGAGCGCCATGCCACGGCTGACGTCCATATGAAATCAGTGGACGCGTTGCGGGAAGATCTTAAATACTCATTTCGGCTATTAGGATTGGGGGAACCAGCGGCAGCGGGCTGGCAAGAAGCCGTTCATGCTTTATCTCCGGAAGGCATCCATCCTGCGGGTAGGCCTCATTATAGTTTTTTGAAGGCTGCCGCAGCGGGATGGGAAGAAGCTGAAAGCTTGCTGGGACAACAGCTTCAGGTGGATTTAGAGCAGTATCGGGATTTTGTTGCGTCTGAGCACAAATCATGCTTTGTGGAGCATATCGACCTTTATTATGATTGCGCTCTGACCCGTCAGGGCATCGTGCTAGTGGATACGCCTGGAGCGGATTCTGTGAATGCACGGCACACAGGCGTGACCTTCAACTATATGAAGCATGCGGACGCTCTTGTATTTGTCACCTATTATAACCATGCGTTTACGCAAGGCGACCGACAGTTCCTGAACCAACTAGGTCGAGTTAAAGAGACCTTGGCGCTCGACCAGACGTTTTTTATTGTGAATGCATCAGATCTAGCTTCTTCTGAAGAAGAACTTCATTCTGTTACCCGGCATGTACAGGAACAACTACAGGCGAATGGAATCCGAAAGCCACGCATTTATCCGCTTTCCAGTATGCTGGCGTTGGAAGCTGCCGAACAGGGAGAGGCTTCATTGCGTTTAGCTTCACGTTTTGATGCATTTGAAGATGATTTCTCGGCATTTGCAGCCGAAGAGCTGGCAGGTCTGTCCATTGCTTCTGCTATGCAGGAACTGAGCCGGCTGCGGAACCGCATAGAGCAACATGCAGCCGATGCCCGGTATAGCGTAGAAGAACGTGAGATCCGATTCGAGCGATTAACTCGCATCCGTGGGGAATTGGAGCATACGCTCCTAGATCTGACTGACAGCAACGGTGCATCTGTGTTATCGGGCGAAACCGATGAACTGCTGTATCATGTCCGTCAAAGGCTGTCCTATCGGACTGGAGAATTTATGGCAGAGGCGTTTCATCCATCTGTTCTGCGTGAAGGAGTAGGTGATCTCCGTTCGGCTTTTGCATCTTGTGGTCGTGAGCTGATGCGCTTGATCGAACTGGAGCTGTCTCAGGAATTACTGGCAACCACACTCCGGCTGGAAAAAACGGGACAAATTTTGGTGCACAAGGTTACACAACAGTGCGTAGAACACATGAACCATCAGTTGCCAGGACTAGATTGCACAATTCCTGAATCCAGAAAATGGGCTGTTCCCGAGCTGAATGAAATTTCCCTGCAGGAGTCCATTCATTGGAAGGATTATTGGAATAGCTTTAAAAATCCAAAGCTATTTTTTGAAGGAACTGGTCGAGCGAATCTACAAACCAAACTGGAGCCGATATTACGCGAGCGAATCGGGGAAGCTGTGGATCAGCAACGAGAACGAATGTCTACTTTTTACGTTACGCTGATGCAGGAGGAGCAAATGTGGCAGAAAGCTCAGCTTCGAGAGCAAATGCTGGAGACGACTCGTGGCATGGAGCATGCGCTTATGGGCGGTGAGCAGCCACAGGTTTGGGAAGAGCTTGCTGGCAAGATTGCGGCTTTGGAGTAAAGATAAATAAGTACACCATTTATTAAAGTTCAGGACACCGGGTTGTGGGACAACCCGGTGTTTTATGCATGCTCCAAAAAGAAAGCAATACTGAGTAAATAGCCATATTCAATAATAAGAAAGCGATTTAATTTGTCTAATCACCCACCACTTGATAACCTGCCTGAATACGGCTCGTTATCCTCTTTGCCGCCTTGGAACGCGAATGGTAAACTTCACTAAGCCATATAACAACGTCGTGCAACTAATGGAGGGACATTGACATGGAAGTGCTCAGGCAACTGCAAGTTTTTTTTCGCGAGAGGAGACACTATCTGTTTCTTTCTATTTTATGCCTTGCGATAGCGACGGCTCTGGGACTGGTGTATCCGAACCTGCTCCAAAGGCTTATTGATAACGCTATCATCCCTGGTGACTTCGGGAAAGTACCGGCGCTGGCTCTGACTGTGCTGGGAGTAGTCATCATCAAAGGGTTCATGCAATTTTTACATGGTTTTTTTGGTGGACGGCTAGGTAACTATCTGGCGTACCGACTCCGCAATGCTTGTTACGAAAAGCTGCAATTTCTGTCTTTCAGATATTATGACACTGCCAAAACGGGTGATCTCATGTCCCGACTGACTGGTGATTTGGAGGCAATTCGTAACTTTATTGGGTTTGGTTTTGCCCAACTCCTCAATGTGCTACTGATGGTCGTATTCGGCTCTATGATGATGCTGTATATTAACTGGCAGCTCACACTCATTACGATGATCAGCATGCCATTGCTGCTCTTCGTCACATTCAAGTTTGAATCCCGGATTCATCCCACCTTTCAGGAAATGCGGATTGCCCTTAGCGCCTTGACGACAGCGGTCCAAGAAAATATAACAGGTGTGCGAACCGTCAAATCTTTTGCCCGCGAATCCTATGAAGTTGAGAAATTTTCAGTACGTAATGAACAATACAAGAGTAATCAAATTCAGGCTGCTTCCTTATGGAGTCGGTTTTTCCCCGCTATGGAACTGATTGCTTCTGTCAGTGTGGTCCTTCTGTTGGGCATGGGGGGGTATCTGGTTATTCAGAAGTCAATGACCTTGGGGCAGCTCGTCGCTTTCTTTAGCTTAATTTGGTATATTATCGGTCCCATCTGGAGCATTGGCTTTCATATCAATAACTATACGCAGTCCAAAGCTTCTGGTGAAAGGGTCTTGGAACTGCTAAATCAGTCCATAGATGTAACCGATGAAGCCGGAGCACTTACACTCGATGCCGATCAGGTGGAAGGACATGTTACGTTTGAACATGTTACCTTTGCTTACGGAAATAAGCTTCCTGCTGTTGTTGACATCAATTTAGACGCACCGCCAGGATCAGTCATTGGAATTTTAGGAGGAACGGGGTCAGGGAAGTCTACCATTATTCAATTACTCATGCGCGCTTATAATGTGAATGCAGGAAGTATCAAGTTGGATGGCAAGGATATAGGTCACTTAAAGATTCGCGATTTGCGTGCTCAAATTTCTTCCGTGTTTCAGGAGACGTTTTTGTTTTCGTCCTCTATACGCAACAATATTTCATATGGTTTAAGCCATGTCAGTATGGATGACATCATACGCGTTTCCAAACTGGCTCAGGCTCATGAATTCATAACTGAACTACCGCTGGGTTATGACACTGTCGTCGGAGAACGTGGATTGGGACTGTCCGGAGGACAGAAACAACGGATCGCCATCGCACGCGCACTACTCAAAAATCCGAAGATTCTGGTTCTGGATGATGCTACCAGTGCGGTCGATATGGAAACAGAGCATGAAATACAGACCGGTTTTCAAGAGGTTATGCGTGGTCGAACAACATTCATAATCGCTCATCGAATCTCTTCGCTTCGTCATGCTAATGAAATTGTGGTGCTTGAGGAAGGACGAATCGTTCAGCGTGGAACACATGAACAGCTCATTGCTACTCCAGGTCCATATCAGGATGTGTATCATATTCAATACGCCGATTACATAGCTCAGGCTCCAGACGGTGTATCCGAAGGGCAGGTGAGACCATGAATATACCCGCAGAAAAAGTCAAACCGTTAAAAAAACCAACGAATGAGCGCTTTGTCTATCAAGATGATGATGTCATTGACAAACCGTTTAACTGGTCAGAATTCAAACGTTTGTTGGCATACATGAAGCCTTATGCCCGTCAGATTTTGCCGATCCTTCTGGTCATGATGATTCTCGGCACCATTACCAAGCTGACCGTTCCTTATTTGATCAGTCTGGCCATTGATAAAGCAATTGCTCCCGCATGGCCTGCACTGCCCAGCGTAAAGTTGCTGTTGCTCATCACGGGTGCCGTGCTCTTGTTATATTTAATTCAATGGGCAGCCAGCACGTACCGCATTAAATTCACCAATATTATCGGTCAACGGGTTATTTACGATTTGCGTGAAGATTTGTTCAAGCATATTCAAAAGCTATCTTTTAACTTTTTTGATAAGAGACCGGCAGGTTCTGTATTAGTGCGCGTGACGAATGACATTAACTCGCTACAGGATCTATTTACGAACGGTGCAGTGAATGTCCTGATTGACTGCGTACAGCTTATCGGAATTATTGTCATTTTGCTGCTTATTAACTGGAAGCTCGGTTTAGCGGTAATTGTCACTGTTCCAATCATGTTTTTGATCTCGACCAAGCTGCGCGTACGTATCCGCCGCGCTTGGCAAGAAGTGCGTATGAAGAACTCGCGTATCAACTCTCATTTGAATGAGTCTATTCAGGGGATTCGTGTGACACAAGCATATACGCAGGAGCAGGAAAACATGGCTTATTTCGACGACATGAACAGCTCTAGCAAAAAGTCGTGGGATAAGGCTTCTGCCATGAATCAGGTCTTTGGCCCACTTATTGATATTACCGGAGGATTTGGTACGCTTGTGCTATTCTGGTTTGGAGCGCATTTAATTCAGACAGACCAACTTACGGTGGGACTACTGGTTGCGTTTGCCAACTATGTTGGGAACTTTTGGGAGCCGATTAATCGGCTGGGCCAAATGTATAATCAGTTACTGGTTGCGATGGCTTCGTCAGAACGAATTTTTGAGTTTATGGATGAACAGCCGAATATTGCAAACAAACCGGGAGCAATAGCCTTGCCGCCCATTCGGGGAGACATCCAATTTGAAAAGGTCATTTTTGAGTATGAAAAGGGACGTCAGGCGCTTAAAGGTATTAATCTTTCTGTCGAGGCGGGTCAATCTATAGCGCTTGTGGGTCATACCGGATCAGGTAAAAGTACAATTATTAATCTGCTAAGCCGTTTTTATGACATTACGTCAGGGCGGCTTACGATTGACGGTCATGATGTGCGTGATGTCACGGTGGAGAGCTTGCGAAGCCAGATTAGCATCGTACTTCAGGATACATTTATTTTTTCGGGGACGATCCGTGATAATATTCGATTTGGCCGTTTGGATGCAACGGATGAGGAAATTGAAGCGGCTGCGAAGGCGGTCAATGCTCATGAATTCATTGTTCACTTGCCAGCTGGCTATGAAACAGAGGTAGAGGAGCGGGGGGGAATGCTGTCCATGGGCCAGCGACAGCTCTTATCCTTTGCTCGTGCCTTGCTGGCTAATCCGCGAATTCTTATCCTAGATGAGGCCACAGCTAGTATTGATACAGAAACGGAGTTGAAAATTCAAGAGGCTCTTCAGGTTTTACTAGAAGGCAGAACTTCTTTTATGGTCGCTCACCGTTTGTCCACCATCCGTAATGCTGATCATATCGTTGTACTGGATCATGGGGAAATCCAAGAAAGTGGTAATCATGAACAATTGATGAAAAAACATGGAATATATCGGGGGCTGGTGGAAGCACAGTTCAGATTTTTGTAAAAAAAAGATCAAAAAATCGCGTTTTTTGTAAATTTTAATGCCGAGCACTATTGCATTCTTGGAGCTAAACCCTGAAAATAAAGATGAAAAGAGATCAGAGCAATTTCGTCAGAGGGGGAAGAGTTCAAGATGTGGGGTGCTCCTTTTTCTGCCAAGGCTAAGAAGATGCTGCTGCTGGGTAGCGGCGAATTGGGAAAAGAAGTCATTATTGAAGCTCAGCGGCTTGGCGTGGAATGTATTGCTGTAGATCGCTATGAACTGGCTCCAGCAATGCAGGTGGCCCATCGCTCTCACTGTCTGGATATGCAGGATGCTGAGGCGTTGAAGGCACTAATTCGTAAGGAAAAGCCCGACATAATTGTACCTGAAATCGAAGCTATTGCTACGGGTGCTTTGGAAGAATTAGAGCAAGAAGGATTTCACGTAGTACCAACGGCCCGTGCCGCCCGTCTTACGATGGACCGGGAAGGTATCCGCAGGCTGGCTGCCGAGAAATTACAGCTTCCGACTGCTGCCTATCGTTTTGCAGATAACTTTGAGCAGTTGAGGTCGGCGGTTCATGAGCTGGGCACGCCATGCGTGGTCAAGCCCTTGATGAGTTCGTCGGGTAAAGGGCAGTCTGTATGCCGGGCACTCGAAGATGCAGAATCCTGCTGGAATACGGCGCTGGAAGGCGCGCGTGCCAAAACAACACGTGTCATTGTTGAAGCTTTTGTCCCGTTTGAGAGCGAAATTACCTTATTGACCGTCAGATCGGTTTTGGGTACGACTTTTTGCCCACCGATTGGCCACATTCAGAAAGATGGGGATTATGTCGAATCCTGGCAGCCTCATGGTATGACGGACAAGCAGCTTTCGGAAGCGGAAGAGATTGCCCGTAGGATAACGGATGAACTGGGTGGTTACGGATTGTTTGGCGTAGAGCTATTTTTAACAGCTGATGGCGTCATATTCAGTGAAGTATCCCCTCGTCCGCATGATACAGGAATGGTGACCATGATTACGCAGGATTTGTCGGAATTTGCGCTTCACGTGCGGGCCATTCTCGGATTCCCGGTGCCATCCGTCACGCTGCTTACACCAGGAGCTTCAGCTACTTTGAAGGCAGAAGTGACTACGCGGGATTTCGTAATAAGCGGTCTGCATGATGCATTATTGCTACCCCGGACACAGGTGCGAGTGTTCGGGAAGCCTGAAACCAAGCCGGGACGCCGGATGGCTGTAGCGCTTAGCGCTGCAGAAGATGTGGAAACAGCACGGAAGACGGCCAAAGAAGCTGCTAATATGCTGAAAGTGGAGGTAAATCATGTCTAACAATGTGATGATTCCAGTACTGACAATTCGTTCCGTAGAGCTTGGCGATTGCGAAGCCGTAACTGGACTACTAAGAGAAGTCGGATACCCGATGACTTGTGGTGTAATGAAAGAAGTTATGGGAACAGCGCGGGAGGACAGTCAAGCGAATATGATGGTTGCAGAAATGGATGGTCGTGTTGTCGGAGTAATCGGCATGCATACGGCTCAAAGCTTGGCTTATCCTGATCCTGCCGTACAAATCACCATGCTGGTCGTGAGCGGGGAGTATCGCGGCGAGGGCATTGGCAAGCGCTTGGTGGCTTGTGGTGAGGAGTGGGGACGTGCGCAAGGATGCTATCATTTATTCATTACCGGAGCGAATAACCGCATCAAACAAGTAGAGGCCCGAGCTTTCTACAACCGAATCGGCTTTGAAAAGCAAGGCTACCGTTTCAGCAAAAAGCTTAGATAATCAGCCTATAACAAGACAATCTAATACTTAAAGCCTCACTACTTTTAACTTAGTTCCGCATGGGTCAATTCCGAGCGGGGCTATTTTTTTTCCAACTTTTATACCATTGATCCTGCTATAAAACATGATATACTGCTAGAGTAAAGATTACAAAGTTGTAACCAGACGCGTTCACACCAAGGCATTTATACAACAAGGAGATGACGAAATGAAGAATATGTTGAAAAAAACACTGGTGATGGGAAGTCTTAGCGCCATTTTATCCGCAGGATTCATCGTTCCGGCATCAGCTTCACCAGCTGACGATTTGACTGCCCAACTACAACAATGGTTTCAAAATAACGGATATACCGTCAATATGTCCAACGGGACGACTACGATAACAAAGACCGTAATTAAGGATGTTTCTGAAAAGGACAAGGCTAAAAACAAAACAGCAAATCCTTCATCCGGCAAACAAACAACAACCAAACAGGTTGGCCAAAAGGCTTCGCAGTCTGGTACCAAGCAACAGACTCAAAAACAAAACACAAACTCAGGCGCGGGTCAGTCTGCAGGTGCGAATGCACAACTCAGCAAGTCCCAATTTGCAGCTGAGGTTGTAAAGCTTGTAAATAACGAGCGCAGCCAAAAAGGTCTCAAGCCCCTCGCATCGAATGCGAAGCTTACAGAAGTAGCCTTAGTCAAGGCGAAGGATATGAGTACGAACAATTACTTTTCCCATACATCACCGACCTATGGTTCACCATTTGATATGATGAAAAAATTCGGTGTAACTTATACGTATGCGGGTGAGAATATTGCTATGGGACAACAAACACCACAAGAAGTGATGAAAGCCTGGATGAACAGTCAGGGACATCGTGAGAATATTTTGAAGGCAGAGTTTACACAAATCGGTGTGGCTTACTACAATGGATATTGGGTACAAGAGTTCACACGTAACTAAGATGATAGTAAATACGTTCCCAACGTTATGTCGCTGCTACGAAAAGATAGTGACGTGACGTTAATCTAGAGACCCGCTGACACGTTCAGCGGGTCTTTTGGTGTCTCTTCATCCGCCAGTGGCATAACCATTGCTTTATACCAGAAAAGACATAAGGGACGTATTTATAGTATGATAGCAGCAAGTTGAATAGATATCAGACTACTTATGGAAAGCCAGGTGAACAAATGAGCTACGAAATCGTGCATGAAGGTGCCTTTGCTATGCTCAAGGTGCAGTTGAAACCCGGGGAAATGATTAAAGCAGAAATGGGAGCGATGGTTTCCATGTCTTCCAGTGTAGATATAAAGGGGACGGTAGACGGTGGACTGTTACGTGGTTTAGGCAGAATGCTGAGCGGAGAAAAATTCTTTTTTCAAGAACTGAGGGCAGTCCGGGGACCGGCTGAGGTGTTGTTAGCCCCTGCTAGTATAGGTGATGTACAAGCGGTGGAACTGGATGGCACGTATAGGCTGTTCGTCCAAAAGGACGGTTTTCTGGCTTGTACGGAAGGCATTGAGGTTAGCACCAAAATGCAAAACCTGATGAAAGGTTTATTTTCCGGTGAAGGTTTTTTTATCGTAGAAATCAGTGGTCGAGGTACGGTATTCCTGTCCTCTTATGGAGCCATTCATCCTATTTATATTGCGCCAGGAGAAGAGCGTATTATTGATAATGCTCATCTGGTGGCATGGCCGGATTATATGGATTATAAAATTGAAAAAGCATCTAAAGGCTGGTTGTCCAGCGTAACGAGTGGAGAAGCACTTGTATGCCGCTTTCGCGGTAAAGGAACGGTACTGATTCAAAGTCGAAATCCGGGCAGTTTTGGACAATGGATCAAAAGTTTTATCCCTGATAGCAAATAGTTTGATTCGTCTGATTAGAGATGAGAGGATAAACCGTTCGTAGAAGAAAGTATATATAAGGATGGTCATTTGCCATCCTTTTTTTGCATGTTCATGGGAAATTATATGTGACTCTAAGCATTTATTGCGCTTTTATTCCGAACGGTTTATTTGCAAAATGATATGAGAAGCTTTATGTTTATTTCACTAAGCTATCAGGAGGGAACACGAGTGAATTCATCAAAATGGATTTGGCGGTCTGTCGGTTCCGTTTCCATTGCCGCCACATTGCTATTATTGTACGGATTTATTACAGCAGTACAAAGTATCACGGCTCCAGAGCCAATGGTTAGCAATCAACCTGTACATTCCGGTTCATCGCAGACACAAACTGCGCCATCCGCTACTAATCAGACGGGAGAGTTTCGGGTAGCTGCCATTGGAGATTCGCTAGCCAAAGGCACAGGGGATGACTCCGGAAGTGGCTTTGTGCGTCGGTCGGTGAGCTTGTTAAATAATCAGGAAGGCCATAATGCTCAGCTCATAAATAATCTGGGAATTAATGGACTGACGACTCAAGGACTATTGACCAAGCTGGATGAGCCTGGTGTTTCTTATGTGTTGAAAAAGGCTAACGTCATTATTGTCTCGATTGGCGGAAATGATTTATTTCAGGGAGCTCAGGCTGCCCAAACTGGCAAAGAGCCGCCTACACTTAGTGGTTTGAGTAAAGCTGTGCCTGATGCCGCCAAACGTCTGCAAAAAGTGCTGACAAAGGTAGGGAAAATCAATCCGAATGCTAAAATTATCTATGTCGGATTATATAATCCATTCAGTGACCTGCAGGAAATGAAAATTCCCGGTAATCTTGTAGTAACAGAATGGAATCTGGCTGCCATGGCAATTACCAACCAAAACAGCAATATGACTCTGGTTCCAACTTTCGATTTATTCCAGCAAAATTTGCCCGTCTATTTATCATCCGATCATTTTCATCCAAACGGACAGGGCTATCAGGCAATCGCTGAACGTATCGCGCAAGGGTTTGCAGTTGCAAACACGAAGGATGCCGATAAAGTGGATAATGAACAACAATCAACAAGTAGCCAACCCGCTGAAGTGAAAAAGGGAGGAAACAAGCAATGAGCATCCAATCTGCTGACAAGACCGGGGCTGGAATAACCGAAAATTCGACATCAAGGGATGCATTGTCCAGTTTCCATTCCGCCAATCAGGTTGGCAGCGGAGGCAGAGACAGAAGCAATACCGAAACAGTTCTCTCTGTTCAGCACGTTAAGAAACGTATCAAACGCAAAATGATCATTCATGATGTCACATTCGACGTTCGTGCGGGTGAAATTTTCGGATTTCTTGGTCCTAATGGGGCTGGAAAAACGACGACTATTCGTATGCTGGTCGATTTAATTAAGCCTACGGAAGGGACGATTACCGTCTGTGGTCATAATGTAAATCGTGACCCTGAGCAGGCTTTACGGCATATTGGTTCTATTGTGGAAAATCCAGAGGTGTACAGCTACCTGACAGGGTGGGAGAATTTAGAGCATTTTGCCCGTATGCAGCCTGGTGTAGACGAGCAGCGTATCCGCGAAGTCGTTGAGCTGGTTCGGCTCGATCGCCGTATCCATGATAAAGTAAGTACGTATTCTCTCGGAATGCGCCAGCGCCTTGGTATAGCCCAAGCCTTGCTAGGTAGACCGAAATTACTCATTTTGGATGAACCGACGAACGGGTTAGACCCTAAGGGGATCAAGGAAATGAGAGCTTTTATCCGTTTGCTAGCGGCAGAAGGCATGGCTGTATTTGTTTCCAGCCATTTGCTCAGCGAAATCCAGCTGCTATGTGATCGGGTGGCAATTATAAGTCGGGGAAAGGTGCTAGCTGTAGGTGGAGTGCGGGAACTGGTTGAGACGCACTCTCACATGGCCGTGTGGCAACTGGAGCCTCGTGATCAGGGTCTTGCCAGATTGCAAAATTCTCCGCATGTGCAAATGATAACGAATGCCGATGAATTAATTGATGACAGCATTGTTGCAGGTAGCGGAGCCGATGCAATTTTTACAGAAATGGATGAAGAGCATATTGCGGAGCTGGTGACACAAATGACGGCTTCCGGTATTTCCGTTAAAGGTGTAACCAAAATCAACCCTACACTGGAGCAGCTATTCCTGAAAATGACGGAAGGTGAGATACTTGAATAACATTTTACCGCTCGTACAAAATGAAACGCTCAAAATTATCAAGAAGAAACGATTTTATGTCATTTTACTTGTTTTACTTGTGCTTGTGCCGATTTTTACGTACGCTCAGATGAAAGTGGCAGAAAACAATCGCGAAAAATTCGGCAATGATTGGCGGCTTGAACTACGCCAGGCGATTACCGATAATCAAAACTCGCTGGGAAGTGACCGGGTTCCCGAGGAATGGAAGACCTATCGTCGGGTCTTTGTGCAGCAGATGCAATATTATTTGGAGAATGATGTGAATCCTAATGAGCCGAGTGGTGTCACCTTTACCAGAGAGTTTATGGATAATTCCATAAATCTGTTCGTTCCGCTGTTGATTATGGCCATTGCCTCCGACTTGGTTTCTGGAGAACGGACGACTGGCACGATAAAAATGTTGCTGACTCGCCCAGTCAGGCGGTGGAAAATACTGCTGAGCAAGCTGTTGACATTGTATATGTTCGTCTCGCTCATCATTTTGGCTGTATTTATAATTAGCTATCTCATATCAGGCTTGTTTTTTGGTTTTCGCGGTTTTAATGTTCCGGTATTTACCGGATTTCAAATTGTTGGATCGACGGTGGATTTGTCTGCTGTACATGCGATTCCACAATGGCATTATCTGATGCTGCAAGCCGGATTGATCTGGTTTGTCAGTCTTGTGGTAGCTTCGTTAGCCTTTATGGTATCTGTCCTGGTACGAAGTACGGCGGCAAGTATCGTGGTCATGATGGCTGCGCTTATTTCGGGCACTATTTTGACAAACATGGCTTCATCTTGGCAGAGTGCTAAATATTTATTTATGGTTAACCTCGAATTAACCGATTATTTATCTGGAAGCCCCGCCCCGATTGAGGGAATGACCTTACCCTTTTCTTTAGCTGTACTGTGCATTTGGGGGGCTGCGGCATTGATTGTTTCATTCGCCGTCTTTACGAAA
Source organism: Paenibacillus sp. 203 (assembly GCF_037027525.1). NCBI lineage: Bacteria > Bacillati > Bacillota > Bacilli > Caryophanales > Paenibacillaceae > Paenibacillus > Paenibacillus sp. 203. The sequence continues at coordinate 282,121 of NZ_JAXCHD010000003.1, forward strand.
CGGGATATATTGAATTAAAATGGACAAGGTAAAAGAAAACATCTGTTTGCATTTTTGGTGAAAATCATCAAGAATAAGGCAAAACACGGTTACGATTAGACAAAGGGGGAGCATGAATGGTCGACAAAATCGACTTGTCTGCGGGAGTATCCGGCACACAAAGCGGAGCTTCAGAATATGGCGCGGACGACATTCAAGTGCTCGAAGGGCTTGTGGCAGTTCGCAAACGGCCGGGCATGTACATCGGGAGCACCAGTTCTTCGGGACTGCATCATTTGGTATGGGAAATTGTAGACAACGCGGTGGATGAACATCTCGCCAAGTTTTGCTCTCGCATTGATATTACAATGCATAAGGACGGTTCCGTTACGGTATCAGACAACGGGCGCGGTATTCCTACAGGAATGCACAAAACGGGAATTCCTACGCCTCAGGTTGTATTCACCATTTTGCACGCCGGAGGTAAGTTTGGCGGTTCGGGATATAAAAAGTCCGGGGGTCTGCACGGTGTAGGTGCGTCTGTAACGAACGCTCTTTCGGAATGGCTTGAAGTAGAAATTTACCGGGACGGCAAGATTCACCGTCAGCGGTTTGAATATTGGCAGGACAAGAAGGGCGTGGAGCATGTCGGAGAACCGACCACAGGCCTTGAAGTGCTGGGCAATACTAACAAGACGGGCTCGAAAATTACATTTAAACCGGATATTCGTGTTTTTCAGGCAGGCATTCATTTTAACTACGATACGTTGGCTGAGCGCCTTCAGGAAATTGCTTTTCTAAATTCGGGCCTTCGTATTCAACTTAAAGACGAACGCAGCGGAAAGTCAGATGAGTATTTTTATGAGGGTGGCGCAAGTCAGTTTGTTGCTTTTTTGAATGAGGGCAAGGATGTGCTGCATGACGTTATTCACTTTAATGCCGAGAAAGAAGACATTGAAGTAGAGATTGCCATCCAGTACAATGCGGGTTATACAGAGACGATTGCTTCGTTCGTTAACTCCATTCCGACACGTGGCGGGGGTACGCATGAAACGGGATTCAAAACCGCTTACACTCGTGTCATGAACGACTATGCCCGCAAAACGGTGATGTTGAAAGAAAAGGATAAAAACCTGGAGGGCAACGATCTACGTGAGGGCATGATGGCTGTAATCAGTGTCAAAATGGCTGAAGTTGAATTTGTCGGCCAGACAAAGGATCAGCTGGGTAGCGCTTCGGCACGGAGTACAGTGGATGCCATCGTATCTGAGCAGATGCAGCGTTTTTTGGAAGAAAATCCGCAGATAGCACAAACTTTGATCAAGAAGGCAGTTCAAGCATCCAGAGCGCGTGAAGCTGCACGTAAAGCTCGGGATGAGATGCGTTCCGGCAAAAAGCGCAGTGAAAGTTCCAATTTGAATGGTAAACTGTCGCCTGCGCAGTCCAAGGATTTTACACGTAATGAGTTGTTTATTGTGGAAGGCGATTCGGCTGGAGGATCAGCCAAGCAGGGACGGGATTCCAAAATTCAGGCCATATTGCCGCTAAAGGGCAAGCCGATGAATCCGGAAAAATCCAAACTGGCGGATATTATGAAGAATGATGAGTACCGTGCTATTACAGCAGCTATTGGTGCGGGGGTAGGAACAGAGTTTTCGCTGGAAGACAGCAATTATTCCAAAATCATCATTATGACCGATGCAGATACAGATGGTGCGCACATTCAAGTGCTGTTGTTGACGTTCTTTTATCGGTACATGAAAGAGCTTATTGATGCAGGACGCATATTTATTGCTCAACCGCCATTGTATAAAATAACTCGAAAGTCGGGTAAGCTCGAAACGGTGCGTTATGCTTGGACTGACGAGCAACTTGATAATTATTTAAAAGAATTTGGACGAAATTTTGAGCTTCAACGCTATAAAGGACTTGGGGAAATGAACCCTGATCAGTTATGGGAAACAACAATGAATCCCGATTCACGCACCTTGTTACGCGTTCAGATAGAGGATGCAGCCAAGGCTGAACGCAGGGTGTCCACTTTGATGGGTGATAAGGTGGACCCGCGCAAACGCTGGATCGTGGAAAACGTAGATTTCACGGAATACGTAGAGTAGTGCTATCAAAAGAGGTGTATACATGAGCTTATCGGAGCAGTTTTTGCCAGCTTTTCTGGAGGAAGTGGTCGGTGACCGCTTTGGCCGATATTCCAAATATATTATTCAGGATCGGGCGATACCCGATGTACGGGACGGATTAAAACCCGTACAACGTCGTATTCTGTATGCAATGTACGATTCGGGCAATACGCCGGATAAAGCATATCGTAAATCAGCCAAAACCGTTGGGGACGTTATGGGTAATTACCACCCCCACGGTGACTCGTCGATTTACGATGGCATGGTACGGATGGCGCAGCCTTGGAAAATGAGTCACGTGCTGGTGGATGGTCACGGTAACTGGGGCTCCCAGGATGATGATCCGGCGGCAGCTATGCGTTATACGGAGGCTCGCTTGTCCCCGATCGCAATGGAAATGCTGCGCGATATTGAAAAGCGTACGGTTTTGTTCAAAGACAATTTTGATAACTCGGCCAAAGAGCCTGTTGTGTTGCCGTCTCGTTATCCAAATTTGTTGGTGAACGGTTCCAGTGGGATCTCGGCAGGATTTGCGACAGAGATCCCTACACATAGTTTACGCGAAGTTATTGATGCCAGCATTGCGGTGATGGAAAAGCCAGAGATTGAGCTGGAAGAGATTATGACCTTTATTAAAGGTCCTGATTTCCCGACGGGCGGACTCATTATGGGTGGCGAAGGCATCAAGGACGCTTACCGCACGGGAAAAGGACGCATTTATATTCGTTCCAAAACGGAAATTCAGTCTTTGCGCGGAGGCAAGCAGCAGCTGGTCATTACCGAGATTCCGTATCAGATCGTCAAATCAAGGCTCGTAACCGCCATGGAAAATATCCGTCTGGAGAAAAAGGTGGAAGGGATTGCCGAGGTTCGTGACGAAAGTGGACGAAATGGTTTGCGCATCGTTGTGGAGCTGAAGAAGGAAGCTGATGCGGAAGGGATTTTAGCTTATTTGCTGAAAAAAACCGACCTACAGGTGGCATATAACTTCAACATGGTAGCCATTGTGAACAAGGCGCCACATCAGCTTGGGCTGAAGTCCATTTTGGAAGCGTATATCGCCCATCAACGCGAAGTTGTCACTCACCGTATCCAGTATGAACTGGAAAAGGCAGAGGATCGTGCCCATGTGCTGGAAGGTTTGGTCAAAGCACTGAACATTCTGGATGAGGTCATCGCAGCCATTAAAGCTTCCAAAAATCGTCAGGACGCACAAAATAATTTGCAATGGATGTTTGGTTTTAGCGAACGTCAGGCAGATTCTATTTTGACTTTGCAGTTGTACCGTCTCACCAATCTGGAAATCACAACGCTTGAAAAAGAACTGGGTGATATCCAGAAAAAAATCGCGCAATATCGTTCTATTCTGGAAAGTGATCGCAAGCTGATCAGCCTGATTCGCAAGGAACTGTTGGAAATTCGCGAAAAGTACGGCATTGACCGTCGTTCAGATATCCAGGGCGAGGTAGAAGAGATTAAGGTGAACCTGGAAGTCATGGTGGGAGCAGAGGATGTGCTGCTGACACTCTCGAAAGATGGCTATGTGAAACGTACAAGTATGTTGTCATTCACTCGTTCAGGCGGGGAACGTTCAAGTTCTGGTGTTAAAGAAGGGGATTACGTTACCCAATTGCTTGATGTGAATACGCTGGATGTATTGCTCGTCTTCACCCAGCGCGGACAATATTTTTTACTGCCTGTACATCAGGTGCCAGAGTATAAGTGGAAAGAGCCGGGCACACCCATTGTCAACGTCATTCCGTTATCGAAGGAAGATCGTATCGTAAGTGTTATTCCGCTCAAAAACATCGAGGAAATCGGCAAAAGTCTAGTATTTGTAACAAAGAAGGGCCAAGTAAAGCGTACAGAATTAAAAGAATATGCTACAAAACGTTCTAGTGCCGTAGCCGCCTGCAAAGTAGCAGGGGACGATGAGGTATTATCGGTAACGTTAAGCGAGGGTACCCGGGATATTATGCTGATTACCCGCGCGGGTATGAGTATACGCTTCAAGGAGCAAGAGGTTAATGCGATGGGTCGCGTCTCGGCTGGTGTCAAAGGTATACAGCTAGCGGAAGGCGATGAAATTATCGCGGCGTTATGGGTAGAAGAGGATGAAGGAGAAGTATTGGTGCTGACCGAGTCTGGTTATGGTAAGCGTACGCTTCTGTCGGACTATCCTACACAGGGAAGAGGCGGCAAAGGTATCACTACCTTTGAGTTCAAGGAAGGCAAACGAGTACGTTCGAATGGAACTCGAATCGTGGCTGCCTTCTATTGCCGTGAAGCTGTTCAATTATTTGCAATCACAGCAGAAGGAGAAACGATGTCCTTCCTTTCGGAAAAGGCTCCTTTGACCGACCGAAAGGATACAGGCAAGCTGCTGGCTCCAGTGGAGAAGAAGGACGAAATTGTGAATGTGCTGCTGCGTAGTGAGCCGCAAGCTTCTCAGTCCATAGAATAATAGGAAAGTCAAGCGCTTATTAGCTCGAAAAAGAGAGGTCCTCTCGTGCCATTCCGGCACGAATGAGGACCTTTTTGCCGTCATGGTGTCGAACTCTGACCAGCCTTCAAAACCCAGGTGAGACTTCCTTCCCCTTTTCATTTGATGCTCCAAAAACGGCAGGAAACCGGGGCTGAATGGCGAAAATTTAATGTGATGAAATACAATCCGGACGGTGGCCCATACGGTAACTTTGATGCTTTTACTGACCCTGTTATCTAAAGGAGTGAGGCAAAATGCAAACGACCGAATTTGCAAAAATCTGGTCCAGAATGGCTAAGGATTATAAGGTTCATATGGAGCAGCAACTGGCTCCATCACTAACCGAAGCTCAACTTACGGTGCTGGAGGTTTTGAACGAATACGGCCGTATGAAACCGTCTCAACTAATCCCATATCTCGCCACCACACCAGCCGCGGTTACGATGCTGCTGGATCGGATGGAACGGAATCGACTGGTCACCCGTTTCAGAGACGTAAAAGACCGTAGAATTGTATGGATTGTCATTTCGGATCAAGGGAGAGAAGAAGTAGAGCGTGGATTACGAATACGGGATGATTTTCTGGGTTCTGCACTAAACCGAATTTCTCAGCACAATCAAAATTTGCTGGTTTATTTGTTGGGGAAAATTACAACGAAGGCGAAGACTTCAGTATCGGCAAGTGAGACTGAGGGAGTAAAGGAACCAATAGAGCGAGCAGAATAACTAGAATGGTGGCTACATGAAAAGTAGCTGTACGCAGCAGATTATCATTTTAAGGCAAATAGGAGTGCGCGGATGTAAATACCTATCGTGGTATTCATACCGCGCTTTTTTGTGTTGAAGTATAGATGATATTTGGGTGAATGTTGACATTTACATAAGAGATGATAAAATAATAGTTATAAATAAATAACAATTCGTATACAAATAGTTGCTTGTTTATGTTATATGGATTGTGAATTGGGTATTAGAAAGAAGGATGGTTTCAGTGAGTGACAGAGAGGAAGACAGACTTGAGGTGTACCGGATTATTCAATCGGTAAGGGAGGTTAACAAAACGATATTTTATGCCTTCTGGAATGAGGAGCAGCATTTGGATCTGACGGCCATTCAGCATATGGCTTTGGCAATTCTGAATAAACGCCCCAACATCGGGTTATCCGAGTTGGCAGACATAGCGCATGTGGGAAGCAGCTCTATGAGTGGAGTGGTTGACCGCTTGACCAAGGCGGGATATATTGCTCGCGGACGGCATGAGCATGACCGTAGATCCTTAGTGTTGACGCTTACGCCGGAAGGGAAAGATATCATGCAAAAAGTAGACGCCATGTGGATGGAGCGCATCTTGCCCATTCTGGACATCCCGAAGGAGCAGCTAGAGATGGCCATGGATATCCATAAACAAATGATCATGAAATTAACACCGAAGGGAATGAATCAACTTGAGCAGTCCTCAAATGACACTACCAGGTAATGTACGCAGAGCACCCATTGTGGCCGCTCTGTTGATTGGCGCGATTGTAGCGATATTAAATCAGACGTTGATCAGTGTGGCTTTACCGAAAATGATGAGTGATCTGAATATAGATGCCAATATAGCTCAGTGGCTCAGCACGGGGTTTATGCTCGTGAATGGGGTATTGATCCCGGTGACCGCGTTCTTGATTGCCCGTTTCTCTACTCGTAAATTGTTTATTAGCGCGATGACTATTTTTTCAATCGGCACGCTGTTATGTGCTATAGCGCCAAGCTTCAGCGTATTGCTGATCGGTCGGCTTATTCAGGCCGCGGGAGCAGGTATCATGATGCCCTTAATGATGGTCGTTATCTTGAACATCTACCCAATAGAGCGTCGTGGTCGGGCGATGGGAACCTTGGGGATTGCGATGGGTTTTGCTCCAGCCATTGGGCCAACCTTATCCGGTTATATAGTACAGCATTATGACTGGCGGGTTTTGTTCTGGATCATCCTGCCGATTTCAGTGATTTCGATTGTGATCGGATTTATTTTTCTGAAAAATGTAACGGAGCAGTCCAAGCCAAAGCTGGACATTCCCGGCATCATTTTGTCTACGCTCGGTTTCGGTGGACTATTATACGGCTTTAGTGATGCAGGAACATCAGGTTGGGGAAGTATTCCTGTCCTGTCTACGCTTATCGTTGGGACAATTGCGCTTATTTTGTTTATTGTCCGCCAACTGAAGGCAGATGAGCCTATGCTGGAGTTCCGTATCTTTAAATACGATGTATACAGCTTGACGACAATCATTAATGTGATTGTGACGATGGCTTTGTACGCCGGTATGATATTGCTTCCGATTTATTTGCAAAATATTCGGGGTTTTACACCGCTCCAGTCCGGTATGCTGATGTTACCGGGAGCGATTCTGATGGGGCTCATGTCTCCTGTAACGGGGGCTATTTTTGACCGAATCGGAGCACGCTGGTTGTCTGTAATTGGCTTGCTGATCATGGCTATAACGACTTGGGAATTTACAAGGTTGACCGAAACAACCACCTATATGACACTGTTAATTAATTATACGGTGCGGATGTTCGGGATGTCGTTGCTGATGATGCCGATCCAAACGGCCGGGTTGAATCAGCTTCCGCAACGATTGAATGCACATGGTACGGCAATGAGTAACACGCTGCGTATGATTTCCGGCTCGATTGGGACAGCAATTCTGGTGACAGTGATGTCCACACAAAGCAGCAACCGCTTGACATCGATTGTTACGTCTGAGGGACTAAACGTGACGGATAAAGCGGGGATGCTGGCTGCAGGTAATCAAGCCACGATTTATGGGATTAATTCGGCTTTTATCATTGCAACAGCGTTGAGTGTGGCCGCTCTGATTTTAGCATTTTTCATCAAAAATACGAATGCACAAAACGCCCAACCCCGTCAACAACTGGTAAACAGCAAGAAAGGGCAGTCCGTGGCTTCCTCATCATAAAAGGATGAGATGACGCATTAATTTAATTTTCTGCAAACAAAGAACCTGGAATGCATGTTTGTTCACATGCGTTGCAGGTTCTTTGTGCAAATGGGGTCGAAGATCGATATTCAGATAGAGCAGGGCTTTCCGATTCAAATTTCAGACGTAATCATGTTCTCATAAAGCGACCTTGGCCATTCATTCCATGGAAATTGGACAGGAGGTAACGAGTGAAATCTCATATCGTCCTTGCTAACCGGATGCGGTGCTCCAGCGAGTAAGGACCAGAGCGCCAGCTGTTGACCGGGTCGACTCAGATGACCGCCATATTTTTGGTCACCGTAGAGGGGACAGCCGATCGCCTGCATTTGCACACGAATTTGGTGTGAGCGTCCGGTGTGCAACTTAATCTGCACGAGACTGAGTCCATCTGCTTGTCCGATCACGTAGTACTCCAAAATGGCTTCTTTCGCACCAGCTGTGCCAGGTCGAACCGCTTGAACCGTGTTGGTTCGGCTATCCTTTAGCAAGTAATGGGTTAGACGGCCCTGTGGGTCCGTCGGAACGCCATTTAGAACTGCGGTATACAGTTTGTGAAAATGACGACTTCGTACTGACTCTGACAGGCGAGAAGCAGCTTTGGACGTCTTAGCAAAAATCATGGCCCCACCTACAGGCCGATCCAGTCTGTGAACTAAGCCCAAAAAAACGTTACCAGGCTTATTGTGTCTGATTTTTAGATCTTCCTTGAGTAAAGACAACAGATCAGGATCACCACTGGCATCCTCTTGCGTTGGAACATTGACAGGCTTTACAACTGCCAAAACATGATTGTCCTCATATAGGACAGGAATGTTCGGCTGTGCATGCTCATGCCGGGTAAGTTCATTTTGAGTCATAAGAGGAATTTAAGCCTCCCAGCGTCCGAGAATACCACAAGGCAAATTCAATCCCGAGCGTGTGATCGGCAATCCGATTTCACCAGCGCTAATTTGTCCGCCGTACTTTTGTTGCATGGTCATGCTCAGCATGTTGCGCAATACAGTAGGCGAAATACCTGTAGTATAGGAGTTAATCAGCATGAACAGCGGTTGATCCGAAATGATGCTCATGCAGGATTCGAGAAACGGGTATAAGCTTTCTTCAAGCTTCCAAGTTTCTCCGTTCGGTCCGCGTCCGTAAGAAGGAGGGTCCATGATAATAGCATCATAACGGTTGCCCCGACGTTGTTCCCGTTGCACGAACTTGAATACGTCATCCGTAATGAAGCGTACCGGACGGTCAGCCAGACCGGACAATTGAACGTTTTCCTTTGCCCACTGTACCATGCCTTTGGCGGCATCCACATGAACTACACTGGCTCCTGCATACGCAGCAGCAGTCGTGGCTCCTCCCGTGTATGCAAACAGGTTCAGTACGGAAATCGGCCTGCCTGCGCCTTTGATTTTATCCATCATCCAGCTCCAGTTCGCTGCTTGCTCCGGAAAAAGACCGGTATGCTTGAAGCTGGTCGGTTTAATGTGGAATTTAAGCGGTCCATAGCTAATTGTCCAGCGCTCGGGGATAGGTTTTTTCATATCCCAGTTGCCGCCACCGGAGGAACTACGGTGATAATGCCCATGAACATTACGCCATTCGGCTGTTTCCTGGGCCAAAGGCCATATGATTTGCGGATCGGGACGACGCAAGACAATATCACCCCAACGTTCCAGTTTTTCACCACCGCCTGTATCCATTACTTCATAGTCTTTCCACTCTTGTGCTACATACATGTACAATCCATCCTTCAGCAGTCAATTCAGGATTCAGGCAGCAAACTGCACAGAAATCCCCATATGGAGTCTATTGTACAACAAACCTCAGCAACAATCGAATGATTATATAAATAAGTAAGTAGTCAAATGGTCTAAAATATTTTTTCTCGGATGTACTTGTAATTATAGCGCTTCCATATTAAAATGAAATCAATCCCACTTGTACGTACAACAATCCGTTTTTTTATTAAAATAATAAAAACGGATTGAATTGTACATACATAATATTTTTTATCAACACAGCTGAAATTCTACTTAATTAAACAAGCCTCTAATTTAATGTGCTTATCCATAGAGTTTATCAGCCAACAGTCGCATGTAATGCGGCTGTTTTGCGTATATCTCCCCAAGAATAAAGCTAGTTTTTGAAATTAATATTTGACAATGAGAATCATTATCAAATATTATTTGAGTAACAGGGAGTGAAAGCATCCCATATTTCAAATAAAGGTGAGGGATGAACTTGGGTAAAATCATGATTGCTTATGCCAGTTTGACCGGTAATACAGAGGAAATTGCGGAATTGATCGCCGAGGGTGTTCGTCAGGCAGGGCATGAGGCGGAGTTGAAGGCTTCGTATGATTGCAGCGCGCAAGAACTGCTTGCATATGACGGGTTCCTACTGGGTGTATATACATGGGGAGATGGTGAGCTTCCTGATGAATTTTTGGATTTTTACGAGGAACTAGACGAACTTGATTTGTCTGGTAAAAAGACTGCAGTATTTGGCAGTGGAGATACATCTTATACGCAATTCTGTGGCGCAGTGGACTTGGTAGAGGAAAAAGTCAAAGAACGCGGTGCATCGGTCATTCAAGAGAGTCTGAAGATTGAATTCAATCCATTGGATGATGACAAGGAGAATTGCCGAGCTTACGGAAGACAATTTGCACAGGCTGGTATTGAAGTGTCCTGAGAAGAGAGTGAGGGATAGGTATGCGCAATAGCGATAGCTTAAGCGGCTTTCCTCTTCTGCACGACTATCAGCTAGAGGAGATGTGGAGAACTCCACAGCCAATCCGTCAATCACAGAGGAAAAGAGGGCGTGAGGGCTGGAATTGGCGGCAACGGGTTCAATATGCAGTAGGGCATGCGCTCAACGAATACTTTGGAATGGAAGTAAAGGTACGGCGGGAAGTCCCTGTCCAGTATGTGCTGGAGAAATGGTGGCCCAAGCAGTCAGACAACTTTGAATCTTTGTTCCATTATTGGGATGTCAAAAATAAAGTGTCAGGTGAGTTGTCAAAAATTTGCGGCTTAAATAATGACTTGATGGTGCCTGTGATGCTGTATGAACAATTTTGTACGTCTGTGCCTGAGTTAGAGGTCAATATTTCGCTTATTGTTCAGGCTGCTTGGCAACTATCAGCAGAAGTAGATTCCCTGCTCATTCAAAAGTACATCGTTGACTATAATCCTAACGTTGTCAGTACATTCCAACATATGACAAATGTATTTTGTTATTATGCATTTGGAGCTCTTCCTCAGCTTATTGAGGTATACTGTCTGCTGGAAGGCAAAAAGGTTCGCTTCATTCCGGGACCTGCTTCTTTACAGCAATCTCTGGATTACGTACGGCTATTACGGGATTCCAAAGAGGATGTACATGGGACGGCAGAACGCTGCCGTTGCGGGGGGTGCATAGGGGAGCAAGTTTCTCAGGGAAACAGAATGAATAAGAACACGAAGGAAGGGCAGGAGGCGAAAAACTGCAAACAACGGTCAGCTGTACCTGCGCCTTTCTCTTAACGTTACTGTGTAACCCTTTAATTGTAAACTATCCCTTTTCGTGAAAGAACCTTGGAAACAAGGTTCTTTTTTATGAAAAAAAATTATGAAAAAACTGAAAATTTATGTTGCCTGAATAGATAAATATATCTATAATATTTCAATGTACAATAGTTATATGAAAATATTTAAATATAAAAGGCGGTTTGTGGACCATGGATCAGGTTGTCCTATGTACATAAGATAGTCCTGTCTTTTGCATGGAATGTTGCCATGTGTTTATTTACGTTCTCTATTTGGTTTAATGGCCTAATATTTCAATTTTAAAATATTAGCGTTGAATAATAAAAATTTTTTGGACAACAGGGGTGGAAGAAGTGAGTAAGAAAACTGTATTGCCAATCCTCATTGTACTGCTCATTCTGAGCGGTGGAGCTATTGGCTACTATTATTGGTATCAAGCAACACACTTTGTTAAAAGTGACGATGCGCGCATTCAAGCCGATCAATATAAGGTAATGCCGCAAATCTCTGGAGAAATTAGCCACATTGATGTGGAAGAAGGAGATGTTGTTCAGCGTAATGAACCGATTGCCGAGCAGGATGTATCGGGGCTGGATGCGAGCATGATCAGCAAGTCCGTACTGCGCGCGCCGATCAACGGAACCGTCATTAAGATTTATTCGAAAGAACATGAAATCGGATCGCCGGGTAGTGCTGTTGCAACTATGGTGGATATGAACAGCTTGTACGTATCTACGAATATTGAAGAAACTGATATTAACCGTATTAAACCAGGACAGCTTGTTGATATTACGCTTGATGCAGCAGGTGACCAGGTGATTCAGGGTAAAGTTCGTAAAGTGGGCGAAGCCTCCAACGCCGTGTTCTCACTCGTTCCTGCAGTGAACACAAGTGGTAACTTTAACAAGGTGACTCAGCGTGTGCCTGTAGAGATTGCTGTGAACAAGCCGAAGGATCTGAAACTTATTCCTGGAACGAACGTGGAAGTAAAAATTCATACACCTTAAAAAGGAGGGGTCCATGTGGCTGCCAATGATATTGCTGCTGCTCCTTCGACAGATTCTTCCAAAGAACGCTGGCTTGCCTTTTTCGCTATCGTTTTAGGCGCCTTTGTCGCCATTCTGAACAACAGTCTGATCAATGTCGCCATTCCTAGATTGACGACAGATTTAGGATCTACGACGACACGTATTCAGTGGGTTATTACAGGTTACACGCTTGCATCTGGTGTAATCGTACCGATTACCGGATATATGGAGCAGCGCCTCGGATACAAAAAGTTTTTGATTCTTGCGCTCAGCGTATTTTCGCTGGGAACGGGAATATGTATTTTTGCATGGAGTGATTCTTCCCTGATCGCAGCACGGGTGCTGGCTGGTCTGGGCGGTGGTGTTATTATGCCGCTGAGTATGACGATTATTTACAAAATTATGCCGCGTGAACAAATCGGTATGTCCCTTGGTATATGGGGGATCGCCGCAATGGCAGCGCCGGCTGTAGGGCCTACGCTCAGCGGATATTTAATTGAGTGGTTTAACTGGCGATTCTTGTTTATTGTCAGTGTGCCAGTTGCTTTATTTGCAATTTTAATGGTTATTCTTCTAATTAAAGAACCGCCTAAAGTAGAGCCGAAGCCGTTTGATCTACCGGGCTTTTTGCTGGCGGCAACTTGTGCCGGAACACTCTTGTACGCATTGACAAACGGCCAGCGTGATGGCTGGACTTCCTTTGGAATTGTATCCCTGCTGTTTATTGCTTTCTGGGCACTTGTTTTTCTGATCTATGTAGAAAGCGGCAAGGATAATGCTGTAATTGAAATCTCATTATTCAAGAATTCAAAGTATACGATTAGTGTAATTGCCTCTAGTCTGGTCATGATGGGGATGTACGGAGGAACGTTCCTAACACCGTTGTTTTTGCAAAATATCCAGCGTGTGTCACCGATTGATACCGGTATTATCCTCATTCCACAGGCCATTGCCATGGCGGCTATGATGCCTATTGCCGGGAAGCTATTCGATAAGTTCGGCATTGTGCCTTTGGGACTTGTGGGCCTGACGCTAACCAGCTTTATGACCTATCATCTTCACCAGCTTACGCCAGATACTTCGCATGCCTGGTTGGAAACCGTAATGGCATTACGGGGTCTGGGAATTGGTATTTGTATGATGCCATTGTCCACGGTCGGCATGAATGCCGTTCATCCGAGCAAGGTAGCCAATGCGTCTACAGCGTCCAATCTGGTACGTACTGTGGCTGCATCTATGGCGATTGCGGTGTTAACCGCCATTATGCAAAGCCGTTCGGCTGCTCATGCCCAGCAAATTTCGGAGTCCATTACACCAGACTCGGCTCATGCGCTTCAAGCGACATTGGGCAGCTCATGGATGTCATCCATAAGTAGTTTAATTACACTGGATGCTACATCAAGAGGAATTGGGGATACGTTCCTCATTTCATCCATACCGCTGTTTTGCACAATTCCACTCATCTTTTTGTTTATTCAGAGGAAGAAAGCAAAGACACAGCCGGAAGCTTAATAAGTGAAGTACAAAATATCGACTGGATGACTTACATTATTTCCACGGACAGAAAGAAAGGGAATTATCATGAAAATATTGAGAGTAGAAAGTACATTAGCGGCTTTAGTGCTCGGCGGCGCAGTGCTGGCAGGCTGCTCCAGTAATAGCGGGGCGGCTCAGGACATGGTCGTTCCGGTTAAAATCAGCCAAGCACAGCAAGGCATCATCGGACAGGGAAATATTTATACAGGAACGGTAACACCTTCGGAGACGGTGAACATTGTGCCTAAAGTGGGCGGTAAAGTGGTTGAACTGCCTGTGGATATTGGCTCCGAGGTTAAAAAGGGTCAAGTACTGTTCAAGCTTGATGATAAAGACATGCGGAATAATGTTGCGAAAGCTCGCGCCGCAGCAGCTGCGGCAGCAGCCGGAGTAAGTACCGCTCAAGCATCCCACGAATCTACGATGGTTCAAGCAAACTCGGGCTTAGTGCAGTCCAAGAGCGGCGTGATTCAATCCCAAAGCGCAATCAATCAGGCACAGGGGGCTATTAATCAAGCCACTACAGCCGTAGAACAAGCAACACATGGTGTCTCCTCGGCAGCCAATACGGTGAAACAAACGCAGCAAGCTTTGGCAGATGCACAGAAGAATGTAACACGTACACAAAGTCTATTCGATGCAGGTGCGAGCACTCAAGCACAATTAGAACAAGCCAAAACAGCAGTTGTGAATGCGGAAGCGGCTTACAATAATGCACAAAATGCGCAGGCTAATGCACAAGATCAGTTGGTAGCTGCGCAGAAGGCCTTGACTACAGCTCGCAACAGCTATGATTCAGCAAAAAATAGCTACAGTAATGCCAATAGTGGCTACAGCAATGCGCAAAACCAACTCAAAGTATCTCAAAATACTGCGGTCATCGAGTCCAGCCAACAATCTCTTAAGCAGGCTCAGCTGAATGTAAACATTGCTCAGGATGCATTGGATGACACCGTTGTTACATCACCGATTAATGGTATTGTGGGTACGAAAAATGCAGAAGTGGGTGAAATGGTATCCGCTCAATCTCCTGCGCTGGTCATTGCGAATCTGAGTACGGTCAATACATTAATCTATGTTCCAGCGGAACAGATAAACAATGTAAAAGTAGGTGACAAGGTACAGGTTCGTGTTGCAGCGTCCAACATTGTAACAACAGGTACAGTTAAAAATGTAAGCCCGTTGGATGCAAATGGAAAAGGCTATCCTGTAAAAATCTCAGTTGCGAATCCAGACACAAAATTGAAATCCGGCATGTTGGCTGATATCAGCTTTGTCGCTGCCAATGCACAAGAAGGCATTGTGGTTCCTACTGCGGCAGTTCAAAAGGATCAAGGTAAAGAATATGTATATGTTGTAAACGGAGACCATGCAAAACGTAAGGAAGTGAAGACTGTTCAGACGGCAGGTTCACAAACACTCGTTACCAGTGGCTTGAGCAATGAGGAGAATGTGATCGTGAATAATCTGGCATTGCTGTCCGATAACTCACCGATTACAATTAGCCAATAATTTGGTTCTAGAATTACTACTATATAATAGTAGAAGTTTATTATAGACATATGCGCAAGACAGCCTGCTTAGTGGGCTGTCTTGTTTTGATTTCATTGAGCACATTTTACATAGGATTGATGTCGATATAGGACTATTTTTGACGAACATTGGTAGAATAGGATAGACTAAATTGGAAATAGATAGTTTTCAAGATTTATTACATTCTCAGATAAGTGATCGGAGGAATTGTAAGATGGAAGTAAAATTGGTAGTGGATTTTGAAGCTTATGAGAATGGCCAAACGATGGCTAAATTGCTTGAGGAACTGGCAGCCAAGCCGGAGAGCGCGGAAGTTACGGATCTGATCATTGGAGATTGGGGTGGAGCCTATGAGAGCTCACCAGATGATTTCATCCCAGTGTTAGTGAAGCTTAAAGATCATTTCCCTAAGTTACGCAAGCTGTTTATTGGTGATATGGAATATGATGAGTGTGAGGTTTCATGGATTAACCAGACGAATCTATCCCCGTTATTAGAAGCGTTTCCAGCGTTGGAGTCCTTTCATATCAAAGGAAGCCAGGACCTGAGTCTGGAACCACTTCGTCATAACCACCTTCAGGAATTGGTTATTATTTGTGGCGGCCTGCCTGTGAGCGTTCTTCAGCAAATACACAATGCAGAACTGCCTGAACTGCGCAAGCTGGAACTGTATTTGGGTGTCGATAACTATGGTTTTGACGGTAACCTGAAAGATGTTTTGCCGTTTTTGAATAGCAATCCTTTCCCCAAACTTACATACTTGGGACTGAAAGATAGTGAAATACAGGATGAAATTGCGATTGCAGCAGCTAATGCCCCTGTGATTGGACAACTGGAAGTGCTGGATCTCTCACAAGGTACGTTGTCTGATAAAGGTGCAGAAGCGCTGCTGGCTAGTGAAAGTATAAAAGGGCTGAAGCATCTGGATTTGAGCTATCATTATATGTCTAGTGAAATGATGCAACGTTGGAAAAGCTCGGGTCTATCTGTGAACGTGGAAGATCAACAAGAAGCGGATGAGGAAGATGATTGGCGTTATCCATCACTGACTGAGTAATTTGTACAAATGGACTTAAAACGGACTGTTTTCAAAATTAAAATGATCTAAAGTGAGGCGGCTCTATGGTTAGAATGTCAGACTGTAATGTCAGCGAGCCGTTTATCTTGTTCGGTAATCCGGGTAATCGTCGGACTACCGGATTACAGGAGGCGCGAAGCAGATTAATGCTTCCACCCGCTCTGGAGGTTTCCTATAAGAATGTGCTGGAAGCTATTCGGCAGAAACAAGGTCTGAGCGAGCTGATGGCGCGAATAGCTGCGCGAGCTACGCATGATAGCGTGAATGGCAGTTCCTTTGTGCAAGAGAGCATTGATCAGTTACTGGCGGGGCAGATGAACAGTGGTCCGCTGCTTCGTCTGGATGCACCGGGCGAAAGTTTTGAGGTAGAGCGTGAGTTGATTGCTCTGGGCGCCTCGGATGGTGAGGGAGACGATTCTCTGTTACCATGGCCCGAATGGACACAAGGAACAGGTATATCGGCGGCAGAAGCGCGACGTCTGCAGGAGCAGCACGGTCGTATTTGGCACCCGGCACAATGGTTCCGGGGCTATTGCCGTCTGCTGGCCTGGCTGCGGGATGAAGTGGCTCTGCTCTGGCCCTCGTCATACTGGATGAACGATCCGGCGGAAGTGGCCGTGATGTTCGACAAACGGCGTTGTAGCGCCGATTTAAGCAAGGCAGATATAAGAGTCCCGCCAGTGCTTGCATCTTCAGGTGGTGCATTTCATGATGTTGTCGATCTGCACGCGGCAATAAAGGAGAGCGGGTTTCACCGCGTATTTGTGAAAATATTTTGTGGGTCTGGTGCTTCTGGTGTCATGGCCTATCAGGTACATCCCCATACACACGCGGAACTGGCGGTGACCACGATTGGAACGGAAATCATACGCGGACAGCGCGTGTATTATAATGCCGGACGACTACGTCGTTATACGGATAAGCAGGACATTCATGCTATCCTTAACTGGCTATGCCTGGAAGGGGTACATGTAGAGCGCTGGATTCCCAAAGCGACCCTGAACGGGCGTGTTTATGATGTGCGCCAACTCGTGTGCGGATCAGAAGCTTGCCATGCGGTTTTACGTTTGAGCCACAGCCCCATTACGAATTTGCATTTGCGTAATGAGCGGCTCTCGCTGAAGGAAGCCGGATTACCACAGAATACGGTGGAATCGATCCAGCATACGGCGAAAGCCGCTATGAGTGTTTTTCCAGCCTCCATGGTTGCTGGACTGGATGTGCTGGTTCCGGCTCATGGCGGTCGTCCCTATGTATTGGATGTTAATCCGTTCGGTGATTTGCTGTACCGGGTTGAGCATCAGGGTTGGAATCCGTATGAATGGGAAATGCAGCACCTCGTTAATAGGAGCGTGGGTACGGAAAGGAAAGACAGATATGATTGATATGAACCAAATTGTCGGCTCTCATGATATTGTCATGATTACGCTTGATACTCTGCGTTATGATGTAGCAAAGCTGGAGGAAGAGAACTGTCCGAATTTGTGCGGCTCCGGGTCGTGGGAAAAGCGTCATACACCGGGTAGCTTTACCTATGCTGCACATCATGCCTTTTTTGGCGGATTTTTGCCGACTCCAGCGAATACGGATAAGACTTCACATATCCGTCTGTTTCACACAAAGGATACGGGACTGCGTACGCATCCACATACCTGGCTGTTCGATGCCCCGGATATTGTGTCCGGGCTAGAGGGTGAAGGTTATCGGACCATCTGTATCGGCGGCGTTATTTTTTTCACGAAGAAAAATAAGCTTGCCAAAGTGCTGCCAGGGTATTTCCAAGAAAGCTACTGGCGTATGAACTTTGGCGTTACCAACCCCCGTTCGACGGAGCATCAGGTGAATCATGCTCTGAAACTGTTGGGGAATACAGACCCGTCGCAGCGCTTGTTTTTGTTTCTGAATGTATCAGCGATCCATGGGCCTAATCATTATTTTGTGAAGGGCTCAGCTAAAGATTCAGTGGAGTCTCAACGAGCAGCCTTGCGGTATGTGGATGGTGAACTTGGACGTTTGTTCGATGCTTTACGAAATCGGGGCAAGACGTTTTGCATGGTTTTTTCCGATCATGGTACAGCTTATGGGGAAGACGGCTATGAAGGACATCGTCTGGCGCATGAGGTAGTCTGGAATGTGCCTTACCGCGAATTTATATTATAAAGCAAATAGAAATATAGATTGCACTAGTAAAATATCAAAAAATCAATCCAGCGCGAGGAAGGAGCAGAAATGAAAGCCATGAATCTGAATCACTCACATCCAACGGGTGCGGTAGCCCCGGAGATAGACACAAACTTAGCACCCTCTAGGTTTCAGTGGCCTGAAACTCCTGCTGAATGGGCACGCACGATCCGTGAAGCTCCCTACCGCTCCTATCTGTACTCTTACCCGCATAAAACGGCCTATCGTTCGTTTGATACACCGCTCTCATTGCAGGAGCTGTGGGAGAAGGAGGAGTTAGAAAGCTATTTTTTGTATATGCATATTCCGTTTTGCGCGGCTCGCTGTGGATTTTGTAACCTCTTCACTTTGCCGGACAAGCGTCTGGATGTACATAAGGAGTATGTGGATGCGCTAGAAAGACAAGCCAAGCAATGGGCACCCATTATGGGCCGTCGGCCTTTTTCGCGTTTTGCGATCGGCGGCGGTACACCAACCTTACTGGAGGCTCCTTTGGTGGAGCGTTTGTTTGACATAGCGGAAAATATAATGGGACTGGACCCTAAACGAGCTTCTATTTCGGTGGAAACCTCTCCCGATACTGTGACTGAGGATAGGTTGGAGGTGCTCAAGCGCCGCGGGACAGATCGTGTCAGCATGGGAATTCAGAGCTTTGTGGAATCAGAAAGTGCCGCCATTTACCGACCTCAGAAGCCCAAACTTGTTAGAAAAGCACTTGAGCGGCTGGTGGAATACAACTTTCCTTTGCTGAACGTGGATCTGATCTATGGCCTGCCTGGTCAAACGGTGGAAACCTGGCTGTATTCTTTAGAGGAAGCACTGTCTTACTCGCCAGGAGAGATTTTTCTTTATCCGCTATATATTCGAGAAAATACGATTTTAAAGCCAGGCTATACCGGGCTGGATCATGATATTCGTCTTAGCTTGTATGAAGTGGCGCGCGAACGGCTCAAACAGGCAGGATATGTACAATATTCCATGCGCCGTTTTGCAAAAAATGATGGTTTATCCAGCAAAGAGCTTTTGCCCTACAGTTGTCAGGAGGAAGGTATGGCTGGTCTGGGGTGTGGTGCGCGATCCTATACACGTAATGTTCACTATGCCAGCCGGTACGGTGTTAGTGCAGCAGCTACGCGTAGTATTATCGAAGATTATGTTGCTGCGGAACGTCATGATCTGGCTGACTACGGCTTTATTTTAAATGTGGATGAGAGTAAGCGACGCTTTATCTTAAAGGCGCTTCTTCATCGGGAAGGTTTGGAGCTATCGGCCTATGCAGAGCGCTTCGATGTATCCCTGTCGGACGATTTTACGGGAATGTCATTGCTGCTGGAATCCGGTATGGCTGTCGTCGAGGAGGGTAGGCTGCGACTTACAGAGGAAGGAATGGCCTATTCCGATGCGATTGGGGACTGGATGATCTCCACATCAGTACGTGAGCGCATGGAAGGATATGTAGGCGCATGAGAGCGACCTTATATTATCGTGGTTCGTTGACCTCGTGCAACTATGCCTGCCCATACTGTCCGTTCAGTAAAAACGTTGATAGTCGGGAAACGTTGAACAAGGATCGGGCCCAGTTGGAACGTTTTGCCGATTGGGTACGAGAACAGGGCGCTCTGGGGCATCGTCTCTCTATTTTTTTTAATCCGTATGGAGAAGCCTTGATTCATTCCTGGTATCGCAAGACCATGATTGAGTTTTCCCACATGGCGCATGTGGAAAAAGTGGCGGTACAGACGAATCTATCGACTAAGCTGGATTGGACGCAAGAACTGAACCCGGAGACTGCTGCGCTGTGGGCTACATATCACCCTGGAGAGACGAAAGAGCAAGTTTTTATATCGCAGGCTATGAAGCTATATGAACTTGGCATTTCCTATAGTGTCGGTACCGTCGGGTTAAGACAGGCATTTCCGGCTATTCGTTCCTTGCGATCGCAACTTCCAAGGAATGTTTATTTGTGGATCAACGCCTACAAGGATCGTCCACATTATTATACAGATGCTGAGGTTGCTGAATTAACTGCGATAGATACCTATTTTCAATGGAATTTAAAGGATTATAGCAGTCAGGGGCGGGCATGTCGCGCTGGTGAAGATGTATTTTATGTCCAGGGTGACGGAAGAGTAAAACACTGCTATCAGGATCGACGGGTGCTAGGACACTTATACAGGGATGGTCTTGAGGGTCTGAGTGGCAAACGTCCGTGCCGGATGAAAGAATGCGGCTGCTATATCGGCTATATTCATATGGTGGAGCAGCCGTTTCGAGAAATGTACGGTAGTGGCTTACTCGAAAGGGTGCCGCAGGTACAGCTATCTCCGGTTCCATCATTTAGCAGACAGGCTATTCATAGAGCAAATGAATCCATATAACAAGGTACGTCCGCGTCTAAATGTAATGCTATAGCAACCCTAATGATCTATTGGAAAACGAGCAAAAAAAACCGACCCTTGCCATCAAGCAAAGGTCGGTTCTTCTTATGCGAAATAATCAAGTTTGGACAATAGCAGTAATTTCTTCATCCAGATCCAATCTGATTTGTTCGCGATAGGCACGAATATTGTATTCGGAATACAGATATCTCAGAATTGCTTCAATCATGTTGGCTTCCACCAGATATTGACTACGGCCCTGTACATGGACTTCTGCGGAATAACCTGTATCCTCTTCCCAGCTTAATTCTACTGTTACATCAGTGGGCTGTACACCTTTGCGTTCAGCCATATGCAAGCAAATAGCGTTGACAATTTCATCCATACTCAAAATCATAGCTTAGTAACGTCCTCCGCGGGAATCATCGGGTCTGCGACGATTTTTAATAGCACGGTAGATACCTACTCCGGCCATGATCAGGACGTAAATGGCGAGAACGTTAACGGCCAGACCAAGCAAGCTACCCAATGCGCCCATGTTGCCGAACAATCCGCCGAAGAGCATACCTGCCAAACCGCCCAGCATCATACCTTTCAGGAATCCGCCGCCACCGCCAAGGAATCCACCAGTTCTGTTTGTATTCCCAGCAGTTGCTCCTGACTTGGTTCCGCTATCTGACTTATTGACGCCACTGCTGTCATTTGCCTTGCTTGGTGTAGATTGGTATGATTTAGGCCCGGATTTAAACCCGCCGCCTCGCCTTGCATCAGCTGTAGATGGTGCGATCATAGCAATGAGTAGGGTAAGAGCCATCATCAGCATCATCATATTTTTCAAAGTAAATGTTTTTTTCATGTAAATATATCCCCCTTAGTAAATTTTTTTTATAGGTCAAACAACCGCTAATCAGTAATACGAATGGCATGGAAAAGGGTTTCAAAGAATTTTAATTTTTAAAAATTAAATAATAACGTCCCATAAATCCTATGCATGGATTGGTAAAGCATTCAGCTTTGCGGCTTAAGTAAAAACGGATTAGTATCCGTACTGACATCACCGGCAAGCAGCATACGCAGAACCATTTGGCACCATTCCAGACCTGCTTTAGCATTCAAAAGTCCTTTTTGTACTAAAATATAGTCACCAAAGGTCTTACTGCCAAAATGTAAATTCTCTGCTGGAATGTCGTTCAAAATATCCTCAAGATGCTGGATTTTCTGAATAAAATGACGTTTGCGTTCCTCCAGCATACGATTGGCACTACTTTTGTCCGTCAACCAAAGACAGAACAGTCGAAGACTTAATTCATCCCGTGTAACCGGAGCAGCTAACGCTTCCTGGGACCATTGCTGAAGCATATGGATTCCCTTGTCGGTAATGGTATACATTTTCTTATCAGGCTTGTCGGACTGCTGAATCCAACGAGAGGCTAGCAGTTCCTTGCTCTCCATACGGGCCAGTAGCGGATAGATCTGACTGTGCTTAGCCTGCCAAAAAGGCTGAATACGCAACATCAGATCATAGCCGGAGGATTCCTCTCTTGCGAGAAGCCCCAACAGACCATACGATAGTAAATTCATAGATCTTATCTCCTTCATCCATCATAGTAACGGTTGTAACAGCACTGCGGCAGGTATTCTGCAGCTTCATGAAAAGTGTACACTGAAACTGTATGGTTTGACAACTTTCAGACAGGTCGTTCACAGGTTAGCCAAAATTGGCTCCTGTCATTCTCCACGTATATGCGCTTTTTTTCATAAAAAAGGGTAGTTTAGGCTCGTATGTACGAGCTTAAACTACCCTGGTAACTTTCTGCCGAAGCGTATCCTGTTTACTGTTCATTCCCGTCAACGACAAGCGTTAACGCTCCTGTATCTGGATGAATAACCATGCCGTGAACGGGGGCATTAGGGGGGAGAAGCGGGTGATTCTTAATAAGCTTCACGGTAGTTCTTACCCCTTCTTCAATGTTATCAAAACCTTTCAACCATTTATTTAGCTTAATGCCTGAATTTTCTAATGTGTTCAGCACTTCCTGAGAAATTCCGCGATCGAGCATTTCATTGACCATGTGGTCTGCATTTAATGCAGCCATACCGCATTCATAATGGCCTACGACGACGACTTCGTCTGCTCCCAGCTCATACAGGGCGACTAGCACACTGCGCATTACGCTTCCAAAGGGCTGTGAAATAATCGCACCCGCATTTTTGATGATTTTCACATCACCGTTGCGCAGGTTCATAGCTTTTGGGAGTAATTCCGTTAGCCGTGTATCCATACAGGTGATAATGACCATTTTTTTATTGGGGAACTTGCCCGTTCTATAGGCCTCGTATTCTTTGTTTTCTACGAAAACACGATTGTACTCTAAAATTTCTTTGATGTGATCCACGATTGTTCCCTCCAGATTCTAATAAAGTTTGATATGTACAGTCCAACGTTTGTTTTAGGTCTTAGGAGCTGGTCGTACATGTTG
Organism: Paenibacillus sp. 203; assembly: GCF_037027525.1. Lineage (NCBI taxonomy): Bacteria > Bacillati > Bacillota > Bacilli > Caryophanales > Paenibacillaceae > Paenibacillus > Paenibacillus sp. 203. The sequence continues at coordinate 305,447 of NZ_JAXCHD010000003.1, forward strand.
TGTGTTGATTATACTTTTTAATATAAGTATCATCAAGTATAGGTATTGTAAAGTTTTAACCATTTTAAGTTAAAGAGGTGACCTCAAATATGACGCAACAGACGTTGGATCAATTGACGGCTTTAAAGGAGCTTGCACACAAAATTAGTAGTTATGGCGAAGCAGTAGGTCTGCTGCACTGGGATTTACGGACTGGCGCTCCGCGCAAGGGCGTTGATATTCGGTCGGAGACGTTGGGTATGCTGTCCACTGAAATGTTCAAGCTGATGATCTCGGATGAAATGGGACAATTGCTGCAATTTTTTGCCGTAGAAGACAAGCTGAAGCAACTGGAGGACAATGATCGCAGATTGGTGGAGGAATGCCGTAAAAATTATGAACTGAATCGTTCGGTTCCGGCAGACCGATACCGGGATTATAGCATTCTTGCAGCACAGGCAGAGAGCAAGTGGGAGGACGCAAAGGAACATAGCGATTTTGCCGGATTTGAACCGTACTTGTCTAAAATCGTAGACATGAAGCGTGAATTTATCGGCTACTGGGGGGTTAAGGATACAGAGTATGACACGCTTTTGGATCAATATGAGCCGGGGATGACGGTTGAAAAGCTGGATGCTGTGTTTGATCGTCTCAAGAAGCGCCTTGTACCCCTATTGTCTAAAATTCAGGCTTCATCGAACCAGCCGGATAAGAGCTTTTTAGATGGTGTGTTTGATGTGAAGCAGCAGGAGAAGTTCAGCCTATTCATTTTAGGACAGATGGGGTATGACTTTGACGCAGGTCGTTTGGATGAGAGTGTACATCCTTTCGCAACAGGATTAAATCCAGGTGATGTGCGTATAACAACTCATTATCTGCAAGATGATGTAACCAGTGCTATTTTCAGTTCTTTGCATGAAGGAGGTCATGCGCTGTACGAACAAAATATTGCTCCAGAGCTGGCAGGATCACTACTGTCTGGAGGAACCTCTATGGGGATTCATGAATCCCAGTCCCGCTTGTGGGAGAATAAAATCGGACGCAGTCGTGCTTTCTGGGATCGGTATTACGATGATTTGCAAAAGCATTTTCCTGATCGTTTGGCAAAGGTTACGGCAGAGCAATTCTACCGGGCAGTCAACCGTGTGGAAAATTCACTGATTCGTATTGAAGCGGATGAGCTAACATATAATTTACATATCATTATCCGTTATGAAATTGAAAAAATGCTGTTTAATGAAAAGCTGGATGTGAAGCGTCTCCCCGAGGTGTGGAATGCGAAATATAAGGAATACTTGGGACTTGTTCCACCGAATGACGGACTGGGCGTACTTCAAGACGTTCACTGGTCCGGCGGTGATTTTGGTTATTTTGCTTCCTACTCACTTGGCAATATGTATGCAGCGCAAATTTTGGCGACATTACGCAAAAAGTTGCCAAATCTGGATGAATTAATTGCTACTGGAGAGCTTGAGCCGATCAAGCAATGGCTGACCGGACGTATTTACCGTTACGGCAAGAGTCGGACGCCGTCCGAGTTGATTGTAGCCATTACAGGTGAGGATCTGAACCCGGATTATCTCGCCGACTATCTGGAAGAGAAATATACCTCCATATACAAGCTGTAAATCATATAGCATCTACCCCGCGTTCCCGGGCGAACGTGGTTTTTTTTTTTGCAATTAACCAATATATCGACAATGGCATAACAATATATGAAGTCAACCGATGTAAAAAGGTGGGGAGGGAATAAGGATGAAAAACGGCGCTCGTTTCAAAGCTGTGGTGGCTGCGGCACTACTCGGATTACTGTTGCTCAGTGGGTGCACCCCCAAAGGAGGGGAGCAGACGATTGAGATCAGATTAGGCGAGGTAGCCCGTACGGTCTTTTATGCGCCGCAGTATGTAGCCTTGAGCCAGGGAATGTTTGCTCAGGAGGGACTGGATGTCCAGCTGGCAACGATTCCCGGGGGTGACAAGGCAATGACGGCGTTGTTGTCCAATCAGGCGGATATCGCGCTGATCGGCGCGGAAACATCTATTTATGTGTATCAGCAAGGAGCAGAGGACCCTATCATTAATTTTGCCCAACTGACACAGACGGATGGAACCTTTTTGTTTGCCCGTCAAACGCAGAATAGCTTTGAATGGGAAAAGCTGAGAGGACAAAATTTTTTGGGGCAACGCAAGGGTGGAATGCCGCAAATGTCACTTGAATTTACGCTTCGCAAACACGGCATTGATCCTCACAAAGATCTGAAGCTGATTCAAAATATTGATTTTGCTAATGTTGCCTCTGCTTTCGGCTCCGGTACAGGGGATTATGTGCAGCTGTTTGAACCGCAGGCATCTATTTTTGAAAAGGAAGGTCGTGGGCGGGTTGTTGCCTCTATCGGTGTGGAGAGCGGCGAGTTGCCGTATACAGTATATATGGCTAAGCAAAGCTACCTGAACACAAATAGCGAGGCTGCACAGAAATTCACAAATGCTGTATATCGGGCACAACAGTGGATTGCTACGCATTCACCTGAACAGATTGCCGAAGCAATCACGCCCTATTTTAAAGATACAGATTTAGCTGTTTTAACGAGTAGTATCAAGCGATATAAGGAACAGAGTACCTATGCTTTGAACCCGATGATTGAGGAAAAGGAATGGAAGAACTTACAGGATGTCATGACCTCGGCAGGGGAGCTTAAAAGTCCGGTTGCACTAGATAAGCTAGTGAACCCATGCTTTGCACAACAAGCGATTTCGTCAAGCTCTACCGGGAATACTGAACCGCCTGTGAAAAAGAGCACAACTGAATCTACGGATGCAGGTGTCGGTACTGGAGGTTCATCATGATGGAGGAACGGAGTGGCCTAACTTTGGACGCGACCATCCCGATGGTGAGACTGGAGCAAGTGACGCATGTCTATGTAACGGATCGTGAAGCTTCGCTGGCGGTTGAGAATATTGATTTTTCCGTAGAGACAGGGGATTTTGTCAGCTTGGTTGGTCCAAGCGGCTGCGGCAAAACGACGATCCTGTCCATGATCGCGGGGCTACTGCGTCCAGCGGCAGGCCAAGTTATGTTGCAAGGTCAGCCGGTAAGTGGTCCGAGTCCAGAGGTCGGTTACATGTTGCAGCAGGATTATCTGTTCCCGTGGCGGACGATAATGGATAACGCATTGTTGGGTCTGGAACTAGGCAACAGAGTAGATGAAGCTGCGCGTGAGCGGACACGGCTGTTACTGGAAGGCATGGGTCTGGGAGGGAAGGAGCATCTGCATCCGTCCCAGTTGTCTGGGGGAATGCGCCAGCGCGTGGCGCTGGTACGGACGCTGGCGACCAATCCGGGACTGCTGCTGCTGGATGAGCCGTTCTCCGCGCTGGATTATCAAACCAAGTTACAGCTGGAAGATCTGATTGCGGAAACCTTGCGCGAGCGGAGGAAGACGGCTATTTTAGTCACACATGATTTGGCTGAGGCCATTGCGGTCAGTGACCGGATTATAGTGATGGGTCGAAATCCGGGTCATATCCGACGTACCTTCGAGATTCCGGATTGCATCCGAGAAGCTCAGCCTTTTTATGCACGCGAGCAGCCGGGTTTTAATGAGCTTTTTCATGAAATATGGGGTGAACTGGAGGCTTCGGGAGCAAAGGAGTGAGTTAACGTATGAAGGACGAAGCGGATCAGCTTGAGCAACGTTGGATTCAAGGACTACATCAGGCGTATTTACGCAGCAGGCGTTCGCAACGATGGTTAGTGACAGGTGTGCAGACAGCTATTTTACTGCTTTTGTTTGTGCTATGGGAAATTGCAGGCCGTTTGAAGTGGATTGATGTACTACTGTTCAGCTATCCGAGCAAAATTTTTACCCAGATCGGCAAGGATGCGGTCAGTGGTGAATTATGGGGACATGTAGGTGTCACCGTGGGAGAGACGATGGCGGGTTTTTTACTCGGTACACTGTTAGGTACGTTGCTGGCTGTACTTATTTGGTGGTCACCGTTTTTGTCGAGGGTGCTTGATCCCTATATGGTCGTGTTCAACAGTATGCCTAAGGTGGCGCTAGGTCCAATTTTTATCGTCATGTTTGGGGCGGGATTTACTGCTATCCTAATGACAACCCTCTCCATTACGGTCATCATTACGACACTAGTCGTATACAACAGCTTTCAGGAAGTCGATTCGAATCTGATCAAAGTGGTTCGCACGTTTGGCGGATCACGCCGTGATACGTTTCAAAAGGTGATTTTACCTGCATCCTTTCCTGCAATCGTCTCTACGCTGAAAGTGAATGTCGGTATGGCATGGGTTGGTGTGATTGTTGGTGAATTTCTGGTGGCTAAAAACGGCTTAGGCTATTTGATTATCTATGGTTTTCAGGTGTTCAATTTCACGCTGGTTATGTCCAGTCTGTTGATCATTGCTGTCGTAGCTACACTGATGTATCAGGCGGTCGTGTATGTGGAGCATCGTCTGCTTTCTGGTCGTCCTCATCGGTAATAATAAAATTTCTGAACATTTGTGTAAAACGTGAAAATAAAGTACCATGAAAAATGAAAATACTTAAAATTTATGAAAATGAACATTATGCATAAATTTCGAATTATGCAAAATGCTGAAACAGATTTCATCTAGAGAGGACAGAATTTTTTCATGGGCTTTCGTACGATTAAAACGGCTATTGCCGCATTAATGGCCGTACTTATTGCGGATGGTTTTGGCATTCATGGAGCCACCTCAGCAGGGCTTTTAGCGATTTTGGGGGTGGATGTCACACGCAAGAGAAGTCTCCGTACCATTTCGGCGAGATTTTTTGCATCCGTCGTGGGGCTTCTTTTTGCTTGTGTTTTGTTTGTGGTATTCGGATTCCATGATTGGGTACTGGCATTATATATTTTAACGGCGTTTCCAGTCATTGTACGGGTGGGATTTAAAGAAGGGATCGTCACCGGTTCGGTCGTAGTTTTTCGCGTATTTAGCGGCGGCGTGATTGATATGGAGGTACTGCTGACCCAGCTAGCTCTGCTAGTGATTGGACTGGGTTCCGCGATGATTGTCAATTTAGCCTATATGCCGGGTTCTGATAATACAATGCAACAAATTCGGCAGGAGGTGGATCGGACATTTTCTGTTATATTCAGAAATATGGCCAATACGCTACGTAGTCCAGCATACATATGGGATGGCAAGGAAGTTATTGAAGCGAACAGCGTGATAGCCAAAGGGGTTACTGAGGCGGGGCGTTCCTTGGAAAATCAGATGCTTCGTCCCCAAGAGGGCTGGAATGTGTATTTTTATATGCGAAAAGAACAGCTGGATTCGATCCAAAATATGATGCAGTTGATCGCACAAATGTATCAGCATATGCCGCAGGCCAAGCTTCTGGCCGAGCTGTTCGATCAGCTTAGCAATGACGTTTTGGCTGGACATTATACGGGACAAACCGAGAAGCTGCTAGAGCAGGTTCGTGAAGAATTTAAAGCCATGGAGCTTCCCGGAACCCGGGAGGAATTTGAGATTCGCTCGGCATTATTGCAGCTTACACATGAGCTTCATCAGTATTTGAAAATTGCGAAAAAGGACAAGGCCCCTACTCCAGTGAAAAACTAGAGTAAAGCCCTTGAGAGGCTACTATCCATGACGGACAGTAGCCTTTTCTTGTTCAGTAATGGTAGAAGTCGGAAGATTCAAAGTCCGTTTGTGCCGAATTCGGTCTGTGGTCCATAAGACAGCGGTGATCAGGCAAGGGTACAGCATAGCCCATCCGACAAAGGGGAAAACGATCGCCGTAGAGATGAACGATATCCAGCTGATGGCTACGCCCCAGCGACTACCACGCAGAAGCTTAATTCCTGCTGCACAACCACCGAGATAGGTCAGAATAAAGGTGGCGTTCGGGAATTGAATCAGCTTAGTGAGTGAAACAGCGCCACTACCGTACAACACCATAATGATCACAAAGCACACGCTAAGAAAAGCAATGCCTCCGATAGGGGTATGGAAACGTTGCGATAACCTGCCCATCCAGCGAAAGGCCTGTCCTTGCCGGGATAAAGCATAAGCGACACGTGAAGCGGCACCAACATAAGCAATAATAGTAGCGGTACAAATAAAGATACCCGTCAAGCCTGCAATTATCGCGCCCCATGGCCCGATAGCTCGACTAATCACCCATACGAGCGAAGCATCCGAATCCCCTGCAAGGTAACTTTGTGTGCCCACAGTAGCCAGCGCAGTTAAGAAATAAAGTAAACCGACAATGACGGCTGCAATGGTCACACCTCTAACGGCCGCCCGCTGGGGATTGGTGAATTCCTCTGACATATGGGACACGGCCTCCCAACCGATAAAGCACCAAAACAGAATCGCGGCGGCTTGACCGATAGAGAGCCAGCCATGTGGAACAAACGGGGTGAAGTGGACTGTTTTCATCTGAGGAAGTGCTGCGGCAATGGCGAATATAAGGACGGCAACGATAGCTATGACGACTGCGATCTGAATACGTCCCGCGACCTTCATGCCGATCCAGTTGATGATCAGGCCCACCGCCAGCATAGCAACGGCTAACATTATGCGGCTTTCCTCTCCCCAGCCCATGGCTGCGGTCATATAGCCGGCTCCGGTGAGTGCGGCAACAGGTGCTCCGATCGGAACCGACATGAGAAAAAACCACCCGATATAAGCACCGGCACGTGGGGAAAAGGCCAACGTGACAAAGTGCGATACCCCTCCCGCATTCGGGAATTTGGCAGATAGAAGCCCCATGGAAAGTGCCATTGGCAGGATGAGCAGGGTCATAAAACCCCATGCCAGCAGCGATGCCGGCCCCGCCATTTGGGCAGCAAGACCAGGCACAATCAATATCCCCGAACCCAGTACAGCTCCGATATAGAGTGCAATGGCCTGTGGAAGACCAATGGTGGATTGAAGTTTATTTTCATTTGTCATGCAGAAAAGCCTTCTTTCTCTTGTTATTTTCTCCAGCTTATCAGATAATCAATCTATCGGAAAAACGGAATATAACGATTGCTTGCATCGGAAAAACCGATTGAAGGAGCGGATTATGGAATCGCGGCATTTGTTTACCTTTTTAAATGTAGTTGAGGCAGGCAGTTTTACGCGAGCAGCGCGTATACTGGATTATGCACAGTCGAGTATCACTGCTCAAATTCAAGCGCTAGAGACGGAGTTGGGTACGCCGCTTTTTGATCGCATTGGCAAAAAAATCATGCTGACGGATGCCGGACGACGTCTGCTGCCCTATGCGCAGGAAATTTCCAAGATGCATGCTATGGCTAAGGATGCACTTCGTTCAGAAACAGAATTGGCGGGCACGCTGAAAATAGGAGCACCAGAGTCTCTGGCCGCTTTTCGTCTACCAAGTCTGATCCGTGAGTACAGAGAACGGTATCCGAAGGTTAAAATTGTCCTTAAACCCGGCGAATGCTGGGAATTACGCGATTTGATCCGTTCTGGTGAGCTGGATTTGGCTTTTTTGCTTCAGCCTGAGACGGAGGATAGAGAATTGAATGTCACCACGCTTATTCACGAGCCGATGGCCTTGGTAGCGCCACTTAAGCATTCGCTGGTTACCTATAGCCGGGTAGAGCCTGCCGACTTGAAGGACGAAACTATTTTGCATACGGAGGCAGGATGTACGTACCGTATCCTTTTTGAGCAGTATTTGAATAAACACGGTATTTTTTCAGACCCTAGCCTGGAATTTTGGAGTATTGAAGCCATCAAGCAGTGTGTCATGGCTGGATTGGGTATAGCGCTGCTTCCGCTGGTAACGGTACAAAATGAGCTGGGAGAAGGTAAAATGGCGCGTTTAGCCTGGGATGACAGTGAACAGCAGGTGGCTACTCAGGTCGCTTACCACACGAAAAAGTGGAAATCTCCGGCTCTTAGTGAATTTTTACAGATCGTTGAGCAGCATGTAACACATTGGCGTGCATGAGTTCAAGCCATCGCGGCATATGCTTATACAAATAATATTTTTTCCTTTTCGCCTATTCACTCAACATTCGCCCACAACCTGCATACATATGTATGGAATGATTGATTGTATGGAGGAGGTTCAAGAATGGCATTAAGTCATAAAAATCGTAGAGAGATTATTACCAAAGCGATCTGTGGTAAAGGTCGCAGATTCTCTACCGTAACCCATACCGTAACTCCGCCGAATAATCCGACGAGCATTTTAGGGGCATGGATTATTAACCACCAGTATGAAGCTGTGGCGGCGGGGGACGGCATTGAGGTCGTCGGGACGTATGATATCAATATTTGGTACTCATACGATAAAAACTCGCAGACCGATGTGGCCAAGGAAACGGTGTCGTACGTAGAAAATGTGCCGCTCTCGTATCTTGATCCGAAGCACCGGGCGTCTACAGTGGAAGTATCCGCCGAAGCTACACAGGAGCCGAGTTGTGTCGAGGCCAGTGTGTCTTCTGGAGGTGGCAGCGTAATGATCCGGGTCGAGCGGGAATTTGCGGTGGAGCTGGTGGCGGAAACGAAGATTGTTGTAGAAGTATTCCCGAATGGTAGCAGCGATGATTTTGAAAAAGACTTTGATTTTGGAGCGGAAGAGGGGGACTATGAGGAGCTCGACCCCGACCTCATTGACGACGAGCTCTGACAGAAGTAACCAAAAAGAGGGCCGCTTTACTCTTTGCGCCGGCTGATTCTGCGCAGGGGGCAAAGGCCCTCCTTTTTTGTTGTTGTGGGTTGAAATCCGTACGTAGTCCGTAGGGGGGAATACGATGCAGCAGCCGGGACAGGCGCTCATACGCTTCAGACAGATGCCAAATGATGAAAAAAAGCGTAGACTGGAGCGTTCAGGCATAGCGGTTCAGTGGATGGATAGCAGCCTTGCAGACTTTGCGATAGGCTACGCGGTGCAAATCCATCAACTGCGAGTGTTGGAAATTCGTAGACGTGCCATCGAAGGCCCTTCCAAAGTCCGCGCATACGATCTGTCTGAACTGGATCAACATTCACCGCTCTATGTCCGGATGGAGCGGCTGGCTGTACGTGCGTTGTACACACTGGGTTTGGACAGTGGTGAGGTGGTACTGACGCCGCTGGGGGAGCACAACTGTCAGGTGCGCGAAGTCTTGGCACAGCCATGGCTGAACGATAGACGTTTGACCACGCTATATGAAATTGCTGCGCGTGAAGGGGATATTGAGGGTGAGAATCTTTCAGTGGAACGAGGGAGAGATCGACTACTCATCGGAATGGACCCCGAATTTCTACTGGTTCGTATGCCAGAGGGGCGGGTCGTTCCGGCCTCAAGATATTTGGGGCGTCTCGGCATAGCCGGCTGCGATGCTGTTACCCGCCGGGGACGAACACTGTATCCAGTCGCTGAGCTTCGTCCTGCGCCAAGTGGAGATCCGGCCCGTCTGCTGAAGCATCTGCGTCTAGCTTTTGCAAACGCAGCCCGGCGCATTGCTGACCGCACACTCATCTGGCAGGCGGGGGGGATGCCGCAACCGGGTTTTCCGCTGGGCGGACATCTGCATTTTAGCGGGGTTTCGCTAAACGGTGCCTTGCTCCGGGCACTGGATAACTATTTGGCACTGCCTTTGGCGCTACTGGAAGACAAGCGTGCGGCCCGGCGCAGACCGCATTATGGCAATTTGGGTGATTTTCGCCGTCAGTCGTACGGAGGTTTTGAATATCGTACACTGCCCAGTTTTCTTATTTCGCCACAGCTGGCGAAAGGTGTGATTGGAATGGCGTTTCTCATTGCTTCTCAATATCCGCGTTTGCAACGTAGGCCGCTGGGTCAGGAGGAGGCTCACAGAGCCTTTTATGAAGGAAATCAATTTGTGCTTAGGGAGTATGTGGAACCTCTTATTTTGGATATGGTTTCACTGGAAATATACTCGCAATATGAAGCTTATGTAGAACCATTGCTGGACAGCCTCCGTAAGGGGAAACAGTGGGATGAATCACGGGATTTGCGCCCGTATTGGAAGCTTACGTAAAACAAGTGTCGACACCAGAAACGGTTTCATGTTATCGACTGTCATTTTTGATATAATAAGAGATAATTATAAGTTTAAACGGAACAAAGTGTGGGGGTTAGTGAACGGTATGTCCAAATATACACCGATGATTGAGCAGTATTTATCCATAAAAGAGCAGGCTAAAGATGCATTTTTGTTTTTCCGTCTGGGAGATTTTTACGAGATGTTTTTCGATGATGCAATTCTTGCATCCAAGGAGCTGGAAATTACACTTACGGGTCGTGAGGGTGGTGCCACGGAAAAAATTCCGATGTGCGGCGTGCCTTATCATTCAGCTGAAAATTACATACAGCGTCTCATTGAGAAGGGTTATAAGGTGGCCATCTGTGAGCAAATGGAGGAAGCCTCAGCTACGAAGGGGATGGTGCGTCGGGATATTGTCCGCGTTGTGACCCCGGGAACGGTAATGGAAGGCAAGGTGCTGGGTGACAAATCCAACAACTACATGGTATGTGTCACAGAGACGGACGGGATGCTAGCGCTTGCCGCGTGCGACTTGTCAACAGGTGAATTGTATGTGACTTCTGTGCCTGATTCGAAAGAATGGCTACTAGATGAAATTAACATTTATGAGCCTTCCGAAATGTTGGGAGATGGTCATCTGCTGGATTTTGTGACATCCCGTATGTCCCCCGTTGGACGGCGGGTTGTGTATACGGCCTGGGACAAATCCAAGGATGATTTGGTTCGGGATCAATTTGGGGAAGCCACGTGGGCAAGGCTTACGGAGGAACGCAGACGGTGCGTATCGCGCTTGATTTCCTATTTGAATGAAACGCAAAAAAGATCGCTAGGCCAATTGACCCAAATCTCGGTATATGAGCCAAACCATTTTATGATTCTGGATCCATTTACCCGCAGGAACCTGGAACTGGTGGAGACGGTACGGGAACGCTCCAAGAAAGGCTCGCTGCTGTGGCTGTTGGACCGCACAGAGACTTCCATGGGAGCGCGTCTGTTGCGTCGTTGGATTGACAAGCCACTGTTGAGCAGCAGTCTTATTGAGGAACGCTTGGAGGCTGTGGACAAGCTATACCACCAGTTTATTTTCCGAGAGGATGTACGTGCTCAGCTTAAAGAGATTTACGATCTGGAGCGTCTAGTTGGGCGGATCGCCTTTGGTAGTGCTAATGCACGTGATCTGATCGCCCTCAAGCTGTCGCTGGCCCAAATTCCTTCTTTACGCGAGCTGTGTGCTGAATCTCCTTCGAAGACGCTGAGACAGATTGCACAAACGCTGGATGGCTGTACAGATCTGTGTGCGTTGATTGAGGAAGCGGTGGCGGATGAACCGCCAATTTCCGTAAGGGATGGAGGTCTTATTAAGGAAGGCTACCATCAGCGTCTGGACGAACTGCGCGAGGCGAGTGTGAACGGTAAACGTTGGATCGCTGAGCTAGAGGCCAAGGAACGTGCAGCAACCGGCATTCGGTCACTTAAAATTGGATACAACAAAGTATTTGGTTATTATATCGAGGTGACCAAATCCAATTTGGCTTCATTACCGGAAGGTCGATATGAACGCAAACAGACGTTGGCGAATGCGGAACGGTATATCACACCGGAGTTGAAGGAAAAGGAATCTCTAATTCTGGAAGCCGAGGATAAAATGGTTGATCTGGAGTATACTCTTTTCTCCGAGCTTCGTAGTAAATTGAACGCTGAAATTCCCCGTTTGCAAAAGCTGGCAGAGCAAGTGGCTGAAATTGACGTGTATCAGTCGCTGGCATCGGTTAGTGCGGAACGGGGATTCGTGAAACCTGAGCTGACTACAGGATATGATTTCGTAGTGGAGCAAGGGCGCCATCCCGTGGTGGAAGCCGTAATGAAAGATGGCGGTTTTATTGCCAACAGCACGATGTTGGAGGAAGGCGATGCGCATATTCTACTTATCACCGGGCCGAACATGGCTGGGAAAAGTACGTATATGCGTCAGGTTGCGCTTATTGCAATTATGGCTCAAATTGGCTGCTTTGTCCCAGCTGCACGTGCCAAGGTGCCGATGCTGGATCGCATTTTCACACGGATCGGCGCGGCGGATGATCTCATCGGCGGGCAGAGTACGTTTATGGTCGAAATGGCAGATATCCAAGTAATGACGGACAAGGCAACTCCGCGAAGCTTGATCATTATTGATGAACTGGGACGAGGTACGTCCACCAGTGAAGGAATGGCAATTGCACAGGCAGTCATCGAATTTGTCCATGACACGATCGGCTGTAAGGCGCTGGTATCCACGCATTTCCATGAGCTGGCGCATTTGGAGCAAGGCCTGTCTTCGCTGCGAAATTACTCTATGGCCGTGCAGGAAAGCGGCGATAAGGTGAATTTCCTGCGCAAGCTCATACCGGGAGCGGCTAGCAGTAGCTATGGCATTTATTGTGCTCGGCTTGCAGGCTTGCCCAATAACATTATTGAGCGAGCGAATGGACTGCTGAATGGTTTTGAACAGGCAGCAGCTCAAGTAACGGCAGGTACCGAGATAGTAGTAGGAGGGAAGGAAGGGACTGAACCTCGTACAGCCTCAGGGACGGAAGATATTTCTTCTTTGACCGAATATAATTCAGGCCAGACATTGCGAGAAAGCGGAGAAACAGCATCATCAACTCAGTCTTTATCACAGCAGGCCACCCTGGTAAAAGAAGATACTCTACAGACTGTGGAGGATTCCAGCAGGTTGGAGCAAGGAGCAACCGAAGTGGTACAGCTGTCCATTTTTGGAGAGCAGGAGCTTGCCGTCTCCAAGCCCCATGCAGAGACAGTAGAGGCTAATCCGATTGTGCGCCAAATTTTGCGCAAGGTGAAAAATGCTGATGTCATGAATATGACTCCTTTACAGGCAATGCAGCTATTAAATGATCTTAAAAACAAGGCCAATGGCCTGTAGTTAAAATAAGTGACATTATTCTTATTTTTCATCACACTTTGAAGTCAGGAGGAGGTTAAAAGGATGTCTAAAATTCGGGTACTGGATGAACATATTGCGAACCAGATTGCTGCCGGTGAGGTCGTGGAACGTCCGGCCTCCGTCGTGAAGGAGCTGGTGGAAAATGCGATTGATGCAGGCGGTACGCGGGTGGACGTATGGGTAGAAGAAGGCGGTCTGCAAAGTATCCGGGTCACGGATAATGGAAGTGGCATTGAGCCTGAGGATGTGGAGACGGCATTCTATCGGCACGCGACAAGCAAAATTGGACATGGTCGCGACCTGTTTCAGATCACAAGTCTCGGCTTTCGGGGAGAGGCGTTGCCAAGTATAGCGGCTGTATCGAAAGTAGAGTTGCTTACAGCAGCCGGAGATGACGGGCGTGCCCGTAAATTGGTGATTGAGGGCGGTAAGCTGGTGCTTCACGAGGATGCCGCTAGTAGGCAAGGGACGGATTTTACCGTACGGGAGCTGTTCTATAATACACCTGCACGGCTGAAATATATGAAAACAATCCAGACCGAGCTGGGACACATCTCGGATGTATTGTACCGAATGGCGCTTTCGCACCCTGAGGTTGCCTTCACATTGCGGCATAATGGCAATACATTGTTGCAAACGCTGGGTAATGGTGATTTGCTCCAGGTGATTGCCGCTATTTATGGAACTTCTGCGGCGAAGTCCATGCTGCTGCTGGAAGGAGAGAGCCTCGATTACCGAATTAGCGGCTATATCAGCCGCCCAGAGTGGACCAGATCGAATCGGAATGCGATATCGACGGTAGTGAATGGACGTTTTGTGCGTAGCTACGGGCTTAATCAGGCGTTGCTCAAGGCGTATCATACCTTGTTGCCGATCAATCGTTTTCCGCTGGCTGTGATCCAACTGGATATGCATCCTTCTTTGGTGGATGTTAACGTTCATCCTGCCAAGCTGGAGGTAAGGTTCAGCAAGGAAGCTGAACTGTTTCAGTTGGTCGAGGATTCGGTAAAAGCTGTTTTAGGGCAGCAAGTGCTGATTCCGAAGGCAGTCAAGCGCGAGATCGGTGGCAAGGACAGTGGCTCGTTTGTGCAGGAGCAGTTTCACTTCTCAAAGGGAAATGCTACGGAAGGGGATGCTCCTTCCGGCAAAGACCGGGGGGGAGCACTGCCACTTTCCGTGATCTCGCCGGAGAACCAGGTACCGGGCCAATCCAATTACTTGAACAGGAACGAAGAGAATAACAGAGGTAGCCAGGAGCGTGAGCAACGTCCGAGCAGGGATAGCCTCTCAGCTATTGGACGGGCAAACAACCTTTCAGGTAAAAGTATTAGTGATGATGAACTGGATGCAGATTTTGTGGAAGAAAACAACGGAAGTGAAGTTAGAGGGGACGTGCCGCTCCCTGATGGAGCGACTGTACAGTCGCCCGAAGGAGATAATGCTGCAATAGGCACATCTTCTTTATACAGTGGAGGGATAAAGGAAACGGCTGCTTCTGCTGCTTACCCATCTTCTGTGCCTCCGATTGCAGGACACGCTACGGATTCCCGTCATTTCGCGGATCAGAAGCCTCGCCAGCAACGTCTGAATGCAGAGCAATTGGCAGCGGTGTCGGGAGAAGTTCCAGAGTTGCCCACTTTTCCTGAACTGAATTTAATCGGTCAGCACCACGGGACATATCTGATTGCACAGAACGACCAGGGCTTGTATTTAATTGATCAACATGCCGCACATGAACGAGTCAATTATGAATTTTATTATGAAAAATTCGGTAATCCCGAGTCAGTATCGCAGGAGTTGCTACTGCCAATTACACTGGATTTTACGCCTTCCGAGACAGAAAAGTTGAAAACAAGGCTGCACTGGTTTGAGCAGGCGGGGGTGTATTTGGAGCATTTTGGCGGTCAAACTTTCCGTGTCAGCTCTTACCCGTACTGGCTTCCTCAAGGGGAAGAAGCGGATGTTATTGAGGAAATGGCCGGATGGGTGCTCGAGGAAAGAGCCATTGATCTTGCAAAGCTGCGGGAAGCAGCCTCGATCATGTGCTCCTGCCGGGCTTCGATTAAGGCAAACCAGAAGCTGACTGACCGACAGGCTAGCGTGCTGCTAGAGCGTTTGGCAGCGTGCAAACAACCATATACTTGCCCTCATGGGAGACCTATTGTGGTTTCCTTTTCCACATATGATTTAGAGAAGCTGTTTAAAAGAGTAATGTAAGGGAGTATATATATATGTTACAGGATCGGGAAAACCGTGAAGAAGAGCGGTCGAGGCTACGGGAGAAGATAGTTGAATTACTGGTCACGACAGGGGATTCCCCCTCGGCTGAGGTTGTGGAGCGAGCGAAGCTGCTTGCAGCCGAGTTAGGGGTGTTGTATGCCCCTCGTCGTGGCATATCGGTAGCTAAGCTAATCGCGGCTCACAGAGTCAGCCAAGCATTGGTTCTGGTGCAGGGCGGAGTGAGGCTGATTAGTCCAGAACAATCACCGATGGTTTTTCACCCGAGTATGGGCTTCATTCGCGCCAAACGGGTATTAAAGGGTGAACCTGACCCGATGTTGACGGCTGCCCGGCTCGTCCCGGGTGATACTGTACTGGATTGCACCGCAGGACTTGGTACGGATTCTCTTCTATTTTCAATTGGAACGGGAAGCTCTGGACAAGTCACGGCTGTGGAGAGTTCTTTCCCCGTCTATGCTTTAATCAAGGATGGAATGAGGCATTACCGTTCCGGCAACGCTGAAGTAGATCAGGCCTTTTCCAACATTGACGTTCGTTTTGGTCATCATTTAGACTATTTGCGCAGTTTGTCGGATCGCAGTATAGATATTATTTATTTTGACCCTATGTTTCGTGATCCGTTGCTCGATTCCAGCGCAATCGGTCCATTGAGAGGGCTGGCTAATCCAGACGCGTTGAATGAGGAGAGTATTGTTCATGCGAAACGGATTGCACGAAAAACAATTGTATTAAAAGAAAAACGGGGTAGCGGGGAATTTGCCCGCCTCGGCTTCCGTGTAGAGCAGCGGGGCACAACGAAAACAGTGTACGGAGTGATTGATATTGACAGTGGCACCTAAGCCTAAATTACTTGTTCTTGTTGGCCCGACTGCGGTTGGCAAGACGAAACTAAGCATCGAGATGGCTCGACAATTTGACGCGGAAATTATTTCCGGGGATTCCATGCAGGTATACCGTCATATGGACGTTGGAACTGCCAAAATTTCCGAACAGGAAATGGAAGGAATCAAGCACCATTTAATTGATATTCATGAGCCTGAATACCCATATTCAGTAGCCCAATTTCAGGAAGACTGTCGTCGTCTCATACCTGATATTCAATCTAGAGGAAAGCTACCGTTTATCGTAGGCGGAACAGGTTTATATGTAGAATCAGTCTGCTATGAATACCAGTTTTCCGAGGTAGGGGCTGACGAAGCTTTTCGTCAGGAACAGCTTGACTATGCCGAACAGTTTGGAGCAGACGCGCTTCATGCGCGACTACAGGCGGTTGATCCCGAAAGTGCACTTCGTCTGCATCCTAATGATCGTCGTCGTGTCGTTCGGGCACTGGAAATTTACCATGTTAGCGGAACGACACTTAGCTCTCAACTTGCCAGTCAAAAAAAGGAATCTCCCTACCAACTCTGCATCGTAGGTTTGACAATGGATAGGCAAATGCTATATAAACGTATTGAAGACCGAATTGACGGGATGCTCGATCAAGGGCTTGTTGCTGAGGTAACCTCCTTAATGGAACGGGGAGTGCGAAGCGATGCCATCTCCATGCAAGGTCTAGGCTATAAAGAGATATCCTCCTACCTGCGGGGAGAGGTGTCTTTGGAAGAGGCGGTGACTTGGCTAAAACGGGATACGCGTCATTTTGCGAAGCGACAGCTCTCGTGGTTTCGCCATATGAAGGATATCCAGTGGGTAGATGTCACTGATTTCGGAAATTTTTCTGCTCATGCAGCCCGAATACACGAAATTATAGCAGGAAAGTTCCGGACAGACCTTGAATATACTTCAAAACAATCCAAATGATTATTGGGGGTACGGCTAAAATGAACAAGTCCATTAATATCCAAGATACGTTTCTGAATCAATTGCGCAAGGATTCTATACCTGTAACGGTATACCTCATCAATGGATTTCAGGTGCGAGGGACGATTAAAGCATTTGACAATTTTACGATCGTTATCGACTCGGATGGAAAGCAACAGCTGATTTACAAGCATGCCATCTCCACCTTTACACCGCAACGCAATGTATCGCTTGTACAGCAACAGGATAACGCTAGCGATAACTGATTACGGCTTGACGGTCGCCCGGGTTCATGAAACTTTTCAGGCGTCCGTCTCGTCTAACTGTATAGGAATGTGACCGGGAGCAACCTGATCAGGGTTGTTCTTTTCATTCCGTTTACTTTCATGCTGCCGACAGCAAGCTTTAGGCTTATGTTAGGTAGTATATGATTATTCGCGAAAGGGAGTCAGGGGAATGCCAAACGATTCATTGTCCAGATCCGGCAATCGCAATAGAACCACATCTAAAGAGAAGCCGAAGGGCAAGAAAAAGAAAATAACAGGTAAGCGAGTGGGGTGGACGCTTTTTATTACAGCGGCGTTAGCCATATTTTGCGCACTTGGCGGGTATTTATTTGTCATGATAAATGGTGAAAAAATTTACGAAGCCAACAAGGACAAAATTACAGTGAACGAGACATCGAAGGTTTATGATCGCAACGGTGTCCTCATGGGTGAGTTGTCTGTGCAAAAAAGCGATCCTGTCAAAAGTGAAGAAATTCCACCATTGCTCAAAAAAGCTTTTATCGCAACAGAGGATAAGCGTTTTATGGAGCATCAAGGGGTTGATATTTGGTCTATCGGTCGGGCGGCCGTAAAGGATATCGTGGCTCGTTCTGCAGTGGAGGGCGGCAGCACACTAACTCAGCAGCTGGCCAAAAACTTGTTTTTGACACGTGACAAAACCTTTTTCCGTAAAGCGACCGAGGTATCCATCGCAATGGCGCTGGAGCGGAGGTTGACTAAAGATGAGATTATTACCCTTTATCTGAACCGGATTTGGTTTGGACGCTCGTATTCTGGAATTAAGGCAGCGTCGGAAGGCTATTTTGGCGTGTCAGACTTAAACAAATTAAAATTGTGGCAGGTTGCTACACTGGCAGCTATTCCGAAAGGGCCATCCAAGTATAATCCGATCAGTAACCCGGAGAACTCAAAGGCACGACGTGCGGTGGTTCTCCAGCTGATGTTTGAGCAGGGGATGATTGGAAAGCAAGAGATGGAAGAGGCCAAAGCTGTAAATTACAATTACAAACAACCAGAAAAAGTTCAAAAGTATCAAAATTTTATGGAATACGTCATGGATGAGGCAGAGGATGCACTACCAGGAGTTAGCGGCAATGATTTGATTATTGGTGGTTATAAGATTCATACGACAATGGATGCCCAGGCCCAAAATGCGCTGGATCAGGCGATGGCAGATGATGACATGTTCGAAAAAAGTCCTGACGATCAGCCTGTTCAAGCCTCGATGGTCATTATTAACAACCAAACAGGTGGAATTGCCGCGATGGCACCCGGACGAGATTATAAAAAGGGAACCTTCAATCGTGCGACACAGAGCCGCAGACAGCCAGGATCGGCTTTCAAGCCGATTGTAGCCTATGCGCCAGCTCTTGAATCCGGTAAATTTACGGTGGATACCCCTTTGAGTAACGAACGCCAGAGTTTTAACGGATACAGTCCGAAAAACTTACATGGTTACTCATCAACCATCAGCATGCTCGATGCCATTACGAAGTCTGAAAATATTCCGCCTGTATGGTTGCTGAACCAAATCGGTGTGGAAAAAGGGGTTCAATTTGCCGAGAGCGTAGGCATTCCGATGGACAAAAATGATCACTCACTTGCTATCGCATTGGGTGGATTAAGCAAAGGAACGAATACCCTTGAAATGGCGCAGGCCTACAGCGCTTTTGCCAATAAAGGACAATTCCAAAAGGCTTATTCCATTAAAAAAATTAATAATAGTGATGATCAGGTAGTTTATACTCATGAAGAGGAATCTAAATCTGTAATGAGTGAAAAAACGGCTTATGAAATGACACAAATGATGCAAAATGTAGTCAATAGCGGCACAGGTCGCAAAGCACGTATTGACTGGCCTGTAGCTGGTAAAACGGGTACGACCCAAAGCGGAATTAGCGGTAACAGTGGTAACCGGGACATCTGGTTTGTCGGTTATACGCCAGAATATACCGGAGCAGTATGGATGGGTTATGATAAGCCGGACAGCAAACATATGCTCAGAAACTACAGTGGGCAGTCGGCAGCCTTTTTCGGAAGAGTCATGGGTGAAGCTCTCAAGGGACACCCGGTTACGCAATTCAGCGAGCCGAAGGGATATGAACCACCAGTTGAGCAGAAGCCAGAAGAGCCGGTTCAGGCTACCGCTCCAAGCGGGCTGAGCGGGTCTTATAGTCAGGACACCCAAATTGTATCGTTGTCCTGGACTGCGGCGACGGGGGATAATGTACAATACCGTGTGTATCGCAAAGGGACTTCTGATGCAGGCTTTGCAACAATCATGGAGGCCATGAAGGGCACGAGTGGTGAAGATACGTCTCCTATAGCTGGAAACACGTATGAATATTATGTAGTGGCTTATGGAGCGGATGGTAAAGAATCCGAGGCTTCTAATACGATCCGTGTAGAAATTCCGGCAGAGACTACTCCGGTTGATCCACAACAAGGGACTGATCCAAACGAGAATGGAACCTTACCGGATAATGGCGGGGCTACAGACGGACAAAACGGTACAGATCAGGGAAATACAGATCCTGGCGGTACCAACAACAATAATGGCTCAGGTCAGGTTCCGGCATCTCCTGGAGATACTAGTGGGAATGGTGCTGGAGGCACAGGCAACAATAATAGCAATTCCGGCAATGGAAACGATACAAATCAGGAAAATGGTCAGACTACTACACCGGATGCAGGTATTTCTGATGAAGGTACTATGGTAAATCCAGAAAATACGGATGCATCTACGACTGAAGTCACAACGGATGGAACTCAAGAAGGCAATTCTAACGGTCATTCGAACTCCAATCGTGGACGTCACAATCGGGATTAGCAAGTATTGCTTTATGTAAGTTGAATTTGCTTCAAATCAAAGGTATTTTCGGACCGTTTCACGGTCTGAGAATACCTTTTTTTGCTTTGGTAAAGGGGTTCTTTTTGAGTGTACAGTTTAAATATGGTAAGCTGGTTTTACCAATGTTGGAGAGGAACATCATTTATGAAGCGCAAATTCGGAGACCGGGCCAACTGGCGCAGAATCACCAATCGCAAGTTTGCTTGCCGGTATGTAGAAAGTGACGCGTTTACAGGATATGTGACCCTGTATACAATTTTGAGTCTCAAGGAGCCGTTATGGAAAAGTTACGGTGGTCATACGTTTTGCATAGCCGATAAAGGATATTCCTGGCTACAATATTATCCAAAAGGTGAGCATTATGTGGTGACTGCTATGTTCGACAACCGGGAGCAAATCGTTGAATGGTACATTGATACCTGCCGAAATCAGGGTGTGACCGATCAAGGAGTCCCATGGTTTGACGATTTGTATTTGGATGTTGTGGTGCTTAAAAACGGTGAAATCTTCCTAGTGGATGAGGATGAATTGGAGGAGGCGTTACAACGGGGGCATATCTCAACGCAAGAGGCAGAATTGGCCAACCGTACAGCGGCTGATGTGTTACATCAGATAGATGCCCACGTGTTCCCCTATTTTAAAATGTCGCTGAAACACCGGGCAGAATGGTTTCACAACGGTGATTTCAAGAGAGAACGGTGAAAGTTTTGCAGTGGATTAAAGACACTGGACCCAAACGTCCTGAGTTTAATAGCGGGCAGAGTCGCCTTAAGAAGATATCTATGTATCCAAGCGTCTTGTACTTTGTTTGATGATTTTCATTTTGGTCGGATTGGTATGGGCAGGTATCCGAGTGTGGGACATGAATACAGCCGCCTCTACCACTCCGCTCAAGCAAGTGCAAATTGGTATCGTACTAGGTGCTTCTATGTGGGGGGCTGAGCCCAGTCCTGGATTGAAGGAAAGGCTTGAAGAAGCATTGCGCTTATACCGCAACGGGACGGTACAGCGTCTAATTGTAAGTGGGGGACTGGATAAACCAGATTTTCCGTATACGGAGGCTGAGGGCATGCAACGCTATTTAGTAGATAGGGGGGTCCCTGTACAGCATATTGTGTTGGAAAACCATGCGACCAGTACTTACGAAAATCTGCTCTATAGCCAGCGCATCATGAATGAATATGGATGGACCTCCACCGTGATCATCACACATAGCTATCATGGCCCTCGGGCGATGGAGATTGCTCAATTCTTGAAATTTGATCATCCTCAGATGGCACTGACGGAATCCAAAGTGCTGAATATGCCAATTCATCAATCAAGAGAAGTATTGGCATACGCTAAATGGACGCTGCAACGGTGGTGGATCAGCGCTCAAACTTGGGTTGCCTGAATTAAAGAAAAGGCTTTGTGCACGTTCCCGGTGCTTTTATGCTAATAAGGACATGCCAGACCGAATACATTAATAGGGTAAGCTGTGCCTGAAGAAATGTTGAGGTGATGGATGCATGAACGGACGGGGAATCGCCGCGGGCAAGCGGTCGGAGGAGAGACCTTCCAGACAAATTAATGTCGTGCTGCGTAGCCCGGAGCCGATAGCTTCGGTGACTGTGGACGAGACGGAAGCAGTGGCTTCAACCAAGTCACAGGCGCTACCGCAGTATCTCAGTCTTTATCAGGAAATTCAGAAAGAACTCGATCATCTCGTCGGCTTGGATAACATCAAAGACCTGGTATTTGAGGTATATGCCTTTTTACAAATCGCCCATATGCGTACGGATGCGGGATTATTGAGCAATGCACACGTATATCACATGATTTTCAAAGGAAATCCAGGTACAGGGAAAACGACAGTAGCCCGCATTATCGCTAAAATGCTGCAAAAAATGGGTGTACTGAGCAAAGGTCATCTGATTGAGGTAGAGAGGGCTGATCTGGTCGGTGAGTATATTGGCCATACGGCACAAAAAACGCGAGATCTGGTAAAGAAATCTCTTGGCGGCGTGTTGTTCATTGATGAGGCTTACAGTTTGGCACGCGGAGGGGAAAAGGATTTTGGAAAAGAAGCGATTGATACCTTGGTAAAGTCCATGGAAGACCAAAAAAATCAATTTATTTTGATTCTCGCTGGATACTCGGGGGAAATGGACTTTTTTCTACGAACAAATCCTGGCCTTCCTTCTCGCTTTCCAATCCAGTTGGATTTTCCTGATTATACTGTGGATCAGCTTATCCAAATTTCCGAGATGATGGCCAAGGAGCGGGATTATATTCTCATGCCTCAGTCCATAATTAAAATGAAGGAGCATTTGCTAAACGAGCGTAATGACAGTCTTCATGCATTTAGTAATGCACGATATGTTCGTAACGTGATTGAAAAAGCGATTCGGCACCAAGCTGTCAGGTTGCTCAATCAGTACCGGAGCGGGCAACCTGGCAAACAGGAATTGATGACGCTGCGTCCAGAAGATTTGAAAATGGACAAAAGATAGGCGATAATAGGAATCTGAATCACATCGAATGGTATGACATCGAGCGGGGGCCGGCCTGAACATCAGGTCGGTCTCTGTTCGAGAGTTGACATGAAAATAAAGGAGCAAACAATATGGCGAACTCCACTCATGATACACAAACCGAAATGCAGGACAAGGCGGTACTGGTTAGTCTAATTACGGATGAAGTTAAACGATCTGGCATCAATACGGAATACTCGTTGGATGAGCTGGTGAAACTGGCTGAGACAGCGGGAGTTGAAGTGTTGAGCGTCCTGACACAGAATAAGGAAGCTAAGGATTCAAAATGGTTTATTGGCAAAGGAAAAGTAGAGGAACTGCGCGCAGTTGCTGAAGAATTGGGAGCGAATACAGCTATTTTTGATCAGGAGCTCTCGGGGGCCCAAGTACGGAATCTGGAAGAAAGTCTGGATCTCAAAATTATTGACCGGACACAATTGATTCTGGACATTTTTGCACAACGTGCAAAAACACGGGAAGGTATTATTCAGGTTGAACTGGCGCAGTTGTCATATTTACTCCCACGTTTGTCTGGACATGGAAAAAATCTCTCGCGTCTCGGTGGTGGAATCGGGACACGTGGTCCTGGTGAAAGCAAGCTGGAGACAGACCGCCGTCATATTCGTGATCGAATCAGTGATCTGAAACGCCAACTGGAGGAAGTGACCCGCCACCGGTATTTGCACAGGGAGCGCAGACAAAAGAGCGGCATTGTTCAGGTTGCACTTGTTGGCTATACCAATGCGGGCAAATCGACGCTGTTGAAGCAACTGACAGCAGCCGATGTATATATTGAGAATCAACTGTTTGCGACGCTGGATCCTACCTCCAGAACAATGGAGCTACCGAGTGGAAAAGAAGTTATTCTTACGGATACGGTCGGTTTTATCCAAAATCTCCCTCATGATTTGGTCGCTTCCTTCCGTGCTACTTTGGAGGAGGCGAATGAGGCTCATCTCATTTTGCATGTCGTAGACGCGTCTTCGGATATGCGAGACGAACAGATGAAAGTTGTAGAGACGATCTTACAACAGCTAGGGGCTGCGGACAAGCCTCAGATCGTATTATTTAACAAAAAAGATGCCTGTACCCCTGAGCAACTGGAAATGCTTCCTTCTGGGGAGGGCTATTTGAAAATTAGCGCTTTTGATGAAGGCGATTTGCTGCGCATTCGTGAACTGATTCAAGAGCATCTGAGCGGTGATACGCTGAGATTCCGCATTCCTGCGGAACGTGGGGATTTAACCTCGGTGCTTTATCGAATCGGAGATGTACTGCTGACAGAGTATGATGGAAATGATGTCATTTATGAGGTTGAAATTCAAAGAGGCGAGTACGAAAAGTATGGTCATGCACTCAGCGAGTTCACAGAAGGTTAACATGTAATGATGTTTTTGGGTCAATAAAATGATAAAGCTCATCGTTCAAACTGAACAATAATATAACATGAATAGCCTAAGGCTGCGTAAGAGAGAGGGTCAAGAAGGTAAATGGTAGTTTTTAGTCCAGAAATTCAGCAAATTCAGGAAACAGCAGAGCATAAAATACAAGAACATATACAGCACATAGATCATATTGTAGATTCAAATCAGTGGAAGGTAATTCAGGCATTCCAGCGGAAGCAAGTGAGTGATTTTCATTTTGCGGGTTCTACGGGATATGCTTACAATGACCGGGGACGTGAGGTGCTGGAAGAAGTCTATGCGGATGTGTTCGGTGCGGAGGCAGCGTTGGTGCGTCCGCATTTTGCCTCGGGTACTCATACAATTGCCACTGCTTTATTTGGTGTGCTGCGTCCAGGGGATGAACTGTTATACATTACCGGGAGGCCTTATGATACCCTGCACAAAGTGATTGGTAAGGCCGGCGACGGGACAGGATCATTGCAAGATTTTGATGTTACTTATGGAGAAATCGCACTGACAGCGGAAGGTAAAGTGGACTGGGAAGCGGTGGAGGCTGCTATCCATGCCAATACCAAAGTGATCGGTATTCAGCGTTCACGCGGTTATGATTGGAGAGCTTCGTTTAGTGTAGCAGATATTGAAGAAATGACAGCACGTGTGAAGGAAATAAAACCTGACGTCATTGTCTTTGTTGACAATTGCTATGGTGAATTTACCGAGAAGTTGGAACCTACTCAGGTCGGTGTCGATTTGATGGCAGGTTCGTTGATTAAAAATCCCGGTGGTGGCATTGCAGAAACGGGTGGATATATCTGCGGCAAACAAAAGTATGTAGAACTGGCATCCTACCGATTAACTGCACCTGGAATCGGTGGAGAAGTAGGTGCCATGTTAGGTACTACACGAGGCATATTTCAGGGACTATTCCTTGCTCCAACACTGGTTGGGCAAGCGGTTAAAGGGAGTGTATTCGCAGCTGCGGTCTTTGAGGAGATGGGATTTGAGACCAAACCTGCCTGGCATGAAGAGCGTACGGATTTGATTCAGGCTATTTCTTTTAGCGGACCAGAACATCTAATTGCTTTTGTACAGGGTATTCAGCGTGCGGCTGCCGTGGATAGCCATGTGGTGCCGGAGCCGTGGGATATGCCGGGTTATGAGCATCCAGTTATCATGGCAGCAGGTACGTTTATACAAGGGGGAAGTTTGGAACTATCTGCAGATGCTCCGATTCGTGAGCCTTATATTGGTTACATGCAAGGGGGCTTAACCTACTCTCATGTTAAATTTGGAGTGCTTATGGCTCTGCAAACGATGAAAGAACGTAAATTATTGTGAGTTTTTCTAACATGTCATTGACACTTTGCATCAGCTAAATGTACAATAAGGTGAATAATAGATCACTGGAAGGTTGATGACAAATGGGCGACGAAATTCGCAGAAATATGGCCTTATTTCCAATAGGTATTGTCATGAAGCTAACGGACTTGTCAGCACGTCAGATTCGTTATTATGAACAGCATAACTTGATAGTTCCTGCCCGTACATCGGGAAACCAACGTCTTTTTTCTTTTAATGACGTAGAGCGTCTGCTTGAAATTAAGGCATTGATTGAGAAGGGTGTTAACATTGCGGGAATTAAACAAGTCATGAATCCGGTTACCAAGGAATCGGAGGAAGCTACGGTTATTACTGCAGATACGGAAGTCAAACGCCGTGAAATGTCCGATACTCAGCTTCACCGCTTACTGAAACAACAACTTGTTGCAGGCAAAAGACCAGGACAGGTATCCCTAATCCAAGGCGAATTATCACGGTTTTTCAATAAGAGATAATGCTTTGACCTACCTCTTGGTACAAGGTCGCCTTACTTTAAAATCAGGTCTCATCATTTAAGTATTTATAGAACAACTGATTCGTATATAGTCGTTGCAGAAAGGGAGAGGTTAGAGTGAGTTATAGCAGAGAAGATATTCTTCGGATTGCGAAAGAAGAAAATGTACGTTTTATTCGTTTGCAATTTACAGATTTGCTGGGCACTATTAAGAACGTTGAAATTCCGGTTAGTCAACTGGAAAAGGCATTGGATAATAAAATGATGTTTGACGGTTCTTCCATAGAAGGTTATGTGCGTATTGAAGAATCTGATATGTATTTATATCCGGATTTGGACACTTGGGTGGTATTCCCTTGGGTAACCTCGGATCGTGTAGCTCGTTTGATCTGCGATATTTACAAGCCGGATGGAGTTCCGTTTGCAGGTGACCCGCGGGGCATCTTGAAACGTGTACTTAAGGAAGCAGAAGAGTTGGGATACACTTCGATGAATGTCGGACCAGAGCCTGAATTCTTCTTGTTCAAAACGGATGAAAAAGGCGAGCCAACTACAGAACTGAATGACCAAGGCGGGTATTTTGACCTGGCTCCGATGGATCTGGGTGAAAACTGCCGTCGTGAAATTGTACTCAAGCTTGAAGAGATGGGCTTCGAAATTGAAGCATCTCATCATGAAGTTGCACCTGGTCAGCATGAAATTGACTTTAAATATGCAGATGCGATTAAAGCTGCCGACCAGATTCAAACGTTCAAGCTCGTTGTTAAGACGATTGCTCGTCAGCATGGTTTGCATGCTACCTTTATGCCAAAACCTTTGTTTGGTGTAAATGGTTCCGGTATGCACTGCAATCAATCGTTGTTTAAGGACAATGAAAACGTATTTTATGATGAAACGGACGAACTCGGATTAAGCCAGACGGCCCGCCATTATATGGCTGGTATTCTTAAACATGCACGTGCAATGGCAGCGATCACGAATCCAACGGTAAATTCCTACAAACGTCTCGTACCAGGTTATGAAGCGCCTTGTTATGTGGCTTGGTCTGCAAGCAATCGCAGTCCAATGATTCGGATTCCTGCGTCCCGTGGTCTGAGCACTCGCGTTGAAGTTCGTAACCCTGACCCGGCAGCGAATCCTTATTTGGCCTTGGCAGTGATGCTGAGAGCAGGTTTGGATGGTATCAAACGTCAGTTGGCTCTGCCAGCTCCGATTGATCGTAACATTTACGTGATGTCTGAGGAAGAGCGGATTGAAGAAGGCATTCCAAGTCTGCCAGCAGACTTGAAAGAAGCTTTGTCTGAGCTTATTCGGAGCGAAGTTATCTCTGACGCACTGGGCGATCATGCTCTGGCCTACTTCTATGAGCTTAAGGAAATTGAATGGGATATGTATCGCACACAGGTTCATCAATGGGAACGTGATCAATATCTGACTCTTTACTAAAATGGGAAATCCTTTGGCGCTCTAAGCGTTGAGGGATTTTTTTATTTGTGGTAGGTAAAAAAAATATTAAGTTTATTTATAATTGCCCCCTAATTGCCCCCAAAAATTTTATTATCAGAATAAATTTTCGGTAACAGACTCATAGTTCTCCATGCTATTTATCTCTATTTTTTTGGAGATGTGTGGATAAACGTCGGCTGTGAAAAGAGTGACGAGTCGAGTTTCTGCATTGTTCTTCCTTATAGGGTGACTGGTTAGATGAGTAAATACAAAGGGAGAAAAATGATCTTTATACTTATTATAGCGGCAGGCCGGTCTAAGATTAAGGAAGTTCGATTAGTGGAAACTATGGATAAGAGACAGATTTCTGTTTTTGAAAATATGCTAAATGATATTTTAGGAGCTTCAGCTAACAGCAAGTGTCTTTTGGATAAGGGTATTTTGAGGATTGAAAACAGATAGTAGAATTTACAGAAATATAACTAAAAGTCCACATGTTAAAAAGAAGAACCCAAAGAGTATCGAAATAGAGCCTCTAAATTTCATGTCATCAATGTAAGCATCACTCGGTTCAGAGTCACCTTTGATCTTCCAGGCTTCGTTTGCACGCCATCCCCAAGTGGGATTTCGTTTACTTAAAATACCAAGCGAGAAAAAAATAATTGCAATAAAAATAAGCATGAATCCCATTTGATCAGCCCCTTTAAGTAAACTATACCAAAAAAGAACGACAGATGGAAAGTATCGTCTCTCAAGGACAGATAGAAGAAAAATAAGAGGGCTTTGCCCTCCATGTGATGGTTCAATTTTAATCTGAGTAGGCAACAGCATTAAAACTTTCTATTCCTATTCGGGTAGCATCTGCTGTGCAAAATAGATATAAGGTATACACCAATTCATTTGAAGGTGGTAGAGGGATATTGTAATCGGAAGCATTTATGGTGACGACCTGTACAGCGTTTGGGTTTGCTTCGGAGACACTTACAGAGTAAAGGGCGTAAGCAACAAGCGAATCGAAATTGCCTCTAACAATGGAAAAAGAAATAACGGAGTCAAATGGTGGAGGGGTAGGAAATGCAAGCTCAGCTATCCCGGATAATTGTACACGCATGTTTTCCCCTGCGCCCGTTACATCTAAGCCAAGCTCAGCAATGGCAACGGGTGTATTGGCTGGCAAGGGAATAGAGATTGTATTACCGTAACTTGCGTTTTGTGATGTTCGAGCATCTAACAATCTAGTCATTATCTCATCTCCCTTTTTGGGTAAAGGATTTGCAAGCTGGAAATATAAAAATACAGACAGTGTAGGATTTGGACCGGTTGATTGAACTAGATATTAAGCTTCAGAAGAATGAGCTGTAATAATGCTAACACGATAGGGTCAGACCTATGCCTATTTTCCCGAAATGAAGTCAACAGCCCAATCTTTTTGGTTAATTGCACAATATGCTACTTTGACTAGACTTTGGAGGTGACCATTAATTATGTTTCGACATTATTGTTGGCAGAAGAATATGCATCGGAGAAAATTTAGAAGATGTGTAGTTAAAAAAGTCAAAGTGTTACCGAAAGTTATTGTTAAAGGGATCCGAGGACCTCAAGGACCTCAAGGACCTCAAGGACCTCAAGGACCTCAAGGACCTCAAGGACCTCAGGGACCGCAGGGACTGCCGGGTCCACAGGGAGTTCCAGGCGCTCAAGGCCAGCAAGGGCTACAAGGTTTTCAAGGAATTCTCGGACCAACAGGACCAACAGGACCAGCAGGAGCAGTAGGGCCAGCAGGACCAGTGGGGCCGGCAGGAGCGGTAGGCCCAGCAGGTCCAGCGGGGGCGGTAGGACCAGCAGGAGCAACGGGGGCAGCAGGGCCTGCAGGCGCCGGGATAACAGACTTCTTAAGTGTTTTCCGAGCAGATCCTGGCACGGGAACTGACACAGTTCCGGGTAACTCACCAATTACCTTTACAGGAGTTTTAGCTAATGTTGGTGGTGCATTTACTTTCACTCCTCCATCTACAACGATAACAATCAACGAAACGGGGAGCTATCTAATAGATTTTACAATTCATAACCAAGGTAATGCTGACTTTAACCTTACCGTAAATGGAATCCCTGTTACCCCTGTTCCCTTCACGGGTAACGGTGGCGGACCAATTTCGGCAGAAGTCATTATTACTGTAGGGGTCGTTCCTACAACTATTCAATTGGTAAATGCAAATGCAACCCCGGCCCAACTTCATAACTTTACCAATACCACTCTTACTATATTAAAGTTGACTGTTTAAGCCATTCTTAATGATATATAGAACATTATATGTAGCCGCCTTAGAAAAGACTGTACGATTTCCATCGTCAGTTTGTCTAATTACACTCATAGTAAGCAGACGCATTTATGAGGGGATTGTGTAGCATGGCAAGAGAACGTAGTGGCAGTAATAAGATCCATTAAACACTACCACTACTCCAAAGCCTATCTTCAAAAATGAAATGGATAACTTTGTAAAAAGATGATATTATTCAGACATAGAAATATGAATGCTAAGAAGGTCGGGAAACTTCTCCCACCTTCTTTTTGTTGTGACAAATCGGAACTATTGCTTTGATCCGTCAGGTACGACAACTCATGAGCGGCAATCAATATAAATTTTCTTTTTTGATTAGTCGCGAAAAATGGAAGCTACAGAAGAACGGGCCGAGGTCGTTTGGCCTAAAGTTGAGCATTGCATAAGGAAGCCTTTAACCTTGTGTTGGTAGAAGGACTGACGGAGGAAGAATACAAGAATGTAGACGAAGAGGGCATTTAGGAGTTGGATGGCCTCTTAGAACGATTTCTATAAGGAGTTTGTTTCCACCTAATGAAGTTTATGAGCCTACGACGAAGAAGACCAAGAGGTTCCTGAGGATGATCGGAAAATAAACTGGATAGAACTTTAGCTCTATGCGTGAGTAATGGTATTTCTGATTCAGAATGGACTAATACGACCATTCCAAAGATTAGAGCGCTCATGAAGGCCAAGAACAGAAACCGGGAATTCGAAATCATTCTCCACGCCGCTGGTAAGGTGGAAAATAAAAAGCCGAAGAAGGTCAAGTCGCTATCTGATCTTGGTTTCTTCGCAAAGTAAATTAAGAAGCATCCGCAAACATGAAGTGACCCCTGCAAAGTAAACAGCTATCAAAAAGCAATAATTAAGTAGCCTGAGAAGGAGTCAGGTTGTTTAGTTTCTCTTGAAAGCGTTCATGGTTGTAGAAATGGATATACTTTTGAACGGCATGCTCCCCTGACCCATCGGCGAACCAGCGAGGGGTCAATCTCCATTTCTCGTGCCACGGTTTTATATCCGATTCCCTTTTTGAGGTACAGATCTACTGTCTTATTCTTGAAGCTCACATCGTAAGTTTTTCTTATTTCTCCCATAGAAAAATCCCCTCCATAATAGACAGATTAGATGGCTTGCTCTTTTCTGTCTACTATGAGGGGAACTTATCACACTTGATAGAGTCTTTTGTATGAATTGTATAAGTACTTGTTTTTATGATGGAAAGAGAGTTTCGGAATCTGGTTCTCCGCCGGCACCAAGCCAACGGTCAGGGCCTGCAAATGAGAAAGTCTTTCCGTTCCCGGTTACTTTGATATTAGCGAGTCTCCAACCTGATTTATTTCCAGATCCATCAGTCCTAATGGTAACTTTTCTGATGTCACCAAGGTTGCTGGTACTGATTCTTGTAGTATCAGAATCTCCTTTTTCAAAGCTGCCAGTGAGTGCGGCGGTAACATAGTCGCCATTAGAACCATACAGAGTTATAGAAATATTTGAGTCTGTACCTGAATCCGCAATACTGCCTGTGTTTACGGTAACAACATATTCAACATTAGCAAAAGGTGTAACAGACTCTATGCTTCTATTAGAGTCTTGTAATGAACTATAAGTGTCGCTTGTGACCTGATCCGCGAAAGAAGGTGCTGCGAAAGCTACAGATGATATGAGCATTGCTGATGCTAATAAAGATACTTTTTTCATTAATTAGTTACCACCTTTCTAGTATTTGTATTTAATGTTATACATGTGTAATATGTTTGTACATAGTTCTTTGGTTGTGAAGAAAACTTTTTTCCTTGTCTTTGTTTGTTGTATTTCATATTTATGTGTCGAATATTCTTATTTTTAATGAATCACGGAATGGTATGAATATTTATTTATAGAAGGTTTTTTTGTGATTTAGCCAGAATAGCTTAATTCGAGGCGATCAGCATGAACCACGCTAATCAAATGTGTATTTTTCATGTCAGACAAAGCTCCCCTTACTTTGACAGTCATTAAGCTGTATGTTTATTGACGAAGATTAAAAGAAGGAGAGGAGTTATTGCTCCGTTGTCAGCTTCTGCAGATGCAGCAACTGTAACGCTTGACACTTACAAAAATTTTTCAAATCAAGAAATAGTTTTATCACAATCAGTAATATTTAAAGATGACACGGCATATACAGATGTATCTGATACAGTGAAAAGAGTGAAATTTTCAATTAATGGTTTGGAAAATCTTTTTAATGCTAATTATTATAATCGGTTGGTCTGGACAAGTGATGAAAATACACCGAGTATAGAAAATACGTTATCAGTAAAAATTGCTCCAAAAATAGGGAGTCTTTACGGTTCCAGTAGTTATGAGAACCTTTCTCTGATAAAACAAAAGATCAACTCCGATTCAAAAGTATATGGATGGATTCAATTAGAATCAAAAGAGTGGACTAAAGCAGGATCAGCTAAAAGCTCTACTAACCTTAATTGGTCGGCAGAGCTTTTAACTGTTCACGGCTTTTAGAATATATCCAGGTATTCTTTCTGGAATTTGATGAAATCTTGCACACTGTCGTGATAGGTAAATCTACCGCCATTTTTATCAATAATCCAGTTGATCTTCTCGTCATTTAACAAGATTCCATACATACAGTGATGAAGCAGCTCAATTTGCTTTTCATCTCTAATTCGGATCAAATGTTTTTCTTCTTCGACAATGAGGTACCATTTCGTTTCTGTTTCATCTACATCTACGTCTACATCAGCATCTACATACAGTATTGATACCGACAAGGGGAATGGCCAGTCAAACCAATGTCCTCGTTTGTCTTCTCTATAACCTTCAAATGCCATGGTTATTTCCCCCTACTTGGATAATTTCCTGATTAGTTTAAATGTATCTAACATGCTGCGATTGTACGCTTAATTGGAAACTGTTTTACGGAAGTGGCAGCTATCCTCAGCCTTTGGCATCTTGGCACCAATCTGGTGAATGACCTGCTGTTTGAGGCTGGTACTAGCTGGGATACGTCTGTTTAGGCTGGGCTAACGGAGTGTGAACTCCGGATTTTATTGTAAATTTCTCATTTGCTCAAGTTTTTAAAGACAATGCTGGTTCAAGGAAACATTTGCGGCAGCCCTTTTTGACATTGGACGACACAGGCTTTTAGGAATACACACATTAAGTTTACTGCTAGTTCTTGTCTTATCCTACTGGCTCAGGAATATCGCCCCCATATTCTTTCCATGGCTTCACGTACACCATCGTAAGCTTCTGAAAAAGTTCAGTATCACTTGGGCAACCGTCTAATCCGCTATTGTTGCGCAATAGCTGTATCCTCTTTTATCGTTCCTTGTTCTGATCTGTATAGTATACGGAAAACGACAGGTAACAAAGAAGTTGAGCGCTTTGTTACCCGATATCAAAACGCTACTACCAATACTCTACAGTTATTCTACTGAGCAATGACGTGGGCCCAACATGAAGGAACTGGAGTTGAAAACAGGTAGCAGTGTAGTGGACATAAAGGCGCGTCTGCTGGCTTTGGAAGAGGGGGACAACAAGAGCGATATACGCTCTATATTGTAATCATAGAGGGCTGGAATGGTGACCCAAAGATCATTACATTTTCTCGTATGGAAATAGGCGCTGTATTAAACCTCCAATGAAATGGAGCTTATTATTTGTACTCGGAATATAATTTGCGCATAACACATCAGGAGGCTACACTCATGTCTTGAATTGTATTTTATTTCTGGAGTGGTTTGTTTCTTATATTTAAAATAAATGGATGGAGAAGATCGGATATATATTGCTACATCGTTACTTACTTCATTAACTTTAAAGGGGATCTGAAAAAAGTTTAAAATTGTAATTCATGGATTGTTGCATTTGTATATATAATTACATCTTTTCCCATTCTAGATAAGGTGGTAGAATGAAAAAAATAGGTATGGGAGGCGTTTTATTTGAAGTGTGATAAATATAATTGGGGACAATTTAAAGAGGGGGCGTATCATTGACCCTATAAACTACGTTAACCCTCATTTCTGGAGGGTCAAAATTGAAAACCCCTTATTCACAGTCTGTTTTACACCATAACCAAATTTTAATATGGCTTTGTGTTCTTTCGTTTTTTAGTGTGTTAAATGAAATGGTTCTTAATATCTCTTTACCTGATATTGCTGATGAATTCAATAAAACACCAGCCGTTACAAATTGGGTAAATACTGCCTTTATGCTAAGTTTTTCTATAGGAACCGCTGTATACGGAAAGCTATCTGATCAGTTAGGTATTAAAAGGTTGCTTCTGTTTGGAATCATAGTGAATTGCATAGGATCATTAATTGGATTTATGGGACATACTTTTTTTCCAACACTTATCTTTGGGCGATTTATACAAGGGATTGGTGCAGCTGCATTTCCTTCACTTGTGATGGTCGTAGTTGCTCGCTATATCCCAAAAGAAAACAGGGGCAAGGCATATGGCCTCATCGGGTCTATCGTAGCAATGGGTGAAGGGATAGGACCGGCTATTGGTGGGATGATTGCTCATTATATTCATTGGTCTCATTTACTGCTTCTTCCTGTTCTAACGTTTTTCACTGTTCCCTTTCTGATAAAATTATTGAAAAAGGAAGTCATATCAAAGGGTTCACTTGACATTGCAGGAATCGTGCTTATATCTCTAGGCATTGTAATGTTTATGTTGTATACAACGTCTTACAGAATTTCTTTTCTGGTGATAAGTATTCTTTTTTTCTTGATCTTTTTAAAGCATATCAGACAAGTAACCAATCCTTTTGTTGATCCTTCATTGGGGAAAAATACTGCATTTATGATAGGAATCCTTTGTGGCGGACTTATGTTTGGTACCGTAGCTGGATTTGTTTCTATGGTCCCTTATATGATGAAAGACGTTCATCACTTAAGTACCGCAATGATTGGCAGTGGAATTGTTTTTCCTGGAACGATGAGTGTTATTTTCTTTGGTTTCCTTGGAGGAGCACTTGTTGATAAGAAAGGTTCCTTACATGTGCTAGCAGTCGGCGTTGCATTTCTTGCCGTCAGCTTTTTGATAGCTGCTTTCTTTATTGAAATGACACCTTGGCTGATGTCTATTATTCTAGTCTTTGTTTTCGGTGGTCTTTCTTTTATTAAAACAGTAATATCCACTATTGTTTCAAGTAGTTTAAGACAAGAAGAAGCTGGCGCAGGAATGAGCTTGCTTAATTTTATAAGCTTTTTATCAGAAGGAACAGGGATTTCAGTTGTAGGAGGCTTATTATCAATACGTTTTATTCATCAAAAATTTATACCAATCTTTAATTTTCCATCTGCTTATTTATATAGCAATATGTTATTGATTTTTACAGTGGTCATTATAATTAGCGGGATTTTAACTGTTATTGTATATAGACGTTCAGTTTCAGATTCCTGATAAGAGCAGAAAAGGATTATATGCTGAAAATGATCGCATCCTCACGTTTGAAGTAAGTGGATACTCTAAATAAATCAAAAGCTCTGCTAACCTTAATTGGTTGGCAGAGCTTTGTTTGCTGATCAGTTTGATTTTAGGCTAATTTGAATGCTTAAACTTATAATACCAAAAAATCGCTTTTTCATGGGCTGTGGAAAAGTTAGAATATAGCATAGTATCAACTCCGCCGATTACAAAGTTATTTTTAGCATAGAATCGACAAGCTAAAACATTCACATCCTGTGTTTCAAGCATTAGACCAACAAGGTTATTCTGCTTAGCCCACTCGGTTGCTTTACTCAATAAGGCTGCTCCGATTCCCTTGTGTCTCCAGTCTTTAGCGACGGCAATATCCTCAATTAGAGCATAGCCATTCCAATTAGTACAAAGTTTAATTTGCCCAACACAGTCGTTCTCATCATAATATAAAAAAATAGATTTTCCTTGTTCATCAATATAACTGATGTCAACGTCATCATCCTCATACTGTTTAAAATATGGTTCGGGGAAACTTTCTTCTATATATGTCCAATTATCGTTCTCGTATTTAGGTATAATCCTTCCTGACACAATAAAGCCGTTATTCTCATTTGACTTCTTAAAATCTCCCATATTCGAAAGTGACATTTTAATTATCATGGCTTGTCTCCTCCTGGTTTAATTTCTCTACGCACACTATTCTAAAAGAGAGCCACCATTTCCTGTCTGTTAGATTTATAAAAAGAGCAAAATTGTAGCGACTGTTCAACTATGTCTGATATTCTACGATCTCGTCCGCTTGCTTCAACGATTCATAGCAGTAGTTAGGTGTACCGTTTAACACAAAAAAAGCAGGAAGAATCCTTCCTGCTTTTGCTTGAAAACGATTATTAACGTCTGCGTTGTCTATCATTCACGCTAAACAGATTAACAGCCAGTGCGTTACCTCTTGCACGCGCAACGGCTCTTTGATTCGAACGGATGTTTGATCTTCTTCTTCTCAAATCACGTCTGCAATGTCTTCTGCTCATATGATCACCTCCCTTCAAGGAAATGAAGGTACGGATGAATCTTAGTGGTGTTTATGCTTACGCTTGGAAATTTTGATATTCAAGGCATTGGTTGCTAGTGCATTTCCGCTTCCTGTTTTAGCAGCTGCGGCTTGAAAGACTTTAACGACCAGATATCTGTTTTTCCCGATGCGATGCTTATACGTTTTAACTCTATTTCTGATCATCTGCATATCTCCTTTGCTTAGGTCTGCTATATACTATGTCAATTGTGATAGTAATGTATCAGCATAAATCTATTAAAAGCAAAAAGAAGCTGGTACCTATATTCCTAATGGTTAACAAAAAACTCATGCGAACCTGTCTTCGCCATTTCAACTTTACGTTGCAGGAGAATGTTACAGGCAGGTCGGCATGAGTCTAATAGTGTAGATAAATAATATGCAGTTTAGTATAAAATTATTTACTATTTAGAGTGTTAAGTTTTTTCTCGTAGTACGCCTCTTGAGCAAGAATATGATTCAGTTGTTCAGAGAGCTGTTTATATTCTTGGCTGTTTTCTGGGTAATTGTTTCTTTCGGAAATTACAGCTTCGAGTTGCTTTTCTAAATACCTGAAATGGATAAGTATTTGTATGTACTGAATACGATCGTAGGTTGTTATGTGTGATTTCTCTTCTGCATACAAATGATCCATTTTTGGTACTACACAGCTTATGGCGATAAATATAACAACAAACGCTGAAATTATAATTTTTTTCATTTAATTCCTCCTACAGAGTTATGAGTAATTAATATACCATATTTATCTAAAACAAAGAAAGATCTATTAGTTTTGCCCATTACAGTATAGCTGCTCAAGATCAGTGGGTGATTATTTGAGATGAGGAGGCTGATTTTATAGTAGAAACAATAGGAATAGGTTGCTGAAATGAAAAAAAAGTTGTGAGATACATAATAACAATACAAAACCGGCTTGCCCTAGGCAGCCGGTTTTGTATTAGTGGTTAGAATAACGGGGAAGAAAGAACGAGAAATCAGTGGAAGTCCCGGAAGAGTCCTACAACCTTGCCCAAAATGCTGACGTGTGTCAGGCGAAGCGGTTCAAAGGCTGGGTTTTCAGGTTGAAGCCGGATATGATCTTTTTCTTTGTAGAAGGTTTTAACTGTAGCTTCGTCTTCATCTGTCATAGCTACAACAATATCGCCATTATCAGCGGTCTGCTGCTGACGTACGATTACATAGTCTCCGTTAGCAATCCCAGCCTCAATCATGCTTTCGCCTACAACAGATAACATGAATATTTTATCCTCACCAACAAAGTGTTGGGGAAGAGGAAAGTAATCTTCAATATTTTCTGTCGCCGTAATAGGAAGGCCAGCAGTTACTTTGCCGACGACGGGGACACGACTAATGGAGTAATTAATCAAGTTGCTGTTATCCGATTCGTCTTGACCGAGTAACTCAATAGCCCGTGGTTTTGTAGGATCGCGTCGAATGAGTCCTTTTTTCTCTAAACGATCCAAATGACCGTGAACCGTAGAACTGGAGGCCAATCCGACAGCCTCGCCTATTTCGCGTACAGAAGGGGGGTATCCCTTTAGACGCACTTCATTGCGGATAAATTCAAGAATGGCCTGCTGGCGGCTCGAAATCTTAGACATACCGTATCAACCCCATTTAGTAACGTTTGGGAAAATTATAGCATAGAACCTCCGTTCGTACAAACATAAGTTCTAAATAATCCCTAAAAATAATCGCGAACTTTTGTTCTCTTTTCTATTGAACAAAACAAATGTTCGTGTTATATTGTGAAAACATAAGAACAAACGTTTGGAGGTCGCAGCCAATGATGAAATATAGCACTTATCAAAGTATTTTTCCGATGAATTCAGAAAATTTGCAGGAGACCCGAAAAGAGGGTAGAGCGCATTTTATGCAAATTATTACTAATAGTCTTTTACTTAAGCTTCTTATTTTAGTGATTGTTGCTTGGATTGCAGGGGCAGGTGTACTTACGGTTTTCGCGGCACCCTCAGCTTCCAAGGGAGAAGTGACTAAACTGACCGTACAACCTGGAGATACGTTGTGGGAGATTGCCGCAAATCATAAACCGGAACGAATGGATACACGGGTATATATAGAAGGAATTGTGCGGATTAACGGTTTGGAGGACCGGGGAGTGCAGGCAGGTCAGGTACTCAAGCTTCCGCACTTCTGATCTATAGACAATTAGAGCTTGTCAGGGAGCGTAATGCGGGAGCCTTGACAAGCTCTTTTCTACATGTCAAAGTGTATTATATCTTTGCTTTTATGGAGGGGACACAATTTGGATATAGACAGCTTGGTACAGCGCATCAATGAATTAGCGCGCAAAGCAAAATCCGAGGGTTTGACGGAAGAGGAAGCCACAGAGCGCGCCAATCTTCGGGAAATTTATTTAGGTAACATTCGCCGTAATTTTCGGCAGCAGCTTGAAACGATTGAATTTGTGGACGATGATACATCGAAGGGAAATGACGGGCTGAAGCATTAATGTTGTTAAAGCGCCCAAGCCTGCAATTTGCCTTTTGTTTTAGGTACCGTTCTCGGTATCTATATAGATTAGCTTTGAGGCAATTGTTTTATTGTAATATATCTGGGAAGGAATTGAGAGATGGCCCGATCATTTGAAAGAAAAGTACGCAAAAACACAGCGCATTTAAATAAATCGCGCAAAAAGCAAGGCATTCAAACCATTAACGGCGCAGGTTCTGCAATGGATATTTTCCGTGGCCGTAACATTACTGTGCCAATTATGCTGGCTGGTCTCTCTGTATTGTACATGCTTATGAGTTACTTTTTGACTAAGACTGGCATGCGAGGGATGGATTGGCTTGTATTCGGCCTGTACTTGATGCTGGCTGTTATCTTTTTCATCCGTCGTCCTTATCTGAAAGTGGGAAAGGATACTCTCTATATGCTGAAAGGTGGTAGAGAACGTCCAATGACGGCAGGGGACATGAAAGCCATCAAGATTGAAAAGGGTTACGTAACCGTTGAAAGAAAAGGTAAGGGCGGTAATTTCATATTCACAAAATCATTAGGTCGCTATGACACGGATGCCATTGCAGAGCGACTTGAGAAGTTTGCGCTATCCAATCAGATACAGGTGGACAAGAAATAACTGATTTAGCCTGTAGCTCTTTAACAAAGGCCGTATGATGTTATTTCATATAACATGCTGCGGCCGCTTGCTTAATATGGGCACACATAACGATTCAAATACTTAATCGAGCAAATAGGTGTACATATACTGTGGAAAGAGAGTGGATAATTCAGATGACGATTCAGGCGGTAATGTTTGATCTTGATGATACCCTTTTATGGGATGAACGTAGTGTAGAAGAGGCATTTGATGCAGCGTGCCAAACAGGCTTCCGTGAAGCAGGCGTTGATCCGAAAACTCTGGAGGAAGCGGTACGTAGGGAAGCACGCGCTTTGTATGAATCCTATGAAACCTTTAGTTTTACTCAAATGATCGGCATTAACCCGTTTGAAGGATTATGGGCGAATTTTACAGCAGGTGAGCAACCTGAATTCCGCCAATTGGAACAGTTGGCCCCTGTTTATCGAAAGGAATCATGGCGCAGAGGACTCCAGCAACTAGGGATAGATAATGAGAAGTTGGCGGAAAAGCTGGCTACCCAATTTGCTTCGGAAAGACGCGCGCGTCCACATGTATATGAAGAAACGTTTGAGATTCTAGAACAATTGAAGGGACATTACAAACTGTTATTGCTGACAAATGGCTCTCCTGATCTACAACAGGAGAAACTGGATGGAGTTCCTCAATTAGCTCCTTTTTTTGATCATGTTGTCATTTCAGGTTCATTTGGTCGAGGCAAGCCTGATCCGTCTATATTCCAGCATGCTTTGGGGCTTCTTGGTATTGAGCCTGAACATGCTTTAATGGTAGGAGATAAGCTGACGACTGATATTCAAGGAGCGTTGGCAGCAGGTGTACACTCGGTGTGGGTGAACCGGAACGCTAAAACCAATACCACAGAGATCAAGCCGAAGTTCGAAATCAAGCATCTGTCTGAATTGGACGGAATTATTCAAACGTTAAAGTAAGAAATCCATAGTCTTAAGAAACGAGTATTAAAAAAACTCCCTTCGCTCGATTATTACAGAGCAGAGGGAGTTTTTTTATTCACACAAGGATAAATTCGTAATTATGCTTTAATGAAGGTTGGGTCTTCATACGGTTCGGCAATCCAGCCATTTTCTTCGATGAACAAGCGGATTGCGACGATCTTTTGATTCTCCATTAAAGTGAAGAAGTGAGGTATATTTTCAGGTACGGAGATAACGTCCCCCGGTGAAAGCTCTACGTTAAAATAGCCGATCTCTTCAGGGCCTTTAATGATGAAGATGCCTTTACCAGCGACAATGGCACGGATTTCATCCTCGGTGTGGGTGTGAATTTGCTCAAACTTGGCCAGCAGCTCGTCCAAATTCGGCGTTGCTTCAGATAAAGTGATAACGTCCCATATTTTATATCCGCGACGTGCGGCTAAATCCTTGATTTCGGGTTCAAATGTTTGGAGAACAGCGGCCTTTTGATCATCTGTTAAGGTAAAGTTCTCTTGCAGCTCCCCGGACAATTTGGAAGTATCCCAATGTTCATACAATATCTCGTGACTCTCCAGAAATTCACGTACTTGTGCTTCACCGCTAATTCGCTCGTTCGTATTACGTATTAAGATTTCGGCCATATATCTATTCCCTCTTTTCCACTTGGATTAATGATGTATAAAGAATACCATGTCTTGAAACGTTGTACAATACAGGATTTCAACATTTTATAATGCAAATGACTATAGCTAAAGGGTCAGGGTTAAGTACGTTCTGTAATGCTACAAACTATAAAAATGGATTAGAGAAGTCGTTTTTACAAAGAACAACCTGTATAAAACGTATGTTTTTACTTCAATCTATCTAAATGATACGGTTTCTGCTAAACTAGGATTTAACGTTTTGCGGGGGTGAAGAAATTTGGATAAAGTTAGCTTGCAGGATGCATTACAACGAAG
The DNA here is from genome assembly GCF_037027525.1 of Paenibacillus sp. 203. NCBI lineage: Bacteria > Bacillati > Bacillota > Bacilli > Caryophanales > Paenibacillaceae > Paenibacillus > Paenibacillus sp. 203. Next base: position 346,598 of record NZ_JAXCHD010000003.1, read on the forward strand.
AATACTCCTTCTTGATGGGGCCATGGGCACCATGATTCAACAGGAAGACCTTTCCCCCGATGATTTTGGTGGGGAAGAGCTGGAGGGCTGTAATGAAATGCTGGTCTTAACGAGACCAGATGTCATTCAAGGGATTCATGAAGCTTACTTGGAGGCTGGGGCAGACCTAATTGAAACGAATACATTTGGAGCAACATCCGTCGTTTTGGCGGATTACGATATACCAGAACGTGCCCGTGAAATTAATCTGGTGGCAGCCAAACTGGCGCGTAACGCGGTGGATAAATACAGCACTGCGGACAAGCCTCGTTTTGTAGTAGGAGCTATGGGTCCAACCACGAAAACCTTGTCTGTCACAGGTGGTGTTACATTTGCTGAGCTGATTGACAGCTATCAAGAGCAGGCTTTGGCGCTTATTGAAGGCGGCGTGGATGTACTCCTTTTGGAGACCTCACAGGATACGCTTAACGTCAAGGCTGGAAGCATCGGAATTCGGCAGGCTTTTGAGCAGACAGGTATCGAGCTTCCGCTAATGATTTCAGGCACGATTGAGCCTATGGGAACGACGTTGGCCGGACAAAATATCGAATCCTTTTGCATATCACTTGAACACTTACATCCAATTTCGATTGGATTGAATTGCGCTACAGGTCCAGAGTTTATGCGTGATCATATTCGCTCTCTGTCTGAAATGTCCTCTGCAGCTATTAGCTGTTATCCAAATGCGGGTTTGCCTGATGAAAATGGCCAATACCATGAATCGCCTGATTCATTAGCCCGTAAAATGGCTGCTTTCGCTGAAAAAGGCTGGCTGAATATTGCTGGGGGTTGTTGTGGTACCACGCCTGAGCATATTCGAGTTATGAGTGAAAGTATGGCGCAGTTTGAGCCGCGTCCGCTGGTAGGTCATCATCCTCCTGCCGTATCAGGCATTGAGCCTGTATATATTGAACAGGACAATCGTCCGTATATGGTTGGTGAGCGAACGAATGTTCTGGGCTCCCGCAAATTCAAGCGTTTGATCGTGGAAGGCAAATATGAAGAGGCATCTGAAATTGCCCGCGCTCAGGTAAAAAGCGGAGCGCATGTCATTGATATTTGTGTGCAGGACCCGGATCGCGATGAAATGACGGATATGGAAGCGTTTTTGAAACTGGTTGTAAACAAGGTAAAAGTACCTTTGGTGATTGATACCACGGATATTAAAGTCATTGATAAAGCACTTCAATATTCGCAAGGTAAGGCGATTATTAACTCCATTAATTTGGAGGATGGTGAAGAGAAATTTGAGAAAATGGCTCCTCTTATTCATAAGTACGGCGCCGCTGTTGTTGTTGGAACCATTGATGAACGCGGACAGGCTATTTCACGTGAGGATAAGCTTGAGGTAGCTAAACGTTCTTATGATCTGTTGGTAAACCGTTACGGTTTGGCAGCAGAGGATCTAATTTTTGATACGCTCGTATTTCCAGTAGGAACAGGTGATGAGCAATATATTGGTTCAGCTAAGGAAACGATTGAGGGCATTCGCATTATTAAAGAAGCCCTTCCCGGGGTTCATACCATCCTGGGCATCAGTAACGTATCTTTTGGTTTGCCGGAAGCGGGTCGTGAAGTGCTCAATTCCGTCTATTTATATGAATGCACCAAAGCAGGTCTGGACTATGCGATTGTAAACACTGAGAAGCTTGAACGCTATGCATCCATTCCAGAGCATGAGCGGAAACTTGCGGAAGACTTGATCTATAAAACAAATGACGATACTTTATCCGCCTTTGTAGCAGCTTTCCGTAACAAGAAAGTGGAGAAAAAAGAAAAGATATCAAACCTTTCGCTCGAAGAACGACTGGCTTCCTATGTAGTCGAGGGAAGTAAAGAGGGACTCATTCCGGATCTGGAGCAGGCGCTCGTGAAATATTCTTCGCTGGAGATTATTAATGGCCCGCTGATGAAGGGGATGGAGGAAGTAGGACGACTATTTAACAATAACGAACTGATTGTTGCGGAGGTGCTGCAAAGCGCTGAAGTGATGAAGGCGTCCGTAGCCTATTTAGAGCCGTTCATGGAGAAGAATGAATCCTCAGTAAAAGGTAAGATTTTGTTGGCTACAGTCAAAGGTGATGTGCATGACATTGGTAAGAATCTGGTGGAGATTATTCTATCCAACAATGGTTACCATATCGTGAATCTGGGTATAAAAGTACCACCAGAACGCATTATTGAAGCTTACCGTGAAGAAAAGGCAGATATGATTGGCTTATCCGGACTGCTTGTTAAATCGGCACAACAAATGGTGCTGACCGCACAAGATTTAAAAAATGCGAATATTGATATTCCAATAATGGTGGGTGGAGCTGCTTTAACACGTAAGTTCACTAAAAATCGTATCCGTCCTGAGTATGATGGTCTGGTTGCCTATGCAAAGGATGCTATGGATGGTCTGGATATTGCCAATAAGCTTATGAATCCTGAGTCCCGCAAAAAAATGGCTGAGGACATGGAGGCTGAGCGGGAGGCGGAAGCGGCAATCGTCGTGGAAGCCAAGCCGCTCCCTAAGCTCACTCGAGCTGTGCGCTCTAATATTGCTCAGGATTTGCCTGTTTATATTCCACCAGATACGGATCGCCATGTACTGCGCAACTATCCACTGAATTATATTTTGCCTTACGTGAATATGCAGATGCTAATGGGGCATCATCTTGGTTTAAAAGGCAATGTTGAACAGCTGCTGGCTTCGGAAGATCCGAAAGCGATTCAGTTGAAGGAAACCGTGGACAGCATCATGTTTGAAGCTGTGACAGACGGAATCATCCAGGCACATGCTATGTATCGTTTCTTTCCAGCGCAGTCCCAAGGAGATCAAATTCTGATCTATGATCCCTCGGATGTGAGCAAGGTACTGCACACATTTACATTCCCGCGCCAGCAGGTAGAGCCTTATCTATGTCTGGCTGATTTCTTGAAATCAGTGGAATCCGGAGTTATGGACTATGTAGGTTTCATGGTCGTTACAGCTGGTCATGGGATTCAGCAGATATCTACCCAGTGGAAAGATAAAGGAGATTATCTGCGCTCGCATGCACTTCAAGCGGTAGCACTCGAAGTAGCAGAAGGGTTAGCGGAACGGCTTCACCATATTATCAGGGATAGCTGGGGGTTCCCGGACCCTGCCGATATGACAATGAAACAACGACACGGTGCCAGATATCAAGGCATTCGGGTATCCTTTGGCTATCCGGCATGTCCAGATCTAGAGGATCAGGGGCCGTTGTTCCAGTTGTTAAAACCTGAGGATATTGGCGTTGAGCTGACGGAAGGGTTTATGATGGAACCGGAGGCTTCTGTATCAGCCATGGTGTTCAGCCACCCTCAGGCGCAGTATTTTAACGTCGAAAAGGTTTAACACCTTTATCAGATGGGACAGCAAATACCCTCCGAGCTTCGGAGGTTTTTTGCTGGTCAGCAGGAAGAAGGTTAAAGTTATGGAATTTTATTTTCTCGGTACAAATGCAGGGGTGCCTACGATTCAGCGAAATGTAACGTCCATCGCTCTTCGTTTGCTGGAAGAACGAAGAAGCATGTGGCTGTTCGACTGCGGCGAAGGCACTCAACAAGAGGTATTGCGTTCGCCGCTCAAACTAAGCAGACTTGAAAAAATATTTATCACCCATTTGCATGGGGATCATCTTTTTGGTCTGCCGGGACTGCTGTCGAGCAGAGCGTATCAAGGGGGAACGACACCACTGACGGTATATGGGCCGCCTGGAATCCAGCAATATATAGAGCTATCTTTAGGGATCAGCCAATCGCGAATCAATTACCAACTACATATTGTGGAGCATACGGGCGGGGTTCTGTTTGATGACGGACAATTCCGGGTAGAGTCAGCTTTGCTGGATCATCGGATTGACAGCTATGGCTACCGAGTTGTAGAGATGGATAAGCCCGGTAAGCTTAACCAAGAGCTGTTGGAGCGATATGGTATTAAGCCTGGCCCGATGTACGGTAAGTTAAAGCGTGGGGAAAGCGTGGAGGTAGAGGGTGGAGTTATTTTGCATCCTCAGGATGTACTGGGTTCGCCGAAAAAAGGGCGTATCATCACGATTTTAGGGGATACGAGACCTTGTCCGAATACGGTAGTGCTGGCTCAAGATGCAACTGTCGTCGTTCATGAAGCCACTTTTCTGCATGAACTGGCAGATACAGCTTACGAGTATCATCATAGTACAGCGCTTCAGGCAGCGGAAGCTGCAAAAGCCGCAGGTGCGGGTCAGTTAATCATGACGCATTTTAGTTCTAGGTATAAAGATCAGGAGCAGCTTCAGCCATTGCTGGAGGAAGCGCAAAGCATATTTCCTAATTCATTGCTTGCGGAGCAGCATGTGTTGTTACCGGTACCCGATATCGGTTAATAAACGATTGCAGAAGATATGTGCATGGGTGCCGGGGCTTGCCTCGGTGCCTTTGTTTTTCACCGAAATTATTTTCCGGGAAAGCGCAGGATGCGACAAGAGATGAGAACCCGTGCTGGGTGGTGGGGGATGAATTTGTTCTACCACATATGGAGGCGTGTCATATTCGAGTTTCTATATATCGAATTTAAAGGATTATATTTCTTGAGCATGACCAGGAAATACAGGAGATTTCCTTTGAGGAAATAGCGCCTTCGATGGATTTCGACGAAGAAGTGAACTTATGTCATGGGAAAGCGACGGCTTTTAGCGAGGAATGGCGCTATTTTGGACGGTTTACCAGCAATTCATGGACTTCATAAGCATTTTTGACTTAAGATAGATGATATGAATAGAGACGGTCGATTATTTTATGACCTGAATAATTAAGGTGGTTAAATAAGAAGGAGAACATCGTTCATGGGATGAATTATAGTTTTTAATGCTATGATGTGAATGGATTTGAAGTAGGGGAGGGGATTGCGATAAAATCGTTACTAATTGATCTGGATGGAACACTTTATCATGGAAATCGGATGATCAAGGGTGCGGATCTGTTCATATCCCGATTGCGTACAGACCAGATACCTTATGCTTATGTTACAAACAATGCTTCACGTACACCCGATTCGGTGGCTGAGCATTTGGTTGGTATGGGAATTGAAGCGGCCAGCCATGAAGTCTATACTTCGGCGTTAGCAGCTGCACAATATGTTGCACAGCAAAGTCCTGGAGCTCGTGTATATTGTATTGGTGAAACAGGATTACGCGATGCACTCACAGGAGCCGGTTTGCAGCTTGTTGAGAACCATCCTGATTATGTGGTGCAGGGGATAGATCGTCAATTTACATATGATGCGCTGGCCGCTGCCATGCGCTGGATTCGGGAAGGAGCAACTTTTATTTTGACAAACCCGGATCTCCAATTGCCTTCACATGATGGGCTAACGCCAGGTGCAGGTACGATTGGAGCTGCAATTGAAGCGGCTTCACAGGTAAAGCCTATTGTCATCGGCAAGCCTTCAAGCGTATTGATGAACTATGCGCTGAACCGCTTAAACATTAGGGCGGATGAAGCTCTGGTTGTGGGCGATAATATGCTTACAGATATTGCGGCAGGTGCAGCAGCAGGTTGTAAAACAGCTCTGATCCTGTCGGGCGTGACGACCCGCGCTAATATGGACGAGCATGTGCGTACCGTTGGAGTGAAACCTGACCTGATGTTTGACAATCTCGCTGAACTGCAGGACTGGATGAAAGAAGAGCTGAAATAATAGAAAGTATATGTCTTACAAAACTTGCGAGAATTAAAAGCTATGTAGCTACGAAAGGAAAGATGTTTTATGCCGGAACTTCCTGAAATGGAAAACTACAGAATCTTATTATCAAAACAAATTTTGGACATTCCGATTACTGGAGTTACGGTTAGCCGTGAAAAGTCCATTAATACTGAAGTGGAAACGTTTGAGAAGCAATTGCTGGGAACGACCGTTGTATACTTAGAGCGTCGAGGCAAGCATTTGATTTTTCATTTAAACACGGGCGGGCGGCTCGTACTTCATCTGATGCTCGGAGGACTGTTATATCTGGGAACGGAGGAGCAGCGTCCAGATCGTACAGTTCAAATCGAATTAGATTTTAGTGGAGTAAAACTTTATTTTATCGGACTGCGCTTAGGTTATCTGCACCTGCTAACGGCTAAAGAAACAGAAGAAGCTTTGTCAGACCTGGGACCTGATCCGTTAGACCGTCGCATGACGTTGGAAAAGTTTACAGCACGGCTGAAGGGACGCCGGGGGATTTTGAAAACAACGCTGGTGAATCAGCAGATTTTTTCGGGTATTGGCAATTGTTATTCAGACGAAATTGCTTATATCGCCGGATTTACACCGGGTTCCAAAGTACAGAACATTGTGCAGTCGCCAGAAAAAGTGGAAAAGCTATATCATGCCACTCAATCCGTACTACGTGAAGCTACAGCGGAAGGCGGGTACATGGAAATGCCTCTAATGGAGGGGGACACGCTAACAGGTGGATTTGATCATCAGTGTCGAGTATATGACCGCGAAGGAGAAGAATCTCCAAGTGGCGGGAAAATTGTAAGGGTTGAACTGGCGGGGAAAAAAGCATTTTATTGCCCGGTACAGCAGCATGATGCCTAAATTGCTCATCGGCTCCCATGTGAGTACGCGTGGTGGCTTTTCCAAAGCCGCTATGCGTGCGCGAGAGCAGGGGGGACGTTCATTTCAATATTTCCCGAAAAATCCTCGTAGTCTTAGGCTGAAGGAATGGAGTGCTACTGATGCTGCTACTTGCAACGCTTACTGTTTAGAGCACCAGCTTCAATCCATTGCTCATTCACCATATCCCGTTAATCCAGCTCATGGGTCCGAGCGTGGTCAGGAACTTTATGAGCTGACGATTGCTTCATTACGCAATGATCTGGATATTGCTGAAGCCTGTGGGTCAAAAGGGATTGTCGTTCATTTTGGTCATATGCATTCGTTAGACCCTCTAGAGGGCTACCGTAATATCATTAACTGTTTTAATGATGTGCTGGAAGGCTGGCAGGGAAATGCTAAAATATTGATCGAAAATCAGGCGGGAGATCATGGACCCATGGGAACCACGCTTGAGGAAATGGTGCAGATTCGTCAGTTGTGCCGATATCCTGACAGTATCGGCTTTTGCTTAGACACTTGTCATGCATATGCAGCGGGATTGTGGAACGGTGGAATGGACGAGGCTTTGATCGAAAAAGGGAATCGTCTCGGCTATTGGTCAGCTCTGTGTGGAGTTCATTTGAACGATTCTAAATACCCATATGGCTCTAAAAAAGACAGACATGCCCGTGTGGGACAAGGCTACATTGGTACTGAGGGCATGCATTGGATGACAGATCAGGAGGCTGTAAGAGGGATTCCTATCGTTTTGGAGAGTGAGACGGGACCTGATGGGACACATCAGGAGGATATTCAAATGATTCTAAGCTGGGAGTAAATTGGTCTGATTGATAATAACTATCTTTGAGGCTTGTGAGCTTGCATATATGGAAAAAGGAGGAGAAGTTGATGTATTTGTTTATGGACGATTATCGGCCTTGTCCTCCGGGCTTTAAGCTGGCAAGAGATGCGGATGAGTGTCTGCTGCTGCTTCATGAATACCCTATTTCGATACTATCGCTAGATTATGATTTGGGTCCAGGTCAGCCTACGGGAAAGGATGTGGCTGCTGCTATCGCAGAGAAACGGCTATATCCACGTGAAATTTACTTGCATTCGTCCAGTCCAGAGGGGCGGCGAGCCATGTATGAGCTACTCTATGCGAATAAGCCAGAGGGAGTCACCGTACATAACGGGCCCATACCCGAAGAGCGTATGCGAGAGATCAGAAAAGGGTCTGAACGATGAAAGAGATCGGACAAAAAGAGGCGTGCCGTGCCATATGGGAGGGATGCAAGCTGGCTTTGTTTGTGTACACTCCCATGTGCGGAACATGCGCGGCTGCCCGTAAAATGCTGGAGGTAGCAGAGCATTTGCTCCCTGAAGAAGCAGTGGTGCAGAGCAACATTAACTATATTCCTGAACTGGTACAGGAGTACCGGATATCCAGCGTTCCCGCGCTTCTTATATATAATGGTGAAAACAAAAATCCTGAAATCATCTACAAAATGGAATCTGTAGAACACTTGCTGAGCAAAATAAGGAGCGTGATGGAATGATATCCATGAAGAGCATTACGTTGCAGCGGGAAGAAAGACGGATTTTGGACGATGTAAGCCTGGACATACGAGAAGGTGAACATTGGGCTATTCTGGGTCGCAATGGTTCCGGTAAAACAACATTGCTGGAAATGATGACAGGATATATGTTTCCAAGTCATGGAACGGTTGAAGTGCTTGGGCAAATGTATGGTCAATGTGATGTGCGGGAAGTTCGCAAGCAAATCGGATATATCAGCCAGACCTTGTTGGAAAAGCTGGCGCTAAAAGATCCCGTTTGGGAAGTGGTCGCTACAGGTGCGTATGCTTTTTTGCGCTTTTATCAGGAAATTCCGACAGAGGCAAAAGAAAAGGCCATATCTTTGCTGGAGGGTATGAATTTAGGCGACTTGATTCATCACCCACTGGGGACGTTATCTCAAGGAGAACGTAAAAAGGTGATGCTGGCCCGCTCACTGATGGCAGAACCTCGTCTGCTAATTATGGACGAGCCTTGTGCCGGGTTGGATCTATTTGAGCGGGAAAAAATGCTGGTCGAGATTGATCGGCTCCGCAAGCGAGACTTATCAGTGGTTTATGTGACTCACCACATTGAGGAGATTGTCCCCCTCTTTACGCATGTTGCATTGATTCGTGATGGTAAGGTCGCAGCAGCTGGACCGAAAAAAGAAGTTTTAACGAAAGAATTGATTATGCACACATATGAAGTTCCGGTTGAGCTGGATTGGGATGGAGAACGTCCCTGGATTCGGGTGTGCACTGGAGGGTAATGTTATTTTGGAGGAACTATATATGAGTACAGATGAACAAAGTGAATCTACTTTGTCATCATCAAGATTTGTTTGTACTGCCAATCACGGTTTTGCACCCTATGCTCAAGAGGAGCTTAGAAGATTATTTGGCTCTGTAAAAAGCACGATGCTTTTACCTGGTGAAATTTTTTTGGCTACATTACCTGCGGAAGAAATTGAGGCAGTGAGGACAATTACAGCTCAGCCGCCGATGTTTTTACGTCACTTGTTTCCTGTTCATTTTCAGGAAGAAGGAACGGACCTGGTTCAGGTGCAGGAACGGCTGGTTGCATTCATCCGTAACCGCAAGGAACTGATGGATCAACGTGTTTCTTTACAAGTGCGCAAAGGATCTAATAGCAGTTGGACTGAAAGCGCAGGTGCGCTCAAGCAGGCTTTGAGTGAACAAATAAGTGATCTACCTATGGAGCAGACAGTACAAGGCGCCGATCTTATTGTGTCCGTTTTTGCAGATACAGATACGTGGTATGCAGGTGTATCACGTCCTGAGGATAACCTATCGGATTGGAGCGGAGGCGCGGTTCGTTTTCAAAAAGAAGATGGACAAATTTCTCGTGCCAAATTCAAGCTATTGGAAGCAGAAGCAACGTTCGGCATAGATTTTGGCGCTTTCCGTCAGGGACTGGATATTGGGGCAGCACCGGGTGGATGGACTTCCTTCTTACTGGAGCGGGGACTGAAAGTTACAGCGGTTGATCCGGCAAAGATGGAGCCATCACTGATGAAGTACGCCAATCTGACTTTTTTGCGTAAAAATGCAAGTGAAGTCAAATTTAAAGAGAATTCGTTCGATCTGCTGGTTTGTGATATGAGCTGGAGTCCTAAGCAAATGGCAAGGCTCGTTACTGATTTACTATATAGTTTGCGAAGTGGTGGTACTGCTATCGTTACGGTCAAGCTAATGCATAAAAAGCCCTTGGCGCTCATTCATGATGTAATTGCTTCATTTGAGGAGTCCGGCATGCAGATTCAGCGTGCTAAGCAGCTATTCCATAACCGAGATGAAATTACCCTGTACATGATCAAGTATGGAAAATAATACTTTACAATAGATACAGGTGTGCTATATAATAAATCCAAATTGTTCCTTAAAAATAATAATCATGTTTAAATCAAGGGAAAGCATCCCGCGAAAACGGTTTTCATGGCGACATGGAAATTTGATTTTGCGGCAGCTTTCCCTTTTTTGCGTTGTCTGCTTTAGAAAGGAGGTAGGAGAATAATGAAGCAACCATCACAGTTGGAATTCGGATCCATTGTCGGTGAGCGTTACCGTATTGTCCGCACATTGGGTTCGGGAGGAATGAGCCACGTGTTCATGGCAGAGGATTTAAAACTGCCAGGCAAGCAATGGGCGGTGAAGGAGTCGGTTGCCGGGCCACAAGTGATGAAGCTTGTACGTACGGAGGCAGAGATGCTGATTTCGCTGAGTCATCCACGTTTACCGAGAATTGTTGATTTTTTTGAGCATCCTCGATCTGGTGCGGTATACCTGGTCATGGATTACATCGAAGGAATTACGCTGGAAGCATACATGAAGGGCTATCAAGGCTATATTCCACAGGAGCAAATCGTCCCATTCGCTTTGCAGGTACTGGATGTGTTGGATTATTTGCATACCCGTCAACCGCCAGTCATTTACCGAGATCTGAAACCGACGAATATTATGCTGACACCGGAAATGGAATTTATACTGATTGATTTTGGAATAGCGAGGAGCTATAAGGCTGAACTGGATCAAGATACGGTAAAGCTGGGCACAGTGGGCTTCGCTGCCCCGGAGCAATATGGAGCAGGTCAGACGGATGCTCGTTCAGACTTATACAGTTTGGGAGCGCTGCTATTGTATCTATGTACAGGAGGCAAATATAGCGAGTGGACTGCGGGAGTAGAAGGGTATATTCGCGGAGAATTGCCCCGCCAATTGATCCCGGTGATTCGAAAACTGCTGCGTCAGCATCCTGAGGAACGATTTCAATCTGCCGGGGAGGTCATTGGAGAACTGCGGCACAGTGCGGATTTTCAGCCTGCTCAACAAGGAATATCCGTTAATGATGCCTCAATGGATTATGCAGGTACAAGGGTAGTGGCTGTATTGGGTGTCTCGGCCGGCTCCGGTGCTACTCATACAGCAATTGCGGTGAGCCACTATCTGGCTCGAAGGTCCCGCTCCGTAGCTTTGGTTGAGCTGCACAGCACAACCAAAGCATTTGCCCGACTTCAAGAAGTCGTAGAAGGCACATCCGTTGGACAATCGAGTTCAAGTCGGCGTTTTGAAGTTGATGGAGTACACTACTGGCGGCAAACATCTCGTGCGGATGTCATTTCTTTGTTGGGTGGTTCCTATAGATTTATCGTACTGGACCTGGGGAGTGGGCAGGACAATGAACGACTGGAAGAATTCTTGAGAGCCGATTATCCGCTTGTCGTTGGCTCAGGGGCCGAATGGAGAGTTCAGGATATAGCAGGGCTAGCCCGATCTCTTCAGCGCCACCCACAGCATAAATGGAATTACTGCTTGCCATTGGCAACCTCGGAGGCGGTTCGCAGGCTTCGTAAGGAGCTGGATCACGATAAAGTATTTGCTTTACCGTTCCACTCAGACCCCTTTGAACGAGATGATGAGGTGGATCAGGTGCTGGACGAGCTGTTTCGCGGAGTCATTCCAGATACCCGGAAAAAACGCTTCGGATTCCTTAAACGACAGCGCTAAATAGAACGGTATATATCAAAAAGAGGCAGGGGAGAAGTTGTGTGTCCAAGCTAAGAAAAAGCAGTAAACAAAAGCTATACGCCGGTTGTATTGGCGCAGGGATTATTGGCACTATCTTTGCTGGCTACCTTATGATTAATATCCACAAAATGGATGAGGTCAGGAAACAGGCTGAAGTAGAGGCAGAGCAGAAATGGAAAGTGTATGAACAAGAGCAACGAACCGCGAAAAAAGGTTGGGCGGTTGTCCGTGACATTTCCCCAGGCGAACAGATTGCATCTAATGATTTGAAGGGAATTAAAGTTCCCGGTTCTCAGGCCCCATCAAATTTGCTGACAGATAAAAGTGAAGTTTCCGGTACCACAGCCAAGATTGAGCTAAAAAAGGGATCTGTGCTTACATCGGCCATGGTTACTGCTGATGAGCCCACACCTAAAGATTTACGCAACCGTGAGCTAAAGGTGGTAGTATTGCCCAACAGCCTCAAGTCGGGTGACGAAGTGGATATCCGCATTCAATTTCCAACAGGGCAGGATTACATTCTATTATCTAAGAAGAAGATTTCTCGACTGGAAGGTCCAATTGTCTGGGTCACTTTGAATGAGCAGGAAATATTATCGCTTTCGAGTGCGATTGTTGATGCTTATCTGCATAAAGCATCTATCTATGCCCTGACATATGTCGATCCCCAATTTCAGCCCAAGGCAATCCCGACCTATCCGCCTAATGCGCAGGTGTTAGCGTTAATGAATAGTGATCCGAATTTGATACGCGTGGCTGAACAAAAGCTGTCCAAGCAGCTGCGGGATTCGCTTGAAAATGCAATTAATGCGTCAAACAATGTGATTTCAACACCCGTGGAAAGAAGTTTGAGTGAGGAAATTGTAGCCCAGCATGCGGGTGCTACTATAGAAAACCCAGCAAGCGGGATAGATGATACAAGAAATGAATATGAGAACGAGCAGGATCATCAAGAACAAACAAAGATTCTGACGCAGGGCGAAAGCTCTGATCCGTATGCCAAATAAATGAGAGAAAAGGAACGGAAGTATGAAAACATGGATATTTGCCGGGCTTTGTGACAAAAGCGATACCTTGTTATATATCAGCAGTATATTAGCAGCTTCCGGCCAACAGGTACTGCTTGTGGATGCTACGCTGCGGGGACAGTATCGGTATAGCATAGGGATGCTCGACAAACCACTTCCCATTACGCAGTTTAGTGGTTTTGATGTAGCAATTGGATTTACAGCATGGGAAGACCTGCATACCGTTATGATGACTGATCAAAAGGCGGAGCAGGCTTATGACATTGTTATTTTGGATGTAGAGTTACCTGATTTTTGTCCAATTTCTGTTTGGAAAGGGGCAGAACTGCGAGTTTGGGTCAGTGATTATAGCCGTATGCTAATGCACAACGGACAGAATTGGCTTGAGCATTTATTCAGTCAACCCGAATTCCCCAAAGATCTTGTATTTCACAAGCTATTTTTACAGGCTGTGGATTGTGGTGTGGAGGAGCCGTATCTGTGGGAATACATGAACCATTTCCCGGCTTCTTGGCAGCAAGAGCCATATGTTCTGCCATGGGATGAGGGGCTGCTTGCTCTGAAACTGGAAAATGAGCATAAAAAACAGCTACTACTAAAACCGCTATCCAGAATGTATAAGAAAGAATTATGCCGTTGTATTGGGGAATGGATGAGTTGGGAATTAAAAGTGAGTCGTCGTGCGCTAAAGCGTGCGGAAAGGAGTAGGGCATGAGTACCATTTTGTTTTGGAGCCCCATTAAGGGGGCTAGTGGAAGTAGCTCTTTGGCGGCAGCAATAGCAATTACCATAGGGAATCTATATAGAGGAAGACTATTATTGACACATTTAGGTCGTAGATATACCGGTATTGAATCAGGATTACCTATACAAGAGTATGGTATGGACGATCCAACCCTACAGCTTCAGGAAGGGGGCTGGGATGCTGCCGCACGTTTGGTTCTGCGAGGGACACTGTCTAAAGAAAATATTCGTAATTATACGACACCTGTACTCGAACATACTTTGGATGTACTTGAGGGAACCTCCACCTTTGGAGCTGCACCGCCGTTACTATCTCCAGGGCTTGTACGGGCAGTAATAGATACAGCGAATCAATATTATGATTTAACGCTGATTGATGCAGGAAGTGGAGCAGGGTGGGGGGCTGTACAGCATGAAGCATGTGCACAAGCCAAACTGGCCGTTCTTTCACTCACTCAGAATATGCGAGAATTAGATGCTTATTTTGAATCCGTGTCTCCGTTATCTACCTACTCATCATTGCCCTTATTAATAGTACTTGGGAAATATGATGTGCATTCTCAAGTGAATGAAACGAATATTCGCAGGAGATATGGCTACAAAGGTGCTTTGTATACAGTCCCTTATAGCACCGGATTTATGGACGCATGGAACCGCAGGGATGTGATCGGCCATGTGCAACGTGAGGTACGAAGTGGAAAAGAGCAGCATCGCAAGCTTTTTATGCCCGTAGGATGGGCGCAGAGTATACGACATATCAGCAAAGCTATTCTGGAGGCGTCAGAGTCCGATCTTCGACTCAAGGCTTTGGAGAGGGGCGCTTAAATGCTGTCCGCTCAAATGATCAACGGATTGATTCTTACCTGCATAGTACTGATGTGCATCGTACTGATTATTGTTAAATATCGAGGGAATCTTCACTCGCGACATTCAACCCTTCGGGTAGAAAAAAAGAACGAAGATGCCACATTCGAAACATTAATAGAGTATATCAAAAATGCACTTCATGAACTGAGTCATAGCCAGATGGCGGATGCCGGATTGCATGAAGAGGAATATAGACGGCGTATCCATCAAAGGGCGGAACTACGCAGGGCGTTAAAGGACTGTGCCAATGGCAGCATTGGAGATAAACGTTTTGTTAAAAATCTGATGGCTGAGCTTCTGATTAACGGTTACGGCTTGAACGAGAAAATCGTCGATACTGTTATGCCATTCTCCAGACCTGAGTTGTTTAGCATACAGGATCAATTCGAAATTATATTTTACCAATACCAGCAGAAGTTTGGCGCTGATGCACTATCACGTTTATTGGATACTTATGACTTGGCCGAAATGAGGTATTCACAGCAAGGTGAAGAAGATGGAAGTTATCTCGTTACCGCAGAGGATATTCGTTATATCTATGACTGTGAGTACCGCCCTCTTTCCTTTTTGGAGAAAGTGGATATTATTGTCCAGCGCATTTATCAGCATTACAAAGGCTTTTCCGTCATTGATGATATTCGTGACCAGCGGATCGACGGTGTAAGTGGGGGTGTCAGTGGTATGCCGGAAGGTGGGATTCCTGCATCATCAGACTGGCCTTCGGATGGGTATGCATTTGAACAAACATCTGCGTCTACTGCCAATGGTTATGAGAGCGTGTGGATTTTTTATAAAGGTAAAACGATCCATCTTTCGTTCCTTTCCTTCGGATCTGAGCGTGAACTTAAAAGGGTGTGCCAAAATATTTACAAATACAATTACCCGGGCCAGCTTTCCGAAGCGAATGGTTATAAGGTCAACGAAATGAAGGATGGGTCACGGGTAGTGGTGGTGCGCCCTCCTTTCTCAGAATCGTGGGCTTTCTTTGTTCGTAAATTCGATATTCAAAGCGCATCGCTGGAACAGTTAATTAAGGGACAGAATGCTGATTTTCCAATCCAACTACTTTCTTATTTAATGAAAGGCAGCCGGATTACTGCTATTACAGGCGCGCAGGGTTCAGGTAAGACGACGTTGTTAATGGCGATGGTCAAGCATATTTATGCTTCGTATACGCTTCGTGTTCAGGAAATGGCCTTTGAACTGCATCTGCGCAGCATTTACAGTCGCCGTAACATTCTTACCTTTCGAGAAACGGACCATATTTCAGGACAACAAGGGCTTGACTTGCAGAAAAAAACAGATGGAACCGTCAATATCCTAGGCGAAGTAGCAAGTGATGAAGTAGCTGCTTGGATGATTCAAATGTCGCAGGTTGCCAGTCTGTTCACCATTTTTACTCATCATGCCAAAACATTTCGTGATCTCGTGTTTTCACTTCGTAATTCATTGCTCAAAACAGGAGTATTTCAGCATGAAGGCATCGCTGAGGAACAGGTAGTTCATGTCATTAACTTTGATGTGCATCTCAAACGTGATGCGGAGGGGCGACGCTACATCGAACGGATCACAGAATGTGTGCCGTGTGACCCGGATCGTACGGATGCAGGCTCCAATGCTTCATTGAGCTACAGTTATCGCCACGTTATGGAATATCGGAACGGAAGCTATATACCGATGGAGCCCTTAACAGCCAAAAGTGCAAAAGAAATGTGTGAGCAGATGAATGTAAAGGATGCCAGAGATTTCCGCAGTTTTTTGACCCGCTATTGGGAGGAAGACTATGAGTCTTAAAGAAATTTCATTATGGATTTTACTTATATCAGGTGGAAGCTTTGCGCTTCTATATATAGTTTTGTGGGGGTTGCATAAGCGTAGTAGTCATGCAGTTCGCAGAGGACGAATTTATTCTGTGCAGGAAGGACGTAAGGGAAAAGCGGTACTGCAACGTGAGCTGCAAGCCTTACTGCATAAGTTGTACACGCTATGTATGAAGGTCCCTTTCTTATCTGGCTACATCACGAGTGTACGTAAGCGACTAGCTGGTCAGCATGCCTACGATGAGTACAAGCTTCGCCTACAGACTATGAAGATGACACTGTTCATCTGGGGGGCTTTTGCTTGCAGTGGCGTTGTACTGGTCATGATGAAGCCAGGAATAGAGTTTGCTATATTGGCCGTTTTATGCGGAGTGGTAATCAACAGTCTTATTTTGGATATGGCCATTAGCCGGATGGAAAAAAGGCTACTTGCACAGATGATCGAATTATTCGCCAATGTACGTCATTATTACCATCAGCACGGTATGGTGGAGGAAGCCATATCCGAAGCGACCGATTTGGCGGAGGCAGAGGCTGGGAGACACGCACGACTCATCCATGAGGCGCTAACAGATGTTGATCCGCACGAAGCATTGGAAAGATACTATGAGTCGGCTCCTAATCGATTTTTAAAAGCATTTGCCGGTATCTCGTATATGGTAATGGAGTTTGGTGATCGGATTGAGGAGGGGGGCTCCATTTATTTGAAGGGGCTCGGCAGTCTCGCACGCGAAATCCAGTTGGAGTTGCTGCGAAGAAATAAACTGGACTATCTATTAAAAAGTCTAAACGTGATCGCACTGGCACCTGTTTTCTTTACCACCCCAATCGAGACATGGGCGAGATCCAGCTTTCCATCCATGGATGAGTTTTATCAGGGAAAATTGGGTTATATCACGAAATTGTCCGTTTATATTGTGATAATCGTATCTTATTTTCTGTTACAGAAGCTTCAACAGACCGATGAAACAGGATATCGTGCGGGTAGAGGACGGAGGGTTTGGGAACAGAAGCTATACCGTTTTCCCATCATCCGTAATGTGGTGGATTCTTTAATTCCGCGTCAGCATATATCTTCTTATTTCCAGATAACCCGCCTATTAAAAGAAAGTGGTGCGGAGATAAAGCTGGAGTGGCTCTACATACGCAGAATAGCTCTTTTTATCGTAGGTTTGGTGCTCAGTATTAGTACGATATTTTTTTTACATGAAGCTGAGAAAACGCATATCCTTCACGCCCCGGTACAATCGGGTCAAATGTTTGGACATTTAAGTCCGATGGAGCAAAAAGAAGCTTTGAAGCAGAGTGGGATTGATCGCAAAATCATGCATTTGCTGAACATGAGAGCGGACAGCACATACGAACGAACGTACGCTGCTTTAGAACATAATGCCAATGGAACTGTTACTCCTGAACAGATATCCACAAATACTCGGCGTATTCTCCAAAAGCTGAAAGATTGGAATGATGAATACATCAAGTGGTGGGAAGTACTGATTAGTTTGATTTTTGGGTATGTAGCCTATCAAATGCCTATGCTTTTATTATATTTGCAACGAAAAATGCGTCGGTTGGATATGAGGCACGAGGTGTATCAATTTCAAACAGTTATTTCCATTTTACGGGTTATGGAACGAATGTCTGTCGAGGAAATATTGGAGTGGCTGAACAGATTTTCAGTTATATTCAAAAGACCTCTGCAAAAATGTTTGCTTCATTATGAACATGGGCCAGAGGCAGCTCTCAACTTATTAAAAGAAGAGGCACCTTTGCCGGAGTTTCAGCGTCTAGTGGACAAGCTCCATTTGTCTTTGGGTAAAATTACGATTCGAGAGGCCTTTGATGATTTGGAATCCCATATGTCTTACTATTTCGAACAAAGAAAACAGGAGTATGAAAAAATAATAGACAGCAAGGCTATCTGGGGAAGGATGATTGGCTTTGCCCCGATGTATGGTCTTATCTTTTTATATTTGGTGATTCCGTTGATCGGCATGAGTTTTGTTCAAATGGATAACTATTATGAGCAAATACAAAAAATTCAGTAAGAAAGTTCTATTATGACTAATACAAAATAACAAGCTGAGGAGAGAAAAATATGAATAACGCATCAACAGCTTTAAAGGTAGCCGCTGGGATATTTTTGACCATCGCTCTAATTACGATTGTAGTTATACTGTTTATTTCAGCCCAGGAGGCGACTAAAACGGCACAAAACAATTTTGCTGATATCCAGACCGAATTGTCTCAAGCCTCTTTTACGGTATATGACGGCACAACGATTAGCGGTTCCCAGGTGACCAACGCGCTACGGAAGTTTCAGGGGAAGGACCAATTCGGCATTCAGATTAAAACCGGTAAAAATATGGCAGGCCAGTGGTACGGTAATGCTCTGAACATTAGCCCAGACAGTGAACAGTATGGCGCAGTGAATGGTGGCAGTGATAAGACTGGGAAAATCACGAATACGCTTAATGAGAAAGAGAATGAATACGTAAATCCAAGTGGCAAATTCAAGGCTGAAATCGTAAAGGACAAATCGAACGTTGTCCGTGGGTTGTTGTTTACCCAGTCCTAAGCACTACAGCAAAGATAATAATCATAAGGGGGATGAGAGTATGTCTGATCACGCTTCAAGTATGCTGCGGCTTGGTGTGTCAGTTATTCTGTTCATAACCGCATGTGTAACGGCAGCAAACTTGTCCAGCCAGCTGGATGGTGCACTGGAATTAAGATCACAGCAAGAGGAGCATTCTGAAGGGCGAATAGCCCGTACTGCTCGGGTGGAATTGCCGGAACGGATTAAAGGAGCTCAGGTCATACAGGCAATTCGCATGAACTTACAGGAGGGGATTTCGGTTCAAGTCGACGGGACAGAGTACGATGTGTATTCTGAACCATTTGAGCCTGATGTATCTGCCCTGGATGCTTCCTCTTTATATTCCATGTATCCACAGCGTAATGGGAATGGGGACATAACATCTGTACGTTTTGAGAAATTGGGGGAAGACTGAAGTGGTTCAAACAATATCCAAGTTGTTGGGGACGCTGCTCGCTGTATTGCTTTTGTACATCGTACCCGCAGTTCAAGCTGCTGAACGGCAGGATGATATATCCGGGTTAAATACATATCATTCAACTGTACGTTTTGTTGATATGGTAAGAACCAAAGGTTACATTACACCGACGATGTATAACGATTTTATGCGTGATCTGGAACTGACAGGCAATACGTACGAAGTTGACTTGGAGCATATGCACAAAAAGTATGTACCGGACTATGCGGATGCCGCGAAGCCAGACAGTTTCCTAGGCAACTATGAAACTGTCTATGATGGGTACTATAATCCGCAAATCTTGCCTGTACTGTTTCCTGACAATCAGCAGCCAAAATCAGATCAGACACGTCGGTATACCTTGATGGCCGGGGATTATTTTACGGTCCGGTTACATAATACGAATCGGACTCCTGCGAACTTGTACAAATCATGGCTTCTCGGTGGGGCAGATAGCGGCAAGCCGGCAGTTACAGCTTCTTACGGGGGCATGGTTCTGAATGAAGATTACTGATTTTGCAGTCATATTTATACTTTTGTTTTTGCCCTTTGGTGTAGTTAGTGACTTACGGGTGCAGAATCAGCGTGAAGTGCAGCAGCTAGAAATGAAATATACGTCAGCTCTTCGTACCGCAGTTCAGGATGCAGGGGTCGTGCTCTCACAGAATGAACGTCAGGAACGCGAGGCCGGATACGGATCGGATAAGTTTTTTCGTGTAGATAAAGAAGCAGCGCTGAACACGTTCCTGCATACCCTTTTTCTTAATGTAGGCATTGATGAGGATATAGTAGCACAACGTGCATTATTGGATTATATACCAGCCATTGTAATTCTGGATTATGACGGTTATTATGCGTTCACTTCAGAAGCCTATACAGACGAGCGTGGACAAGCTGCTATTGCCCACAAATGGAGCGAAAAAAAGCCATATGCTATTGTTGATTCAGTAGGCAACAGTGTGGGGTTCAGCTTGGATAATTATGTGCACGCATACGATGCGCGGAATCACAGGTGGGTGGAGGGCTTTCAAAAGGAACTTCAGGATCAGACTCCTATATCTTTACTGAATAATTCAGAAACTTTTGAGCAAATACGTCGTTCCACTATTGTTGGCAGCGTTCAAGAGGACCTGGCGCGAATTATTAATGTCCATAACGAAAAAGCTGCACGTAACGGCATATCCTATACATTCACACTACCGATCATTCCGCAAGAGGAGTGGTACAACACGATAGATGATGTGGGTCTGATCGCGTTTATCCAAGGCATTCCGGTCGGAGACAGGTATTACAATAACTATGGATTTGGTGGTGGGAGAGTCGTCAGAAAGCAAGACATTATCGGTGGCATAGAACCAGATACTAGAATGAAATATTTTTATAGAGATTCATGTCCAGCTCCCTTTAAAGCGAGTGAACGTTTTACGGATGAAAAATCTGCAGCAGCTGCGGGATACTTTGAGTACAAATGTTATAATGGCTTAAAATAATCACCCTCATGGGTGGTTTTTGTTTTTTTAGGCAGATCCATACCAAAAAACCTTAAAATTCACTGTTTTCAATATTCCGATATGGTTGTAGAATGTGCTACAATAAAGCTTTGAAAGAAACGAAATGCATATGAAATAAGAACAGTCGGCAGCGCCGATGACAATAAGGAGCCAAAAACAGCTTATGAGTTTATTGACTGTAGAAAATGTATCCCACAACTTTGGGGACCGCGCATTATTTAAAAATGTTTCCTTTCGATTGCTTGCGGGGGAACGTGTAGGTTTGGTAGGAGCTAACGGTGTTGGTAAATCGACACTCATGAACATTCTCACTGGAAAATTGCTTAAGGATGAGGGTAAAGTGGAATGGACTCCACGTGTACGTTACGGTTATCTGGATCAGCACACCAAGCTGACACCGGGCAAAACGGTACGTGATGTATTAAAAGACGCTTTTCTTCCTTTGTTGGAATTGGAAAAGGAAATGATGCAGATTACTGACAAAATGGGGGATGCTTCTCCTGAAGAGTTGGAAGTGTTGCTGGAACAGATGGGTGAAATTCAGGAGCAACTGGATATGGGCGATTTTTACCTCATTGATGTGAAGGTTGAAGAAATGGCGAATGGACTAGGTCTGTCGGCCATAGGACTGGATCGGGATGTATCTGCACTTAGCGGCGGGCAACGGACAAAGGTGCTTCTTGCTAAATTGCTGTTGGAAAAGCCGAATGTCCTGCTGCTGGATGAGCCTACCAACTACTTGGATGTAGAGCATATTGAATGGCTTACGCGCTATTTGAAGGATTATCCCTATGCTTTTATCCTTATTTCACATGATACTGAGTTTATGAACCAGGTCGTTAATGTTATTTACCATCTTGAATTTGCCAAGATGACCCGTTATTCAGCTAACTATGAAAAGTTTCTTGAAATGGCGGATCTGAACAAAGCTCAGCATATTGATGCTTATGAGAAGCAACAGGACTTTATAAAGAAACAGGAAGATTTTATTCAGCGCAATAAAGCGCGTGCTTCTACCTCAGGCCGAGCAAAGAGCCGTGAAAAGCAGCTTGATCGGATCGAACGTATTGATAAGCCTGAAGAAGCCGCAAAACCAACCTTTCAGTTCAAAGAGGCACGTGCAAGCGGAAAGACGGTATTTGAGGGTATTGATTTTGAGATTGGTTATACACATGCCCTTTTGCCTAAAATGTCCATGACGATTGAACGTGGCGAAAAAATTGCAATTGTTGGCTACAACGGTGTCGGTAAATCGACATTGCTCAAAACCATATTGGGAAAAATTCCGCCAATCAGTGGAAAAACCTATCAAGGTGATTTTTTGCAGCCCGCTTATTTTGAGCAGGAAGTAAAGGCGGAGAAAATTACACCGATTGACGATGTGTGGAATGAATTTCCGCATTTGAACCAGCATGAAGTACGAGCGCATTTGGCGCGCTGCGGTTTGAAAAATGAGCATATCACACGTCCGCTATCTGCGCTTAGTGGTGGAGAACAGGCTAAAGTCCGTCTTTGCAAACTGTTAATGCGTGAAAGCAACTGGGTATTGTTCGATGAGCCTACCAACCACTTGGATGTTAAAGCAAAGGATGAGCTGAAACGTGCCTTGAAGGAATACAAAGGGACGGTATTGCTTGTATCTCACGAACCGGACTTTTACGAGGATTGGGTAACCAAAACGTGGAATGTGGAAGAGTGGTCAAGTAAAGTTAACTAAAATCAGTTAAATCCAGTTCTGCATATTTCACACGAAGTGGGGTTTGCAGAATTAGGAAAATATGCTAAGCTATCTTTAGCTTATACAATAAAATAGTCACACTAGGGGAGCCGCCCATGCGGCTGAGACGGAATAAATGGATTTCGGACCCTTTGCACCTGATCTGGGTTATGCCAGCGTAGGGAAGTGAGCGCCGTACAAACAAGGCAACACCATCTTTATTTTGTTTGTGCGTGGGACGATACACGTATACGGATATCATGGTCCGTTCGATTATTGGACGTTCGTTAAACCACTTCCTTGGGGAAGTGGTTTTTTTGCGTTTCGTTCATTTTAAGTTGTTCGAGCTTCCGTAGACGGATTCACATACAATCCCCTTTCATTACTGCTGGTAGACGTGGCTGCTAAGCTTAGATCCTTTAATCCAATGTGAGGTGAAGACAAAATCGAATTACACGCAATTTCGATGGAAAAGGGCACTTTTGCACAAGCCGCCCGAGTGGCTGCTATGATTTGTCCGTATGTTCATTATGTACACGCACGTTTAAAACAGAATGGTGCCTCTGCATTGCTTTCTTTGACTCGCAGCATGGTGGAGCAGGAAGTTCCTTTGCAACAAATTGTAGTAAATGATCGTGTGGATGTAGCTTTACTTACTTTGGTTGGAACCGTCCAGCTACCAGCTAATGGATTACCTGTTGTGGATGTGAAAAGCCTACTTTCAAAGAGTACACGCTGTGGAGTGTCTGTGCATTCCTTGGAGGAGGCGCAGACTGCCGAGCAGGCAGGAGCAGACTATGTACTTTATGGTCACGTATATGAGACCCATTGTAAGCCCGGTATTGTACCGCGGGGTTTAGCTCAGCTTGAACATATTTGCAGGCTGTCGAACATTCCGGTGATCGCGCTGGGCGGCATACAACCGCACCATATCCCGGAGCTTTATATGGCCGGAGCAAGCGGAATTGCGGTGATGTCTGGTATATGGGAGGCTGAGTCGCCCGTTGCAGCTGCGATGGAATATAGGCGAATGGCAGATCTTGTAGTTCACAGCTTGTAGCGAGAAAACGAGAGTAGAGGCAAGCTGAAAGCAGAATGGTTTATGGAGAGGAGACACGGAACAAATGCTAAAGATACACACAGAGGCAAGAGCGATAGGACATGCTGAATGCTTGGTCATAGGTGGAGGTGTCATCGGCAGTTCCATTGCTTATCATGTGGCCAAGGAGGGAAGAAGTACGATCATGCTGGAACGATTGATCCCGGGTGAGGGAGCCTCAGGAGCAGCGGTTGGAATGCTGGCAGCGGAAAGTGAAGAGTTCACCGACTCTGAGCTGGCACGATTTGCTCGCAGAAGTCGAGATGCATTCCCTGAGCTTGTTTGTGATCTGGAGCGTTTGTCGGGTATTTCGGTGGAATTCCGTACAGAAGGATTTGTGACCCCTTTCCGTACGGAAACTGAAGGCCAAAAACGCTGGAAAGCTGCTAAAACGCGAGAGGATGATTGTCCTATCTGGTGGGATGCGAGGGAATTGGCCCGACGAATTCCAGGTTTGGATGAACAAGCGATCGGAGCAATATATCGTTCAAAGGAGACACAAGTGGCTCCTGTCCAGCTTTGTCGTGCTTATGCAGGTGCTGCTGCGGTGCTGGGAGCAACGGTATGGTCTGGTACACGGGCAGAGCAACTGGTCATACAGGATGGTCGAGTTTGCGGTGTCCGAACAGATAGCGGCTTTTTTTCCTGCGATCAGGTCATTATTGCTGGAGGCTTGGATAGCATGAAATTACTGGCGCAGGTTGGATTTGAATATCCACTTTATTCGGTCAAGGGCGAAGCGGTAGCGGTCTCCTTGAAGGATCACCCATTAGAATACACCATTTATGCTGATGATATTTACCTCGTGCCTAAACAGAATAACGAGCTTTGGATTGGGGCAACGAGCCTTCCGCATCAATATGACGAAGAAGTGACCGTAGGAGGCTTGGAGGGGTTGCTGGCACGTGCCTCTGCCTGGCTGCCGTGCGTCCGTGAAGCTTCTTTTATACGCGCTTGGGCGGGCTTACGTCCGCAGGCTGCATCAGGCCATCCTTTTATAGGTACTGTTCCTGGGGTCGAGGGCGTATTTGCTGCGGTTGGGCATTATCGCAACGGTGTCCTGCTGAGTGATGCTACCGGGCGTGCGATGGCAGCTATGCTTAATGGAGCTGGTGCAGCAGAACTTGGGATAAGTAGTTTTTCTTCGGAGCTCCTCAAGGAGAAAAGCTTATGAAGCTGACGATTAACGGCCAGAGCATGACCTTTTCTAATCGAATCACTCATGTGAATCAATTGCTACATGAGCTTGATGTAAAGGTGAAAACCGTAGTGGTGGAGCTGAATCGGCATATATTGAGCCGTGAAGATCATGATGAAGCGGTACTGAAGGATGGAGATTGCCTAGAAATTGTACATTTTGTGGGAGGCGGTTGATTATGTTAACCATTGGAAAAGCATCTTTTACCTCGAGGTTGTTGTTGGGAACAGGAAAATTCTCTGATCTGGATATCCAATCCCAAGCCGTAGAGGCTGCTGAGACGGAAATATTGACGTTTGCTGTACGGAGATTGAACTTGGAGGAACGGGATAAGCAGCATTTTCTCGATATGCTGGATTTGAGCCGGTATACACTTCTTCCCAACACAGCAGGGGCTACAACAGCAGAGGAGGCGATTCGTATTGCCCAATTGGCAAAAGCCTCCGGCCTGTGCGATATGATTAAGGTGGAAGTCATTGGGGATAGCAAGACACTGCTCCCTGACCCTTTTGAAACGTTGAAAGCTAGTGATAAGCTGTTAGAAGAAGGCTTTATCGTGCTGCCCTACATATCGGACGATGTGATTCTAGCAAAGAGGCTACAAGAGCTTGGAGTACACGCCGTTATGCCTGGAGCTTCACCGATTGGTACAGGACATGGTTTGCTCAATCCGTTTTCATTAGGGCTAATTATTGAACAGGCGGAGGTTCCGGTTATTGTCGATGCGGGTATTCGCTCACCCGGTGACGCGGCAATGGCGATGCAGTTAGGGGCAGATGCTGTTTTGTTGAACACAGCCGTATCAGGAGCGAAGGACCCAGTAAAAATGGCCGAGGCCATGAAACTGGCTGTTCGTGCTGGAAGATATGGTTTTGAGGCGGGGATGATTCCTGTAAAACGTTACGCTTCAGCAAGCAGTCCGACAGAAGGTATGGTTCAGGCATGAAGGTAACTGACAAATCCGATGCAGGAGAAACACATCCAAGTGACCGTTATTCCAGACAGGAAAGATTCGCGCCCTTTGGACCGACGGGACAACGCCGGCTTGCTTCTTCCCACGTACTAATCATAGGTGTCGGAGCGTTAGGTACAGGTATTGCGGAAACGCTCGTTCGCGGGGGCGTAGGTACAGTGAGCCTCGTAGACCGGGATTATGTGGAATGGAGCAATTTGCAGCGCCAGCAGCTTTTTCAGGAAAGTGATGCTGCGCAAAGATATCCCAAAGCAGTAGCTGCTCAGCGAAGATTAAAGGATATTAATTCGGAAACGGTTATACATGCACATGTACTGGATGTTGGGGTGGAAGAACTGGAAGAGTTGATCTTGGGGGTAGATCTCATGATGGATGCAACCGATAATTTCGATACCCGACTTCTTATGAACGACATGGCACTCAAGCATCGGATACCTTGGATTTATGGGGGATGTGTGGGCAGCTATGGTGTAACCTATACCATCTTACCGGGTCAAACGCCTTGTCTTCACTGTCTGCTGGAAACTGTACCGTTTGGTGGAGAAACCTGTGATACCGCCGGGATTATTCCGCAGGCCGTACAGATGGTCACGGCTAACCAAACTACGGAAGCTTTCAAACTTCTTGGTGGATATCCGGAAGATTTGAGAGGAAAGCTGCTTTCGTTTGATTTGTGGAAAAATGAGTATGTAGCAATAGCGGTAGATAGCGTTAAAAAGGAGAACTGTCCTTCTTGCGGCAGCCAACCGACGTATCCCTATTTGTCGGCCTCTCATCGGCAGAAGACAGATGTTTTGTGCGGTAGGGATACCGTTCAAATTAGACCAGCAAACCCAACACATCTGAATCTTGCAGAAACAGCAGATAGATTTGCTTCTTTGGTAGAAGGAAAAGTAGAGCGGAATCCGTTTTTGGTTTCCTTTAGTACAAGCGAGCATCGCTTGGTTGTTTTTGCAGATGGCAGAGCGTTGATTCATGGGACAAAGGACGTGGCAAAAGCAAGAAGTCTGTATCATCGCTATTTGGGTTAAACTATAAAAGCAGAAAGCCATTCTTTGGAGAATGATTTTCTGCTTTTTTGTTACAATAATATTAATATGCTTTAATGGCTTATAACAAACTTGTTCGTATCCAATATGTAATGCTATGTCCAAACCAGGTGGGTGAAAAGATGAGCCCGTTAATTTTACTTGTGGATGTAAATGAAGCGTCTCCCGTATTTGTTCATCCATTGGAGCAGGCAGGTTATCAGGTGGTTCATGTTAGCAATACGACAGATGCAAGCTCTTATGTAGCCCATAATCCTGTGGATTTGCTACTGCTCAATATAGAAGATGAACCGACGGATTCACATGGTTTGCTTCGCACATTGCAGCAATACCATCCTCATGTCCCGCTATTTGCAATGACTTCATCAGATGAGGAGGACCATATTGTTTCCTGCTTTGAACAAGGAGCACATGATGTGATCGTCCTGCCCTTTTATCCTAGAGTTTTTCAGGCTAGGGTGGCTAATTTATTGCGGATTTTTGGTATTGAACGTGATGTGAAAAGGGCAATCGAGGCGGGTGATTTACATATAGACAATGCAAGCAGAATGGTGAGCAGAGGGGGGCAAAAGCTGGAATTAACTCCGAAAGAATTTGATCTTTTGCTTCACCTGGCGATACATCTTAACCAAGTTTGTAGCAGACAGCAAATTCTGAAGGATGTTTGGAAACATGATTATATCGTTGATACGAACGTAGTAGACGTCTATATCAGACATTTGAGGGTTAAAGTAGATAAAGGATATAAGTTTAAAATGATCCGTACGGAACGAGGAATTGGCTATTCACTCAGAACACCAACCGTATCAGAATAGCATAAGGCATATAAAAAAAACCGGAACTTTCGTCCCGGCTCGCATATTTCATAATGAGTTTCAAACTACAGCACGCGGCGTGCTTTAATGTATGTTCTTTTCCAGTTGCCAGAGTTCAAATCGGAGATAGTCACGCCAGGTCCGCCGTAAGTGTGTAGAATTTTACCCCCGCCCATATAGACTGCTACGTGGGTAATGTTGCGACCCGTGGCACGGCTACCGCTTGAAAAGAACACTAAGTCCCCTTTTTTCAAATTGGACTTGGATACGGCATGTCCAACTTTGGACTGTTGAACAGAAGTACGCGGCAAATTCACTCCGTATTTCTTGAATATGTGCTTCATGAAAGAAGAACAGTCAAAATTGCGCGTCGTGCTTGTGGAAGCTCCAAACTTATAGGGTGTGCCCATATATTTTTCGCCGTAGTTAATTACTTTTTGGCCAACAGAAGTAGTAGTGGCAGCCTGTGCCGTATTTGTTCCCTCAATTGCAAAAGTACCAAAGCCGATCGTGGCTGCGACCCCTGCGATAATTACCTTTTTTATGATTTTCTGCATATTCATGTTGTAAGTACCTCCAGAAATTGATTTGTGCAATATTTTGCTGAGTTGCTAACTAACTGACAGCGTTGAGTATAACAGTTTTGAAGCCGCCTAATAGTTGGAAAAGAACTCTCAAATGCTTGAGGGACAAGACTTACACAGTGATTATTAAAAAACAATTAAAAATTACAATTTGTTAAAAATATATCGATTCATAGATCTCTACAAACGGAAAAACCCTTATTAATCAAAGGTTTTGAGTGAAAAAACAATTTAAACAATGGTTACAACAATGTCATAATTAATCCTTGCTTTGAATAACGAGTAGAAGACCGCTTTTGATGGAAATCGTACCTTTTGGAGCCGTTAGCTTATTACTGACAGCACGTGATTGTCCCATTTTGAGGGTGGCATTATGTAGCGGATACATAAATCCTTCCAGTTGTATGCCTGTTACTTCGGCAGTCATAGGAAGCAGCGATGTATATGTATAACCCATAGGCTGGATCTCAAGCGTTGATCCGGTGAGCTCAATATAATTATGTGCGTCCATAATAGCGCAGCTAATATGATGCTGCATTGCACGTACCAATATTTGAACATTAGCCAATGTGTGGTCCATCCGGGTGCCAGTCACACCAAGCAGCAGTACATGATCTGCCCGTTCGTCCATAGCGATTTCCAAAGCAAGCTCAGTATCTGTTAAGTCTTTAAGTACTGGATCGCACGAAATCATACGTTGGCTTGCTGATTCTACCTTTTCTTTTTCCTCTGGTGTGATCGAATCAAAATCTCCTACAGAGATATGTGGTGTAATACCGTGCTCGATCAGGAAAAGAGCACCTTTATCTGCACCTATAATAAAATCATCGGGTTGTATTTGATGTAAATCTTCTTCATTAAGACGACCGCCTGAAAATACAATCGCTCGTTTTTTTGTCATAATCAACATCCTTTCTTTCTGATACGATCCTATATATACCATCGTTTTTAAGTATACCGCGTTAAATATGGCTTGCACAATTTTGGAGGACATGGCTACAATGAAACAGAAAAAAAGGAAGTGTAACGGGTAATAGGAAGGAGAACGAAATGATTAACGTTTTGTTTGTGTGTTTGGGCAATATTTGCCGCTCTCCGATGGGGGAGGCAATACTGAGGCATAAAGCGCAGGAACGGGGATTGAGCGCAGAAATCGGGGTGGACTCGGCCGGGACAGGCGACTGGCACATCGGAAATCCCCCGCATGAGGGAACACTAAAGCAACTTAAACTGCATGGAATCAGCGAACAAGGCATACAGGCGCGGCAAATAACGGGCCGTGATTTTGATGCGTTTGATTATATTGTGTGCATGGATGACTCTAATGAACAAAACATGCGAAAGATTGCAGGTGGAGCGGAGGCTGATATTCTAAAATTTATGGATTTGCTTCCTCAAGAAAAATTAAGAGAAGTACCCGATCCATATTTTACAGGGAATTTTGAAGAGACCTATCGATTAATGGACGCAGGCTGCGACGCCTTGCTGGACAAGATCGTAGAAGAAAAGCTATAATGTGAACGACAGATGACGGCAATAATTGCCGTTTTTCATTATACTTTTTTGAAAGCGCAACCAAATTGCATTAAAAAATGAGGAAGGAGCTTAATGACCTAGTAGGTCAATGCTCCATTCCCTATAGAAGAATTTTTACTCAGGCGCGATCCAAAAAATACATTAGCGCGTCAGGCAACTCGTTTTGCCAAAAGCCCCACAAATGTTTGCCATCCTTTTCACGGTAAGAAACTTCAGCGTTCCGTTCGCGCAGCAAATCTGCACATTGACGGTTAAGTTCTACAAAGTTGTAAATGCCAGTATCACTCTCAAATGCATCTTCCTGAAGGCCAACCGTCATCCACACCCGCAAATGAGAAAGATCTTTCTCACGGGCGATGATTTCCTGCGAAGCTTCATAGTAAGCACCTGAGAGGCTGATAATGCGGTTGAACAGCTGAGGATACATCAAAGCCAAATGCAGAGACACACTGCCTCCCAGTGAATCCCCCGCCAAAATGCGGGACGCTGCATCTTTTCTTATAGGATACTTTTGCTCCACATAGGGAATAATCTCTTCTGCAAAACAGGTGGTATACGCCTCAAAACGATTGCCAAAGGGAGCGTACTCCTGAGTTCTGATTTTGGTATTCACTTCCACACCTACAATAATGAAGGGTTCGACGCCCTCATCTAGAATGAGGCGGTTGGCGTGAGTTGCAATGCGGCCAAAATTGAAAAATTCTTCTCCGTCCTGACAGTATACGACCGGGTAGCTCAATATTTCATTATAGCCGGGCGGCAAATATATCCGGAGAGTTCTGGTCTCGCTAAGAAAGCGGCTGTTTACTTCGTCTTTAAGGATGGTTCGTTTTAAATACCGAGAATCCGTCATTTTTCGTCACCTTTCTTGGGTATTATTTTGCATTCGGGATCACAATAAGTTAAGATTACCCTGATTGCAATAGATGTTTAAAATTTCAATCATGTACTAAGCTGTTATAGTAAAAAACATACCCTGTTACATACACAAAAATGTGGTAAACTCAAAAAAAATAACTAAATCTTTGACGCGAGCGATATAACAGGTGTATAATAATCCTATAACAGCGGAACTTGATATTCAAATTTTTTTGTTGAGGTGAAGAAAATGAGCAAGGTTCCTTATGAAGTTTACACAGAGGAAGTTGAGGCGCTGTCCGTACTTTCTCCGGATGGTGAAATTATCAATAAAGATATGTTGCCTAAACTTACAGATGATCAATTGAAAGAAATTATGTATCGAATGGTATTTACACGTACTTGGGATGACCGTGCCGTTAACTTAGGTCGTCAAGGACGTCTCGGTTTCTACGCTCCGGTATCCGGACAAGAAGCAACCATGATTGGTAGCGAATATGCGCTCCAAAAAGAAGACTTTATTGCTCCAGGCTACCGCGATATTCCGCAAATCGTTTGGCATGGCCTGCCATTATACCAAGCTTTCTTGTATTCCCGTGGTCATCAACACGGCGGCCAAGTGCCGGACGGTGTTAATGTACTGATGCCGCAAATCATCATTGGCGCGCAAATTTTGCATGCTATGGGTATTGCTATGGGTTACAAACTGAAAAAGCAAAAACAAGTCGCCATTACATATACAGGTGACGGCGGTTCTTCCGAAGGTGATTTCTACGAAGGCCTGAACTATGCTGGTGTATACAAGTTGCCAGTTATTTTCTTTGTGCAAAACAATGGTTACGCGATCACGACTCCATTTTCAAAACAAACGGCTGCTCTTTCGATCGCTCATAAAGCAGTAGCTGCTGGTATTAAAGGCGTGAAAATTGATGGCATGGACGTGCTTGCAGTTATTAAAGCCGTTCAAGAAGCTGCAGAGCGTGGACGTAATGGTGAAGGTGCTACTTTGATTGAAGCCGTAACGTACCGTTTCCGTCCGCATTCCCTTTCTGATGATGCAACAAAATATCGTTCTAAAGAAGAAGAAGGCGAATGGAATGCGAAAGATCCAATTGC
Organism: Paenibacillus sp. 203; assembly: GCF_037027525.1. Classification (NCBI taxonomy): domain Bacteria; kingdom Bacillati; phylum Bacillota; class Bacilli; order Caryophanales; family Paenibacillaceae; genus Paenibacillus; species Paenibacillus sp. 203. The sequence continues at coordinate 378,287 of NZ_JAXCHD010000003.1, forward strand.
CCGCTTTGCGAAATACCTTGAGAAAAAAGGCCTTTGGACTGAAGAAGATACAGCTCGCGTAAAAGAAGAAGCTAAGGCAAAAGTGAACGAAGAGATCAAAAAAGCCGAGAAAACAGAGAAAATGACAATTCCTGGCCTGATCGATAGCATGTTCGAAACAACGCCTAAGCACTTGGAAGAACAAAAAGCTGATTTTAAATAATTGAACTTGAAAGAGACCGGGCGGTAACCCGATCCGGTCTGCTTTTCGATTGACCTGAACTGAAATTGATCTGTCAATGTTTAAGGAGGAAATGAAGCAAATGGCACAAATGAACATGAAAGAAGCGATTCGTGACGCACTGCGCGTAGAGTTGAAACGCGACCCTAACGTCCTGCTTTTCGGTGAAGACGTAGGTCATGTAGGTGGCGTATTCCGCGCTACAGAAGGTCTGCAAAAAGAATTTGGCGAAGAACGTGTATTCGATACTCCGCTGGCGGAATCCGCAATCGGGGGTCTTGCTGTGGGTCTGGGTATCCAAGGCTTCCGCCCTGTAGCTGAAATCCAGTTCGTAGGCTTTATCTTTGAAGCACTCGATCAAATGGCAATTCAAGCATCCCGTATGCGCTACCGTTCCGGTGGTCGTTACAATTCTCCAATCGTATTCCGTACACCTTTTGGTGGCGGTGTTAAGGCAGCCGAGCTGCATACAGATTCCTTGGAAGGCCTTCTGGCTCAAACACCTGGTATCAAGGTTGTTGTTCCTTCCAACCCTTACGATGCAAAAGGTCTTATGATCGCGTCTATTCGCGACAATGATCCAGTATTTTTCATGGAGCATTTGAACTTGTATCATGCATTCCGCGCTGAAGTTCCTGAGAATGATTACACAGTTGAACTGGGCAAAGCTAACGTAGTTCGTGAAGGTTCCGATGTGACGATCATTACTTACGGTATGATGGTGCACACTTCGGTTAAAGCTGCTGATGAGCTGGAAAAAACAAAAGGTATCAAAGTGGAAATCATTGATTTGCGTACCATTAGTCCGATTGACATTGATACCGTTGTTGCTTCTATTCAAAAAACCAACCGTGCTATCGTGGTTCAAGAAGCGCAAAAGAGCTCCGGTGTAGCTGCTGAAGTTATTGCACAAATTAACGAAAAAGCAATCCTGCATCTGGAAGCACCTGTTCTGCGTGTAGCAGGCCCGGATACCGTTTATCCTTTTGCTCAAATTGAAGATACTTGGTTGCCAACCCCAACACGTATCATTGATGCGGTTAATAAAGTATTGGAATTTTAATTAAAGCACACCGTAAATTTGGGAGGTTTTAAACGTGGCTAAATTTGAATATAAATTCCCGGAGCTAGGTGAAGGTCTTCACGAAGGCGAAATCATCAAGATGCACATCAAGCCCGGCGACAAAGTAACAGATGAAGATATCATCATGGAAGTACAAAACGATAAGGCTGTAGTTGAAGTTCCTTGTCCGGTTAATGGTACAGTACAAGAAGTATTTGCCAAAGACGGTGACATCTTTAACGTAGGTCAAGTCGTAGCTGTAATTGATGCAGAAGGTGAACTTCCTGAACAAGAAGAAGCACCAGAAGCACCAGCTGCTAGCCCTGAGCCAAGTGCTGCTGCACAAAGCGGAGCTGCAGGTACAGCTAGATTTGAATATAAATTCCCAGAGCTGGGTGAAGGTCTTCACGAAGGCGAAATCATCAAGATGCACATCAAGCCTGGCGACAAAGTAACAGATGAAGATATCATCATGGAAGTACAAAACGATAAGGCTGTAGTTGAAGTTCCTTGTCCGGTCAATGGCACAGTACAAGAGGTATTTGCCAAAGACGGCGACATCTTTAACGTAGGTCAAGTCGTAGCTGTAATCGCTGCAGAGGGTGAACTTCCTGAACAAGAAGAAGCACCAGCTGCTGCTAAACAAGAACAGGATGCTGCACAAGGCGGAGCTAACACTAAACCAGCTGCAACTCCTGCTGCTTCTAACAAAGATGTACTAGCTACACCTAGCGTCCGCAAATTTGCTCGTGAGCAAGGTGTAAACATCGCTCAAGTGAGTGGCTCCGGCAAAAATGGTAAAATCACCAAAGAAGATGTAGAAGCTTTCAAAAATGGTGGAGGCCAAGCGGCTGCACCAGTAGCGAAAGAAGCTGCAAAAGCACAAGAGCCTGCTAAGAAAGAAGCGAAAGCTGCGGCAGCATCCGCACCAGCAGCAGATCCACGTGCTGAGGAAGAGCGCGTACCATTTAAAGGTATCCGCAAGGCTATTTCCAATGCTATGGTTAAATCGGCTTATACGGCTCCGCACGTTACGATTATGGATGAAGTAGATGTAACTGAACTGGTTGCTTTCCGTACTCGTATCAAACCAATTGCTGAGAAGAAAGGCACAAAAGTAACATACCTGCCATTCATCGTAAAAGCTTTGGTTGCTGCTTCCCGTCAATTCCCGGCTCTGAATGCCACAATCGACGAAGAAGCAAACGAAATTGTCTACAAAAAATACTACAACATCGGTATCGCTACAGATACAGACAACGGCTTGATCGTTCCTGTTATCAAAGATGCTGATCGTAAGAGTATCTGGATGATTGCTGATTCCATTCGTGATCTAGCTGTGCGCGGTCGTGATGGAAAATTGGCTGCGAACGAAATGAGAGGAAGTACAATTTCCATCACTAACATCGGTTCTGCAGGCGGTATGTTCTTTACTCCAATCATTAACTTCCCTGAAGTTGCGATTTTGGGTACTGGCCGCATCAGTGAAAAAGCAGTCGTGAAAAACGGTGAAATTGTAGCCGCTCCAGTAATGGCTCTTTCCTTGAGCTTTGACCACCGTATTATTGACGGTGCAACTGCTCAAAACTTCATGAACTATATCAAACAGCTGCTCGCTAACCCTGAGTTGCTTGTTATGGAGGTGTAATCAATGGTAGTAGGAGACGCTTCTCTGGATATTGACACATTGGTTATCGGTGCGGGTCCTGGCGGCTATGTAGCTGCCATCCGTGCCGCACAATTGGGACAAAGCGTATTGATCGTTGACAAATCTGAGCTGGGCGGTGTCTGTCTGAACCGTGGATGTATTCCATCCAAAGCTTTGATCTCTGCAGCTCACCAATACGAAGCAGCTAAACATGGCGAGTCCTTCGGTATTACGGCTGAAAATGTAAAAGTAGACTTTGCTAAAACACAAGAATTCAAAAACGGTGTTGTTAAAAAAATGACAGGCGGCGTAAGCGGCTTGCTCAAAGGCAACAAAGTTGAAGTTTTCAATGGCGAGTGCATGTTCATCAACGAAAACGAAGCGCGTGTATTCAACGAACATGAATCACCACGTTACCGTTTTAAAAATGCAATTATCGCAACAGGTTCCCGTCCAATCGAACTGAAACCATTCCCATTTGGCGGACGCATTCTGTCTTCTACAGAAGCATTGAACCTGCCTGAAATTCCAAAAAGCCTGATCGTAATCGGTGGTGGATACATTGGTGCAGAGCTTGGACAAATGTACTCCAAATTCGGTTCTAAAGTAACGATCATTGAAGGTATGGATACAGTGCTTCCTGGTTTCGACAAAGATATGACTTCGATCGTTGCGAAAAGCATGAAGAAAACTGGCATCGAAATCTTCACTGGCGCTAAAGCGGAAAGTGCAGAGCAAACAGATAAAGACGTAACGGTGAAATTCTCCGTTAACGGCGAAAGCAAAGAAGTAACTGCTGATTATCTGCTTGTAACTGTTGGACGTCGTCCAAACACAGACGGTGAACTGGGTCTGGATCTGATCGGCGTAGAACTGGATGAGCGCGGAATGGTGAAAGTTGATCACCAAGGACGTACTAGCATTCCTCACATCTTTGCAATCGGCGATATCGTAGCTGGTCTTGCTCTGGCACACAAAGCTTCTTACGAAGGTAAAGTGGCTGCTGAAGCAATCGCAGGCGAGCCGTCTGTAGTAGATTACAAATGTATGCCAGCTGTCGTTTTCACAGATCCAGAATGCTCCAGCGTAGGTTACACAGAGACAGAAGCCAAAGAAAAAGGCTACAATGTCAAAGTTGGCAAGTTCTCTTATGGAGCAAACGGTCGTGCGGTTTCCCTGAACGCTGCTGAAGGTTTTGTGAAAATCGTAGCTGACGCTGACACAGGTCTGGTACTGGGTACGCAAATCGTAGGCCTGGAAGCCTCCAACCTTATTGCTGAGCTGGGTCTGGCGATTGAAATGGGTGCTACACTCGAAGATATCTCCTTGACTATTCATGCTCACCCTACATTGGGCGAAATCGTTATGGAAGCAGCGGAAGTCGTGCTGGGTCATCCGATCCATGCATTGGCACCACGTCGCTAATACCATTTTTCATTATCTCGTTTTTGGTTTTCATACATGACAAAGAGAGGCAAGGAGCGCTATATCTGCGCTCTTTGTCTCTTTTTTTTCAAACTTTAGGGTTTTCAGGACTACTATGAAAATTCACACAGTACATGGTCAACGAAGCACCGTACATGATAAACTAAATATAGATATTGGTGCAGAAAAAGAATTTTAAAGATTAGAATCTGGCGATGCCAGGTTTTTATTCATGCTCAAAGGAGAGGAATAACGTGCGCAACTATTTGGAACTGCTGGAGGATATTTTAGAGAATGGAGTAAAAAAAGAGGATCGTACAGGAACGGGTACACTATCTGTTTTCGGAAGACAACTCCGTTTTGATCTGGCCAAGGGCTTCCCCTTGGTGACCACCAAAAGAGTTCATTTGAAATCCGTTATTCATGAGCTGTTATGGTTTTTGCGGGGAGATACCAACATTTCTTATCTCAAGGAGAACGGAGTTACCATTTGGGATGAGTGGGCGGACGAGCAGGGGAATCTGGGGCCTGTATATGGATCGCAATGGCGCTCGTGGGAAACAACAGACGGGCAACATATTGATCAAATTGCGAATGTCATAGAGGCTATTAAAAACAATCCAGACTCACGTCGACACATCGTCAGTGCTTGGAATGTGGCAGAAATCGAATCCATGAAGTTGCCGCCATGTCACTTTGTATTTCAGTTCTATGTAGCTGGAGGAAAGCTTTCCTGTATGCTAACAATGCGTTCTGTGGATACCTTTTTAGGGCTGCCGTTCAACATCGCGAGTTATGCATTGCTTACGCATATGGTTGCACAGCAGTGTGGTTTGGAGCCCGGCGAATTTATTTGGTCAGGCGGCGATGTGCATATTTATTCAAATCATATGCAACAAGTGCATACACAGCTGGAACGTGATCCTTATCCGTTGCCTCAGTTAAAAATTCTGCGCAAACCGGATTCGATTTTTGATTATACCTATGACGATTTTGCTTTTGAAAATTACGAGTATCATCCAGGGATTAAGGCGCCTGTCGCCATCTGATTAGAGGAGGTGGAAAAATGGGCATTTCAATGATATGGGCTATGGCACAAAATGGTGTGATTGGCCGGGATAACAAACTTCCCTGGCGCCTCCCTAGAGACATGGCCTTTTTCAAAGAGCAGACGATTAATAAAACGGTACTCATGGGGCGCAAGACGTGGGAATCCTTTGGAGGAAAAAGCCTGCCAAACCGACGTAACGTCGTCTTAACTCGAGATCAGTGTTATCAGGTGAAAGGTGCGGAAGTGATTCATTCACTGGAAGAAGGGCTCCAATTAGCAAAGCAGGAGGAGCTAATGGTCATTGGAGGAGCAGAAATTTATGCACTGTTTTGGCCACATGCCGATCGGTTGATTGTGACTCGGATTGAGGAGACTTTTGAAGGCGATACAACGTTCCCCGAGCTGGATTGGAACGGTTGGAATATAGTTAGTGAGACTCCGGGTATCAAGGATGACAGAAATCCATATGAGTACCGTTTTGTTGTTTACGAGAAAACGGAATAAGAATGGACTGTATCCGACCCCACTCATTTGAAAAATTAATAAACCATATAAAAAATCCTTTTGGTGTTGATGCAAAAAGTTGCATAAGTTTTCATTACTTTTACGCTGTATTGTGATACAATAAATCAAATTCAACGAGAACAGACCCTTTCATAATACAAGCAGACAAATTCGAATTTGACTTAAATTCTGAATGGATGATCGGGGTTCATAAGCGAAGAGATGGGGGAACGTAACATGTCTACACCAACTGGATTTATGGAATACACACGACAGCTTCCTACAGACCGGGACCCGGCAGAGCGTATAAAGGATTGGGAAGAATTCCATAAGCATATGTCTGAAGAAGAGCTGCGTACCCAAGGGGCGCGTTGTATGGACTGCGGAACTCCTTATTGTCATACGGGGATGGATATCATGGGAGCAACTTTAGGCTGCCCGGTTCATAATCTCATTCCGGAATGGAATAATCTCGTATACCGTGGTTTGTGGAAGGAAGCGCTAGAGCGGCTGCACAAAACAAATAACTTCCCGGAATTTACAGGTCGTGTCTGTCCTGCGCCATGTGAAGGTTCGTGTACAGTCGGCCTGATCGGACAGTCTGTTACAATTAAAACCATTGAGGAAGCTATTATCGAAAAGGGTTTTGAGGAAGGCTGGGTTGTCCCTAATCCGCCAGAAAAGCGTACAGGCAAACGAGTGGCTGTTGTCGGTTCGGGTCCGGCAGGTTTGGCTGCAGCTGCACAGCTTAACAAAGCAGGGCACAGCGTGACTGTGTATGAGCGTGCAGATCGTGTGGGTGGATTATTGATGTATGGCATACCGTCCATGAAATTGGATAAAAAGGTTGTTCAGCGGCGTGTGGATTTGCTGGAGGCAGAAGGTATTCAATTCATCACAAATACGGAAATCGGCAAAGATATCCCTACCGATCAGTTAATTGCTGAATATGATGCTGTTGTCCTATGCGGTGGTTCTACGAAGCCAAGAGAATTCAACATTGAAGGTAGCGATTTGAAGGGTGTTCATTATGCGATGGATTATCTGAATGGTACTATCAAAAGTTACTTGGACTCCAATCTGGAAGATGGCAACTATTTGTCTTCCCAAGGTAAGGACGTTATTGTAATCGGTGGCGGTGATACGGGTTCGGATTGTGTAGCTACTTCTTTGCGTCATGGATGTCGGAGTGTCACTCAATTTGGCACACACACCAAAGCGCCTATGGAGCGTGACCCGATTGCCAATCCTTGGCCACAATTTCCAAACGTGTATTCTCTCGATTATGCACAGGAAGAAGCTAAGGCGTTGTTCGGAGAAGATCCACGTGAGTTCTCCATCATGACGACCAAATTTGTAGGTGATGAGAACGGTAATCTGAAAGAGCTACACACCATTCAAATTCAACGGATTGTTGATGAAACTGGGCGCAAAATCTATCAACCGATTCCAGGTACGGAGCGCGTATTCCCTGCACAAATCGCTCTTATTGCCATTGGATTTGATGGTCCTGAGCAAACGATTGTAGAGCAAATTGGTTTGGAGACGGACCGTCGTTCCAACGTTAAAGCACGTTATGGAAAATATGTTACTAATGTGGATAAGGTTTTTGCTGCAGGTGATATGCGTCGCGGACAAAGTCTTGTCGTGTGGGCTATTAATGAAGGTCGAGAAGCTGCACGAGAAGTTGATAAATACCTCATGGGCGCTACCGTTTTGGTGTAATTATAAATTTCATGTTACGGATCAGTCAAAGCTCCATCTTCGGATGGGGCTTTATTGTATTTCAAGCTGAGTCTGCCAGAAGCGAAAAATGAATAAATGATTATTGAGCTGTGAAACATTGTGAAATATATGTTATATAATATAACTTAAATTCAATCGTATCACCATATATTTCTTATCTAAATTGATCATAACATAAAAATGGGTGTTTAGTGTAGATTTTTTTATAGAAAAAAGGATTATTCCACAAGAAAATTAGATAAAAGCTGATTTTTATGTTATATAAATTAACATATACATAACTTTCGTTGACTGTATAAAATCATGACCTGAGAGAACCATGGTATCTATGGTATAATACACGTATATTGTTGAAGCGTTTGACTAAATGAATTTACAAAGGAGCTTTCGTCGGGAGAAGGCTCCTTTTGCATGAGGCCGGGATACCTGTGTTTTCATTATCATTCCATGTATATGTATGATTCATGGAGGAGAAACAGAAGGCCGTCAGGAAGGAATGGAGTATGAATGAAGACGTTGATTATTGCTGAGAAACCAGATATGGGACGGACGATTGCCGCCGTTATGGAGCCGCGGGCAAAAAATAACCGTACCTATTTGGAAGGGGAGAAATACATTGTAACCTGGGCGATCGGACATTTGCTGGGTTTGGCTGAGCCGGATGCATACGATACTAAGTACAAACGATGGAATATTAAGGATCTTCCTATTATCCCTGAGCAGTTCAAAATTGTACCGAATCCGAAAACAAAGGATCAGCTGAAAATAATTGGTGAACTGGCTAAACGCTGCAACGCCATCGTAAATGCTTGTGATGCTGGACGGGAAGGGCAATATATTTTTGCGTTGATTCAACAGCAATTGAAGTTGCATCAGCCAGTTAAGCGACTGTGGATTTCAGATTTGACAGCGGAGAGTATTGCGACAGGCTTTGAACGATTGCGAGATGCTTCAGAGTTTGAATTTCTGACTCAAGCTGCAAGGGCACGAAGTGAAGCGGATTGGCTGATCGGAATGAATGCTTCCAGAGCGTTCACAACACGACATAATACACTGCTGTCAGTAGGGCGGGTGCAGACTCCCGTGCTGGCATTGATTCATGACCGGGAAAAGGAAATTGAGGCATTTCAGTCTCAAACCTTCTATGATGTGTGGGCTGAATTCAAGCAAGATCAGATCAAGTACAAAGGTGCGTGGCAGGGGGATCGGCTGACGAAGCCGGAGGAGGCTGAGGCGATCGCTGCGGCCGTTCGCGGAAAAACGGGTAAAATCACCAAATATGACACAAAGCAGACAAAAGAGTATCCTTTTAAATTGTACGATTTAACGTTGCTTCAACGCGAGGCGAATGCCAAGTACGGTTATTCGGCCAAAAAAACACTAGATGTGGCACAAGCGCTTTATGAGCGTCACAAGGTCATTTCTTATCCGCGTACCAATTCTAACTATGTGACAGAGCAAAATATAGACGGCATGCACAAGGCGCTACGGATGCTGGGGACAGGTCCTTATGCTGATCTGGTACAACAAGCCAACCCCAACTTGGTCCATAAACAGAATAAATCGGTCTGCAATCCAGCTCGTGTTGAGGATCACCATGCTATTCTGCCAACGTTAAAAAGACCAGGTACGCTAAGCAAGGAGGAGCAAAATGTATATGACCTGGTTATTCGCAGGTTTTTGTCACATTTTTTTCCGCCTGCTGAATATAAAATGCATACCGTAATGACGCAGGTGGACAAGCATCTGTTTAAAACAAATATCAAAGAGCTTCTTTCCTTGGGATGGAAAGTGGTTTTAAGTAAGGTTGACCAGGATAAAGGTAAAAAGAGCAAATCATCGAAAAAAGAGGATGAAGAGGAAACGGACGAGTGGACGGACAAGAAGTTTGAGATTGATACGGGACGTCCGGTGGAGTGTGTTCGTGCTGAGATGAAAGAAAAGGCAACTCAGCCCCCCAAAAGCTACACGGAGGGTACATTGCTTAAGGCGATGGAAAGCGCAGGCAAACAGATGGAGAATGAGGAATTACGTGAGGTCATGAAGGATGCCGGCTTAGGCACACCTGCCACACGGGCTGCCACAATTGAACGATTGAAAAAGGTTGGCTATATTGAAATGAAGGGCAAAAAGATTCTTATTACGGAAAAGGGAAAGATGGCTATTGATCTGATCCGTCATGCCGGGGTTGATCTATTAGCCTCGCCGGAGATGACAGGTCAATGGGAACGTCGTCTACATCAAATTTCCAAGGGTGAGGCGGCTCAGGAGAAATTTATGGATAACGTTAAAAGATTTACGTTGTCCATCATTGACAAGGTGAGGCAGCAGCCACCAGCTCCGGCAGATGCCTTTGGCGAGGAAGCAAGGGGGAAGCGTGCGGCTGGAAAAGAAGGCGCACGTAGCGCACGTGCGAGTGGACGCACCGTCGCCAAGGGGGTGGGGCGTGCTACATCAGGACGCGGTGGTAACGCTGGAAGCGCAACGCTGGAGCAAGCAGCACCACCAGCAAGTCGTGCTGCGGGAACAGCAGGTTCCGTTGCACGCAGCTCTTCCGACGGACCCTCAGGCATTTCAGTGAGCCAAAGGCAAGCTTTGGGTAGCTGCCCATGCTCTAATTGTGGCGGAAGCATTATTGAAGGGCGTAAAGGGTATGGGTGCAGCCACTACAAGCAGGGCTGTGGTTTTGTCGTCTGGAAGGAATATGCTGGCAAGCAGATTACCGAAACGATGCTCAAGTCTCTGTTGACAAAGGGACAGACGCAATTGTTGTCTTTTAAGCGTAAAGATGGATCGACCGTCAAAGCGCGAATTATTCTGAATGAACCAGGTACAGGACAACTTAGCGTTCGAGAGGAATCCTGAGACAGGGTTTAGACAACTATTTTGGCTGAATCAAAGGTTTAATAACAATTACATCAACAAAAAAGGGACCCTATCCGAGGGTCCTTTTTTGTTGATGTAATTGTATGCTTTCGTGGATAACCCGTGGTACTTCCGTCAGCTTCTGTATCGTATACATCACGGAGTTCACGTTTTTTTGCAATTCAACCATATTGTAAATCCATTCCTTAGGCTGCTTGAGATAGACAGCATGAATACCTGCGGCAAGGGCTGGAGATACATCAGTGCGCAGAGAGTTCCCGATCATCCAGGTGATGCTTCGGTCCAAGCGATTCATCTGGATGATTTCTTCCAGTGCTTCAACATTTTTATGCTGACGAATGTAGATGCGGTCATCAAAGTAGGTAGCCAGTTTCATTTGTTCAATCTTTCTTTCTTGAATGATCTGCTCACCACCAGTATAAAGGTGAAGGGAATGCCCTGCTTTTTGGAGGGAGTTCAGCGTTTCGACCATGCCTGGATACGGTTCGATTTCCTGTTCGTATACACTTCGGCCAAGAGAGCGAAGCTCCTGCTCTTCCCGTGAATCGAGACGGCGTCCGAATTGTTCCGAGAAAAATTGGTACGTATCTATCAGAGATTGTGGGAAATGCTCGCTGGCAAAGCCCACCTGATGAACTCCAGCCACATCAATTTCGATTTGTTTTTCACGAATCGTATTTTTCGTTAGGTTATGAGTTGCAAACCATTCCTGAAGCAAATCGAAAAAGTGGTTGAGGATAAGGTCAAAATACTTGTTGCAGTGGACTAAGGTGTCATCAAGATCAAATAAAATGTGCTGCTTCAGATACGACATGATGCATACTCCTTCCAAGCCAAAGCTTTAACGCTGCTTTGGTTATAACTAAAAGTACAATTCAAATTACAATCCAATATAGGATTCCAAAAATACCTGTAAATCAGCCGCGCCATCGGGACGGATGCTGAATTTTTCCTTATGATAACGTCCGATGTGAATACGGAGCAGACCAGCCACTCGTAAAATCATCATATCAGACATGAGTGTATCTTCCAAACGGCTCAAATCGTGGCGCATGTCTTCGAGAGACTTAGGACCTTGAGCTACATAACGTAGAATTCGCAGTCGCTGCGGATCATTGACCGCACGAGTTAGCCGTAGCAGAAGCGTAGGCGGTTCTTCCTCGCTCTCCTCGGGGATATCTACCGGATACTGGATCAGAAGTGTGCGGGTATAAAAACAGTATGAATTAATCGGGCGATTATGGACAACCGGAAATAGGACTACTGTATCCAGGTCTTCCACGTGTGGCACGACTAGTCCAGCTGTCGCATATTCAACCAGTGCTTCCGGTTCCATCTTACTCAGCAGCATGCGTTTTTCCGCAGCGTCTTCTTCTGCCAACACACGTAGTTCGCCTTCCAAGGCCCGAAAATAATCACGATCCCACAATCTGAGGAGTGGTGCGTATACCTTGCGAATGCGTAAAGATTCTTCAAAGGTTAAAAAAGGGATATGCGGAACGAGCAACTCAAACATATCTTTATCCGGACCGTGGTCCAAATAAGAGATATAATCAGATATTTCATCCGATTCCGGTCGAAGTAACGCCCAGGCATAGAGTGCGTCATAATCGCTAAAAGGGCAATCCTGAGCTGTAGCAAGCTCAGTACGAACTTCATGTTGTAGTCGTGCATCTACCTTGTCGATCCATTCATGGCCCAAGTCCATATCTTGGACCCACTTTTTAGTCACATAGGCCATGAAGCTGCCGAGCAATTCATAAATTGGAGAAGTGTCTATTTTAATTTGATAACTCATGGAACTAATGCCTCCTATTCTGTCTTCTAGCCCAGAGCGGTGAACGTAATTAAGCCCGTCCATAAGCAAAACATGAGCATTTTAATAATTGCTCACTTATTTATTATGGCTTGTTCTGCCAGGGATTGTCCACTATAATATGAAATAGTGCGTTGTGACGTGAATGGGTTCGGATTGAACATACGAGGCTCCTTAACCGAAGGAGTCGGATACATACCAGACAAGCTCTTTCCGTAAAATCGTCATCTCAGATGGCGATTTTTTTCTTCTATTCTTTAATACACTAATTACACCTGAATTTGTATATGTGATTTGCCGGTTTTGCAGGACGGCATGAAATACATAGTGATAAGAATTATTATTGATTATGGAATCAAATGCAAATCATTTCTTAACATTGATTTTAATTATTTTATTTGTTCGATCAGGAGGAGCTAGGATGTCGTCGTCGTTACGAGTTCATTATTTTATTTTAATTGCTGTTATTATTGTTGCCGGATTATGCCAAGGTTTATTATTACCTATTCTGTCTATCTCGTTGGAACAAATGGGAGTTTCATCTTCACTAAACGGAATGAATGCGGCTGCCCTGTATATTGGTTCATTCGCAATGACGTTGGTGGCAGAACGGACATTGGGGTGGTTAGGGTTCAAAAAGCTGATGGCCGGAGGGCTTGTGCTAGTGCTCGTTACGCTGCTGCTATTCCCGCTAATCCCTGATATTCGGGTATGGTGCATACTGCGTCTGCTAGTAGGTATTGGTGACAGTGCATTGCACTACTCTGCGCAGCTATGGATATTGCTGGTGACTCCAGCAGAGAAGCGAGGCCGCAACATTTCCTTTTATGGTATGTCATACGGTCTGGGTTTTGCATTAGGACCATTGGGATTATGGCTACTCGATTATGGAATGCTGGTTCCATTCGCTGCGTTGGCCTTATTATGTTTGCTTGTTTTGTTATTGGTGTTAATAAAGCTGCCGGACTCCAGACCGGAGAAGCTGGAGTCCGAGGCGCGTCCCACTCAAAGATTTCGTCGCAGCTACAGCTGGGCATGGTACGCTCTTTTACCTGCATTTCTATACGGCTATATGGAAGCGAGCCTGAACAGTAACTTTCCAGTCTATGGCCTGCGTATTGGCTTTCATACCGATGAAATCGCTGCCTTGCTGCCGTTCGTCAGTTTGGGAGGGTTAGTGCTGCAGCTACCGCTAGGGATATTGAGTGACCGTTGGGGACGTAAAAAGGTGCTAATGAGCGTAGGTATAGCAGGGGGAATGACCTTTATGTTGCTACCTTGGAGCGGCAATCATTTTATGTTCACTTTGATATTGCTGACCCTAGCAGGTGGTTTAGTAGGCTCCTTTTTCTCCCTCGGTTTGGCCTACGCCGCTGATCTGTTGCCCAAATCATTTTTAGCAGCCGCGAATGTACTGGCATCCTTTCATTTTAATCTGGGAAGTGTGATCGGACCTAATATTAGCGGAGGGTTGCTGGACTTTGGAACTCAAGGCAGTATGTTTCTTGTCCTTGGAGGTAGTTACGTTGTTTTCGGATTGTTAGGTTTGTTTTCCAGAAAAAGAGTAACGGCGGTTTAAAACTGCGGTTTGCATGGTATTTGTTTCACATTTACTATAAAATATAAACAGTATTGATGGCGCGCAAAGGGGAATCACTTAGATGATTAAAATTCGGAAGCTGACCAAGCAAGTGGGGCCTGAACGGACCCAGCTACTTCGAGGAATTGATGCTGAAATTCATCAGGGCGAATTTATTGCCATAGTGGGGCCAAGTGGAAGCGGCAAAACAACGTTGCTTCGCTGTCTTGCTTTACAAGAGCCATGGGATGAAGGCAGTTTAATTGTAGGTGGCAATGATGTGCTGAAATCCGGGTGGACGGGCAAGAAGAAAATAAAGCGGGAATGGGCATACCTGGAGCAAAACCCGCATCTAAATATGAATCGAACCGCTCTTAAAAATGTGCTCATTGGCAGATCCGTTCAAACTCCGATGTGGAGAATGGTGACGGGGATGGTGCGTTCCGACGATTATATGGGAGCGATGGACGTACTGGAGGATCTGGGTCTGCTGGATAAGGCGCATGATAAATGTGACAAGCTCAGCGGTGGCGAGCGGCAGCGGGTAGCGACTGCGCGTGCTCTCGTGCACGGAGCTAAAGTTATTTTAGCTGATGAGCCTGTAAATGGACTTGATCCAACTTCGGCAGCGCATGTATTGGAGACCTTTCGCAAGCTGTGTTCTGACGAGCGGGTGACGATCATGACTGTATTGCCGCTGGAAATGGCTGAACGCTTTGCTTCCCGTATATGGGGGTTGAATGATGGTGAATTGGTGTTTGATATTCAGGGAAGACGATTGACACAAGCAGAAAAGAACAAATTGTGAAGGGGACGGCAAGAGAAGTGAATATAATGCTGTTGAGAATGGTGGCTGGCTGCTGTTCCTTGCTGCTCCTTGCTGGATTTTTAAGCGGCTGTAATGTTATTAGCGATCCCATTTCGCTGATGGAGACACCGACGATGTCTGACGAGAAACAGCAGTTGAATGGTGCAGTGAATACGCAACTAGGGGCGGTACAGCCTTTAAGGCCGAATGACCCAGATGACCCGACGCCAATTCGGACGGGTGATCTGAACAATGATGGCACAGACGAAGCAGTGCTCTTTTATGAAACGCCAGATGAGAGCGTAAAAATACATGGTGCCTTGTTTGAAGATCAGGGCGGAACATGGGTAAAGAAGCTGACGTTTGATGGGGAAGGCACTGTGCTGGAGTCATTTAAGCTCGTGGATTTAACGAATGATGGAACACTCGATATTGTAGCGGGTTTTTCCAGCGGAGATAGTGGCGATGGCGGGGATCAGAAGGGACTCATCGTGTATTCCTATACCGGAGGAACGCTGGAGAAAATATATGCTACAGGTTATACAGACTTCGTCGTAGATGATTTTAACCATAACAAGATGGACTTGAACGGGGATAATTTGAATGATTTGACGATTATCACGCTGCGACGTAATGAATTCTTTACTGTTAAAACGTTTCAATTCAGTGGGGGAACCTTTAAGGAAATCGGATCGTTGGATTTGGACAGTCAGGTCTTAGGTGTCTATAATGTCGTTGCTGGCAAGGTAGCCGAGGGTAGGCAGGGGATTATTATAGACACCAAAATTGCCCAGACCACTACCGTGTCCAATGTTATTGTGATGGATCACGGCAAGCTCAGGAAGCTTAATCTTATGGATGTCACCTTCAAGGATGCGACCATCGCCAGTGGTGATGTGGATGGTGACGGCATTCTGGAATTTGGTAATTTGGAGAAGCCTAAAGGTTGGAGTAACAAGCCGCTGGACGAGGTTCCATATTTTGTGTCGTTCTATCAGTGGGACGGGGCGAAAGGAACGATTTTTAAGCAGCAGCAGTATCGTGATTCTAATGAACAGGTCTACTTCAGATTACCGAAAGAGCTGCATGGCAAGGTGACTATTGATCCGAAAGTTTCGAAGAAGGACAGCTATTTGCGCTTCATTTTGGATGATACAGACAAAACGATAGCGGAAATTAAATTTTTCTCGTTGTCACAATGGGAGCGAAACAACGAAGGTTATAGCCAACTGTGGAGAACGAATGCGCAGGTCATTGGCATTAAGCGATCCAGTGAGCTGGAACCGCGTAAAACCATTAAAAACAAGATGGGGGAAAGGCAGGTAGAGTAGAGTGAGTAAAGTTTTAATCATGGAAGACGAGGAATCCATTCGCAGCTTTATCGTCATTAACTTGAAGCGTAACGGTTTTGAGGTGTTGGAGGCGTCGGAAGGGCATGAGGCTCTGAATATTTTGAACACGGTGCGGGATATTGATATTGCACTGCTCGACGTAATGGTACCCGGTATGGATGGTTTTGAGGTCTGTCGGAGAATCCGGGAAACGAATGAGCGCATCGGCATTATTTTTCTCACAGCGAAAGTACAGGAGCAGGATAAGGTGTATGCCTTGTCTGTAGGGGCCGATGATCATGTGAGCAAGCCTTTTAGCCCGACGGAGCTGATTGCACGTATTCAATCGTTATTGCGTCGGGTGAATGTACATCGTGAAACAGCAGCCAAAGTATCCTTCCAATCCGGACCGTTCACGCTAGATTTGATTGCTAAGCAATTTAAGAAGAGCGGGCAGCTGATCGAGTTGACACCGACTGAGTTTTCCCTGATTCAATTTTTTCTCGAAAAAGAAAACACGCCGCTCAGCCGAGATGTTCTACTTGACCACGTATGGGGCAAGGAATATATGGGCGATCCGAAAATTGTGGATGTGAACATCCGACGTCTGCGGCAGAAAATTGAAAACAATCCATCCGAGCCAGCTTTTTTACAAACAGTCTGGGGACATGGATATAAATGGAAAGGTCAGTCTCAATGATCAAAAAGGGGATTCGCCGACAGATTGTGCTTCACTATTTTTTCGTAGTGTTCTTGGCGCTTCTGTTAGTAGAAGTCATTTTTATGTTTGCACTCCGGTCGTACTATTATGACTCCATTTACAAACATATCGAAAGCCGTATCGAATCGGTAAGTGAATTTGCACCCAAATTCAAAGAGCCGGAACAGTCTTTGCAATCGTATTTGTTAAATACATTTTCTCTACCCTTCACTGAACTGCAATTGCTCGATGAACAGGGAAATGTAATTGATAACTCGACGAATTTTGCAGCAGATCTAAGTGTGCAAACAAGTGATGTTACACAAGCATTAGCTGGAGATACGGGCAAATGGATCGGAAAGCAACCGAGTACGGGGCAGCAGGTGATGGCGGTATCTCAAAAACTTGACAATATCGTCGGAGACCAGGTGTATGTTATTCGGTATACGACTTCGCTGGAATTGGTAAATGATAAGCTGTTTACGATTACGCTGTTTTCTCTTGGCATCATGGCAGCTGTACTGGTTATTGTATTTGTAGTCAGCACAGGGCTCGCGAATTCCATTGTTAGACCGATTAATAATATCCGCGATGTATCTGCTCAGATGGCTCAGGGGAGGTTTGATGCACGCATTGAAGGCGATTATCGTTATGAGTTGGGTGAACTGGCTTCGACTCTGAACTATATGGCACAGGAAATTGTCAGAACAAATCAAATCAAGGATGATTTTATTTCATCCATATCTCATGAATTACGTACTCCACTTACATCTATTAAGGGTTGGAGTGAAACGTTAAATTCTGGCGGATATGACCCGGAAGAGACGAAAATCGGGATGAAGATTATTTCTAAGGAGACCGATCGGCTGATTGGCTTGGTAGAGGAAATTCTCGATTTTTCCAAGCTGGAGCAAAATGCCATGAAGCTTGTGATGGGAACGGTGGATCTACGGGAGCTTTTACAGGAAATTATGCTGAACGTATGGGCCAAAGCAGAAATGAAGCAGATAAAACTTCAGCTGGATTCGGAGGAAACGGCATATCTCGTCCATGGAGACGGTAACCGTCTAAAACAGGTGTTTTTGAACATTGTGGATAATGCTATCAAGTTTTCGCATGAAAGTTCGATTATTTTTCTGTCTCTACAACGGTTTGATGGCAATATCGAGATATCCGTACAAGACACAGGGATTGGAATTAGTGCTGAAAACCTTGCCAGAGTCAGAGATCGCTTTTTCCAGGTAGACCACCAAAATGGTGGTACTGGACTGGGATTGGCAATCTCGCAACAGTTTATCGAGCGCCATCATGGTCAGATGCTCATCAGAAGTGAACTGGGGGCTGGAACAACCATTACGGTTTCATTACCTGCTCTGCAAGCAGAGCAATCCGTGGAACCATCACAACTTACTGAAGGACAGATTTAAAGCCTACTTATAGGTGTAATTAGAAAAACAGCCAGTCCTCTCAAATCGGGAGGGCTGGCTGTTTTTAATTTGGGGTAACGTTATGAAGTAAAACCTTCGGCACGCAAGCGTGTATTGCGCTCGTAAGCTTCTTTCAGCATACGTGTAGTTTGCGGTCGTACCGCCATTTTACCAAATACCGTTTCATTGGGTCCGATGACCATAATTTCGCCCGGTTTACCTTTAATGACAGCACCATCGCGAATCACAGCACCTTCACCAATAATCGCATGTTCAATATGGACGTTACGTCCAATGCGTGTGTCAGGCATAACGATACTTTCTTTAATGGCTGAACCTTTACCTACCTCGACACCACTAAATACAACGGAGCGTTCTATTCGACCCTCTACTTGGCAGGAATCATGCAACAAGCTGCCCAATGGTTGTGTTTGACGGTTAGGTACCTTTTGTGCGCTCAACCTTGTGCGGCGTTCACGTGTATACATCGGCCAGTCCTTGCGTTGAAGGTCGATCGCACAATCTTCGTGTAACAAATCCATGTGTGAATCCCATAGGCTTTTAACGGTACCTACGTCCTTCCAGTAGCCCTGGAATTCATAAACGTACAAGGATTCTTGGTCCGCCAACATTTTAGGTATGATATCTTTACCAAAATCATGACTGGATTGAGCATCCTGTGCGTCTTCTAACAGGTAATTTCTCAAGTAATCCCATTTGAAAAGGTAAATCCCCATGGAGGCCAAATTACTTTCCGGTTTCTCCGGCTTCTCTGCAAATTCTGTGACACGCAGATCTTCATCGGCACTCATAACACCAAAACGGTGTGCTTCATCCCAAGGTACCTCCATGACAGAAATGGTAGCCGCAGCTCCTTTTTCCTTATGGTAGTTCAGCATTTCACGATAATTCATATAGTAGATATGATCACCGGATAAAATAAGCACATGCTCCGGATCTTGGCTGTCAATATATTCGATATTCTTATGAATAGCATCTGCCGTTCCTAAGTATTCAGCGTTACCTGTGTTATAAGATGGAAGCAGGGTAATTCCCTTGTCATCTGTTTTTGTAAGACCCCATGGTGTTCCATCCCCGATATGTTCGTGCAAGGATTCTGCCTCATATTGCGTCAAGACACCTACAGTATCAATGTCCGAATTTACGCAGTTACTGAGAGGAAAATCGATGATCCGGTAATGACCGCCAAAAGGTACGGCGGGTTTTGCAATCGTTGAAGTAAGGGGAGCAAGACGGCGTCCCTCTCCGCCTGCCAGCAGCATGGCAATGCATTCTTTATTAAACATTTCGTTTCCCTCCCGGTTTAGTTGTCAGTGTAGTACATACATAAACGGTATGGGGTACTCTTGAAACCATAAGGTATATAAGATTCCCCCAAAACTAAGGTTTATTTTTTTCCTAGTCATTTTTCTGTTCAATGTGGCTAGAATGGGGTAATAACTCAAGTCAGCTTTGACCCAAAAGCGAATGCATTACCGATTCATACATTTTTACTTACAAAACATATAAGGGTGGTGACGTGATGACAGACCAAACTCTTCCGCAACAGGCTATTTCATCGGAAGATATTTATTTGTTTCATGAAGGAACGCTTTATCACAGCTACCGATCTTTGGGTTCCCACCTTACTGTGGAGAACGGAGAACAGGGCGTCCGCTTTACGGTCTGGGCTCCTCATGCTCTCCATGTCGGGCTTGCTACAGATCGCAACAACTGGAATGGGGAACAGGATTCCTTATATAGGGTTCCCAAATCCGGTTTTTGGAGTCGTTTTTTTTCGGGGATATCCCAAGGAACTTTTTACAAATACGACATTACGGGTGCAAACGGTGAACGATTTCTGAAAGCAGACCCTTACGCGGTACGTGCTGAAGTGAGGCCAGCAACGGCTTCTGTGGTAGCTTCTATAGATGGTTATGCTTGGAACGATGCGATTTGGCGCCGAAAACGTAGAGCACCTTATGGAAAGCCTCTGCACATATACGAGCTTCATCTGGGCACTTGGAAGCAAAAAGAAGATGGTACGTTTTATACATACAGGGAAATAGCTGAGCTTCTTGTGCCTTATGTGACCGATATGGGGTATACACATATTGAGCTGATGCCGCTGAGTGAGCATCCGTATGATCTTTCCTGGGGCTACCAGCTTACCGGATATTTTGCACTCACAAGCCGTTATGGAGAGCCGCATGATTTTATGTATTTGGTGGATCGTTGCCATCAGGCGGGAATCGGAGTGCTGATGGATTGGGTGCCAGCCCATTTTGCAAAAGATGCTCATGGATTAAGGCTGTTTGACGGATCGCCCCTGTTCGAATACGCGGATCCGCTGATTGCGGAAAAGCCCGGCTGGGGAACGCTGACGTTTGATTACAGCAAGCCGGAGGTGCGTTCTTTCCTGATATCTAATGCGCTATTCTGGATGGATGTGTACCATATTGACGGCCTGCGCGTAGATGCTGTGACAAGTATGCTACGGCTGGATTTTGAAAAGCAGGACGGTCAATATCGTTTTAACTCTAAAGGAGGCATTGAAAATGAGGAGGCTATTGCCTTCCTTCAACAACTGAATGAAACAGTATTCCGCTATTATCCGTATGCTCTGATGATGGCAGAGGAGTCCAGTGCCTGGCCGATGGTGACTTCCCCGGTAAGCGATGGAGGACTCGGTTTTAATTACAAGTGGAATATGGGCTGGATGAACGATACGCTTGATTATATCGAAACGGATTTCGATCAAAGGCCAGAGCGCCATAATTTGCTGACATTCCCCATAGCTTATGCGTACAGCGAGAATTTTACACTGCCGTTGTCGCACGATGAGGTTGTTCATGGGAAGAAGTCGCTGCTTGATAAAATGCCAGGTAGCTATGAGCAAAAATTTGCCGGGCTTCGAGCGCTTCTCGGTTACCAAATCACCTCACCGGGCAAAAAGCTCTTATTTATGGGAGGGGAATTCGGCCAATTCATCGAATGGAAGGATGAAGAGCAGCTTGACTGGTTTCTGCTGGATTATGACAGTCACCGTTCGCTGCACACTTATACGAAAGCGCTGAATCATTTGTATATTCAGGAAAAGGCGTTATGGGAACTGGATCATTCGTGGGATGGATATCAGTGGATTGAAGCGGAGGACCGTGGGCAGAGCGTAATTACGTATTTACGTAAAGGTAAAAAGCCGGGAGATACACTGGTCGTGCTAATTAACTTTCAGCCCGTGCCCAGAGAGAACTATCGAATTGGGCTGGAAAAGGCCGGGGGTTATATCGAACTGCTGAACAGTGATCATAAGGACTTTGGGGGAAATGGCCAGCTAAATACCGGAGTGATACGGACCGCCTCCATTCCTTGCCACGGACAGCTTCACAGCTTGGAGGTGACCATACCACCCTTAAGCATCGTTATACTCAAGAAAGCGCCTCGGAGGCCTAGAAAAGCAGATTAAACACATAAGGAGGAAGCACATATGAACATTTTGTTTGCGGCAGCAGAAGCACATCCATTTATTAAAACAGGCGGGTTGGCTGATGTCATTGGCGCACTGCCGAAGGCACTTCGTCAGGCGGGGTGCGACGTCCGAATCATTTTACCTAAATATGCGAGGATTCCCGATACTTATAAAAAGTCTCTGCGTCCGGTAGCGGTGAAGCAAGTAGCCGTAGGCTGGCGTAATCAATATTGCGGAATAGAGGAACTGACATTAGACGGAATCAAGGTTTATTTTATAGACAATGAGTATTACTTCGGTCGTGACGGTATTTACGGTTATATGGATGATGGCGAACGTTTTTCCTTTTTTAACCGGGCGATTTTAGAAATGCTGCCTGAACTGAACTTTCGGCCGGATATTTTGCATTGTCATGATTGGCATACGGCAATGGTTCCGCTGCTTCTGAATGCCGATTATCGACATTTGCCCTTCTACAGCGATATTCGCACGGTGTTTACGATACATAATCTGCTGTATCAAGGGGATTTTCCGTATGAGGTCTTAACTGAGCTGCTCAACCTGGATGGAAGCTATTTCACCCCCGAGGGTGTGGAGTATCATGGCAGACTGAATTTTATGAAAGGTGGGCTTACGTACTCGGATCATGTCACGACCGTGAGTCCAACCTATGCAGAGGAGATTCAAACCGAATTTTACGGATACGGGCTGGAGGGTCTGCTTCGTAAATTGGGAGATCAGGGTCGCTTAACAGGGATTGTGAACGGAATTGACACCAAAAGCTACAATCCTGCCACGGACAATCGTATTTATACGAAGTACCGCACGAGTCTGACAAAGAAAAAGGAAAACAAAATTGGCCTGCAAAAAGAGTTGGGTCTGCCGGTGCGGCCAGACGTACCTATGATTGCCATGGTAACCCGGCTTGTAGATATGAAGGGGCTAGATCTGGTAACGAGAGTGCTTGACGAAATCCTGTATTATGATGATATCCAGTTTGTCGTGCTGGGAACAGGGGATCCGGCTTTTGAGCATTGGTTTCGTGAGGCAGCGGGACGCTATCCACTGAAAATGTCGGCACAGCTCGCTTTTAGCGAACCTCTGTCACGAAAAATATATGCGGCAAGTGATATGTATCTTATGCCATCAAGGTTTGAGCCTTGCGGGATCAGCCAACTGCTGGCGCTTCGTTATGGAAGTATCCCTATTGTGCGAGAAACAGGGGGTCTTAACGATACTGTGCAGGCTTACAATGAGACCACAGGGGAAGGAAACGGATTTAGTTTTACGAACTACAATGCACATGATATGCTGAACACTATTCGTCGTGCTGTTCATTTTTATCGCCAATCTGAGCATTGGTCGAAACTTACACAGACGGCTTTTGCAGGAGAATATAGTTGGGATGTTTCAGCTAAAGCGTATATGGATATTTACCATTTGCTAACAAAGACGGACTGAACAGAGTAGGAACACCATAGTCATGTTAATGAAAAAGGGAATCCCTTTAGCCAGTGTTTGGCTGAGGAATTCCCTTTTTGCTATGATCAGTCGCCCCCGCCACCACAGCTGCTTCCACATGAAGAGCCGCTGCTACACGAAGAATGACTACCAGAATCGCCTGAATCATGGTGAGAAGAGCCTCCATGATGAGAACTGTCATGGGAGGAATGATGGTGCGAGTGATGTGTATCCCAGTTCGAGCAACCGCTTGCCGAGCTACAGCCGGATGAGCTAGCTAATACGGCATTACCTGTAGCATCCGGGTGCATGTGTATGGCAAATTGTTCAGGTTGATACCATGAATACCACACAACAGCTAATAATAAATAGTCGACCTGTAAATAGTTGACCTTAGGCAATTGCTTCCCCTCAGGATCATCCACCGCTTTATTCACCCGCTCGCGCAGACGTTGTACAATCTTATGAACCGCTTGTTGGGCCTGATGTGAAATGGCTGTATTCTCCTGTGTATTCCAGCGGTCACCTGCTGGCTGCGCCGAAGTTGCGAGTTTATAATAGCGCGAAAGCTCGTCGTTCGGTAATGGATGATTAAAAAAAGTACCCCACAAACTGGCGCTATAGCGGTTCCAGCCAAAGCATTCCACATACAACCAGTCAAACCACGCCCGCTCCTCAGGCATCGGCTTAGAGCCGCCAGAATGGGGCGCATGGTGAAGCATACGACCAAAAAAAGCTTCCGAGAATTGCTGATATTCGCGGGTAAACATCAACATTTCGTGCCATAATTCATCCACATCACTACTGAACATAGGCACTCTATTCATAATCGCGCATAGCATAAAATATCGTTTTAGCTCAAGCCAGCGCCAATCATATTCTTGCTTCGTCAGCTCTGGGTGGGCTTCCATTACACGACGCCTTACGCTTTGAGCATAGGAGGCGGGTATGGATTGCTCCAGTAGCTGCATCAGCTCTGTAATCTCTGGATGACGCTCCTGTGTAAGGGACGAAGGAGAAGGGGAACTGAGGAAAAAAGCATTCCGGCGCCGTGTTTTTCTGTTTCCCCGGTTCCTGCGTATTGAACGGAATATAAACCAAACAATGATGAGGTCCACCACAATAAACAACGTCCAAAAGCTGCTCATACTATCCATGATGGCTGGCTGCTCCTTTCTGAAAGAACACGGAATTAAGATTTAGCTTTCGTTATTCAGCAGAGAGAATTCTTTTTTTATTTGGGCTAGCAGTTCAGGATTCGTGATTACATCGCAAGCAGTCCATGCCAAGGTTCTTGCAGCCAGCAGCATTCCTTCCATGGCCCGGTCCTGCATCGCCAAATCGCGGAATTCTGGTGTATGCAAGGCATGCTTCTCGTCAATAACTTGAATGTACGGATGGATAGCAGGGCAATGAAGCGATACATTTCCGATATCCATGGAGCCGTGATCTTCACCTTCCGTTATATCTTCTTGCGAAATGCCAGCCTGCACCAAATTTGCGGTAAAGGCATCGGAAAGTACGCGGTTTGTGACCATTTCATCATAAGATGTCTCATAATTGGAGGTCTCCAAACGACATCCGGCCTGTAAAGCAGCTCCTTCAGCAATTTGAATAACACGGCGAGTCAGCGGGTTCAGTTCTTGACGTGTAGCGGCCCTCACATAAAATTGGGCTGAGGCGTAATCAGGAATAATATTGGCTGCTTGCCCACCCTGATTAATGATCCCATGGATACGCACTGTACTTTTTACTTGTTGACGGAACGCATTGATGCCATTGAACGTTTGAATCACAGCGTCCAGCGCGTTAATGCCCTCGTGCGGACTGGCAGCCGCGTGGGCGGATTGACCAAAAAATTCGAATTGTACAGCATCAATCGCCAGTGATTTGCCTGATTTTTCGTAATGGTCATAAGGATGCGTCATAAGTGCTATGTCGCAATCATCAAACAACCCGGCAGCGGCCATCGGGACCTTTGCACCGCGTGTTTCTTCGGCAGGTGTGCCATATACCCGTACTTCTCCACCAGTTTCGTCGATGATCGACTTAAGGCCGACGGCAGCACCTGTACTCATCATACATATCAAATGGTGCCCACAGGCGTGTCCTAGACCTTTCAGAGCGTCATATTCTGCCAGAAAAGCGACAACCGGTCCGGGTTTTGCAGATTTGTAAGTTGCAATAAAGGCTGTTTCTATGCCCAATACGGGTGTCTGGATCTCAAAACCGTGAAAAACCAGTTCTTCTTTTAAACGGGCAGCGGCCAGAAATTCCTCGTTTCCAAGTTCAGGATTTGCGCCAATATATAACGAAATGTCCTTAAACCGTGGGGCATGCTGCTCAATTGTCTTTTGAATGGTCTGCTTAAAATCCATGCTGAAAACTCCTTTATATAAACTGTAATGTAGGTACTGCGTTAGGTATGCTGAAATTGTACTATAACATTCATTGCATAATCATGCATATTCATTTATAATGACACAATCTTATTTATTATAAAGAATTTAAGGAGAGAAAAAAAGATTGAAAAAGGCATATCGTTTTACCGCCCTGGTTTTGTCGGCGGTTATCTTGCTGTTGACTGGTCTTCCCATGCTCACTGCATACGGAACGGAAGCAAAGCCACAGAAAAAACTTGTAGTGGGCATGAGTGCCGATTTTCCGCCGTATGAGTTTCATAAAGTCATTAACGGTAAGGATACCATTGTTGGGTTCGATGTGGATATCGCCAAGGAAATCGCCAAAGATTTGGATGCTGAGATGGTCCCTGAGGACATGAGTTTTGACTCTTTGCTGCCTGCTTTGCAAAGTGGTCGTGTAGACTTGGTACTGTCCGGTATGACACCGACGGATGAGCGGAGAAAGAGCATTGATTTTTCAGATGTATATTATCGCTCCAAGCAAGTCATTATGGTACGCCCAGAGGATAAAGACAAATATCCTACGATGGATGCTTTGAAAGGCGAGAAGATTGGCGCACAAAAAGGGAGTATTCAGGAAGAAATTGCTCAAAAAGTGCCCAATGCCACTGTAACGTCATTGGATAAAATATCGGATCTGGTACTCCAACTGCGGACCCAGCGTATCAACGCTGTTGTGATCGAAGATACGGTTGCTAAAGGATACACGTTAGATGGTACCGTAACACTTGCCAAGGCGGTGCCTGAGGATGCCGGAGCAGAAACAGCTGTAGGTATACGCAAGGGGAACGCAGAATTGCTTGCCTCTGTAAATAAAACGTTGGCTCGCCTAAAAGCGGACGGGTCGATTGAGAAGTTTTCCACGGAGGCAAGTGCACTCTCAGCAGATCGACAGGTTTCTTCTAATAACATCGTAGATATTTTTTGGAAATACCGCAGTTTATACGCTACGGGTATCGGCTACACTCTGTTGCTGTCTGCGCTCGGAGTATTGTTCGGATTTATCATTGGTCTAATCATATCCTTGCTGCGAATGAGTGGAGTACGTATCATTGAATGGTTAGGTACCACTTATGTAGAGATCCTGCGTGGCACACCTATGCTGGTGCAACTTATGATCATTCATTACGGGGTTGCTTTGACGCTGGGTGTCAACTTTACGCCACTTCAGTCTGGCATAATCACATTGTCTCTGAATAGCTCGGCGTATCTGGCTGAAATTTTCCGTGCAGGTATCCAGGCAGTGGACCGTGGACAGATGGAAGCTGCCCGCTCGCTCGGGATGGGGAGAGGCAAAGCTATGCGTCATGTCATTTTGCCGCAAGCGTTTAAATCTATTTTGCCTGCTATCGGTAATGAGTTTATTACGATCATTAAAGAATCATCCATTATTTCGACCATTGGGATGGTGGATATTATGTATCAGGCCCAGGTCATTAAGAACATTACCTACGAAGGATTAAGTCCGTTCATAATCGCAGCCGCTATTTATTTTGTAATGACATTCAGCTTGTCTAAGCTGCTGGGTTTATGGGAAAGGAAGTTGAGAGCCAGTGATCACCGTTAAACAACTGCGTAAATCGTTCGGTAAGAATGAAATTTTAAAAGGCATTGATATAGATATCGCCAAAGGTGAAGTCGTCGTCATCATCGGCCCCAGTGGTTCGGGGAAGAGTACGTTTTTGCGTTGTATGAATCTGTTGGAACAGCCTACGGACGGGGAGATTTTATTTGAGGGCGAGCCGATTACAGCTCGTGGCCATAATATTAATGTAACCCGGGAGAAGATGGGGATGGTGTTCCAGCATTTTAATCTTTTCCCGCATAAAACAGTGTTGCAGAACCTGACACTTGCCCCAACACAGGTTAAAAGACAGTCAGGGAAGGAAGCGGAAAAAATTTCGCTAGAACTCTTGCGTACCGTAGGGCTTGAGGATAAGAAGAATACCTATCCGAACCAGCTATCCGGAGGACAGAAGCAACGTATTGCGATTGCACGTGCTTTGGCCATGCAGCCGCATGTAATGCTGTTCGATGAGCCGACTTCTGCATTGGACCCTGAAATGGTTGGAGAGGTTCTGGATGTAATGAAGAAGCTCGCCGAAGGCGGGATGACAATGGTAATCGTGACGCATGAAATGGGCTTTGCCCGCGAGGTAGGCGATCGAATTATCTTTATGGATAACGGTCAAATTGTGGAGCAAGGTACACCAGAGCAGGTATTTGGCACTCCAAGCCATGATCGCACCCGTGATTTTCTTGCCAAAGTATTGTAAGGAAGTGCTGATATAATCTATAAAAAAAGCCCTCCGTTTGACGGAGGGCTTTTTTTCTTTTTGTCACCATTTCCCTATATTTTCGTAACAAATATCGATTTGTAGATGACAAAATTGTAACGAGTGTAGTATGATGTTCAAGGTTCCCAACATTTTCATGCGGATAAGGTTACAAAATTGTGATATTATGCAGTAAGCCAAAACTTACCGGGACAGCATACGGTTATGACAAACGCTGAATGCTGGGTCTAAACTATGGGAAGTGCGGGGGACGTAACAACGGCAGTCATTCCGATACGTCATAAGACGATGTGGAATATGCCTAGGGGTGAATTGCACAAGCATAGGGCTTCTCCTGAGTCCGAATCCGACAGCTAACTTCGCAGGCATAACAGAGGAGGTACATATCTTTGAAACATCTAAAACATATTGGTAAAACGATGAAATTTGCGGTGCTTGCCGCAGCTATTGCAGGGCTGGCACAGACAGCTGGAGTAGCGGATGCTGCTTCGCTTCACACTGCCAAAGAGGGCGATACCTTCTTTTTGCTTGCTCAACGTTATGGAGTATCGGTAGACGAGCTAACGAAGGCGAACCCAAACATTGCTTCCAACAATATATATGCAGGTCTGCAAATTAAGGTACCTGGTGAAAAAAGTGTGAAGGCAGCTTCGGATTCGAAGCCGCAGCTTCTTACGGAGAAAGCACCAGCGAATGAGGGGCCAACGATTGAAGCGTGGGGCAAAACATTCAACTATAGCAAAATAGTTGACGTTAAGGCTTCAGCGTATTCTGCCGCAGCCGACGAGAATGGTAAATGGGGAGCAGTGGACTACTACGGCAATCCGCTTAAACTAGGTACAATTGCGGTAGACCCGAACGTCATTCCGATGGGCACGAAAGTGCTGGTTACAGGCTATTCCCACCCAGGTTTGCCGGATCATTCTTTTGTAGCTGTCGCTCGCGATCAGGGTAGCGCCATTACAGGAAAGCGGATTGATATCTTTATTCCTGGCAACAAATCATTTGTGAACGACTTTGGATTTCAAAATGTGAAGCTGTACGTTATTGATAAATAGCATTGTACGTATATACGGTTTAATTAAACATAATATATATTATGTAAACTTAATACCTGTATCCTACCGCATATAACTAGGTCGCAGGTCTTATCCATAAAAAAAAGCTGTCTTGACGAGCAGAAAACTTCTGCTGGTAAGACAGCTTTTTTACGTTGCTTTAGCTGTAGCTCAATCATAAACATATGGTTATTTCCGTTCCGATGTGTGGAGTAGCCGGGGGACTGTCACAAATTTGTAGTCCTTAGCTTTTAGAGAGTGAATTAGACCCGGCAGAGCTTGGACAGTGCCTTGCAAGTTGGAACTTTGACCTCCACCTGCGTGCATTAAAATAATAGAGCCAGGCCCGGTAGCTGGGATCACATTGCGTTGAATTTGTGTTTTACTTAATCCCTTCCAATCGAGAGAGTCTACATTCCAATTGACAATCATATAGCCATGACGACGTGCCCATTGGATTTGAGGCTCCGTGATTTCACCGTAGGGTGGACGAATCAACTTGGGGCGAAAACCTGCGCTGGCTTGTAAAATACGTTCTGTTTTTGTAATCTGGTTGCGAAAGCGTTCTGGTGTGGCCTTCCTAAAATCCGGATGAGTATAGGAATGGTTTCCTATAGCATGGCCTTCACGGATAATACGGCGTATGATCCCCGGATGCTTTTCCGCACGGTGACCGACGATGAAAAAGGTGGCTTTGATGCCATTGGCGTGTAATACGTCCAAAACCTGCGGCGTATACCTAGAATCGGGCACATCATCAAAGGTTAGGGCAATTTGGCGGGTGTGTGGGCCGCACATTTTAAAAATGTCCGCATGTTTTTTTCGCAGCATTGCTAATGTAGGAGTTGCTTGATCTGTGCTCTGATGTACAGAAGAAGCAACAGCTGCTTCCTTGGGATGGGGCGTTCCGGTGTTGGGAGGCGCATCCGCGTGAACGGGTAAACTTGAGAATGCTAGTAACAGTGCCAAGCATGGCAACACTCCCCTGTACGGCATATGTATCCCCCCTTTCCGTGCAGTGGTACCTAGTGGTGCTCTCGACTATTATGTACCTGTCCTATTAAAAATATGCTGGTAACCAAGTTCGGCTCATAAACGACTGGAAAGAAGCCCACGATGAAACGATTATCAATGAAGATGATGGAGCTAAACGTACATATTCTCTTAAACATGACCGAAAACAGGAGCATTTTCGCAAGTTTTAGCCTTACAACGAATTCGGTATACTGTGACAGCTGGTGTATAATGGGGATGCAATTCATAATTATACAGACATGGAATTGAAGGAAGGATGGATAAAAGTGACCGACTTGTTTACTCCTTATCAATTAAAGGGGCTTTCTTTAAAAAATCGGATTGTCATGCCCCCGATGTGCCAATACAGCGTGGAGGCCAAGGACGGAAATCCAACGGATTGGCATCATGTCCATTATGTGAGCCGGGCAGTAGGAGGCACTGGACTTATTATTGTGGAAATGACAGCGGTCCATCCAGATGGACGTATTACGGATCGTGATTTGGGTATTTGGAGTGACGAACATATTTCTGCATATCGTAAGATTGTAGAGGAAGTCCACAAGTATGGTGCCAAGATTGGTATTCAACTAGGCCACGCTGGACGCAAGGCTGAAGATGCTGAGCAACCTGTGGGTCCGTCCACGATTCCTTTTAGCGAACGCTTTAAAAAGCCGCACGCCTTAAAGACAGCTGAAGTCAGGGAACTGGTTCAGGCATACAAAGAAGGCGCGCGCCGCGCGGTTGAAGCCGGTTTTGATACGGTTGAGATACATGGCGCTCACGGCTATCTGATTCATCAATTTCATTCGCCTTTAACAAATACCAGAGAAGATGAATATGGACAGGATTTGTCACTGTTCGGTGTTGAGGTCATACATGCTGTTAAAGAGGTTCTTCCTGCTGACATGCCTGTGCTTATGCGGATATCTGCCAAAGAATACGTCGAAGATGGATATAACGTGGAATACATAACAGGCGTAGGGGAACGATATCGTGATGCAGGTGTGGATATTTTCCATATCTCTTCTGGTGGTGAGGGTCCGATTGGTTCTGGCGGAGGCCCGTCTGCGCGTGCCGGCTATCAGGTGGATTTGGCTCATACCATCCGTGAAAAGCTGAATGTACCTGTGATTGCTGTTGGCTTACTGGATGATTATGAGGACGCCCGCCGGGTTGTTCAGCAAAAAGAAGCTGATCTGGTAGCAATAGGCCGTGCCATGCTGCGTGATCCCTATTGGGCGCTGCATGCATCGCGGGAGCTAAAAGTACAGGCCGACATCCCAGAGCCTTACTTGCGCGGTTTTTAGATATTTTTGAAACCCTCTTTGCAAAGCTTGCGTAAACATGTGTACAGAGCTTAAAATTTAAGCATTCAACTCTAGGAGGAACTTCACATGTCTATTTTCAAACGATTAAGAGATCTTACGATGTCCAACATTAACGCCATTATCGACAAGGCAGAAGATCCAATTAAAATGACGGATCAATACATTCGTGATATGCAAGAGGACCTGGAAGATGCAGAGAAAGCGGTAGCCGCTCAAATTGCTATTGAAAAGAGGTTCAAACAGCAATACGAAGAACAGGCTGCTTTGGTAAAGAAACGTGAAGAACAGGCACATACCGCTGCAAAAGCACAAAATGTAGATCTGGCCCGTCGTGCGCTGGAAGAAAAGAAATCTGCTGAACAAAAAATGAACGAGTTCAAAGCTGGTTACGAACAGAACAAAGCTGCAGCCGATAATCTACGTGGCAAGCTGGATGAAATGCGCAGACAGCTGACAGAAATGAAAAACAAGCGCGAAACACTGGTTGCCCGTTATAATGCAGCTAAAGCGCAAACCGAAATTAACAAAGCTATGAACGGTTTTAGCTCTGATACGGCAACTGCCGGATTGAAGCGTATGGAAGAAAAAATGTTGCAAGCAGAAGCACGTGCCGAAGCGAGCAACGAAATGTCCTCTAAGGAAAAATCGTTGGATGAGGAGTTCAAAGAGCTGGATAAGAAAAGCGCCGTGGACGATGAGCTTGCCGCTTTGTTAAAGCAATACGAAAATAAATAAGAACATTTTAGCAATGCCACCAAGTGTGATTGCTCAGGAAGCGAAGGAGAAACGTTTTCTCCTTCGCTTTTCCCTGCCTGGAGGCGCAAAACATTATATGAAGGTCAAGAAGATGTGGAGGATGGTATGAAATGCATTTTTTAGAAACGATGAAAGCAATGCTTGTATGGACTGGTGCGGGGGCTATTTTGATCTTCGTATTAATGTATGTCGACTCTTTATTTACGAAGTATAAGGATTTTGCCGAAGTGAAAGCTGGAAATATGGCCGTAACGGTACGAATGATTATGAAGCTGGTTGCACAAGGCTATATTTTGTCAGGGTCTATCGCTACAGCTAATAATTTGCTCGAAGCGCTTGTGTATTCTGTGATCGCCTTTGTCATCCTGCTTGTTTTGGAAGTTATTGTACGTCTGCTGTTGCGGTACTGGGCTCAGTTTGACCTGGATAAAGGTACACAGGAAGGTAAAATTGGTTTCGGTCTGTTTTCAGGAGCGCTGCATCTAGTTGGCGCCTTGATCATTACAGCATGCTTCTAGGCTAAGAAAGGCAGGAATATAACCATGGGTGTGTGGAAAAGAATTTCAAATCTATTTGCTAAGCCGGAGCCGCCAAAAGCAGAGAAAAGCATGCTTCACTTAAATCCAGGTGATATCTGTGAAGTGTCGCTTGTTACCTATGAAGTGGTAGGTCGTGTACATAATCGTGCCCGGAATGCCGTTGTTTTGACGCTTCAGGATGGTAATCAAGTCAGTTATCTTCATATTGAGGAACGGGAAACACTGCAATTCGGACTATATCAGGCCATCGACGGCAGACTTGACAACCCTGAGGAAGTGCCGACCATTTTAGAGCTGGATGATACAACGTATCATTTGGAGGAGCAGTATTCTGGGCATGTTACCGTCATGGGCCGTGCTCCTTTCCGACAGGGTGGAGAGCAGCATGTTTGGCAGTACCAGTCTGATGATTATCATCTGTTGCGGGTAGAGTGGCAGGACGGTCGCTTTATGCTTTATGAAGGAGAAGAAGTGATTACCGGAGACGTCAAGGTTATTCGGGCAAGCTAGGAGAGGGTTACACATGAGCAAACGCACCTGGCAGTATGCATTAAAGATCATGGTGGCGCTGAGCTTGTTCGTATCCGTGTTAAGCGGCTGCGGCGCGCCAAGTGTAAAAGATACGTATCCGCTGGAATCGGTTAGTGGCAGCGGAAACTCGACCTCGTATGTATACCGGGCAGCTGGCAAGACAGTTCCGGAAGTAGCGGAGGAATTGAAAGAACAGCGTACACCGGAACAAATGTCACCGCAGAGCAATGAGCGGATGTTTCTGGTATATAGCGATGAGTGGTACCATTTGCAGCAAGATCCAGCTAAGAAGGAAGATACACTCATTGAGATTGACAGTAAAAAGTATGTCGAACAAAATTACAGTTCAAGCTTTCTAAAAGGATACTTAACCGCAACTGTGCTGGATGCTCTGTTTGATTCGTTGCGTGGTTCAGGCTCCTATCGGGGCTACTCCAGCAGAGATGTATACCGACCTTCTCAGGGCCAATATCGTGCCCCTACGGTGCAGGAGAAAAAAGCGATCCCGCCGATTACGGTGGAGCGTAAAGGCTCGGTTACCCGTAGAGGAAAGAACTCGGATTCCAGTGTTGGATCAAGCGGAAGTCTGTTCGACAGAGGGTCCAGCAGTTCACCGAGCAGAGGCTCGATTTCACGTGACCGTAGCGACAGCGGTGGTTCCAGCATATTTGATTCGCCGCGTAGATCTTATAGTAAGCCCAAAACACGTAGCGGTTCAGGTAAAATCAGCCGACGAAGTCGACGATGACGGGTATCGTCAATTTATTTGAAAACAAAAGATTCGCGGAACTGTGGTACTGATGCACAGTTCCTTTTTTTATTTTTAGAGATGACGTTGGTGATCATCTAGCGGCACAGCCATCAAGTAGAAGTGGACTGATAAGGGAAAGCAGCCGCAACCTACACCTTTATGGATATAATAATGTAGAGATAATCAAAACTCTGTTTAATTGAAGGGATTGAAAATTAAATGGTACTATCTATTTCTTGGCCAGATCTTTCACAAAGACCATTTAATCTAATGGTGGAACGAAAAATGGAGTGTTCTCCGAATGTCCTGTATCAGGCGTGGACGAAGCAGTTTGACAGTTGGTTTGCAGCCCCAGGATCAGTATTAATGGAGGCTGAATTGAACACGACCTTCTTTTTCGAAACGCATTTTGAAGGGAAGCGTCATCCACATTACGGAAGATTTCTAAGACTTGAGCAAAACAGACTTATCGAGCTGACTTGGGTTACTGGCGAAGGCAGCACCAAGGGAGCTGAAACAGTGGTCACCGTTGAGCTTAAACCTCACGGTAATGGCACGCATCTTTACTTAACGCATGCAGGTTTTCCAGATGAGAATTCAAGGAACCAACATGAGCAGGCTTGGCCGCTTGTAATTGAGCAGCTCGACAAAAGGATGATGCCAGATAGATAATTCAGAAGGTTACAGGCTAAAACTGCAACAAGAGGACGATTTTAAAATCGTTCTTTTCATATTTTTTGACGACAAAAATAATATTTACCTTACATAAAAACAAATATTACCAGTTTACTAGATTATTTCATTGCCACATCTATTAGTAAAATATACAATTACAACAGGCGAAATAAGAGGATGGTGTATCTGTGTTATCTGCTTTTTTATATATATTACTTGGTGTATTCGATGCTTTGGCCGCTGTTATTTTGGTCTTAAAGCTTTATATGCTTCCCGTGAGGGAATATCGCACAAAAATATTATTCTATGCAATGGGCATAGCTTTGTTTTCCTTTCTAATGAGGGAAGTTATAGGCTTGCCTAAATTAGATTTGCCGCTTCAGTATTTGTTAATGGTTATCTTTTTTAGATTCGGTTTAGGGATCAAAACCCATCTAGCAGCTTTTTCTGCTGGTTCTGGTCTAACAGCCTACATTAACCTACAACTTTTTGTATTTCTGTTTGCAAATTTTTTCGGAGTAGCAGAACCAGGTGTTATTAATGATACTTCTGGCTCTTCTATTTACGTTATTCAGTTATCTTCTATTATTATTGCGTACTTTATTTCTTTTGTGATGGGAAAATATAACTTTGGATTCTCGTTTATAATTCAGCCTCCACATGATTTTTTAAGAGCTGAAAATTACTTATCGTCTCTAAATAAGCTGTTGATTCTAGGTGCTCTAATATCAGCTGCCACCATTTTTATTACTTTGTATATGCTCTATAGCTCAAATACCATAGGATTACTATCCATTTCATTGCTTACTTTCGGTTTGTCGTATTTCTTTTCAGAGAGAGGAGATTACGAGGGTGCTAGAAGCGCTATCAAGGTACATCGCAACGGAAATAAAAAAAGCTGATCCTGATGGCCCAACAAGTGTAGAAGTGATGGAGTATGCGCTTGGTATAAAAATTACCGAAGTATCGTCGATACTAATGGTTGCGGTTATCGCTTGGATGACCGGGCATTTTTGGGGGGCGTTATTAGCTCTAGTAACTATCATGTTTGTAAGAAAATTTTCAGGAGGGGCACACTTCAGTAATCTTACATTTTGTGTCTGTTTTACAACGGCAATATGTGTAACTATACCCTTCGTCTCTTTAAATTTATCAACAATTTCGATTATTAATGCTTGTTCAATATTAGTGTTTTTAGTTTATGCACCCAATCATTTTATTTATATTCATAAGACCAATAACCACAAATATTATAAAACTGTATGTGTTTTGGTATGCGCAGTGAATTTTTTTATACAGTCCCACATAATATGTTTAGCTTTAGCTATTCAAGCATTCAGCATTCTTCCTTTATGGAAAGGAGGTGAACGAAAATGGATAAAAGATTGGCGAGAGCTTTAAATATAAGACTGGGAAAATACGCTAACGAATCTACCAAAAATGAAAAAACAGTATTTGGTGCTAAACCGATACCGGCTGAGCTTAAGAAAAAAGAAAAGAACTGATGAAGTACCGCGTTTTCAATTTGGGGCATTGCTTTTATACGATCGGGCTAACCGCACAGACTTGCAAGGAAGCTTTTCAGCTATCACGACTTGGTTTTGTGAGATCGAGTCTAACGCATTTGGAGGTACGATTCGAAGAATCTGACTTCACTTGCTCTATGTCTCATAATAAGCTTAAAGCACTTAAAAAGTTATAGAAATGACCCGTAGAATTCACGGGTTATTTTTATTGCCATACATACTTAGACACCCCCCGATTTGCCAGATAACGGTTTTAGCGTTATAACAGAAAGAGGGCATTTTAGAAGAACGGAGTGAAATTATGAATCATACATCATTAAACGCAGAAAAATTCCAGCGTAAAGCAGTTCAGGTGGAAGAGGCGCAAAGCAGGATAGCTAGTCATGTTAAACAGGGTGAAAGGGAAGACGTAGAGCTGGAGCAGGCGCATGGACGTTCTTTGGCAATGGATTTGACCGCACCACACCCGTATCCCCGTTTTCGTCGCTCAGGTATGGACGGTTATGCGATCCTTGGCTCGGACACCGAAGTCTGCTCGTCCGGTCAGGAAATCTGGTTACATGTGATTGATGAAATTCCATGTGGCACCGTATCGGACAAGCGGGTGGAGACTGGAATGGCTGCCCGTATCATGACAGGAGCGCAATTACCTGAAGGGGCGGACACAGTTGTCATGCTGGAAGCAACACAGCTGCGTGAGGAAAACGGACAGACATATGTCGGCTTGAAGAAGCGTATGGAGATTGGCAAAAATGTAACACAGATTGGTCATGAGATTCAGGAAGGTCAGCTTTTGCTTAGTAAGGGAACCTGCCTGGGAGCAGGGCACATCTCGGTACTGGCTACTTTTGGAGTACATCAGGTACCTGTTTACAGAAAGCCCAGGGTGGCCGTTTTTTCTACAGGATCGGAATTACTTGCAGTGGATGAGCCGTTACAACCGGGGAAAATTCGAAACAGTAATACATATATGCTGGCTTCTCAAATTAGAGAGGCAGGAGGAGAGCCGTTCATTTTACAAGCCATTCATGATGATTTGAGCCTTGCCCGTACCTCTGTACGTGAAGCGATAGCTGCCTATGATATCGTGGTCACGAGTGGAGGAGTATCGGTGGGGGATTTTGATATTATGGGTGACCTGGTACGACAGGAAGATGTGAATATGCTGTTCAACAAGGTTACGATGCGTCCAGGAAGTGTGACCACAGCCGCTTTGATTGACGGCAAGCTGTTATTTGCGCTTTCAGGCAACCCCGGTGCGTGCTTTGTAGGCTGTGAGCTGTTTGTACGGCCGACGATCCAAATGATGTTATCTTCGGCACATCCATATTTACAAACCTGGACGGCGAAGTTAGGCGCAGATTATACGAAGGTAAACAACTATACACGCTTTGTACGCAGCTCTCTGGAGATACGTGGTGGGCAAGTATACGCGATTCCTGCGCAAGTAGATGAATCCAGTGTCATGGTGACCATTAAGGACAGCGACTGTCTGATCGTGATTCCTCCTACAACAGAAGGATTACGCAAAGGTGAAGAGGTGCGAGTACTGGTATTACAAGGTGGACAGGTAACGTGAATACGAAACATCCATTTGTATGTCAAATCGTCGGATTCAAAAATACGGGGAAAACGACCTTTCTCGGAGGGTTGATTCGTTATGTGCAGAAGTCAGGTCTACGCGTAGCAGTGATCAAGCATGATGGACATGAATTTGAAATGGATCATGAGGGTACAGATACGTACAAGCACCGACAGGCGGGTGCTGAAGGCGTAGCTATTGTTTCGGCTGGAAGAACAGCCATTTTAGAAGAGCATAGTCAGCCTGTCACCAGTCTGATCCGGCATTTTCAGGCCTATGATTGTGTGTTGCTGGAAGGCTTCAAGCAGGAGGATTATCCAAAGCTGGTCATGGTGAAGGAACAATCGGATGCTCAGCTTACCGGTAAGCTGACAAATGTACAGGGAGTAGCGGTTTGGGAGCATCAAATGGATTGGGCTCAAGGTCACTACTCAGATGAAATGATACAGATATTTCCTGCCGAGGCCAACGGACCCGCAGGCCGCTGGCTACTCGAACAGATTCAAAAGCAGATAGAAGAAATGAGGAATAAGCAGGGGTGAGACATCAATCGGCTGAGTCGGTTAGAGTGTCTACCCGCCGTTCGATCGCCTTGGACATGGTTTTGTCAGTCAGGTGGGCATACACTTCTGTTGTTTCTGTCGAAGCGTGCCCCAGTTGTTCCTTTGTTTTGTAAATATCATTTTGTAAATAATAATCAGTAGCAAAGGAATGACGAAGCTTATGCACGGTAAGGTAAGGCTTGCCGAAACGCTTGGCGTACTTGATGATCATTGCCTGAATAGCTCTTTTGGTCATCCGTTTGCCTTCTGTACTGCCGTTAGGACGTGCGACAAAGAGAGCTTTTTCTTTTTTTGGGGCGCGGTAACGGGTATGTCTTAGGGACAAATAAAGTATGAGATCATCTTTGGATTGCTCGCGGAAATACACCGGCGTTTTAAAGGTTTCGTCGTTATTGCCTTTGCGGTACACATATAATAATTTATTGTTTATGTCTAAATCATCTAGATTCAGATTGACGATTTCAGATACGCGCAGGCCTGAGTTCAAAATGAGGCTGGCGATGCAGGCATCCCGTTCCTTATTTAGTTCATAGGAGTATAACGCCTGCTTGTTATCGGCCAAATCGTGACCATAGCCTTCATAAATATAACCGATGAATTCAAGCAGTTCTTCCTCTTCCAGTATTTTACCTTTAAGCTTGGCCGCCGTATCCTTGGGTTTATGTATACGCTTGATTTCGACCTTGGCCATAATGTTGCGTTTGAGCAATGGATAAAAATTTTCATCCTCAGCGATCTGACTCAAATAATGAAAAAGCGAACGCAGGGACGATAGCTTACGTGAAATGGTAATACGGGAGTTGGAGCCTTCGCGCTTCGTAGACAGGAATAATCGAAAGCCTGTAATACTGTCCATATGAAGTGTCTCCAATTCTTCCAGTGTAACTTGGGCATTTGTTTCTCCAGTAGACAAGCCTTCCGAGCGAAGCCATGAAAAGAAAGCTTCGTAATCCCGCACATATTCTAGTAATGTGGAAGGGGACAGGTCGGGCAGCTTGTAATCCATAAATTGCTGCACGTACCATGGTAATCCCGGCATTTTTTCATCTAGTTTGCGCCGGTCGATGATCTTTTGTATATTCATTGGGTTCCACCTCGTCCGGTCATAATATATATGTATTTTAGCATATTTTGCACAGCACTGGATGGGATGTAATTCGAAGTTAAAGAACAGATTGAACCGCCAAGAGAGGTGAAAGTATGGGGTATAATATCAAATCGGAACTGAAGCTGTCTATTAAGAGTGTACCGGAGTCGCAAAAGGACATTATTGTACAGCTCATGCAATTTTATTTATATGATTTTACAGCCTATCTTCGAATTGATGTCACTGAGAAGGGGACATTCCCGGCTTATCCAGACTTGTATCAATATTGGACGAGCGGTGAACAGAAGCTGCCTTTTCTAATTTGGAGACAGGATATTCCTGTAGGCTTTGCACTCGTTGACCGAATGTCCAGCAATCGAGAAGCTGACTACTACATGGCTGAGTTCTTTGTACTTCGTCCTTATCGGCATAATGGGGTTGGGACTTGGGCGGCTCATGAGCTGTTTGGACGTTTTAACGGACGTTGGAAGGTGACCCAAATGAGCACCAATAGGCCGGCACAATCTTTTTGGCGAAAGGTGATTGGAAGTTATACGAAAGGCGAGTACAAGGAACAGACACATCCGGTAAGAGGGAATATAAGTCAGTTTTTCAATACCTGAAAAATTCGAAATAGAAAATCAGTAATGAAAAAGAGTCGGGGAGAGTATCCTGTCGGCTCTTTTTTGTTGTCAATTCAAGTCTTCTAAGAGACCAGTTGGACCCGAAAAGAAATGCAAATTAGCAACAAAAAGCCTATTCTTAAATGCTATAGAAGGAGGGAGTCCGTTTGTCATCATTGCTGTAGATTGAACATTTATACGGTCGAATTTCACACTAAAAAAGGTTTACTGCAAGCACTCGACAACGTATCACTAACGATCAGGACGGGAGAAATGGTCTGCCCCAACGGTGAATCCGGCAGCGGAAAAACGATTACCCCCAAGTCGATTATGCGGCTAACCGATTATGAAAACGGACGAATTGCCCAAGGACAAATACGGTTGCAGTACATAGATTTGACCGTTTTGTCGCAGCAGGAATTAAGCTCACTTCGCGGCAAAAAGATGGCGATGGTATTTCAGGAGCCGATGTCGGCGTTTGATCCGGTGATGTGGTCCTGATCTGCTATGGTTCGCGATTTCCGTATGAGTTTTTGGGAGGACGCGCCAACGAATCGGGATAGCCCGTGCCATTGCTCTGTATAGTGGTTATGTACTTGGGGGAACTTGTAGAATTGCTCCAAGTGACGAGTTGTTTCAGGCATCCTGCCTATCCGTATACCCGAGGGCTTGTTGCCTCGATACCTAATCCAAATCCGAAAAACCGCCGGGAGCTAATTACGATACAAGGTGAGATTCCTTCGCCTGCGAAGCCTCCATCCGGCTGTCGTTTTCATACCCGCTGTCCACTAGCGACCTCGCGTTGCCGTGAGGAAGAAGTGCCAGGACTGACAGCGATTAGCACAGGACATTATGCCGCTTGTCATTACCCGTCCTAGGTTCAAGACACCGCTTTGATCTACTATCAGCATGATAAAAGAACTACATTCTACAGGCCGTTCATGGTAAGATAAGGATAGAAGCATATAAATTCAATAGGAAAAGAGGGTATTATGCTAGAAAAATGGGTTCAGGAATTAAAAGATGGTGAACAAGAGCTGATTGCGTGGAGAAGACATCTACATCAGCATCCCGAGCTTTCTTTTGAAGAAACGAATACGTCTGCATTTATCGCCGATCAATTGCGCTCTTTTGGCATTGAGGTAAGAACGAATGTGGGTGGAAACGGTGTGCTCGGGTTTTTAGAAGGCGGTCAGCCAGGTAGAACGATTGCATTTCGTGCTGATTTTGATGCGCTTCCCATTCAGGATGAAAAGGATGTGCCTTATAAATCGACCGTTTCGGGTGTTATGCATGCCTGCGGACATGATGGTCACACGGCTGCGTTACTTGGAGTGGCACGCGTATTGAGCCATAACCGTGAGGCCTTGAAGGGAAAGCTTGTGTTTATTTTTCAACATGCAGAAGAAAAACCGCCTGGTGGAGCCAAGTTTATGATTGAGGATGGCTGTCTGGATGGGGTAGAGGCGGTATACGGTATTCACCTCGCCTCTGAAATTCCGCTTGGTAAAATTGGATTAAAGAGTGGGCCTGCGATGGCGGCTGTCGACGCGTTTACGATCCAGATCAACGGTAAAGGCGGGCATGGCGCACGACCGCATCAGACGGTTGACTCTATTGTTATCGGCAGTCAAATTGTGAACGGGTTGCAGCAGGTGGTTAGTCGCAGGGTGGACCCTATTGAATCAGCAGTGTTAACGATTGGGGTATTTCAAGCTGGAACTGCCTTTAATGTGATTGCAGATAAGGCCAAAATTGAAGGGACTGTACGTACGTTTAATAAGGAAGTGCGTAAGGAAGTCGAGAATGAAATTCGCGGTATCGTCAAGGGCTTGACTGAGGCTTATCATGCCGGATACGAAATTGACTATTTGAATGGCTATCCTTCTTTGGTGAATGCCGAAGCCGAAACGGAACGTGTACGCGAGCTCATCGGCAGACTGTATGGAGTAGACGCTTTTTTGGATTTGAAGCCAGTCATGGGAGCAGAGGATTTTGCTTATTATTTGGAGCAGCGACCGGGAGCATTCATTCATGTGGGTGCACGCAATGAGGATGAACGAACGCATTTTGCTCATCACCATCCTCACTTTGATTTTGATGAGCGAGCATTGCTCGTCTCAGGACATATATTTTTAGCTCTGGCGCTTGAATACTTGCAATAATATGCATATGTTTATGACTGATGACAGTATTAACGGAAGCAATGTAAGCTGGAACCGCGCATAGCGCGGTCAGGCTGTCGAGAAACCCCCTGTTTTTTTGCAGGGGGTTTAAAACTGTCTTAGTGGTCTAAAAACTAGGGTCCTCAGATCGTTTTAAATCGATTTTTGTTTTAAAAGATGCGTCTCCCCATATAAAAATAGAAGTGTCGAAAAGTCCTCTAGACTTTCTCGACACTCTGACCGCGCATAGCGCGGTTTTTTGTTGTAAATCAAAGTATTTTGACATCCATAAAGAATGAAAATGAAGTAATTAATTCATTATATGAAAAATTCATAATAGAGTTAAATAAAAGGTGTTAAATCTTAAGGAAGTCCAAACCTCATATTATAAGCTGAGGAGCACGAGATAATATTGCATTATCTTGATTTTTCGCACAAGGAAATGAGAAAAAGATGACGAATCTATTGAGCAAGACACCGATGTAAGCGCTAACAAAACGAGTATCGCACCGTATATATTGGTTGAATGGAGGTGAGCCTGAGAAAACATTTGTCAGATTTGTGAGAAGCAACGATAACGATAGGAACGTATTCAGAATCGGCTGATTACTTTGATCTCAGAATGACTCGCATATTCAAATGATAATGAAGAAGGAGGTTGAATTCATTGACTAAGGCAAAAAACAGGTTGAGAATTGCTTGTTTGGCGCTTGTGGTAGCGGGTGCTTCCTGGACAGGAATGATAGCACCGGCTCATGCTGCTCCAAGTGACGATTACAGTTGGAAAAGTGTCGTAACAGGTGGAGGTGGTGGTTTTGTACCTGGCATTATTTTTAATGAAACGGAAAAAGACCTAATCTATGCCCGTACAGATATTGGAGGAGCTTACCGCTGGAATGCTGCCAATGAGAGCTGGGTTCCGCTGACGGATTCTGTGGGCTGGGAGGATTGGAACAAAAATGGAGTCGATGCACTGGCGACTGATCCTATTGATCCGAATCGCGTATATATAGCTACAGGCACGTATACTAATTCATGGGATAAAGAAAACGGGCAGATTATGCGTTCCACCGACAGGGGCAATACGTGGCAGACAACCAAGCTTCCTTTTAAGGTGGGGGGCAATATGCCGGGGCGTTCAATGGGTGAACGTCTGACGATTGATCCAAATAAGAATAATATTTTGTTCTTTGGAGCTCGAAGTGGTAATGGACTATGGAAAAGCTCTGACTTCGGAGCAACTTGGAGCAAGGTGAGCAGTTTCCCGAATCCAGGGACGTATGTACAGGACCCTTCCAATGAATATACCAGCGACATTGTCGGTTTGGCCTGGATTACCTTTGACAAAAAAACAGGCTCTTCCAGTAAAGCAACGCAGACGATCTATGTAGGTGTTGCAGATAAAAAGCAAAGTGTCTATCGCAGTACAGATGGCGGAACAACCTGGTCTGCTATAGCGGGACAGCCTACGGGCTATTTGCCACATCACGGTGTGTTATCAGCGGACGGCAACTTGTATATTTCTTATAGCGATGGAGCTGGTCCATATGACGGAACAAAGGGTGAACTGTGGAAATTGAATACAGCAAGCGGGCAGTGGACTAACATTAGCCCTATTGGTAGCAGCAGCGCGGACAATCATTTTGGATATGGTGGACTGACGGTGGATGCCCAGAAGCCAGGTACACTTATGGTTGCTACCTTGAATGCCTGGTGGCCGGATGAAACGATTTACCGCAGCACGGATAGTGGGGCAACCTGGAGTCCTATTTGGGAATTCGATGGTTATCCGTCTCGCAAGCTGAAATACAATCTGGATATAAGCGGTGCGCCTTGGCTGACTTTCAATGCCAACCCTGCTCCACCGGAAGCATCGCCCAAGCTGGGCTGGATGATCGGAGATCTGGAGATAGATCCGTTTAATTCAGACCATATGCTGTATGGCACCGGAGCTACGATTTATGGCTCTAAAAACCTGACCAATTGGGATAAAGGAGGAAAGCTAGATATTTCGGTAGCCGCTAAAGGGGTAGAGGAAACAGCGATTTTGGATTTGGTGAGCCCTCCAGTTGGCGCGCCTTTGGTGAGCGCAGTAGGTGATGTCTCTGGTTTCAAGCATGACGATCTGTTCAAGGCTCCAGCTAAAATGCTGGATAATCCGACCTTTACAAGCAGCGAAAGCATCGATTATGCCGAGTTGAATCCTTCTTTTATGGCCCGGGTAGGTAAAGCGGATTATAAAAAAGATCCAAATGCCAAATCCATCGGTTTTTCCAATGATGGCGGAGCCAACTGGTATAAGGCAAATAGCGAGCCTTCCGGTACAACAGGAGGAGGGAGCATCGCCGTAGCGGCAGATGGGAATGGCTTGCTGTGGAGTACATCGGACAAAGGTGTGTTCTACTCCAAAA
Source organism: Paenibacillus sp. 203 (assembly GCF_037027525.1). Lineage (NCBI taxonomy): Bacteria > Bacillati > Bacillota > Bacilli > Caryophanales > Paenibacillaceae > Paenibacillus > Paenibacillus sp. 203. Next base: position 422,753 of record NZ_JAXCHD010000003.1, read on the forward strand.
CTGGCGGCAACGCATGGACAGCAAGCACAGGGATTCCAGCGAATGCAAAGATCGTCTCTGATCGAGTGAACCCTAATAAATATTACGCATTTGCCTCCGGGAAAATATATGTGAGCACCAATGGAGGCGTATCCTTTACGCCATCAGCGGTAACTGGCTTACCGACAGCAGGCAATGCTGATATTGACGCTGTACGAGGAGCAGAAGGAGATGTATGGTTCGCCGGAGGCTCCGAGGATGGAGGGCCATATGGCTTATGGCATTCCAAGGATTCTGGCGCTACGTTCACCAAGCTCTCTAATGTGCAGGAAGCGGATTTTGTAGGCTTTGGTAAGGCAGCGCCGAACCGTACGAATGCAGCGGTATTTATCGTTGGTAAAATTGATGGTACACGTGGATTTTACCGTTCGGACGATGCTGGCGCAAACTGGGCGCGCATTAATGATGACAAGCATCAATATGCTCGAGTGACCAAAATTATTGGGGACCCTCGGGTTTACGGACGTGCTTATCTGGGAACGAATGGCCGCGGCATTCTGGTGGCAGATCGTGTGGGTGGTGATCAGCCATCTACCGGGCAAGCAAGTATTACACCAACGACTGCAACCTATGGAGTAGATAACAGCAATACCGATATTACTGTCAAGCTTACACTTAACGGTAATACGCTAGAAGCGATCAAGCAGGGAAGCGTGGTGCTGAACAAGAGTGAAGATTATACGGTTAGTGAAGAAACGGTCGTTCTTACTAACAAGTATTTATCGAAACTTCCTAAAGGAGAGACCACGCTCAACTTCCATTTTAGTACAGGCACTGATGCGTTGTTCACGATTACGGTGAAAGGAGATACGCCAAGTGAGCCGGGAACAGGCGAGGGCGTTCTGAAGGTGCAAGCCTTCAATGGGAATGTATCCGCCACAAGCAATACAATCAGTTCCAAATTTAAAATAACCAATACGGGAACCTCATCAATTTCCCTAGCAGACGTGACATTGCGTTATTATTACACCATTAACGGGGAGAAAGCACAAAATTTCTTCACAGATTGGTCGAGCGTCGGTACAGGGAATGTGATTGCTAGCTTCAAAACATTATCCAATGCGAAGCCAGGGGCAGATTCTTATGTAGAAATCGGCTTTAACTCGGCTGCGGGTTCTTTAGAGCCCGGTCAAAGTGTGGAGTTGCAAACCCGGATATCAAAAGAGGACTGGAGCAGTTACACACAAACCGATGATTATTCATTTAATCCCACAGCAAACAGTTTACAAGATTCTTCTAAAATAACCGCTTACCTGTCTGGAAGCAAGCAATGGGGAATTGAGCCCTAACCTTAATAAGGATAATCCTAAGTCAGCCACTCTAATGAGTGAGCTGGCTTTATTTTTGATGACCTTGTTGTCCTGCATTCTTTTTTTGGGGAAAATGCAACGACAAGTTGAAAACAGTAACTAATAGAGATTCAAATTAAATTATATAATTATTTCACTATATGAAAAATTCATAATAGAAAAAAACTATTTCTCGCATACAATCTCCACAAAACAAACACACCACTTTAAGTAGAAAAAGAAACACTGACGGGAACATATGTTCTTTTATCTCGAAAAAGGAAACGCTCCTGTCCTTAGACAAAAAGCGTCTCTAATCCATTTTTTATATTGATCATACACCTCAAACAAGATGCCGGGATGCTGAAATTAATAGGGTCATCGTAATGACATTCACAATCGTGGAAAGTAATACTGTTTGTGCGGCAAAATCGGGTTCGTTTTTATATTCTTCCGCCAAAATACTGGTATTAACGCCGGTAGGCATACCCGATGCAATGAGCAAGGCTTGAGCGGGAATTCCCTTAAGACCCAGCAGCAAGACGAGCATAAAACCGACCATTGGACCAACAATCAGGCGTAGTACCATACTGATGTACACGGCAGTCCGGCGCAAACGAAAGGGATATTGCACAATTTGTGCTCCCAAAGTAAGCAGAGCCACGGCAACCATCGACTGACTAATATAATTCAAAGGTTCAGCTAGTAAATTAGGCAATGGACTATGCAGCAGATTTAGGAGCAAACCTAGCGCAAGCGCATAGGGAACAGGCATTTTTAAAAAATTAATTAATATTTTTCGAGTATTGGCCTTGCCGTTTTGCACAACAAAAGTGCCGTATGTAAATGTGACAAAGCTTTGAAAGGTCATAATCAGAGCTTGAACGGAAATGGCCAAAGGGTCACCTTTGAACACCAACTGATTGATTGGCAGACCATAATTTCCTGAATTATCTAGCATTACACTATTTGTAAAAGCTCCACGCATTCCGGGACTGTATTTCAGAGATCTGGCGACGGTAGTGCTGATTACGTACAGAATAGCTATGTACAAGGCATAAAAAAGTGAAACCTCACCCATGAGCATTAAAGAAATTTCCGAGTTATAAAGACCCGTAAACACAACTGCGGGGGTGATATAGTAAAAATTGATTTTAGCTAAGGTATACAAATCCAGTCGAAAATAATATTGCATGATACAACCAAAACCGATAAGTACAAAAATAGGTAAAACAACGTCCAAAAGAATGGTGCCGAACATGTCTGTTTCATCTTCTTTCTATTATGCGAATGTAAAGGCTGATACTTAAAAATGCATGTGTAATTCTCATTATACTGTGTAAATAGGTTAGGCGTATAATAAAATTTTATAGTGGTTTTGGCAATCTGGACTGCGGCTATATTGGTGTCCCACACATTAGTTAAAGAAAAGATAAAAAATCAGCTTAGAGAAGCCGTTAATACATCTAGGGACATTTGAGCCCGGTCTTTACTATAAGGAGGAATCGCATCATGAGAAACACTTGGACAGCTTTATTAGCGTGTATACTGGTCTTGGGATTGGCAGCAGGAACCGCTGAGGCCAAGCAGGGACGCGGAAATGATCATGAGAACAAACAGGAAGCAAAGACGTCTGTTAAAGACGGGAATGAAAAGAGTGGGGAAGAGCTAATCAATCCCCATGACTCAGACAATGATCAGTCCAAAAAACAAAAGGACAAAGCATCCGGTAAAAAGGATGAAAACAGTAAAAAAGAAAAACTCGCAGAAATCAGAAAAACCGAACCTGTTGCAGTAACGGATGATACGTACGAAGAGTCCAAAGACCATAATGGTCACAAGGGACGCAACGGTTACAAGGGTCTGCTTCACGCGGTAGAAAATACGAAGGATAAGCCGGCAGGAGCGGTTATTGCGAATCTGCTGCTTACGAAATACCCGGACCGTTTGACTCCAGAGCAGGTTGCTGAACTTGAATTGATCCGGAATTCTGGTAAAGCACTGACTGAGGCAGCTGAGCTACTGGCTGAAAACGGAAATGTGACAGATGCCGTTTACATGCAGGAGGAGGCGGTACTGGCTAATGTGTCCGATCTGGACAGCTACAAAAAGCTCGGTGAATTCTCGAAGAAGGCTGGACGGCCGTCGGGTATGAAGCTGTTCGTGAATGGTGAAGAATACGATGCCAAACCGATTAACCGCAAGGGGACCACACTTGTTCCGTTTAGAACAGCTTCCGAAGCTTTGGATGCAAAGGTTTCCTGGGATCCGAAAGAAAAGGCTGTTACAGTCACCCGTAACGGCGTGTCCGTCAAATTATTTGTTAATAGTCCGAAAGCATATATTAACGGTCAGCCGTATTCTATCGAGCAGCCAGCATCCATAGTGGATGGGACGACAATGGTACCTGTAAGGGTAATCGGAGAGGCCTTGGGGACAAATGTTAAATGGGAGCCTGAAAGCCAGTCCGTTGTTGTATACGAACAGCCAACAACAACTACTACATCAACATCATAACGTGTTGTAAACAAACAAAATTTTGAAAGCAAAAAGGGCCCCTGACTAAATGTCATGCCTTTTTATTTTACCTTGCAATTAATGATTTCGTATTCATGATACTACCAAGCTATTCGCATTATGTGCTGGTCATGTGTACAATTAAATAGAGAACACTGAGAAAAGGGAGTGTTATAGATGGATTTAGGATTAACGGGAAAAACAGCCTTTGTTGCAGGTTCCAGTAAAGGACTCGGCAAAGCAAGCGCACGGGAGCTGGCACGCGAGGGTGCGAATGTCGTCATTTCAGGACGGAACGAAGCAGAGCTTCAGCGGACGCAGGCGGAATTACTGGAAACAGCGAGTGGCCGCGTTGAATATGTAGTTTGCGATGTAACAAAACCAGAACATATCTCCCAGGCCATCCGCCGTACAGCTGATTTGTTTGGCACCGTTGATATTTTGGTTAACAATGCGGGTGGGCCTCCTGCCGGTACCTTTGATGATTTTACAGATGAAGTGTGGATGCAGGCCTTTGAACAAAATTTACTTAGTCATATCCGGTTGATCCGTGAGGTGTTACCTTATATGAAAAAACAACAAAACGGTAGGATTTTAAATATTGCTTCTTCCTCAGTTAAACAGCCAATTCCGGGGTTAATCATTTCAAATACGCTACGTACTGGAGTCGCTGGATTGGCGAAAACATTGTCTCTGGAATTAGCTCCTCATAATATTCTGGTACATACTGTAGCACCAGGGAGAATTGCAACCGATCGCGTGCGTAGCTTGGACGAGCATCGAGCTGAGAAAACTCAGCAAACCACGGATCAGGTTCGTAAACAAGCAGAAGAGGGCATTCCATTGGGGCGGTATGGAGAGCCTGAAGAGTTCGGTAAAGTTGTTGCTTTTCTGGCGTCTTCAGCTTCATCCTATTTGACAGGGAGCACCATCCTTGTGGATGGCGGAATGATTAAATCGTTATAAAATAAAGATGCGTGCCAGCTCAGGTTTAATTGGGTGCTGGCACGCTTTTTTTAAATTTATTTAGGGAATAGATAATCTTCATTCACGTCCTGGAAGCTCACAACCCTCATCGGTACATATACCACCTGCATCTTGTTTGGACGAGCTGCCGCTTATCATGGTGAAAGGTGAACGTTCATCCCATGCTTTTTGAAGCGCATCATGGAATACTTCCTCCGGCTGGGCACCAGAAACAGCAAATTTTCGATCAAATACAAAGAATGGTACACCCTGAACACCTAACTCAGCGCCTTCGGATTCATCAGCTCTAACTTCGTCGGTAAAGCGGTCACTGGCTAATATAGCAGCCGCTTCCTTTTGATCCAAACCAACCTCAGTAGCCAGCGCTACCAGCACTTCATGATCCCCTGTATGCTTGCCTTCGATGAATACAGCCTGGAATAAACGCTCGCTCAGCTCCAGCATTTTGCCTTGTGTTTGAGCCCAAAGTGTTAAGCGGTGAGCATCAAGAGAGTTCGTCGGCACCATGGCATGAATATTATAATCAAGACCCGCAGAGCGTGCGTTTTCGTTCATTCGATCATTCATAGCCTGAGCCTCTTGCAGACTGACCCCATATTTAGCGGATAGTTCTTCATTGATCGTTTTACCGCTATCTCTCACAGCATCCGGGTTCAATTCGAAACTCTTGAATGTCAATTGCACCTCATTGCGATGTGGAAATTGCTGTAATACTTGCTCCAAACGGCGTTTGCCAATATAACAGAATGGGCACATATAATCAGACCATACTTCAATATTCATCAGGAAAAAGCCTCCATGTATACGTATTTTATTGAGTAACCGGGAGTAGTGCTCCCCACTTTAGAATGTGCATAAAGGTGGAACTTCATTAGTTACAACAAGAATTATAAAGCTAAAGCATTCAACGTGCAAATAATTAATGCTTGTCAAAAAATTAATGCTATGATATTTTATATGTGTAACCGGTTACACATTGGAGTTGAACCTACACTATGACAACAATTAAAGAAGTCGCCAGCTTTGCAGGTGTTTCCGTAGCGACCGTATCCAGAGTTATTAATGAAACTGGATATGTACATGAGGATACACGGCGAAAGGTAGAGGCTGCTGTGAGGCAGTTAAATTACAAGCCCAATGAAGTTGCACGTTCTTTGTATAAAAAGAAATCCAGATTAATCGGCCTGCTGCTGCCGGATATTACGAACCCTTACTTTCCCTTGTTAGCTCGTGGGGTGGAGGATCGAATGCAGGAAAATGATTTTCGGATTATTTTCGGTAATAGTGATGAAGATCGCCAAAAAGAATTGGATTACATGGATACTTTTGTTCAAAATAATGTCGTTGGTGTTATTTCTTCTACCAATGATCCCGATGCCGACTGTTACGCTAAACTGAAGATCCCGGTCGTTTTTCTCGATCGAACTTCCAGTGACAGCCTCTCCGTATTTGCGGATGGAGCCCATGGCGGTTGCTTGGCTGCTCAAGAAATGGTTGCCCGCGGCAGCAAACAAATTACAGTCATGCAGGGCCCTGCACATATTCGTCCAGCACAAGACCGTTTTCGCGGGGCGGTTGAAGAGCTTCGGCAATCCGGAATTGCTTACCATGTGGTCGAGACAACTTCCTTTTCGTTCAAGGAGGCCGAGTCGTGGGCCAAAGAGCTGTTTAGCAAGTACCCGGATACGGACGGAGTTATCGCAAGTAACGATATCGTGGCTACAGCGGTGATGCATGAGGCACATAGATTAGGAAAGAAAATCCCGGATGATGTTCAAATTATCGGGTTTGATGATATACCATTAAGCAGTTTGTTATTCCCGCCTTTGTCAACGATCCGACAACCTGCTTATGAAATGGGCTGGGAAGCAGCAGGACTACTCATTCAGTTGATTGAGCAGTCGCAAGTAACGAAGTCAAGCGTACCTAATCTTCATTCGAAAGTACTTACCTATTCAAGCATACAATTGCCCGTCAAATTTATAGAACGGGAAACGACGAGAAAGGTGGATTATGATGGCTAAAATTTCGATTATCGGAAGCAGTTCTATGGATCTCGTAGTTACTTCGTCCAAACGTCCCGGTGCTGGTGAAACGGTATTGGGTGAAAGCTTTACAACCGTACCTGGAGGTAAAGGAGCCAATCAGGCAGTAGCCGCAGCACGACTCGGAGCAGCCGTTACGATGATTGGACGTGTAGGGGATGACCATTTTGGAGAACAGATTTTACGAAATTTTGAAGAAAATCATGTTCATACTGGCTATGTGAAACCGGTTACACATATGGAAAGCGGTACAGCGCATATTGTACTAGCTGAAGGTGATAACAGTATTGTCGTGGTAAAAGCAGCAAATAATGAAGTGACACCCGCCTATGTGGAAGAAGCGCTTGACGTCATCCGAAGTTCGGATATTGTGCTAATTCAACAGGAAATACCAACAGAAACGGTTGTTTACGTAAGCGAGATTTGTGCGAAATACCAGATACCCTTGTTGCTGAATCCAGCCCCGGCTCGTGAAGTGGAAGAAAGCGTAATTGCGAATGCGACCTACATTACGCCAAACGAGCATGAAGCTGCCATTATGTTTAAGGATATGAGCCTGCAAGAAGCGTTGCGTAAATATCCCAACAAGCTGTTTGTGACTGAGGGCAGCAACGGTGTACGATTTTTCGACGGAGAACAGGAAGTCGTGGTTCCTACTTATAAAGTAGAAGCCGTTGATACAACAGGTGCAGGAGATACGTTTAACGCTGCTTTTGCAGTGGCACTGGCCGAAGGAAAATCGCTGGCCGACAGTGTGAAATTTGCTAATCGTGCTGCGTCATTGTCCGTAACCAAATTTGGAGCCCAAGGTGGAATGCCAACCCGTCGTGAAGTGGAGGAGCAATTATAATATGAAGAAACATGGAATCCTAAACAGTCATATATCCAAAATACTGGCGGATCTCGGCCACACAGACTATATTGTCGTGGCTGATGCCGGCTTACCTGTTCCTGAAGGCGTTACCAAAATTGATTTGGCCCTTAAACTGGGTGTTCCATCCTTTCAGGACGTTGTTGATGTCATTGCAGCAGATATGGTGATCGAAAAAGTAACGCTGGCCGAAGAAATCAAACAAGAAAATGAACAAGCATTACAGTATATTATGCGCACCTTTGCAGGGGAGCAATTAAAACATCCACAGATTAATACGCAAGCTGCTGTCATTGAGTTTTGCTCTCATGAACAATTCAAGGAGCTGACCCGTTATGCGAAGGCGGTCATTCGTACAGGAGAGGCTAAGCCATTTGCCAATTGTATTTTGCAGGCAGGAGTTCATTTTGGATAAATCAATATTGAATAAAAAGGAGGGTACAGCATGCAGATTCAAATGAAAGGAATTCACAAAGCCTTTGGAACCAATCAGGTACTGAGTGGTGTTGACTTTAATCTTCGTGAAGGAGAAGTACATGCCCTCATGGGTGAAAATGGTGCAGGAAAATCAACGCTGATGAATATTTTAATCGGACTGCATCGGCGAGATGAGGGAACGATCATCATTGACGGCCAGGAAACCTATTTTGCTGACCCCAAAGAAGCGGAGCAAAAAGGAATTGCTTTTATTCACCAGGAACTGAATGTGTGGCCGGAGATGACCGTGCTGGAAAATCTGTTTATCGGCAAGGAAATGACATCCAAGTGGGGCTTACTAGACAGCTCTAAAATGAAAGCGTTAGCAAATGAGCAATTCAGCAAGCTTTCGGTAAACCTTCCATTGAACGGTGAAGCAGGCGAGTGTTCAGTGGGTCAACAGCAGATGATTGAAATAGCCAAAGCACTCATGACGGATGCTAAAGTTATCGTGATGGATGAGCCGACAGCCGCCTTAACCGAACGGGAAATTCAGAAGCTGTTCGAGGTTATTACTTCTTTGAAAAAAGATGGTGTTTCGATCGTGTATATTTCACATCGGATGGAGGAGATATTCGCGATCTGTGATCGGATTACCATCATGCGTGACGGGAAAACGGTGGATACTCAGGCGATTCCCGATACGAATTTTGATGAAGTTGTACGGAAAATGGTAGGTAGAGAGCTGACTGAACGCTATCCGGTAAGAACGCCCGCTTTGGGAGAAGTGGTGCTGGAGGTCAAAAATGCCACGCATAAAGGCTTGTTTGAAAATGTGAATTTTACTGTGCGGTCTGGTGAAATTGTAGGTTTTTCAGGCTTGATGGGCTCGGGACGAACCGAGATCATGAGGGCGTTATTTGGACTGGATGCTTTGGATCGTGGTGAGATCCATGTACGTGGAAAAAAGGTGACTATTCGCAAGCCGGATGACGCGGTGAAACTAGGGATTGGCTTCATTACAGAAGACCGAAAAGATGAGGGCTTGGTTCTGGATTTTTCCATTCGGGAAAATATGGTGCTGCCAAATCTCTTTAGCTTTACCTCAAAAGGATTTATTTCAGGTAAAAAAGAGTTGGATTTTGTTAACACTTTAATTAAGCGCTTACAAATTAAAACCCAATCGGGTGAAACAACGGTTCGCAGTTTGTCAGGTGGTAATCAGCAAAAGGTGGTTATTGCCAAATGGGTAGGTATTGGTCCAAATGTACTCATTCTTGACGAACCGACGAGAGGTGTGGATGTGGGAGCCAAGCGGGAAATCTACCAGTTGATGAACGAGCTGACCGAACGTGGAGTCGCGATTATCATGGTATCCTCGGAACTCCCTGAGGTACTCGGCATGAGCGATCGTATTGTCGTGGTGCACGAGGGAAAGATCAGCGGAGAGCTGAGCAGGGAAGAAGCCACACAAGAAAATATTATGACGCTAGCTACAGGAGGACAGTAATATGACAACTATGAATGAATCAAAAAGCAGCAAAGGCTTTCAAATGTCACAAATCACACAGAAGCTTGGCCCGTTGTTGGGACTCATTATTTTGGTGATTATCGTATCGGTCTTAAATCCCAGCTTTTTGGAACCGCTTAATATTTTGAATTTATTGCGCCAGGTATCCATTAATGCGTTGATTGCGTTCGGTATGACCTTCGTTATTCTCACAGGCGGAATAGATTTGTCAGTCGGCTCCATATTAGCACTATCCAGTGCGTTTGTCGCAAATATGATGCTGGCCGGGTTCGATCCTATTTTGGCGATTATCATCGGCTGTGCATTGGGTGGCGTGATGGGGATGGTCAACGGCTTGATGATTACGAAGGGTAAAATGGCTCCGTTCATCGCTACACTAGCAACCATGACCATTTTCAGAGGATTGACACTCGTTTATACCAATGGTAACCCTATTACAGGACTCGGGGACAGTCTGGTATTTCAATTGTTCGGTCGTGGCTATCAGTTCGGTATTCCGGTTCCAGCGATTACGATGCTCATTACCTTTGCTGTCCTATGGATCATTTTGCATAAAACACCATTTGGACGTAAAACGTATGCCATTGGTGGTAACGAGAAGGCTTCGATTGTATCTGGTATTAAAGTACCGCGTGTAAAAATTTGGATTTACTCTCTGGCTGGAATGCTCTCTGCATTGGCGGGAGCTATCTTGACTTCGCGTTTGAACTCGGCGCAACCGACAGCAGGTACTTCTTATGAATTGGACGCTATTGCGGCTGTCGTATTAGGTGGAACAAGTCTCTCGGGAGGACGCGGACGAATCGTAGGTACGTTAATTGGTGTGCTTATCATCGGTACACTAAACAATGGCTTGAACTTGCTGGGGGTTAACTCTTTTTATCAAATGGTAGTAAAAGGGATAGTCATCGCTATTGCTGTATTGATTGACCGTAAAAAATCCGCATAATACACCTAATCTGCGTAGAAGGAGACACAAAAATATGAAAAAGCTTACATTAATCATGACTGCATTGCTGCTCCTGCTCATGACAGGGTGTTCCTTGGAACCGCCCGAATGGGCAAAACCTAAAGCGGCCGCGAACCTGAAGGACATCAAAATCGGCTTGTCGATCTCAACACTGAATAATCCATTCTTCGTATCTCTCAAAGACGGAGTTGTGGCAGAGGCCAAAAAACAAGGAATGCAGGTCATTGTTGTGGATGCACAAAATGATTCGGCGAAACAAAGTAATGACGTGGATGATCTGATTCAACAGGGAGTAAACGCGTTACTCATTAATCCGACAGATTCGTCGGCCATCTCCACTGTGGTACAATCAGCGAATGCATTGAACATCCCGGTTATTACACTGGATCGTTCTGCTGACAAAGGCGATGTAAAAGCACTCGTCGCTTCAGACAACGTAGAGGGAGGACGAATGGCTGCCAGATATGTGATTGATCAAGTTGGAAAAGGTGCCAAGGTGATTGAGCTGGAAGGTGTTCCAGGAGCATCCGCTACCCGTGAACGCGGAAAAGGATTTCATGAAGTAGCAGATAAGGATCTGAAAGTCATAGCCAAACAATCGGCCGATTTTGATCGGACCAAAGGTTTGAACGTGATGGAAAATCTGCTGCAAGGCAACCCGGACGTTCAGGCAGTATTTGCCCACAATGATGAAATGGCGTTGGGTGCGATCGAAGCAATCCAAAGCTCAGGTAAAAACATTCCAGTCATCGGTTTTGACGGTAATGAGGATGCGCTTAAATCAATTAAGGAAGGGAAACTGACAGCCACCGTAGCTCAGCAACCCGAGCTTATTGGTCAATTGGCGGTGCAGGCAGCCAAGGATGTACTTCAAGGTAAAACCGTGAAAACATCAATTCCCGCTAAGCTGGAGTTAGTGGATCAATCGAAATAAAAAGGGCGCTTGACCCAACATATTAAGCTATTCGGACTGATGCTGTAATGCGCATCAGTTCTTTTTTTTGGCTATTCTACGATGACGATACATACACATAAATGGAAGTTTTTTATTTTTGTATTGTAAGAAGAGACGGTAAAAGATAGAATAACAATTATATGATAATGAGAATCACTATCATATAATGAATTGTATATATCTAAGGAGGACGTATATTGTGCAACAAAGGTACAGATTAAAATGGGAATCCACGCTTTGTCTTGTGGTTCTTTTGATGGGTGTATTGAGTGCATGTGGAAACGCAGCTAGCAACAACCAGACAAACGACAAGACCAGCATTAATGATCCTTCCGGGCAATCCAAAACGGTTGTCATGCGCGAATATACTGATGCCACTGGCAATAAGATCAGTATCCCTGCAAATCCACAGCGAGTTGTCACGACACAATATTTGGATGCTATGCTGGCCTTGGGAGTTAAGCCTGCAGGTGCTGCTTCCCATTTGTTGGAAGGCGACTATTTAAAAGGTAAGATTGACGGAGTTGCGGATATTGGGAACCCGACAAATGTAGAAAAGGTGCTGGAGTTACAACCGGACCTGATCATCACAACAGAATATACCACGCCCGAAGTGAAGGAGCAGCTAGAGAAAATTGCTCCAACCGTAGTCGTTTCGTTTGGAGAAGGCGATGTATTTGAGCAACTGCGGAATGTCGCAGCCGTGCTGGGTAAGGACAAGGAAGCCGAGCAGTGGATCGCTAGTTTCAACAAAAAGGCTGAGGAAGGTCGAAAGAAGCTGGTTGGAAAATTCAAAAAAGATGAAACGGTTACGATTTATATGGCCTACGATAAGAATGTGTTAAGGGTATACGGAGCGCGGAATGTAGGACATGTTATTTACCGTTCACTGGAATTGAATCCTCCTGAGTACATACGCCAGAAGCTGGCGAAGGACCCGAGATTTAATTATGTTTATGATGTTATTTCAATGGAAAAGTTACCTGAACTGTCAGGAGACCGAATTATTATGCTGGTTTATGATGAAGCGAGCAAGGACGGCATGCTTAAGCAAATTGAGCAAAGTGCATTGTGGAGAAATCTCCCGGCTGTCAAAAACCACAAAGTGTATTTCATCAAAGCCGATCCGTGGTTTACCTACTCACCGCTAGCCGTTGACCAATCACTCGATGAGGCTGTTAAAATGTTTTCCGTTGATCCGAAGTGATCAGTTCAATTGAAATAAGAAAGGAGAAGTCATAACCATGCTTAGACGATTTTTTGAATACTATCGTCCTTACCGGACTTTGTTCATCATTGATTTCTCTTGTGCCTTGCTGGCTGCACTGCTGGAGTTGGCTTTTCCGCTTGCAGTCAACCGGGTGGTCGATGATTTGCTGCCCAGCGGGAACTGGAAATGGATTTTATATGCCTGTCTAGCTCTACTCGGGATTTATGTCGTCAGTGCTGCGCTGAACTACGTGGTTACCTATTGGGGACACAAGCTGGGCATTAACATCGAATCGGACATGCGTAAAAAGCTGTTTGATCGGGTACAAAAGCAATCTTTTCGTTTTTTTGACAATAACAAAACAGGGCATCTCGTGTCACGTATGACCAACGATCTGATGGATATTGGGGAAATTGCCCACCACGGACCCGAAGATTTGTTCATCGCGTTGATGACACTAGGGGGAGCCTTTGGTATCATGCTCGGTATTAACTGGAAGCTGGCTGTACTGACTTTCATCATTGTACCCCTCATGATTTACTTGTCTCTTTATTTCAGCCGTAAAATGTCTGCTGCTTTCCATCGTATGTTTTCTGATATTGCGGATTATAACGCTCGTATTGAAAATAATGTAAGCGGGATTCGTGTTGTTCAAGCGTTCTCCAACGAAGCACATGAAATGGAACGGTTTGCTGAAAATAATGGGCGTTTCCGTAAAACGAAGCTGATCGCGTACCGGATTATGGCCTGGAATTCCTCGATTAGTTTTATACTAATGAAGCTGGTTTCATTGTTTGTGCTAGTATGTGGAACATGGTTTGTTATTGAAGGACAGATGACCTACGGGGAATTTATCGCATTTGTGATGCTGTCTAATGTATTCCTGGGGCCGATTAAACAAATTAATTCTGTCATCGAAACGTATCCGAAAGGGATTGCTGGCTTCCGACGGTACCTGGATTTGCTGGAAAGTGAATCGGATGTAGAAGATCTGCCTGGGGCCAAGGCGGTTAGCCATCTTAATGGAGATATTCAATTTGCAGGTGTAACGTTTGGTTACGAAAACAAAGATAAGGTATTACGCAAAGTGGACCTATCTATCCATGCGGGTGAAACCGTAGCACTTGTGGGTCCTTCAGGAGCAGGTAAAACGACACTTTGCAGTTTGTTGCCTCGCTTCTACGATGTCGAGGAAGGTAGCATTACTATTGATGGAATGGATATCCGTGAAATGAAGCTGGAATCGCTGCGATCCATGATTGGTATCGTACAGCAGGATGTATTCCTCTTTGATGGAACGATTCGTGAAAATATTGCTTACGGTAAGCTGGATGCTTCGGAAGAAGAAATCTGGGATGCTGCTCGTCGAGCTCAGATTGAAGACCTTGTTCGCTCATATCCGGATGGTCTGGATACAATGATCGGTGAGCGAGGTGTGAAGCTCTCTGGTGGTCAAAAGCAACGTTTGTCTATTGCACGGATGTTCCTTAAAAATCCGCCAATTCTCATTTTAGATGAAGCAACATCAGCATTGGATACAGAGACAGAAGCCGCGATTCAGCAAGCGCTGACAGAGCTATCCCAAGGCCGTACGACACTCGTTATCGCGCATCGTCTGGCAACGATCAAAAATGCTGACCGCATTATCGTAGTTGCAGACCAAGGGATTGCCGAGCAAGGCAGACATGAAGAGTTATTGGCAGTAAAAGGGGCATATAGCCGCCTGCACCAAGCTCAATATGGAACGTAAATAGGCCAATATGACACCGTAAATAGAGAGAGGAATGAACAGGTTTGACAAAGAAAATGTGGATTGTAATGATGCTTCTGTCAGTCATTTTAGCTCTTACCGCCTGTGGTGGAAATGTAAAGCAACCGGATGAAAAGCAGAATCAAACATCTAGCGAACAAAAGTCAGAGGAAATGAAAACAGTCAAAACGATTCATGGAGATATTAAGATTCCGGTTCACCCTCAGCGGATTGTAGTAGATATGTACCAGAATGATTTATTAGCACTAGGAATTAAACCTGTAGGAAGTGTTAAATATTATCTGGATAATCCGTTTTCGAAGGAGCTTGTGCAGGGCATTGCAAGCATTGGAGACCGCGGCAGCGTATCCATTGAAAAAGTATTGGCTCTGGAGCCTGACTTGATTCTGATTGGTTCCAAAGATGCTCATGAATATGAAAAATATAGTAAAATTGCTCCGACCATCGTCATTCCTTATGGAACGTACAAGAATGTTCATGAGGAACTGACAGCTTTTGGTGAGCTGCTTGGAAAAGAACAGGAAGCCAAAACATGGCTTGCCCAATACGATCAGCGGATGCAGGCTGCACGTGACAAGCTAAAGGGAATTGTTCAGCCTGAAGATACTTTCACCGTAATGGAAGCTTCGGAAAAAGAATACTATGTATATGGCGATAATTTTGGCAGAGGAGGACAGGCGGTATACAAAGGACTGAATTTGACACCTCCGCCGCTTGTCCAAAAAGAATTATTTGGTGAGACTCAATGGAAATCGGTGTCAAAAGAAGTCATTAATCAATATGCTGGCTCTTATATCTTTCTGACGGTTAACAAGGATTTGAGCGGTTACGAAGGAGACAGCATATGGAAATCACTGAATGCAGTCCGGCAAGGTAAGGTTTTTGAGCTCCAGGAGGATCGATATTGGTACTTCGATCCCATTGCCATTGTAGGGCAAGCTGAAGAAATCGCAGATTTGATCGTCCAGCGGAATAAAGAGAACGCCACACAGAAGTAGTCGCTTCGGTGGTGTTGGCAGCCCTTTGGTATTTATGCCGAAGGGCTTTATTTGTTCACAATAGGGCAGAGTATTAGGCATTCCTCGAAATTTGCTATTGATGCCGTTGCCACATTAATTTACAATAGTAAAGATTGCATGATAATAATTCTCATTATCAACATCATCTTCAACACAGTTCGTGATAGCTACATACTATTCAACAGTAAGGGTGAACAATAGTTATGAAATTATCAGAATCATCGGATAGCCCCGCTCAAAGTAATCATAACCAGTCGCCGACTCAATTCCACTCGCGACCTTGGGCGGCTTCGCTTATCCTGACAGTTGGGCTTGGACTTTTAGCGTTCGGTATCGCGCTATCCCTATCTTTTGGTGCAGCCTCAATTAGGCTGGAAGAGGTATGGAACGCCGTTTTTCATTTTAAACCCGAGTTGCAAAACCATCAGATTATTTGGGAAATCCGTTTACCTCGGATTCTGGGTGGAGTTCTAATCGGAGTTTGCTTTGCTGTTGCAGGTGCAATTATGCAAGGAATGACCCGGAATCCGCTTGCTGACTCGGGCTTGCTTGGACTGAACTCGGGAGCCAGCTTGGCGATGGCAATTTGCTTTGCCCTTTTTCCTGGCTCTTCCTTTTTACAGTTAATGTTGTATTCCTTTGTTGGTGCAGCTCTGGCTGTTGTGATGGTATATGGTACAAGCTCCATATCCAAATCAGGTCTTACGCCAGTTCGTCTTGTATTGGCGGGTGCAGCTGTCACAGCATTGCTGTCTGCCTTAGGAGATGCGATCAGTTTGTACTTTGATGTTGGACAGGATTTGGCCTTTTGGTATGCCGGAGGGCTTAGTGGAACCAAGTGGGTTCAGCTCGGTATAGTTTTGCCTTGGGTTGTGGCAGCTTTTATCGGTGCACTCATGTTGTCGCGCTCCATTACGCTGCTCAGTTTGGGAGACGAAATTGCGTTGAGCCTTGGTCAGCGAACTGGGGTGGTAAAGGTAGTCGGAATGATTCTTGTTCTGATTCTGGCGGGTGCAGCGGTGTCGTTGGTGGGTTCTATAGGTTTCGTGGGATTGATTATTCCCCATATAACTCGTAAGCTGGTTGGCGTCGATTATCGCTGGATTATTCCATGCTCGGCCATTATGGGAGCTTTACTCATTGTGTTTGCCGATCTGGCAGCCCGTATGATTAACGCACCTGAGGAAACACCGGTGGGCGTACTTATTGCCTTAATTGGGGTTCCGTTCTTCCTTTATCTGGCACGTAAAGAAAGGAGGGCACTGTAAGATGAATAACGTTACGAATGGGGCTATTGCCAAAGCTAGTCATCGTAAAAAAATCCATGATTGGATGGTTGTATTCATTCTGCTCGTATTGCTCATTGCTGCGTTTACCATAAGTGCGAATACGGGAACCATCCGGCTTTCGCCAATGGAGCTATTTAGAACCTTGTTTGGACAAGGGACTCCACAGCAGGAATTAATCCTATTTGAATTCCGATTGCCACGAATGGTTATTTCCCTTCTTATCGGTGCAGGTCTCGCTGTTTCTGGCTGCATCATGCAGGGGGTTTCGCGTAACGGTCTAGCGGACCCTGGTATTCTAGGCATTAATGCAGGCGCCGGGTTGATGGTCATGCTGTTTGTATTGCTTTTTCCATCTATGCAAACTACGAATTCATTGTTTTTACTTCCCGCTCTTGCACTGATTGGATCAGGAGCAGCTGCTATTCTCATCTACGCGCTTTCTTACAAGAAAGGTGAAGGAATTTCTCCGACAAGACTACTGCTGAGCGGAATTGGCGTAGCGGCGGGTATCAGTGCTGCGATGATCATTATGACTCTTAAGCTGACACCCGAAAGTTACACGTTTGTAGCTAATTGGTTAGCAGGAAGCATCTGGGGCTCAAACTGGAAATTCGTGATGGCTCTGTTGCCTTGGCTGATTGTATTGCTTCCTTTCGCATACTACAAAGCAAATGTGATGAATGTGCTTAATCTGGGGGATCAGACGGCATCGGGGTTGGGTACACCTATCGAAAAGGAACGTATTCTCCTTCTCGCTGCTGCGGTTGGATTGGCCAGTTCTAGTGTTTCGGTTAGTGGCGGTATCGGCTTTGTCGGTTTGGTGGCTCCACATTTGGCGAGAAAGCTGGTGGGGCCGAAGCATAAAATGCTGCTGGTAACCTGTGCTTTAGTCGGAGCACTCCTGGTACTTGTAGCGGATACGATCACACGATCCTTACCTTTACAGAAAGAAATCCCGACAGGTTTAATTGTAGCCATCATTGGTGCGCCATACTTCTTATACCTGTTGAGTCGCTCCAAAGGGTAACGTCACGAAAGAGTACCACCTGTCAATTAAAGGCTACGCAAACAAATAACCTTCAACACCACTAAGGAAGTGGGGCTGAAGGTTATTTGTTTCATTTAATTTAGCAGCCTTTCATCTCAACGGGAAGTATTCAAGGCATGAGAGGTTTGATGCAGCTCTCTGATCATTTTATGCAACGTGTAATTTTCCTGACGTGTCACGCCGTGTTGATTTTCCTGAACCAGCAACTGATGGATGTTTCGTTTTAGAATTTCACTTCGACGTTCCAGCATTTCGGTACTCATAAATAAATGAACACTCCCTTTGTCATGAATAAACCTACATTTTTGAAATGAGCATAGGCTGAATTTAAGTTTGCCTTTCGACTTCTTTAAGTATATCGTGCTGGATGATCAAGGGAAAACGGAGCGAGACAGCAAATTGCTTTTTCTCATCATCCATGCCGTGTCGACAGCGACTCACCCCATGAGTTCTTAGATATACTTCCTGATGCTAGCGATAACAGGGGATTAGGCGTAATTAACTTCATGTATATAATTGTTTTTTTGATATAAACGGATTAAGTGTATTAATCCATTTGGAATATTTGTCAGTAAGGAGCGTATTGGATATTGCTCAGGCTGTTCTGAACAAGCAGGGGCTTAATAGCGAGTTAATACAAAGGATCAATTGTGTATTTGCAGAAAATCAATTTGTGCGCTTAAAAGTTAGCTAGGTTTCTGAAGATCAGCATTTACATACTGAATTTATAGATGAACCCGAACAGTTAAAGCGAATGTATATGGAATCACTTATCAGTTTGCTGAAAGCTATGGGGGGGAGCAACTAGAACTGCAAAGTTGTATTCAATGCAATCATTGGTTTATTCCATATTAGCGAGCTCAGTTAACCAAATTTTGCAGTTCTAAATGTCGGAGTCATTACAACTACTTAATGAAAAGAAAAGATTAAGAGGCTATAACATTTTTGAAGTGGGGAGATACAATAATGATTATTTAAAAATCGAATGAAGAAATTGAGATCATGGGGGGAACTGGCTGAATTACGACTATTCTGCCAGTCCGCACCACTTGCCTTTGAGGCCGAACTTTTCAAGTCGTGTGTTGTACGCCGTAGACGTATACTGGAAGCCGTGATCCGAATGAAGCACGGCTTCGGATACGTCTATTTTGTGTGCATTCATAATACCAATTTCTTCATACCCCAGACCGATAAGATCCGGAATGGTGGAGAAATAGCTGCTTTATCATCATTATTTGTATTGTGGATATACCGGCTGAACGACTACCTGCTCAGGATCATGACCGAAGAACAACAGATTCGGCTTAACCTCCTGCACAATCTGCTGAATGCGGGCGATTGACTGACGTGCCTGTTCACGGTCAAAGCCGTCAAACGGCACGTCGTTTGCGTAATTCTCCTGCGTGTAGGCAACATCAATCGTCAGCATGACCGGACCCGATTCCTTTGTTGTGACCAACGCGGACTGATGACCCGGCGAATGCCCCGGAGTATAGAACAGTTGCAAACCTGGAACCAGCTCATGATCCCCTTGAAGCAGTCGGTAATTCAAGTCCGCCTGCACGCATTCCGGTGGCGCATACTCCAGATTACCGATCGCAGCGTCTGCTTCGGTCTGCTGCACATAAATCGGTGTATTTGGAAAATGCGGATTGCCTCCGGCATGATCCATATGCATATGAGAGATTACGATGGCATGGATATCGTCCGGTTGATAGCCGATCCGATCCAGTACAGCCACGATACTATCATCGGCTGACATATGGGGAATGAAGCGCCCTTCAAACGGTGTACTTTTAAAATAATTTGGATTGTCGATAAACGAATCCGGCATACCGGTATCAATGAGAATCGGACCGTGATCTGTCTCCAGCAGATACGACCAGATTTGCAGGCGCACCAGTTCACCGGGCTGTGCATGATGGTTGAGTGAGGAACGATCAATATCAAGCTGACCGATCGGTAACCAGTACAATCTGTTAATCATACAATCATCCTCCAATCGTAGTTTACATAATAATTATTATGTAGTTATTAATCGGGGTTTCGGCTGACGGAAAGTGATGTTTGTATTTTCGTTTGTAAGATCCGGGTGCTGGAGCCTCGTGCTGTCGTTGTAATCTCACTCTTTCGAAAATTAATTTTTAATAGTTTAAATGAAAAGCATGTAGGCGTCCAGTAGAAATTTGCCGTCAGGCAGGCCAGTCCATACTTTTCCTGTGAACAAGACTGTTTCTACACACTGCTCGAAATTTGCCCAGAAGCTGGATCACACGGTCATCATCTCGAAAATCGGTGAAATTCTTGGTGATCCACTGCTGCTAGTGGGTGAAAATTACAATCAGCTAGCAGGCTATCATATGGAGATGGTGCACGCACCGGAAGGTGATCCGGATAGCGAGTTGGAAGCTGCGCATGATATTCATGTTTTGGCCACTATGGCGATTTTGACTGCTACCGATCGAGAGCAGCGCCCCCAACTTGGAGAAATGGTGCCGCATGCAAGACTATTGGCTATTTAGTTTTGTTTTGGATATGAATGAATTACATTAGGAGAACTTTTCTTGAGCGTGTTTTAATTTGTCTACATTGTGGGATCGACCCCCTCTGATCCTATGCCACGCCGTTAAGTGCTTTGAAATGTCTGCTTGAAGGCGATACTAGGCTGGACAAGAGGAAAAACGCTCTATTTGCCCTTGAAAAGCGCTAAAAAAACAGCGTATAATATAAATTATACGCTGTTTATGTTTAAAACGACTTTTAGAATCCCTCCTGCATAAGATGTCGATTGGATTGTCGATAAAAATCAGACGAAAATGATCGTTTTACAGTATATTTCGGAATATGAACTGAATTGGAGGCGAGCGAGATGAAAAAAGAGATGCGACATGTGGAACTCGATACAACTGAAGAAATTGATGAAATATATACTGAGGAGCTGGAAGCTTTTTTGATCTGGATGAAGGATGCAGGATATACGATACATACGCAAAAAAATTATATGGGGGATGTGAAGCAGTTTTTACGGACGTTGCGTGAAAAACCACTCGATCAGGTGAAGAAGATTCATGTTATGTCGTATTTGTCTAAAGCGCGGGAGGGAGGCGCCGGAGATAGTACGCGGAACCGGAAGCATGCAGCGGTGAACAGTTTCTTTAAAGCGCTACAGGAATTTGAGTTATGCAGCACAAATCCGGCAGCGGGAATTAAAAAAGCAAAGACTGAAAAGAATCGTATGCCCGTCTATCTGGATGAAAAGGATATTCATCCGTTTTTGCTCGCGGTGGAGGGGAAATATGCAAATCGCAATATGGCTATTTTTCTGCTGATGGTCTACATGGGATTGCGGGTGGGGGAGGTTCATTCATTGAATGTCTCGGATTATAGCCGAGAAAGACGTACCTTAGATGTGTTCGGTAAAGGACGTAAGTGGCGTACTCTCCCGGTACCGGAAGCCGTGTGTGATTTTGTAGAGCATGCGTTGGAGGAAAGATTGACGCCGTGGAGAGGTAAAGAGGATGCGATGTTCGTATCCCAAAAAGGCCGTCGTCTGGCAGTGCGCACCATTCAACAGATCGCTACAGAAACGTTCGAACGATTCCAGCAAGATAAGAGTATGGAACGCCGGGAGGCTTATTCCAGCCATAAGCTGAGACATACATTTGCGACAATGCTATTACGTAAGGGAGCAGATCTGCGTACCGTGCAGGAGCTACTGGGGCATTCATCCATTCAGACAACCACAGTATATACACATGTCACTGATCGGGAAAAGGAAAAAGCAATGGATAAGCTGGATATTCAGATACCAATATCAGGATTGTGAGTATATGTTGGAAAATTGAGATTAAACAAAAAAGAGTTTACATAATAATTATTATGTAAAATCTTGATAAGGAGTCATATCCCGACTCGCAAATAAAATCAACGACTTTGTCTCATCAATATAGTGAACGTTGTAAACTTGTGAGAGAACCCCACATTAGAACTTGACCTGGAACGCGTTTCATAAGCTAGGTTAAATGTATAAGCTTTTAATCCACTCTTGTTAGAAATTAAACTCAGATTCTAGTGTATATTGGGGGATTTTATATATGTTTAAACTGGTAGTAAGTTTGGCGAGCACGGAAAAGGGATCTGGATCTTAGGGGACAGTGCTACGCGGATTAAAAAGGATGGAGTCGTCGTCAAGGAGTTTACGATTGAACACAATCTAGCATTACAAGCGATAAGAGATATCGAAAGTTTTTCCAATGATTTTATTATCATAGCATGTACAACGGAAGCAGCATTTGTTCATTCTCATATTCAAGACGAATACTATAAAATTGTGAAAGGCTCGTATAAAGAAGTGGTTAAGATTGATTCATTTGATCAAATCAACAGTAGCTTTCTTAAAATAACTGTATATGATCCAGCTGGAAGAAGTCCCTTATTAAGAAAACATGTTGAAAAGACTCTACTGGGTCAAATTTATATCGTTGATAGCTGCTCTGGGAGAAGCATGGTGTGGTTCATTAAAGGGAATCGCTGATGGTGTTGTTCTGGTCGTTGGAACCGGAATGGGCGGTGGAATCATCTCTCAAGGTAAATTGCTGAAAGGCCATCATTTATCGGCTGGGGAATTCTCCTTCGTCAGAACTAACAATGAGTATGCAGACAGTGTTGATTATTTGCTTGGTATGAAAGGGAGTAGTTCTGTATTATCTAAAACCGTTGCCAAAGCTAAAGGGCTTCCTGCAGATTCTATGACAGGTGAAAAAGTATTCAAGCTCATTGAAGAAGGTGATCACACGGTCCAAGCGATTTTTCAAGAATACTGTAGGAACATCGCAACACAAATTATTAATTTGCAAACGATTCTTGATCCTGAAAAGTTTGTAATTGGGGGAGGCATATCTGCAAATCCTTTACTGGTTATTACTATTAAAGAAGAACTAGAGAAACTTTATCTAGATTCGATCTTAAATTTTGTGCGTGCAGATATTGAGCAGAGTAAATTAGGCAATGAAGCGAATTTGCTAGGTGCTATATATAACTACAAACAAACCTATCATCTTGAATGATAACAAAAGTTATATTTCGATGTCTGATTTATCTTGTCCTGTCTAATAAAGAAGCATATAGTTTACATAATATATATTATGTTTTTAGTGTGGTGAAATCTGCAAGTGAATCACTCTTATCAAGTGTCCACTTGCAGATTCAAGTTTCACTGACAATATAAAATAGCTTATTTTTCAGTTGAGAATATACGCATGCGTCTATATTTCATTTTCCGGGGGAGATTCAATCATCAGTCCTTCGACATGCTTACGTCCCAGCAGTTTTCGTTTTTTGCGGTTTTCCTTGGTTTCTAAAACAATATCCAGATCATAGTCGTCAGGATATAATTCAGTAGCAGCGATGTGAAGGACGAGCCTCTTTTTGTTCATGGTTAGCTTCTGTCCTTGGATCAAAATCCCGACATTACCTCGTTCATCCTCGGTTTTGTATACAATTCCAGTTCGATCCAGATAGCCTACATAAACACTATCGCCAAGGGCAAAAGGCTTGGTTTTGAGAGGAATTTCTTGTTTACCCCGTTTTGTGAATGTCTGGTCTAAAGCCTCTTTTTTAGGGAAAGGCTTATTTGCATCATCAGACTTTTCATCATCTACAGAAGGGGGAATAACAAACGATTCCTGTGTATTCCGAGACGCTCTGCCTGCAGAAATGGCCTCAGAACGCTCGATAATACGTGTCCACATGCCCAGCTTCAAGGCAATTGCATATGCATAGCTTTCTCCGGCCTCTCCAATGCGAAGTCGGTACAAAGGTTGTAGCGTTTCGGTATCAAACTCCATACGAGCATTCTGAAATCCCGGTGTGTTTTCAGCAAAATGCTTGATTTCGCTAAAGTGCGTTGTAGCCACTACTGTCGCTCGGCGGCGATGGAATTCTTCTAGCAACGCGATAGAGAGGCCTACTCCTTCTCCTGGATCGGTGCCGGATGCCATTTCATCAATCAGAATCAGAGTAGAGTTTCCTGTTGTTTCTAAAATGCTAATCATGTTGCGGATGTGTGCAGAAAAGGTGCTCAAAGCATGTTCAATGCTTTGTCCATCCCCGATATCTACCACAATTTCCTCGAATACAGCCATTCGGCTACCATGCAAAACAGGTACCAGTAGCCCAGATTGCACCATTAGTGTTAATAGACCGACGCTTTTAAGTGCCATCGTTTTTCCGCCTGTGTTCGGTCCAGTGATGATGAGTGAGGAATATCCTTCACCAATTGAGAAATCAAGCGGCACCATGGTATTGGACATCAACGGGTGACGTGCACCTTGGATGTCTATAATCCCGTCAAGGTTAAGTTCGACAGGAACAGCATCCAGAGTCATGGCGTATTTGGCTTTTGCCAATAAAAAATCCAGTACACCTACAGTCTCTGTATTGATGCTTAGTTCCCGGTTGTATGACTCGGCCATTGCCGTCAGGTCTCCCAGCACTTTCATTTCTTCTTTAGATTCTTCTGCCATGTTTGCGCTCTGATCGAATTGCAGATTCGTGATTTCCGCAGGTTCAACGTAAACCGTCTGACCACTTCCCGATTCATCCAGTACATTGCCTTTCACTTGTTTACGGAATTCTTTTTTGATAGGAAGCACGTAACGGCCATTGCGCTGACTAATCATATTTTCCTGCATAATGGATCGGTGACGGCTTGTGAGAGAGTCAAGTTTTCTCTTGATGCGTTCTTCAGTAACCGCAATTTTTTTGCGAATTTTAGCTAGTTCTTTACTGGCGATATCCGTCACACGTCCCGAATGAATACATCTTTCGATTTCGGATAGAAGTGGCTCCATGCTATACATGGAAGATGCATAAGCGCTGACGGTTGGAGCAGCGTCCGCCTTGGAATGCATATATTTTATGAGTTGAATGCAGCTTCGAATGAATTGAGCCATATGAGAAAAATCACGTTCGCTGAACATATACCCGGTTCCGAGCAGTTGAAGAATGTGCTCCATTCCTTCCAACGAAGGAACAGGGACGCTTGCTCCGTGGCGAATGATCTGTAACGCTTCGTTGGTTTCGTCAAGTCGAATCTTAATGGTACGGATATCAGTAATTGGGCACATAGAAGCAGCGTGATGCTTACCCAGATAAGAAAAAGCACATTCGGAAACTCTTGTTTTAATTTGATCATATTCCAAACGCAGCATTGTAGTTTCGTTCATGAATAAATCTCTCCTTTAATTGTGTAGTGTCAGGATTTTGGAAAACTTGCTATTAAAATAAAAAAGGGCGGAGAATGAACAAAACGTTCATTCTCCGCCCTTAAGGAAAGAGGGAATTTATCAACAAATAAGCCTGTTATACAGCTTTTGTAGTTCCGAGTTCCGTGTTTCCAATTCATTCACGTAACAGCTCTTTGCTAAGCTATTTGGATCGAATGGAAAAGGGAAGTTACAAAATCTGAAAACAAAAAACCGCGCTGAACACAGCACGGAATAAGGCCTGGATGAAGATAATCCCGAAGGCGATTTATGATATCCGCATGTTCTTAACTAATATCAGGATAACAACACAGCAAGAAACAAACCTGTCCCCGAAGGGTGCAAGTGCCTGGTGTTACTCCCTGAATATGCAATTGCTTAGTTAAGAACGTTCACCGACATCAAAATCTCTCCCTTAATTGAAGATATAACCATACTATACGATTGGACAGGCGTTGAAGTCAAGGCCGACTTCTTTAATTCGATGTAATGGGGATCATAATGTTAACATAATGTATGTTATGTATACATAATATCAATGTCTTTTAAATGAGAATGATGATCATTATAATTGTAATCAAGAGCATGAAGAAAGAGAGCCATAATCCGTATGAAATCATGATACAAACATTAAGAAACCGCCCCGGAGGATGCTATATCATATCTCCAGGAGCGGTTTCTTGTGCTGTTATTCAGAATCATCGGCTATGACAGCTTGTACAGGCTGCCTGTCACGAAGCAATGGTAACAACAGCATCGCTCCGACCAAAAACAAACCGGCGCTCACGGTATATACAGTGTTCAGGGAGGATTCGTGTTTGAGTGTTCCGCCGATACTCATACCGACGACCATCATCCCGGAGAACAGGGGAGAGAGGGCACCAGCGACGCGGCCGATAAAAGCAGCTTCGGCATTTTTCATCATCATCGTGTTGATACCGATATGAATGCAAGGATAAAATAGGCCGCTGAAAACTTGTAGTGCCATAGTCAACACAATATTGTGCGACCATCCGACACCACAGGTTGTCAGTGTGCTGACCAAGAGTCCGGCTACCAGGAGCAATTGCGGCTGTACTTTTTTGGCAACCCCCATAATCAGGCCGCCTCCCACCAGCATAGCCGCTCCGTTCGCCATTAATGGCCATTGCAGGAATTCCTTGTTTTGTCCAAGGTTCTCGATGGCGACAAAAATCATTAATGGTTGAATAAGTCCAACCGCCAGTCCAATTACAGTAAATGTTCCCCCAAGCGTGCGAAGTGTGCGGTTATTCCATACATAACGTATTCCTTCTTTAAGCTCTTGAATGAAATGAGTGGGTTGATCATCTATCTCAAGTGCTTGTTCATCTTGGGGAATACGAGTCAAGACAAGTGCCGAAATGAGAAACAATATTCCGGTTATAGACATTGAAAAGAAAATTCCAAAGTGTTGATAAATAAATGTACCGATAACAGGACCGATAACCATAAATAATGCCATGAGAGATTGAAAAAGGGCCATCACTCCCTGAAGCTGGTCTGGTGCTACATGCTGCTTAAATATCTTCATTGCAGACGGCTGAGAAAATTGAGATAGAATGGCCGAAAAGAAAGTAGACAGCAAAAGCATCTGCCATGACCCGTACCATAGTGCCAACAAGACAATAAAAATAGAGGCCGCGGATAGCAAATCGCAACTAATCATAGTCCGTTTGGGCCGCCAGCGGTCCGCAAATGTTCCTCCAATGATAGCGAACAGAAAAATAGGCATGAATTCAGCAACCGAAATGAGCGATACGTAGACGGGATCATTATGAGTCAAATCTGTTACATACAACAGTATGGCAAAGTTGCGCACCCAAATGCCCAAATTTAACAGCGCATTGGAGGAGATAATGGTCCTTATATATGGATTTTTAAACAACAACAAACTCTCCTTTCCTGTTTTCAAGGCGCGAACCCCTTGCAATATCGTTTTATATAAACAAAAATTATTTTTGTCTATAAAATAATAGATAATATAATAAATTAACTATTGTTTAGTCAAATGTTTTTTTGAAACCAAGAAGAAAGTAGAGCATGGAAATAAAGAGGTCAATGATCCTTAAGGACGTGAATTAGAATAGTGATAAAAGTACTCACTTTAAACTTGTGAGTTGGTAATAATATCTAATCAAAAAAAGGATAACATAATATATATTATGTTAACTAAATTGCTTGTCTAATAATAGGGCTTTGAATCCGATGTACCTTTTAAAATCATAGTGATATAATTACGCGTACATGCCTGAAAAGGAGCGAATGGAACATAAATGAACTTTCAAGTGGATTTTTTATCTTTTTTTGTAATTCAGGTAGATGGAAAAGAAGGACAGGGTGGTAAGTCCTATAAGCATTACGCTACAATGGACGACTACGATTATGACGAAAGCGATGTTAAAAAATTTTTGGACGGGGAATTTACTCGTATTAGCAAGCGGAAGGTTGAAAAAAATCCCAGCACAGAGCAGGCACCGACCAAAATCGGCCGCTTTATCGTCGAACCGGAGCATGAATTGAGCAGTAATCCGAATTTCAATATGTTCGCCCGACTGCGGGCAGCAGAGGATAAGGAAGATTTTAAAAATGCTTGTGACGATCTGGTGCGGATGTATCTGGATACGAGCGCAGTACGCGGCGGAGCGCTGATCATTGTACAGGCTACCTTGAATACACACTCGGATGATCCGTTTATTTTTGTGCTTAAATGTGATTTTGAACCTAAAATTGCCAGAATTACTGAAAGCAGTCTGGTGAGTGAGGTCGAAATGGCTATTTCTGCCCGTAATATGAAATCCATCATGTATCCTTACATGCTTGAGGAGGGGATGAACGATGAGTGGGAGCTTAAAATTCACCAGTCTTCGCATGCCCGGTATTTTGAAGATTTTTTGAAATTCGTGACCTATGAGCAATCCATGCCCGAAATTGTCAATGAGCATGTCATGGGCTTCGTTCAGAACTATGTAGAAACCAAATGGCCGGATGCATCTAATGAGGAAAGACAGCAGGAAGAGCGTGATCTGGAATTGTGGGCGGCTAGCGAAAAACGGGATTTGCAAGGGAAATGGGAACCCCTTCAGGTCGTAGAGGCTGCACAGCATATTGTCGAGCTGAAACCAGAAATTGAAGTTCGTTTTAAACTAGATGATACGGCCGTGCGTGGGCTACTGTCCGACTTTGGCGCCAAGCTGCATATCACGAAACTTCATGATAGATATGCACTTATTATTGAAGGCGATGCATTTACGTTTGAAAAGGGATTTTCACCGATTGAGTTGCTCCAACCTGAATCGTTTGAAACGGTGGCTGAGCGGCTAAAAGAGAAACGCCAGCATGAAATTGAGGATGGCGATACGCCACCTTGGTAATTCGAATGCAAAGCAAGACGACAAACTGAACTTTTACATTATAATGACTAAAATAACTGGCCTCTCAACGGATATTACCGCTGTGGAGGCCAGTTTTGTTTAGCTTTTATGTTCCCAATCTACATATGAACTTTGCTAATTTGATCTTTCAGCTTGTCCGCAGATTGAAGCAACCTGGCACGTTCCTCGTCATTGAGCGGAAGATCCAAAATTTCACGTACCCCATTGTGATCTACGATACTTGGAACACCTAAATATACGTCAGATACTCCGTTATAATTTTCCAGCAAGGTGGACACATTAAGTACCGACCCCTCGTCCCCGAGAATGGCGGCTACGATTCGGTCGAGAGCCAGCCCAATAGCATAAGAAGTTGCGCCTTTAGCATCTATAATTTCATAGGCAGCATTCTTGGTATTTTCAAAAATTTCATTTTTCGTTTCTTCACCCAGTTCCAGCGGAGTTCCAGCTACGTTGGCTGTGCTCCATACAGGTAACTCAGAGTCACCATGTTCTCCAATAATATGGGCGTGGATGCTTCGTGGATCGATGCCCTTTTGCTTTCCAATCAGATAGCGGAAGCGTGCGCTGTCCAGCAACGTTCCTGATCCAATGACTCTGCTTGAAGGCCAACCACTGCGTTTCCAAGAGATGTAGGAGAGAATGTCCACTGGATTGGTTGCGATCAGCAAAATGCCATGTGTATTGACCTTGACGATATTATCAATAATACTTTCAAAAATTTCGGCATTACGCTTCAGTAAATCAATGCGCGTTTCTCCCGGCTTTTGTGAAGCGCCCGCTGTAACAATAATGATATCTGCATCACGGCAGTCTTCATAATCACCTGCCCACACTTTGACACCACCGAGAAAGGGAAGCCCATGATTCATATCGAGCATTTCCCCCTTCGCCTTTTTGACGTTGACATCAATAAAGACAAGTTCTGACATGCGTTGGCGCAGCAGTAGGGTATAGCCGGTTGTTGTGCCAACCGCTCCCATGCCGACAATGGCCACTCTACTTCGTTTGTAAGGTTTTAAGCTCATAAAATCCTCATCTCCTTCTCGGGTTGAATACCTTTTCATTTTGGGCTATTTCTTAAAATTTTATCTTTCCAACTTAGTGTACCGTATATATTTACCCACCGCAAAGAAATATGACATTTTTCCTTGACTTCAAAGGCGAGCTCGCTAATAATTAATCGAATGATAAGAACACGCACTAAAGCGTTGCAGCATCGATATTGACGCATGAAATTATGGAAAGAGGATTCGGCATATGGACTTATTTCGAAAAAAAACAGGACTGCTCCCGCATGAGGAAAGCGGATCTACAGGTCACTTAAAGAGAACAATGGGTGCCTTTGATCTCACCATGCTAGGTGTAGGATGTATTATCGGTACCGGGATTTTTGTTATTACTGGCAAGGCAGCAGCAGAAAATGCAGGTCCTGGATTGATGCTCTCTTTTGTTATTGCAGGTATTGCCTGCGTACTAGCAGCCTTGTGCTATGCGGAGCTTTCATCTACAGTTCCCGCAGCTGGGAGCGCTTATGCGTATAGTTATATTGTATTTGGAGAAATTTTGGCTTGGGTACTGGGGTGGGACCTAATTCTGGAATATGGAGTGGCGGCCGCCTCTGTGAGTAGTGGATGGTCTGCATACTTTCAAGGCTTGCTGGCTGGATTTGATGTACATTTACCGATGGCTTTAACCGCAGCCTTCGATTCGACCAAGGGCACCATTATTGATCTACCAGCCGTGTGTATCATTATGCTCATCACATTGTTACTGAGTCTCGGAGCCAAGGAGACGGTCCGATTCAATTTAATAATGGTTTGTGTTAAAGTCGGAGTTGTATTGCTATTTATTGGGATCGGTATCTTTTATGTTAAGCCTGACAACTGGACACCATTTTTGCCTTATGGATTTTCTGGTGTTTTGAGTGCTGCGGCAATCGTATTTTTTGCTTATCTGGGTTTCGATGCCATCTCAACTGCAGCCGAAGAGGTTCGCAATCCGCAACGGAATATGCCCATCGGCATTATTTCTTCTCTAGCGATCTGCACAGTACTGTATATTGCGGTTTCAGTTGTGCTAACGGGAATGGTACCTTATACGCAGTTGGGGGTAAGTGATCCTGTTGCGTTTGCTCTCCGCTTTATTCATCAGGATTTCGTAGCCGGATTGATTTCAGTCGGTGCGATTGCGGGGATGACGACCGTTTTATTGGTGCTCTTGTATGGTCAAACGCGGTTAATTTTCTCCATGTCACGTGATGGCCTTTTACCCGTTTTTTTATCTAAAATAAATGCTAAAACTCAAACGCCAATTCGAAGCACTTGGCTGGTGGGCAGCATTATCGCATTGGCTAGTGGATTGTTCCCGTTACATGCACTGACCAATCTGACGAGTATTGGAACCCTATTCGCTTTTGCTGTGGTATCGGTAGGAGTTATCGTTCTGCGCAAGAAACGCCCTGATTTGAAAAGAGGCTTTACCGTGCCGTGGGTTCCGTTGCTCCCACTTTTAAGTGCTTTGGTTTGCATCGGTCTGATGCTTCAGCTTCATATTAGCACCTGGATTGGATTCATTGTGTGGCTCCTGCTTGGATTGTTGATCTATTTCTTCTATGGATACCACAAAAGTTTGTTGAACCGTAAATCTTAATAAATTCTAGTATAAAAAAAGCCGGCATCCTGCACTTTTGTGGAGGGTCCGGTTTTTTTTGACATTACGCGAAAAGTGTCACATAGAGTCGTTTATGGTATAATTCTGTTTCAGATAAGCTTTTGGCACGTGATTACAGCATGCCATCGAGGGAGGATTTTATATGAAACTGCGCTGGCGTGCGCTCTTGGGGGGAGTACTGCTGCTGACGGGCATTCTACTGACTGCCTGTTCTGCTGAAGCCCCAGATACGTTAACTAAACCTCCGATTGAGGAACCTGATGACCAGGGTCAGACAATTACAATTAATCCACCAGTGACTCCAAAGGTGGGCGATCCCAACGCCAAATATGTAGTACAGACGCGAATAGCGGATTTTCATTTAATTGATAACAATAAAGGGTTAGTTTGGGGAGTTACCCATAATGAGCTTCGGCTTTATGATACTCATGATGGCGGAAAGACATGGAATAATATTTCCCCCTCCGAAAACGTCCAATTTCAAGACAAGCTTGAATATGGAAAGGACATCAGTTTCACTGATTCTCTTCACGGTTGGGTTGTCCGTCAAAATTTGGACAAAACAGCAACCGTCATTCTGAGAACAGCAGATGGAGGACAGAGCTGGGATGTTTCAGCGCTTCCAAGCGGGGACCATGTGAGCTCGATTCAATATGTAAATCCAACTACTGGCTGGATTATGGCATATGTAAATCTGAATGAGCAGGATCAACAAAAACTGTTGTATCACACCACTGACGGGGGAGCCACATGGAATAAAGTTGCGCAAAGTTCGGGTATGACATCCAACAAATCAGGCTCAGGTTTACCCGATCGGGGCAGCCTGGCGGGAATGAGCTTTTCTTCCAACAATCAGGGGTTTGTAGCGATCAATCTGGATAACAGTGTTAAGCTGTACAAGACTTTGAATCAAGGGAAAACCTGGACTCCGGTAGCTAACAGAATACAGGGCTGCCCTCAGGCCAAAGCAGAAGCCCAGCAGTCTCTGAAAGGGAGCAGTGCCTCGTACTGGATTCCGGTTCTTTGCTATGGGGATAAGGCCATAAAATATAACGGACTGTTTACAAACGATACAGGGACACAATGGAACGGTGTGCCTTTGGGTCTGAGTAGCAACATTAATTCTATTATCCCTGGCCGTACGTTTCTAAATGAAAAGGAAGGGTGGATCATAACCGAGACCGGAATGAGCCGTACAATGGATGGGGGGAAGACGTGGACAAGTCTCACAGGCAACAAAGTGCTACCTTTGAAGTTAAAAGACTACCCACGATCGGTTAAGCTCCGTTTCGCTTCTTCTTCGGTGGGTTGGCTTCTTTTGGAACGCCTTGATGACAAGAAGTCACTGCTGCTGAAAACGACGGACGGCGGTGCGAACTGGAGAATTTTATAATCGCTATAAAGGTGATTGCCCTGGGTGTTTTTCCCAGGGCGTTTTATTTTTAAAAAATTTAAATTTTATACGACTATATGTGAAAAAAATCACAAACTAACAAATAAGCCGCTGTTATACTAAACCTGTAAACAACGATAGGAGTGATAATCATGAGAGCGAATCAGGATCATATGTTAACCCAATACTACCTTCAATTTTGTTATACTTGCCAGGATGCCTATGGTTGCACGACTGAAGAGGACTGCAAGCAGTGTGCAGAGCGTTACGCTGAAGACGAAAATCATGAAGTTCTGGATGAAACACAACGTTATCTCCAGCTTGTACATGTGTAAATCGATGCATCATTCTGATATCGCCATATCTTGAGCCCTCCCGGATAATTCCGTGGGGGCTCTTGGCGTTCTTGAGGGTTGCTATCAAATTTGGGCAGGAACATACATATACTGTTATAGAAAGCTTAGGTCAGGTCAGGATGCCCGGTAGTTTCCCTGTGAAATGCCTGGCGGAGAGGAGTGCGGTGCATGGGTTTTGAGTCATTATGGATGTTCGATTGGCTGGGCACGGTACTGCCCGTATTTTTCGTTGTCGTGTTGGGTATTGTCGTGTTGTCTGCAGGCAGGGAAGTCATGGAATGGAGTCGGAATAAAAGGCAGCCTGTATTGACGGTCGGTTCCCGAATTACAGCCAGAAGGACACATCTCCAACAGAGGCGGCAGGAGGAACAAGGGACTCGTACCTATACTTTCTATTACGTAACCTTCGAGGTGGAAAGTGGCGACCGGATGGAGTTTAAGGTATCTGGGGAAGAATATGGTCAATGCGCTGAAGGGGATGAGGGACGGCTTACTTTTCAGGGTACAAGGTATATCGGGTTTCAGCGTCTTAATCGCTATAGCTTGGAACAGGTTAAAATGTAGAATTCAGTCTAATTATTTTTTGGATTCATTTACAGCCTTCTGCGAGATGCCAGGGTAGAGGGCTGTAGATGTTTCTTGTACAGCACATTTTGGTACATATATACTAGACAGTGTAGTTCAGAGGAGGAATGATTTGTGTCATTTGAGGGACAAGTTGTTATTGTAACAGGAGCGGCGCATGGCATCGGGAAAGAAGTCGCTTTTGCCTACGCTGCTCAGGGTGCCCATGTTGTATTTGCCGACCACAATGAGGAGGAGGGTGCAGCAGCCGCTGCAGCGGCCCGGAACGAGGGCTATCAGGCCATTTTTATTCCTTGTGATGTGCGGAAGGAAGAAGATATTGTAGCGCTAATCCGTGCCACGGAAGAAGAATACGGTACGATTCATACGCTAATTAACAACGCTGGCGTGTCCAAATGGAAATCTCCTTATGAGTTAACGATAGCAGAATGGGATGACATTCTGAATACAAACGTACGCAGCTGTTTTATTGCCACTAGGGAAGCAGCTAAGGTGATGAAACGAAACGCAGAAGGTGGCTCTGTGGTCAATATGACCTCTACACGAGCTTTCATGTCAGAGCCGGATACAGAAGCCTACGCGGCATCCAAAGGAGCGATTGCGGCCCTTACACACGCGATGGCCATATCGCTAGGAAAGGACGGGATTCAGGTCAATTGCATCAGTCCAGGGTGGATTGAAGCCGGCGATTATGAGAAACTGCGTGCAGAAGACCATCAACAGCATCCGTCTGGGCGAGTAGGAACCCCTAAGGACATCGCACGGGCCTGTCTGTATTTGACACAACCTGGCAATGATTTTGTAACAGGCACGAATCTGGTAGTAGATGGTGGCATGACGCGTAAAATGATTTATGAGCCATAATAAAAGCCTGAATGAGTAGTCCCAGTCTTGGGGCTATTTTTTTATTTTTCTGGACTGTCACCCATTGGGCATTTGTACCATACGATAGGGTATGTGATGGAGAAGCGAGGAGGGGACGCGGTGGCTGTAATCAAGACCAACTCAGAAGATGTAAGGACCCTCGCCCGGCTGATGCGGGCTGAGGCTGAAGGTGAAGGCGAGATGGGGATGCTCATGGTTGGGAATGTCGGTGTGAACCGAATTTTATCCAATTGCCTAGATTTCCGGGGGATACGTCTCATGAATGACATGGTGTTTCAAAGCCCCGGAGGTTTTGAAGCCACTCAGAAGGGGTATTTTTATCAGAAAGCCCGTGATCGGGACATTCGACTTGCCCAGCGTGTAATCAATGGAGAAAAGCTACATCCGGCATCCAATGCATTATGGTTTTTCAGACCAGCAGGAAACTGTCCGGGCACTTGGTATGACCAGACCAATACCGGGCGTTTTAAAGCCCACTGCTTTTTTAGCCCGTCTGTACAGGATTGTCCTAATGTATATTAGACACTTTACAGAATGGCTTGAAGAATTAAATTAAAACCATTTTAGGAGGAATTTACATGATTTCACAGCAAGCTTACCGTCCCGTATCTTATGCTTCCGGCAAGGGATATCCCGAATGGCCAAGAGGGATGGCTCCAATGGGAACCATGCAGCCGCAGCCTATGACTGGCTTTCCACCTCAAGTAAGTAGTGGCAGCCCTATGACACCAACGGGTACCGTAGTGCAGGTTCAGACTCCGCAATACGAGCAATCATACATCGAAAATATTTTACGCTTGAACTTAGGCAAAACGGGAACCTTTTATATGACCTATGAAAATAACCGGGAATGGAATGCGAAAATATTTAAAGGCATTCTGGAAGCAGCAGGTCGGGATCACATTATTATTAGTGATCCGGCGACAGGCAAACGGACTATTCTGCTGATGCTAAATCTGGACTATGCAACGTTTGATGAGCCATTGTTGTACCAATATCCCGGCGTCATCGGGAATCCGGGTGCATCCCCGGTTCGCTGATGCCTTCATATATATGAGTCTACATCCTCTGCCAGACGGCAGGGGATGTATTTTGTTTATAATCTTTCTCAAATATAGTAGCTTTCTTTGTGGTAAGCGGCGGAAACGAGAGCTTTATGACCTAAATGATAGGGGAGCTGTTTTTTCTGACATTGCTTGTGGTTTGACTGTATAGAGTATAGTTATATAATTAAATATAAGCTGATGAATGATCTAATCATTTATGC
The DNA here is from genome assembly GCF_037027525.1 of Paenibacillus sp. 203. Lineage (NCBI taxonomy): Bacteria > Bacillati > Bacillota > Bacilli > Caryophanales > Paenibacillaceae > Paenibacillus > Paenibacillus sp. 203. Next base: position 458,548 of record NZ_JAXCHD010000003.1, read on the forward strand.
GGAATATGGCTTTAGAAGCCGGAAGGAGTGAATGTGTTGGGAAGTTGACGCTGCTTATGATGTGTTATCGTTCTGTCTATGATGAAACTATCCGAAGGAGGTGCGCCTGTCTGCCGTAATGACGGCTGATGGGGAGCATATTGAGTGACCCTTTACCGAGTATGTTTAACTTATTTATTGTTTTTGCATTAGTACTATTGAATGGTTTTTTTGTATCTGCGGAATTTGCCATGGTGAAGGTCAGAGGCAGCCGTATTGAGACTTTGGTGGAGGCGGGAAATAAAAAGGCCGTGTACGCCGCCAATATGTTACACAACTTGGACGCTTATTTGTCTGCCTGCCAGTTGGGTATTACACTAGCATCGTTGGGACTAGGATGGATCGGAGAGCCGGCCATCGCACATTTGATCGAACCTGTATTTACAGCCGCTGGATTAGGAGCGGTATATGTGCACGGTACTGCCGTGGTTATTGCATTTATTGTTATTACGATTCTGCATATTGTGTTGGGTGAATTGGCGCCCAAAACGATAGCTATTCGTAAATCTGAGACCATTACGCTGTATTCAGCCATGCTGATGACTTGGTTTTACAAGTTGATGTATCCATTCATATGGGCGTTAAATGGAATGGCGAACAGCCTGCTGCGTTTATTCCGTCTGGAGCCGGTATCTGAAAATGACGATTCCGCGCATACCGGAGATGAAATACGCATTCTGATGAAAGAAAGCAATAAGAGCGGACTAATTGATAATACGGAATTGGCGCTTGTTGATAATATATTTGATTTTACCGACACGACCGCCAGGGAAATCATGATTCCGCGAACTGAGATGATCTGCTTATACAGTAATGAGTCCACAGAAGAAAATCTCGCGATTGCGACGGAAAGCATGAGAACCCGTTATCCAATCTGCGCCGAAGATAAGGACCATATTATCGGCTTTATCCATATTAAGGACCTTCTACGGGCGAACACACTGGATACCCGTACGATGATTCGACCGATTCTTGCTGTCCCGGAATCTACGCAAATTAGTGATCTGCTCAAACGCATGCAGCGTAGCAAGACGCAAATCGCAATTTTGATTGATGAATATGGCGGGACATCGGGTATGGTAACACTGGAAGATATTATGGAAGAAATCGTTGGTGAAATTCAGGATGAGTTCGATCAGGAACGTCCGAGTTGTGAGCAGATTAATGACGAGGAATTTTCCATTGACGGCATGTTATTAATTGATGAAGTGAACGATCGCTTTGGACTGGATCTTGATCATGAGGATTATGATACGGTAGGGGGCTGGCTATACTCACATGTCGAGGTTATTCCTCCACAGCCTGGCCAGTCTGTATTGTTTGAGGGATGTATGTTCACGGTAGAAGAAGTTGAAAATAAGCGGATTTCACGTATTCGGTTGATAAAACAGCCTATTATCGTGGAAGAAGCAGGAGTCTCATAACGGAATACGGAATAAATCTTGAGAGCGACCTTGAACGATGTGGGGTCGCTTTTTAATTTGCCTCCTTTACAGAAAGGACATGAATTGATATGATGTTCGTGTTATTGTCAACCTAATTATAATCGACTGGGTTGACAATAACAAAAAAACTTCCTCTACGTTGAAAATCTTATCCATTTACATGATCATTAAATTTTGGGAGGCAAGAAGTATGAATTTACTAAACGAGGTTATAGATTGGGGCTTGTTGGCTGAAAAAGCGATCCAAGGCAGCCGTATATCGCTGGAAGAAGGTATGGAGATACTGGAAGCCGACGATGAGGAATTATTACCAATTATGCAAGCTGCATTTCAGGTGCGACATCACTTTTATGAAAAAAAAGTAAAGCTCAACATGATCATCAATGCCAAAAGTGGCCTGTGCCCGGAGGATTGCGGTTATTGCTCACAATCTATCGTATCCACGGCGCCTGTGAGCAAGTACAGTATGCTGGACAAGGAATCACTGTTGGCTGGAGCTAGGGAAGCAGTAGCGCGGAGAGCAGGGACGTATTGTATCGTAGCTTCCGGCAAAGGTCCAACAGATCGAGAGCTGGATCAGGTGATTGAGGCAGTGCAAGAAATTAATCGCACGATGCCGCTCAAAATTTGCGCCTGCTTAGGGATTCTCAAGGGAGATCAGGCACGACGGTTGGCAGAGGCTGGGGTACATCGATACAATCATAATTTAAATACAAGTAAGGCCAACTATCCTTCGATTACAACCACACATACATACGATCAACGCGTCGAAACTGTGAAAATGGCTCAATCTCACGGAATGTCTCCATGCTCTGGCGTTATTATCGGGATAGGGGAAACGAATGAGGAAATCGTACAAATGGCTTATGCCTTACGGGAGTTAGATGCTGACTCTATTCCGGTTAACTTTTTGAGTCCAGTCCCTGGAACCCCGTTGGAAGGAGCAAAGCGAATATCACCTATCCAAGCTTTGAAGGTGCTGGCACTGTTCCGCTTCATCTGTCCATCCAAAGAAATACGCGTTGCAGGTGGACGAGAGTTGAATTTACGCTCGTTACAACCGCTATGCCTGTATGCAGCGAATTCAATTTTTGTAGGAGATTATTTAACGACAGAAGGCCAGGAGGTCACATTTGATCATCAAATGATTGAAGATCTTGGTTTCGAAATTGAGATGTGTGCCCTTTCAACCGTATAATAGAAATTGTACAAACTTGGAAGGGAGAGTTAAACGATGAGCGAAAAAGTATTTATTAGTCCAGGTAAATATGTGCAAGGGAAAAATGTGATTGATAAAACAGGTGAGTATGTTAAGCCATTAGGTCATACTGCCTTGGTTATTGCGGACAAACTGGTTTGGGAGATTGCAGCCGACCGCGTAGTAAAAAGTCTGGAACAGGCTGATATTACGGCGGTTAAAATGGAGTTTCAAGGGGAAGCATCGAAAAATGAAGTCAACCGTATTGCGGATCAGGGACGAAGCGCCCAGGTCGATATTGTCATTGGTGTAGGTGGTGGTAAAACGCTGGATACGGCCAAAGCCGTTAATGAACTACTCGGTTCCTCAGTTGTGATTATTCCAACGACTGCTTCTACAGATGCCCCTACTAGTGCACTATCTGTTTTGTACACCGATGAGGGTGCATTTGATACGTATACCTTTTTCAGTAAAAATCCGAGCCTGATCCTGGTGGACACGAAAGTCATTTCTCAAGCGCCGCCCTTGTTCCTCTCCTCAGGCATTGCAGATGCCATGGCAACGTGGATTGAGGTCCGTGCGGTCATTGAAGCTCGCGCAACGACAATGGCTGGTGGTTTGCCAACCTTGGCGGCAGAAGCCATTGCGTCCAAGTGTGAGGAAGTTCTTTTCGATTACGGTCTGCAGGCTTATGAATCCGTGAAACGCAAAGTCGTCACACCTGCGCTTGAAGCGGTAGTCGAAGCCAATACGTTGCTAAGCGGTTTGGGCTTTGAAAGCGGCGGTTTGGCAGGCGCACATGCGATTCACAATGGTTTTACCGTTCTGGAAGGGGATATTCATCACCTGACACATGGTCAGAAGGTAGCTTTTGGCACCTTAGTCCAGCTTGCTTTGGAAAAAAGACCTTTGTCCGAGGTGGAGCGGTATATTGACTTTTATCTAAAACTCGATCTGCCTGTCACGCTGGAAGACATTAAGCTACAGGAAGCTTCCCGAGAGGATTTGTACCGGGTAGCTCAGGCTGCTACTAAAGAAGGCGAAACTGCTCACAATCTACCATTTGCTGTCACAGCGGATGATGTGCTTGATGCGATTTTAGCGGCTGACCAATATTCACTTGCCTATAAGGCTAAAATTGGACATAAAAGCTAACTTCATACGAAATAAAGTAGATTCAAAGGTCGCTGATCAGCGACCTTTTTTCCATTTTTTATCTTGCAACTTATGTTATAAGGTGTATATCTTGGGTCCGATCAACCTTATGTTCCTGTGAGTAAAGTTCCGGGCTGGAGTTGGGCTTTTGTCGTGGTCAGCTTGGTTATAGGATTGCTATTTTCGGGGATTTTCGGTGTGTGTATAGGAATATTGGGCAGCATGTTTTACGTGAAATCATCTTTATCCATGCATCAAACCACCAATCGAAGAGTTGTAAATTGCCTTATTGTCTTTTTCATCATCAGCGTGATACAAATTGTTTTTGGAATTGCAGCGAATTCTTGGATTAACACGTTGTAAAATAGATCTAACATAGCCTATAGGAAGAAGCAAGAAGGCTCTCACGCATAAAACGGTGGGAGCCTTTTTTGCCGTGTTAGATCGCCCAATTTCCTTTACGGAAGATAGGTTCCTCAGTACCGTCCTCGGTAACGCCGTTAATGTCCATTTCAGCTGAACCGATCATAAAGTCGACGTGAGTCAGGCTGGAATTCAGGCCGTTGGCAGCCAACTGCTCTTGAGTCATATCCTTGCCGCCTTTAAGGTTAAATGCATAAGCATTACCGATGGCCAAGTGATTAGAGGCATTTTCATCAAACAACGTATTATAAAATAAAATATTTTTATCAGAGATAGGTGACTTGTGAGGTACGAGAGCAACCTCCCCCAGATAGTGTGAACCTTCATCCATTTCTACGAGATGCTGAAGAGTTTCCAAACCGGTTTCTGCCTGTACATCGACAATACGTCCATTTTCAAAAGTCAGTGAAAAGTTGTCGATGATATTTCCGCTGTAGCTAAGTGGCTTGGTGCTGCTGACCTTACCGTTCACTCCCGTTTTGAGCGGAGCTGTAAACACTTCCTCGGTAGGCATATTGGCTACAAAAGTATGTCCCTGTTGGTTGACGCTTTCGGCTGCTACCCACAGATGATCTTTTGCCAATTCGATGGTGAGGTCTGTGCCTGGAGCCAGATAATGCAGCTTTTTATAGCGTTTGGCATTTAAAATATCAGCTTTGCTGGAAAGGATTTTCAAATGCTCTTTCCACGCCTCCACAGGGTTATCCAGATCCACACGCACGGTGCTGAAAATGGCATCCCACAGTTTATCCATTTGCTCTGAAGCTGGCAGATCAGGGAATACTTTGGCAGCCCACTCTGCTGAAGGATAAGCAATCAGAGACCAACTGAATTTGTCGGCCATTTGATACTCACGATATTGACGTAATTCATGTGACCGCACACGCTGGGCAGCAGTAATTCGGCTGGACGGAATTCCCTGAAGCAAATCCGGATTTTCTGCAATGACATGCAGTACAGCTGCGCCATTTTCGACCTCTTCAGTCATTTCGGCTGCGTACCATTTGGGAGCAATATTAAAAGTTTCATCAGGAGCTAGTTCATACTGTAATCGAGTAATAGTCTCATCACTCCATTTTACTGTAACCAGCTTGGCCCCAGCAGTATACGCTGATTTGACGATAAGTCTCACGAGTTCGGCGGACAAAATTGGTGCATGAACGATGAGTGTCTGCCCAGGATGGACATTGGCGCCGACCCGAACGGCTAACTCGGCATATTTGTGCAATTTTTGTTGAAAATCTGACATGTAACTTTCCTCCATTTCACGAAAAGCCTTAAACAAGGCTTGGGTAACTTGCACAGTTTTTTTGCAAATTCCACACATAGCTTATATATTGTACAATGTAACGAAAAGGTTCACAAATCAGTTTTGGTACTATTTAGTGAAAATGAAAGGGCGGATAGATGAATGACAGAGCAAAATTCACCTCAGGAAGTGAAAGAAGTACATATTCAACAGGCACAAATGACAAAAGATGAGAATGGTGCTTATCTGGGCCAAGTGGTATTTAAAGTAGAGGGACAGAGTTCTGTATATGAAATCACATTCCACAGCAAAAGGGGAAAGGAATGGGATTACAGTCTCCATTTTGCGGGAGAGCCACGGGTGGAGGAAGAGATGCTGCAAATGGATAGCTGGATTGAAGAGAACGATGATTTGTTCGACTATTTGCTAGATACGGCATGGAGCAAATTACCCGAGTAATGTAAACATGGTCTATTTTCGTGACAAGCGGATTATATTTAGCAGTGTCCGCATATTCTGCTGACATGGGGGAAGCCTAAGGTCGATGTTAACAGGAAATTCCATGTGAATAGGAGGGTGAAGCTTTGGCAAATCATCTGTTCACCGAAGGAATGACGGCAAATGAAGAGGCTGCTCCCGATCTCCTGAGCTTACGGACGCTGTTTGTAAATATGTGTTTTATTGGGGAGCCGGGAAGCCGTTCCTGGGTGCTGGTGGATACGGGGATGACAGGATTTACAGACTCGATTATACGCCTGGCAGAGGAACGGTTCACTGGCCCTCCGATCGCTATTGTGCTTACACATGGTCATTTTGATCATGTAGGTTCGGTTATTGAGTTGGTACAGCATTGGGGTACACCTGTTTATGCACATCCTTTGGAATTACCTTATTTGACGGGAATGAAGGATTATCAAAAACCTGACCCTAGTGTAGGGGGAGGTTTAATGTCGAGCATTTCCTTCTTATACCCTAATGATGCTATAGATCTCGATGATCGCATCACATCACTGCCCCCAGATGGCAGTGTCCCCGGTGCCCCTGGTTGGAAGTGGCTGCATACGCCAGGACATACACCTGGTCATGTATCGCTTTTTCATGAGCGAAGAAGGTTAATGGTGGCCGGTGACGCTTTTATTACGGTGAAACAGGAATCGGCACTGGCCGTTATTTTACAGGAAAAAGAAATACATGGGCCTCCTGCGTATTTTACGACAGATTGGCAAGCTGCGCAGCGTTCGGTGGAAATGCTGGCCAAGTTAAAGCCTGAGATTGCAGTCACAGGACATGGTCATTACATGCATGGTGCTGAGCTGACAGATCAGCTGGAGCGACTGGCGGGAGATTTTGAGCACATGGCTGTACCCAAACAGGGCCGTTATGTGTAGTGATGCGTGAAGGACGATGCCTTGCGGGGCATCGTTTTTTGTATGGACGTGGAATTTTTTTGCTCAGCATGGTATAGTCAAGCCAAAAGCTAAACGCTTTCATTAAACATCGTCATTTCATCAAGGAGGATTTTTTGATGACACAACAACATGCTGCAATTGGTGATCTTTATTATGGAATACCGGCGATTCGTCTTAAATTTGGACGATATGAAGCAGTTGCCCTGCCGGGAAACGGCGCAAATCTGATTTCTTTTCGTGACAATGAAACGGGATATTCTTTTCTGCGTGAGCCAGATGCTGAGAGCATAGAGGCTTTTAAGCAAAGCCCGTCTGTTTACGGAATTCCTTTCCTGTTCCCTCCGAATCGGTATGAGGATGGAAAATTCCTGTGGAATGGTGTTACATATGAGCTGCCGATAAATGAAGAGGCGACCCACAACCATCTGCACGGCTTTTTACACACTGTTCGGTGGGAGGTTGAGGACTACGGTTCTGGGGAGCAAGGTAGCTATGTGGTAATGAATCAGCATGTAAGGGAAGGACATCCCATGTTCCGCTATTTACCCTTCACCTTTACCATGAAGTTAACGTACAGCCTGGACGAATTTGGCCTGCATCAGCGTTATGTGATCCATAACGAGGGCGATCAACCGATCCCCAACTTATTTGCCTTTCACACAGCGATTCGCGTTCCGTTCGTACCCGATAGCTCGCCTGAGGATTACAAGATTAAGGTCACAATCGGTGAGCGTCGTGAGCTGACGGAACGGTTGTTGGCCACAGGTCAGTTCCAGCCTTTATCTCCGGAAGAGGAACTGCTGAAGACGACGGGAGTTAGTCCTTATTTTGCCTCTATGGATAATCATTACACGGCAGCTCCGCAAAATGGACGCAACTACATGGAACTGACACACAGTAAGACAGGTGCTACCCTCGTATACGATGTAGGCACAGCTTATAAGCATTGGATGATCTGGAATAACAAAGCGAACAAGGAATTCATCTGTCCTGAGCCGCAAATGAACATGATCAATGCACCGAATCGTCCGGATCTGCCAGCAGAGGAGATCGGATTGATTGCACTGGCTCCAGGCCATATTTTTGAAGCAACCAGTCGTTTGTATTGTATTACACCTAATAAATCGAAATCCTAACATTTAAATTTATCCTTATAGGCCTGTATCGTGTCCAACGGTGCAGGCTTTATTTGGGTATGTAAGCATAGGTAAGGACCAATGGGGAAGGAGGACGAAAAAGGTTGCAGAATGACAAGCAGTCGTAGTATGATACGAAACAGGAGATGATCAGATGAATTTTCCTTTTCAAGCCGTCAAACGCAAGCAAATCGCCGATGAAGTGGCTGAACAGCTGCAACGAAAAATTGCTGCTGGTGAATGGAATGTGGGCACTAAGATTCCAACCGAGCCCGAGCTCATGAAGCTATTCGGAGTCGGGCGATCTACAGTACGTGAAGCGGTTAGCGTTCTGGTGCATGCCGGTCTATTAGAGAAAAAGCAAGGACACGGAACTTTTGTCTGCCAACCGACGACTTCTCAAGAGCCATTGGATTACCGTCTAAGCCGTGCTGAAATTATTGAGGTTTATGAAGTGCGGAGTGTGTTGGAACTAGAGATTGCCAGATTGGCTGCATTACGTCGTAATGACGAGGATTTACGCTTAATGCGTGCGGCGTTGGACCGTCGTGCTGCAACTTTGGCCGCTGGAGATTTGACTGGGTACCTAGATGCGGATATCACTTTTCACTTGGCTGTTGCCGGAGCTACACGCAATAAGGTGCTTACAGACGTATATGGCAGCTTTGTAGAGGCCATTCGCAAGGCATTGAACAATCTCATTACCGATCCAGCGATGCAAAATCATTTTACTCTGCAGCATGAAAAAATATATGAAGCAATCCGTGATCAGGATGGCAAGGCTGCCGAACTTTATAGCATTCAACATTTGGACGGCACCAAGCTGGAGCTGCAAAAGCATATGGGAAGTTCATAATTTTTTTATCCTTAAACATCAGATGATCAGATGAATATAATGATCTTTGAGCCTTTTACTTGAGCATCTCCTAAAATCAAACCAAAGGTGGTATCTGCATGCGCAAAATATGGGTGTTGGACACAACGTTAAGAGATGGAGAGCAATCACCAGGAGTTAGCTTAACCAGCACAGAAAAGGTGGAAATTGCGCTTCAGCTTCAAAAATTAGGCGTAGATCGGATTGAGACTGGCTTTCCAGCAACCTCGCCTGGTGAGATTATCAGCATGCAGGAGATTGCCAAACAGGTTACCCAAGCAACACTGGTTGGTTTTGCACGCTCGAAAGAACAGGATATTGATGCAGTCAGAGAGGCGCTACGAGGAGCTGAGGATGCCTGTCTTCATTTGTTCCTGGCTACCTCACCCATTCACCGCCAACATAAGCTGCGAATGGATAAAGCGAAAGTATTAGAGACCGCTGCTGCTGCCATTCGTTATGGACGCAAGTATTTCAGCAAGGTAGAATTTTCAGCAGAGGACGCCAGCCGTACCGAGCTGGACTTTATTTGTGAAGTCGTGGATATGGCGATTCGTGCTGGAGCGACAGTCGTCAATTTACCGGATACGGTGGGATATGCCTCGCCGGATCAGTTCGGTGAAATGTTTAGAATTGTAAAGCAACAAGTGCCCGGTATCGAAAAAATACAACTTAGCACACATTGTCATGATGATCTTGGCATGGCAACAGCTAACACGCTGGCGGCCATCCGTAATGGTGTAGATCAATTTGAAGGTACCATCAATGGAATTGGTGAGCGAGCCGGAAATACACCTATCGAGGAAGTTGCACTGGCCCTTGATACCAGAACCGAGCTTTATAGTGCACAAACGAGTCTGGTTTTGGAGGAGCTGTATGCCACCAGTCGTCTGGTGAGCAAACGTACGGGGATGTCGGTACCGGGAAACAAGGCCATTGTTGGAGCCAATGCGTTTGCTCACGAGTCCGGTATACACCAGGACGGAATGCTCAAAGAGCGTACAACGTATGAAATCGTGTCCCCTGAACGTATTGGTCTGAAGACGAGTAAACTTGTGTTGGGCAAGCACTCGGGTCGACATGCATTTAAAGAAAAACTGGCGGACATGGGGTTTGATGCTTTGACGGAGGAACAGCTGCAAGAGGCGTTCCGCAAATTCAAGGCCTTGACGGATAAGAAAAAACAGGTGCTAGATGAAGATTTGCACGTCCTGATGGACGAAAGCCGCAATGCCTCACCTCAAATGTACACACTGGATTCCATTCAGGTGTCTTATGGCAATCAGTCGGTTCCAGTCGCATCCATTCGGCTGAGTAAACAAGATGGGACAGCAATTGATGAAGTAGCAATGGGTAACGGTTCTGTAGATGCGATTTTCCATGCTATAGACAAGGCCAGTGGTGAAGAGGTGGAGTTAGAGGATTATTCGATCCAATCTGTAACATATGGCAAAGATGCGTTGGGGGAAGTACACGCTAGTTTGAGGCAAGGTGAGTACACAGCTCTGGGAAGAGGCACAAGTACTGATATTTTGGAAGCTAGCGCCAAAGCTTACATCGATGCGCTGAACAAGCTACTGGGCAGAAAAGAAGTCCATGGCAAAAGCAATATCACCATTAGCTGAACTTTGTGACCCAGGATAGTAGCCGAAATCTCCTTTTGCCTCCTCTGATCTCATTGTAAAAAAGCGCTTGCAAAATAAATGATAACATTTGAAATTTAATGTATAATAGGCAAGAGAGTACCATATTTTGTCTGAATTACATAGGCCAAGAGGAGGAAATGAGTTGAACTACCGCATCGAAAAGGATACGTTGGGTGAAATCAAGGTACCGGCAGACCGTCTGTGGGGAGCGCAAACACAGCGCAGCAAGGAAAATTTTCCGATTGGCTCGGAGAAAATGCCATTAGAGGTCATACAGGCGTTCGCGGTGCTTAAAAAAAGCGCGGCGATCAGTAACTATAAGCTGGGTAAGCTATCACAGGAGAAGCAGGACGCCATTATTTATGCAGCGGACGAAATTCTCGCAGGGCGGGTTGATGACCATTTCCCGTTGGTTGTATGGCAGACAGGAAGCGGTACGCAGTCCAATATGAATGTAAATGAAGTGATTGCTCATCTGGGAAGCCAATGGTTACAAGAGCAGGGAAAAGATATGAAGCTGCATCCCAATGACGATGTAAACATGTCGCAAAGCTCAAATGATACGTTTCCTACGGCGCTTCATGTAGCGGGTGTCATTGCAGTGGAGGACCGTTTGTTGCCTGCCATTGATAAGCTGAAAGAGACTTTTCAACAGAAGTCAGAGCAATTCAAGGATATTATAAAAATTGGACGAACCCATTTACAAGATGCGACACCGCTTACGCTGGGTCAGGAAATAAGCGGCTGGTATGCCATGCTGGACAAGAGCAAGCGAATGATCATCGACACGGTGCAATACATGAAGGAGCTGGCGATTGGCGGAACCGCGGTGGGGACAGGAATTAACGCTCATCCAGAGTTCGGCTCCCGAACCTCTGCGGAAATTTCTAGTTTCACTGGCAAAACGTTCACTTCCGCACCCAATAAATTTCATGCACTGACCAGCCACGATGAAGTGGTGGCCGTACATGGAGCAGTCAAAGCGCTCGCGGCTGATTTGATGAAAATCGCCAATGATGTTCGCTGGCTGGCAAGTGGTCCGCGTAGCGGCTTGGGCGAAATCATGATTCCTGCTAACGAGCCAGGTAGCTCCATTATGCCAGGTAAGGTGAATCCGACTCAGAGTGAAGCACTGACGATGGTCGTTACGCAAGTAATGGGTAATGATGCAGCTATCGGCTTTGCTGCGAGCCAGGGTAATTTTGAACTGAACGTGTTTAAGCCAGTAATCATCTACAATTTTTTGCAATCTGTTCATCTGCTGGCCGATTCCATGATTGCTTTTAACGACAACTGTGCGATTGGCATCGAGCCTGATCTCGCTAAAATTGAGCACAATTTGAATAATTCGCTGATGCTGGTGACGGCATTGAATCCACATATCGGATATGAAAATGCCGCTAAAATCGCCAAACTTGCACATGCAGAAGGGCTGTCCCTAAAAGAAGCGGCACTCCGCAGCGGACTGTTGACTGAAGAACAGTTCGATCAATATGTTGTACCTGCGCATATGATTCATCCTAAAGCCTAAAGCACGACGATAGTCTCTGCTTAAGCCTTATAAAAAATATACAAAACCAGCTCATGGAGTGCGATTTAGCACAAACCATGAGCTGGATTTTTTGATTTTATTATATAATTTTTTATTTAGGATTAGTATTCTGTGTGATTTGAGGGTATATAGATAGAAGGCGAAAAATTGAACATCTATTTTCAAGATAGGAGAAGCCGTATGGAACAGACAACCGTTATTAATTTGATTGTACTTTTGCTGTCCGGCTTGCTGCTGGTCGGCGTGCTGACTACCAAATTTTCCAGCCGTTTCGGTATGCCTGCGCTCGTTTTGTTTATTGCCGTAGGTATGGTGCTCAGTCAGTTTATTTATTTTGATAATGCCTTTATCACACAGCTAGTTGGCATTCTCGCGCTCATTGTAATCTTGTTTGAAGGCGGGATGCAGACAAAGTTTGCAGATGTTAAGCCGGTTATTCGACCTGCATTGTCATTATCAACGTTAGGGGTCATCATTACGACCGTAGTCATTGGCGTATGCGCCAAGTTTATTTTAGGCGTAAGCTGGATGGAATCCATGCTGTTTGGCGCTATTGTCGGATCGACCGATGCGGCGGCCGTGTTTTCCGTTCTAGGAGGTAAAAACATCAAAAAACGAATTACCTCAACGCTCGAAGCGGAATCCGGCAGTAATGACCCGATGGCTGTATTTCTCACGGTAACATTGATTGAGCTGATACATCACCCTGAGCAATCCATTTGGATACATATCTTGTTATTTTTATGGGAAATGGGTTTCGGTTTAGTCGTTGGTTTTGTACTCGGACGTATCGGTGTATATGCGATTAATAAAATGAATTTTGATTCCTCCGGTTTGTATCCTGTGATGGCGCTGGCATTTGCGGTCTTGACGTATGCTGCGGCATCGTTACTGGAGGCAAGCGGATTGCTGGCGGTTTATGTCATGGCCATTGTCTTGGGAAATTCCGACTTGACCTACAAGCGATCCATTATCCATTTTAACAATGGTTTCGCCTGGATGGTGCAGATTATGATGTTTGTCCTGCTCGGGCTATTGGTCTTTCCCGATCAATTGCTGGGCATTGCGTGGCAAAGCTTGGCGCTCTCCTTCATCCTCATGCTCGTGGCTCGTCCAATAGGCGTATTCCTAAGCTTACTTTTTTCCAGGTACTCTGTGCGCGAGAAGACACTGTTATCCTGGGCAGGACTGCGGGGGGCGGTACCTATTGTACTAGCAACCTATCCTTTACTGGATGAGATGGATGTAGGACCCTTGTTTTTTAATGTTGTATTTTTCGTCGTGCTCACTTCTGCGATTATTCAAGGTACCACTATTTCGTGGCTAGCGGTGAAGCTTGGCTTGATGGACCCTAACGAGACGTCATCTCCTTCACTGCTGGAATTAGTTTCTCTGGGAAAAACCACTTCGGAAATCAACCACATTCAGGTACAAAAAGGGATGTCGATTGCAGGCAAAGCGATTCAGGATATACAGTTGCCTGAAGATATTTTATTCACAGCCATAATTCGGAACGAGCAAATTATTGCCCCGAGAGGCACGACGGTGATTGAACCGGGCGATACATTGTATGTGCTTAGTCCCAAACTGAAGCGACAGCAGATGAAAGAACTGTTCATGCTGCTCGAACCAGAGGCTGCTCCGTAAAAAGCGTAGAGTACCCTTAGTTACAGTCCTTCACATTCATGTGGAGGACTTTTTCCTGTATTTTTTTCAGAGTGGATGAATCTGTTAAAAAATTGACACTATCATTCTACAAAATTAGTTTATGATATTGTCGTTAGATGTCGCTGCCTATCGTTACGAATTATTTGATGGGCCATAGTGATGAATAAGATAGAAGTCACCAATAAACAGGAGAGATGATGAATGAAACCGGAAGTCTTGCCAAAGCGTGCAGCAGCTCGCAGGCAGAAAAATAGAAAAAAGAAACGAAAAGGGAAATTCGGTCGTTTTATACTGCGACTGTTGATTGTATTCCTGGTAGCAGGAATAGGGGGTGGTGCGTGGTTGTTCTTAACGACATCTGGCAAGGATATGCGCTATTTGGCTGCGGATACGCTGATCACGACCCAACATCGTCACTGGGCGAAGTACTTTATCGGTGAAGCAGAGGCGAAAAAACGTGTGGCTGAATATTCGGCCCGTTTTGAAGCGATGGGGGAGGAGAAGGACAGACATACAATCAATCTGCCTGATCTGATACCGACCAAAGTACAACAAACGCCGCTGGTTGAAGTGGAAGAGGTATCGGGCCGTAACTATCATGGCTATGTTATGACGGTTCATGACCCCACTAAAATTCGGCTCGGGGTTCCTTCCAAGGTCGGCCGGGGAGAAAGGGTATCTAGTATGGTCGAGCGTTTAGGGGCTGTTGCTGGCGTAAATGGCGGTGGCTTTGCCGATCCCAACTGGAATGGGAATGGTTTTAAACCGATTGGCGTTGTCATTTCCCAGGGTGAGATATACTACAATGACATGGGCAAAAATGCGTCTGTTCAAATCGTAGGTATTGATAAACAGGGGAAAATGATAGCCGGCCACTATTCGTTGTCCGAGTTGTCCAAAATGAATGTGCAAGAAGCGGTTACTTTTCAACCACGCCTAATCGTGAATGGGAAAGGTCTGATTCGCAATGCAAGCGAGGGGTGGGGAATTGCTCCCCGTACCGCAATGGGGCAAAGAGCAGACGGGGCCATTATATTCGTGACCATCGACGGTCGTCAGCCTGGGTACAGCATTGGTGCCAACTTGTATGATATGCAAAATATTTTGCTTAAACATGGAGCGGTTATCGGTGCTAATCTGGATGGAGGCTCTTCAACGGTGCTTGTCAAGGATAATGCCATTGTGAACAAGCCTTCTTCTGAATACGGAGAGCGGTATTTGCCGACAGCGTTTCTCGTATTTGAGCATCCAGAGACCGTTAGTATCCCGAACATATGGGAAGGTCTGAATCCTGGAGACATTAATGCAGCCAAAAAGAGATAGATCTGGAATGAACAAGTCTATTGAGTGAACGGAGACTGATGATGAAGCTAAAACGAGCAGGATTTCAGCGATTGTTTGTCGCCTTGTCAATGCTATCCTTACTCTTGACCACAATGCATCAAGCGGTTGCCGAAGCTGCTGAACAGGGTGCCATAGCGTCTCAATCAACGCAGTTCATAGATATTGTTATAAACGGTCAACCTATAGACAGCAAGGCTAAGCTTCTACTGATCCACGGAAAGCTCATGGTTCCGCTTAAACCTTTCGCCGAAGCTGTGGGTGCAACCTACCACTGGGATGTCAAAAAGAAGCAGGTCACGCTACAAAAGTGGGCAGAACCCTTGGTTCTTAAGGAGCGATCACGTAAGAACCAGCAGCAAATTACCTTTGAGCTTGTAAGTAAAGAAGTATATGTACCTCTGAGAGATGTGTCGCTTGAATTAGGTTATACGCTGGAGAAGACAAATTCACAGATTCAGGTTCAGCCAGAGATTCATGGTAAAATAAAAGAACAAATATACGAGGGGGATCTGGCCACAGCGCGTGATGCGTTAACTCGTTTAGGCAGACGTTCTGTCCATCCTTATATCGAAGCACACCGTCCTAACACTGAGCTTCTGTCCAGTGTCTACATGTTCCCCCAAGGTGAAGCATTACGGTATTTTACAGTGAACGGGGATGTGCTAAGTCTGGTTGAAGTGAAGGACGGTTTTCCGATTGTCACCTATCAAGGGTATGTGGGAGCTCCTTTTGATAAAGAATTTACAATGGAATACGACCCGCTGGGGCGTTTTTTGGAGAATAAAGCCAAAAATCAGTGGGGAACTTATCCGAAACTAAATAAGCCGCTGATCTACGAGTTCACTACAGGATGGGGAGACAGCAGTACCACTTTCTATGGGCGTATTACTACGGATAAAAAAGAAGAACTGCTGGGTACTACTGGTGATCCGATAACTGGACTCCCGGCTAATACCAAACAAATTATGAAAACCTTCAAGCTACCGTGGGAATCGCGTACTGATGCCCAGCAGGCGATGAAATAAGTTAAGAGCAGCAATAGCAAATGAAAATATAAGAAGCGCGGATCGTTGAAGTAAAGATACTTCCGGTACGCGCTTTTTTCGATAGGATTTGTACTTTTGTTGCTTCGTGCTTGCGTAAATATCGATTAAGCGTCATTATCTGCTTCGAGAAACACGGAGATCAGAATTCGTGCGTTGTTATCTCCCACATTTTTGGCATAGTGGGGGATAGCTGCTCTCCAGCTAAAGGAATCCCCTGCTTCCAGAGTAGCCGAATCCTCGCCTTGCTCCACGTATACCGTGCCCTCCAAGATAAAATGAATCTCATCTCCCCCATGAGCATGCTCCTCTTCTGTAGACGAGCCTGGCGGCATGTCCACCAGCATCATTTTAACGTTTCCTTGCCCTCCCAAATGATCAACCTGGAGGTTGTTTTTACCATATAAGGTTTTACGGCGCTCGTCCTTGCGAATTACTTGCATCCGTTCCTCATCTTTAAGAAGCAGAAAAGCGAGAGGGACCTTAAGCGCATTAGCGATACTGTCCAATGTAGCGATGGAAGGAGAGGTTTTATTATTTTCTACTTGACTCATAAACCCTTGCGATAGTCCGGTTCGTTCGCATATTTGCTGGATGGATAAATTTTTACGTTTACGAGCAGCGCGTATGTTGCATCCTATACTCATAGAACGTTCCTCCTTTAAGGAAATATAATGTATACTAATTTAATATTTATCATACCAAATAATTTGTTGACAGACTACAGTTTCTTATGATAAATTCACATTACAAAATAATTATTTCTATTACTAATAATTCGAGTTTGATTCACACTAATGTGTTGCGGCATAGATTCAGACAGGATTATTTTTTTAACCAAATTATTAGTAATATAAATTAATTATTCATATGCACTTGTATGAGTGTAATAAACAAACAGAATGGAGAGATAAACATGAGTTCAGCAAGCAGAAACATTTCTACAATTATGCGGGTGGCACTGGGAATTTTGTTTTTGGCACACGGAATTGCTAAATTCCAAATGGGGTTGGGTAATGTAGCAGGCTGGTTTGCCAGCATTGGCGTTCCAGGATTTCTAGGTTATGTCGTTGCGGTGATTGAGTTGGTCGGCGGGATTGCATTGATTCTTGGATTGCT
Organism: Paenibacillus sp. 203; assembly: GCF_037027525.1. NCBI lineage: Bacteria > Bacillati > Bacillota > Bacilli > Caryophanales > Paenibacillaceae > Paenibacillus > Paenibacillus sp. 203. The sequence goes on from NZ_JAXCHD010000003.1 coordinate 475,848, forward strand.
TACTCGTTATGTATCTGGGCTTTTGGTTATTGTTTTGATCGGCGCCATTTTTACAGCAAAACTGTCCGGCGGGTTGATGGGGAATGGTCAAGGCGCTGGCTATGAGCTGGATATTGCTTTTATTCTGGTAGCTCTTCATCTGGTATTTGCACCAACGACTCGCTTGTCTCTGGACTCTTTGTTCGGGCGTCGTGAGTCAACAGAAAAGTGATTTTGGTTGCTTTAGTCCTCCAATCCATGTAGAAAGAGGGAAATCTCATGACAGCACATATACATGACAACACCAAAATTGGGCAGGTTTCATTAAAAGTTAGTAACTTGGAGCGTTCTATTCAATTTTATACAGAGGTGGTTGGTTTTCAGCTACTGCGTCAAACGGCGAATACCGCCGAATTGACTGTCGATGGGAAGCATGCGCTACTGATCCTTAACTATATTGAAAATGCAGTTATTCTGCCGCGTCAATCTGCTGCCGGGTTATATCATTTTGCTATTCTTTTACCAAACCGTGTAGCTCTGGGCCTGTCCTTACGTAATCTGCTGGCTCATGAGATTGAAATCGGACAGGGAGATCATGATGTAAGTGAAGCCCTTTATATCCATGATCCCGATAATAACGGAATTGAAATCTATGCAGATCGTCCCCGTGATCAATGGAAAAAGGATGCTAATGGATTTTACATGATGGGAACAGATCCCGTGGATGCAGAAAACTTGGTTGCGATTTCCGAAAATCTACTTTGGCAGGGACTACCTCAGGGAACGATAATCGGGCACGTCCACTTCCATGTGTCTAATTTGCTCAAAGCACAGCAATTTTATTGCGATGTGCTTGGCTTTGACATTACGTGCCGATATGGCTCTTCAGCCTTGTTCGTTTCCGCAGGTGGTTACCACCACCATATGGGCTTGAATATATGGGCAGGTGAAGGAGCCCCACCAGCTCCTGAGCACGCTGCCGGATTGGATTATTTTGAATTGATCGTACCAGATCAGAAGGAATTGGATGCCATTGTTGCTCGTTTAGAGGCAGCAGGCTATGGAGTGCAAGAACGCGAGGGCGCCAAGTATGTAGCTGATCCGTTCCGCATTCAAATTAAACTGATTAACGGTCAAATCTCGTAACAAAGAAGGCGCGTAACAAAAAAAAGGGGATTCCTATTAAGCCGTAAAGGCTGGGGAATACCCTTTTTCGTATACTTAGAACAAGCTCCAGTCCAAATCCCGAGACATCTTCTCTAGCAAGTGTACACCAGCTGTACTGTTGCCCATACGGTTCAGAGAAGGTCCAACCAGTCCAATGCCATATCGTCCGGGTACCATCGTCATAATACTGCCTGATACGCCGCTTTTGGCAGGTAGTCCGACTTGAATGGCGAATTCCCCTGAGGCGTCATACATGCCACATGTCGTCATAAATGTTTTGGCGATCTGTACATAGCGGCGGGGAATCAGCGGTATACCTGTCACTGGATCTCGACCATTGTAAGCTAATACAAGTCCCATACGAGCTAAATCAGTACAGTTCAATTTGACAGCACAATGTCTGAAATAAACTTCAAGCACATCCTCCACATGACCTCTTAAAATTCCTTTTTCCATTAGAAAATAAGCAAGGGAACGGTTCAAATGGCCTGTAGCTGATTCTGAATCGTAGACATCCTGATCATATTCCAATGTGTCATTGTGGGTAAGCAGGCGGAAAAATTGGAGAACACGCGCAAATCTCTCTTCTGGACTGTTCCCGCGAATCAGAGAGGAGACTGCGATTGCTCCGGCGTTAATCAGTGGGTTAAACGGAATGCCCGGTTCAACTAGTTCTAGCTTTAGCATGGAATTAAAACGGTCTCCGGTAGGCTCCATACCCACTTTAGAGAAGACAACGTCCTCTCCATTATCCATCAAGGCCAGAATGAGCGTAAATACCTTTGAGATACTTTGCATCGTAAATTGGATTTCCGTATCTCCGGCTACCACAGTTTCACCCGCACCGTTCATTACAACAACACCCAGCGCGTCGGCCGGGGCTTTGGACAGCTCAGGAATATATGCTGCTACCTTGCCATGAATATACTCATGACGGCTTTGTTCTACCCATTCCGGCAGTTTGGTCTGTAATCTCTGCCACTCCGATGTCATTTCTTTTCCTCCAGTCGAGTAACCAATCTGTGGTATTTTATTGTAGAGCAAAAAGTAGCTATATACTTATTTTAAAGAAATTTTCAGTTGAAAAACAAGCTCTGATGTCATTTCTTTTTCTCCAGTTAAATACCCAACCTAATGTAATATCGGTATTATGGTTTATCCTCTGTAGTCTTCATTCACTTCATCCAACTGCCTATCCGAAATCACTTCTAAGTGCCACACATACTCTTTTTTAGCGTTGGCTCATAAGAAAGATTCCCATTTTTAAAAAAAGTTAATAGGAGAAGGAGATGAAGTGGAACATGTTACACGGTATGTTAGCGGATTACCCGCGGGAGAAAACGATTCATCAATTGTTTGAAGAGCAGGTTGAGCGCACACCGGATCACATAGCGGTTGTATTTGGGGACAAGCACTTGACGTATGCTGATCTGAACAAACAGGCTAATCAACTAGCACATGTTTTGCGGGCTAAAGGTTTAGATAATGACGAGGCTGTCGGAATTATGGTCGAATGTTCATTGGAAATGATCATCGGAATTTTCGGGATTTTAAAAGCTGGGGGAGCCTATGTGCCGATTGATCCTGAATACCCGAAGGAACGTATACGCTATATGCTGACGGATTCTGGTGCAAATCTCCTGCTGACCCAGCTTCCAATCCACCAACAAACAGAGCTCGCCAGTGTTGTACTGGATTTGTTGGACAAGCGGAACTATGGGAAAGAAACAGGGAATCTCACATCTAATCAAGGTTCCGATACTCTTGCTTGCATTATGTATACGTCTGGCTCTACCGGCGAACCTAAGGGCGCCCTGACGATGCACTACAATATTATACGTGTTGTTAAAAAGACAAATTACATCCAATTCTCGTCAAAAGATAGGATATTACAAGTGGCCAGTTTTTCGTTCGATGGTTCTACATTTGGTATTTATGGGGCTTTGCTTAACGGAGGCACTCTCGTATTGAACTCACAAGATCAAACCATGAATGCACGTGAGCTATCAAGCGTCCTACGGACACAACAGATCACGAAATGCTTCGTCACGACAGCACTTTTTAATGCATTGGTGGATGTGGATCCCGATTGCTTTGCAACTATTGAAACCTTGCTATTCGGTGGTGAGAAGGTTTCAGTCAGCCATGTGCGTAAAGCGTTTGCCCGTCTAGGTCCGGGCCGTTTAATTCATGTCTATGGACCGACAGAGAGTACGGTATTTGCTACTTATTACCCGATTGATCATTTGGACGAAAATGCAAATACCGTACCGATCGGCAAACCAATCAGCAGCACGAAGGTTTACATCTTGGATCAAGAGCAGCATCCTCTGCCGCAGGGAGTTGCAGGTGAACTGTACATCGCTGGCGATGGATTAGTTAAAGGTTATTTGAATCGTCCAGAGCTGACAGAAGAGAGGTTTATTCAGTCATCATGGGTACCTGGAGGCAGGTTGTATCGAACTGGAGATTGGGTGCAAGAGCAAGCGGACGGAAACATCGAATATATCAGCCGGATCGACGATCAAGTGAAAATAAGGGGTTTTCGAATTGAGCCTGGGGAAATAGAGTCGCATTTATTAAAAGTAGATGATATACAAGAAGCGGCAGTTATCGCCCGTGAAAAGGAGGACGGTCAAAAGCAGCTGGAAGCATACTTTACGGCGACCAAAAAACTGACAGCAGATGAAATTAAAACCGCTCTCTCTATAAAGCTGCCAAATTACATGATTCCATCTTTTTATATACAACTAGAGCAAATGCCATTGACACTGAATGGTAAGCTGGACCGCAAGGCACTGTTGGCCCTTGAAGAGAATATACATGGTGGTGCAGAATATGTGTCTCCGAAGCCGGGACTGGAAACGAAGCTGATGGACATCTGGCAGGATGTATTGGGGGTGCAGCAGTTCAGTGTTTTAGATAGCTTCTTCGACCTCGGTGGGCATTCTATTCATGCGCTTACATTAATGTCGAGAATGGAGCGTGCAGGATATCACGCCACTTTAACAGACATTTACCACTATAAAACGATTCGGGCACTCGCTGATTATCTTCGTTCAACTCAGAATAGTGTTATAGGGTCCCAAAAGCAGCAGGACATCATAGAAACAACACAAGAGTTGATGTCTTGGCTTCACCAAGAAACAGATGGTATTTACGAGCAAGTGAAATACCAAGTAAGGGATTTTATTCACGAAGTTAGAGATATTCAGGTGCTTTACTACGACACGGCGGCCGACGTAAACCATATCATGCGGATCATGGATGGGAAAATAGCTCAAGAGCTACTGCCTCACTACATTGTACCACTGCATCAAAAAGCTAAAATGGCTGATCCATACTGGACCATGGATGAAGAGGAGTTTTTCCAGCGTCTGGGCTTAAAAAGCATGGATCTGGATCAGGCGGCAAGTTTACGCAAGCGGCTGGAAGACGATTATTTGAGAAAAGATCAGTGGATTAAAACAGGGCAAGTGGCACAAGAATATCCGCTAAGTGGAATTCAACAAATGCAAATCTCGTTTCATACACCTCCAAGCTTAGGTATATTTAGGCTAGATGAGTGTGTGAATTACGATTTTTTGGATCAGGCTTACGCTCTTTTTATACAAAGTCAAGGATTACTGAGAAGCGTCCCGGTCCAAAGAGATGGATGGACTTATTGGAAGGAATACGTACTTTCTAGCGATGGTTTGCCAAAGCTCAACATCATTGACGTGTCGGATTACAATCCATGTGGTCCTATTACGGACATGATAAATGATTATGTAACGAACACCCGATTCGCCGGAGAACATACTTTGTTCCACATGTTTGTGCTGAAACGAAACCTGCGTGAACATTATGTCATTACTATTTATCATCATGCGATATGCGATCGGGTGACCTCGGAAGTAGCCGAACGACAGTTGATTGCTTACTACAGGAGTCTGCTTCAAAATCGACCCCTTCCTAAGGATGAAGTGAAGCCCTATGTGGAGTATGTTAAACAAATCCAAAGTGGACCGAAAGGGATCACGGAACAAGAATTGATATCAGCCTTTAATTTGGAAGCGTTCCAAAAAAGCAAGCAAAACGTCTTCCAAGCTCCGAAGCTTCGAACGAGCACAGAAGCCTACCTGTTTAACGTAAGTATCCCTGCTGAAGATCCTTCTTTGGAGTTTGCGCTTTCTGTCTATACAAAGGGCTTGCAAACTTATTTAGGTATGGATAAGCTACCATTGTTATTTTTATATGATGGAAGAAGGTACGACGAGGCGGCTTATTATAACACGGCCGGTGAATTTATCGATTTTGTGCCTATGCTGATGGAACTGAAGCAGAATCCAGATGAAATGATGCAGTCTGTCAGAAGCAGACTAGACTTATTAAAGCACCACACGATTAATTTTATGCATCTTTTTACGAGTCCTGATTACAAAGACAAGTGGAAACGTGCCAGAACACTTGCACAGTTTGGGAAGCAGTACGAGCAACTAGACTTATTCATGTTTAACTATTTAGGAAACAGTGCCAAAGCAGGCTCAAAATACAGCAATTATTATGATGATACTGTCATAAAGCAACCAAATCCGCTGCCGATCTATTCACTGTTCAATTGCATTGCTTCTTCCTACACGGACGGCCTTATTTTTTCTATACGATGCAGTTACGAGATAGAGGTTAAGGAAGTCAGGGCTGCTTTTTATCAAGCTGCAGGTATGGCATCCCGGATAGGGGAGGTTTAATAAGTGAAGGAATCAGCCAATACATCTAATCAGAGTTGTTCTGATAGACCGCGACGTTACTTGCCTTTATTTTCTCACCATAGTGGAAATGCCGGACAGCCCGAAGGCCATGATCAAGCGCTTTACAAGATTCGTTTGGGGACAAGACAGGTCAAAACGATTATGGGTTTTGTACAGCATCATCAGCTGGGTATGCCTTCTTTTATAACAGCCATATGGTCCGTACTGTTATCCCATTACGCCAATCAATATGCTCTGCCTGTTTTATATTCCGTGGTATCAGACAAAGAAGGGAAAGGATGTCGTCTGGATTATCCACTACTCATTCATATACAGAAGGAAGATCATCTTCTCTCTTTGATACAAAGGATACAAATGGAATGGAACAGACAACTTAGTAGCGACGAGTGGAGAGAGGATTCTTCGCAGCAAACTAAAGTCGATCCTCTATTAGGGGGGAAGAAGGATTTCTTCAATGTGGGTATCTCAGAAATTTATGATGACTTTCCTTCTCCAAGTTTAAATGCGGAAAAGTCCCCTCCCCTTTATGGTATAGATCAGCCAGAAATCGCGCTCTGCTACCGTTATGGCCCGGATGTATTGGAGTGCGCAATACAGTATGATGGCAGTCGTTTTGGAAAAAGGCAAATCGCTAGATTCGCAGGCCATTTCAAAACACTGCTGGCAAATGCACTCCTTCTTCCGGAGAAGACGGTACTATTTCACCCCATGCTGACCACAAGAGAACGCAGACAGATGCAACAATGGAATGATACGGAACAGTCCTATCCTTTGGATAAAACTGTGGTTCATTTGATCGAGGAGCAGGCTGGCCGAACACCCGATGCAATCGCTTTAGAGTTTGGAGAGCAGAAGCTGACCTACTATGAGTTAAATCACCAGGCAAATCAAATCAGCCGCATGATTTTAGAGTCGTATTCGATACAGGGACATGGCGTTCTGCCGACCGGCACGCTGATTGCCATCGTCTTGGATAGAAGCGCAGATGTGATCCCGTCGATGCTTGGAGTTATGAAAGCGGGCGCTGCTTATCTTCCGGTCGATCCCCAATATCCTGGGGAACGGCTGCGATTTATTTTAGAAGATGCACAGGCCCAAATGATTATAACGCACAGCCAATTAGTAAGTAGGCTGAATCCATATATTTCTCAAATGGGTATGGGAGCACATTCGCTGATTTGTGTGGATAAATGCTTGGTACGGCAGGGCTACTATCCCTACAAAAACTTGAAGATCAAGGTTAAACATAATGATCTGGCTTATGTCATCTACACATCCGGTTCTACTGGAAGACCAAAGGGCACGCTTATTGAACACGCTGGTCTGGTTACGTTGATCCCTTATCTTGTTGAAAAGTTTGGTATCACCTCAGATTCAAGAGTCATGCAATTCGCCTCCATTAGTTTCGACGCTTCGGTCTACGAATGGATCGGCACGCTATCAGTAGGCGGAACAGTGGTTGTTCTGTCAGACGAGGAACTGCCTCCTTATGCAGACATTTCAGATATTCTTGAAGAGAAAAATATCCACATTGCCATGCTGACACCATCAGTGCTGCGTACGATGAAACATAGGGAACTGCCAAGGTTACGGACAATTGTATCTGCTGGGGAACCCTGTACGTCTGATATTGTAGACTATTGGGGAAGAGGAAGACGATTCGTGAACGCTTACGGGCCGACCGAAGTGACGATTATTTGTTCTACTTCTGTCTGCAGACCAGGGAAAGAAATTACGATCGGCAAACCCGTCTATAACAAACGTTTATTCGTTTTGAATCCATTCGGCAGTCCTGTGCCTGTCGGCGTTCCCGGCGAACTATGGGTGGGCGGTATAGGGCTTGCCAGAGGATATTTGAATCGTGAAGAACTGACTCAGGAACGGTTCGTTCACAAAGAGGTTGTAATCAGCAGTGAAAATCCACCACACAGTGAGCGGTTATATAAAACCGGGGACATTGTGAAATGGACGCCGGGTGGTAAATTGGTATTTATCGGCCGTAGTGATGAACAAATTAAAATTAGAGGGTATCGTATCGAACTGGGTGAAATAGAACATCAGCTCTGCCAACATCCCGACATCGGTCAATGTATCGTTCAAGCCTGGAAAGACGGGTCCTACCATAAACTGGTGGCCTATTATACTGCCGTAGAAGAATTGAAAGAGGCCGATCTGACACAGCACTTAAACTCTGTATTACCAGCTTATATGGTTCCTTCATATTTTTGTTATCTGGAGTCATTTCCAGTAAATACAAACGGAAAAGTCGAACGTGGAGCTCTCCCCGATCCGAGGGGTAACTTATTTATTCAAGCTGATGAAGTAGTGGAAGCAGAGGAATACGGTTTCGAAAAGCGCTTGCTTTGGATTTGGCGGCAGATTTTAAAAAGAGGAGATATCGGGGTTAACGACCATTTTTACGCGGTTGGGGGAGACTCAATTCTTGCCATTCAGGTCGTATCTATGGCCAGGGATCATGGTATCATGCTTACTCCAAGACAAGTTGCGGAGTATCCAACCATTCAGAAATTAGCTGCTGTGGTTACTTGGACAGACAATGATCAAAAGGAAGATCTCAGCGTTGACTTGACAGGCGAATTTGGTTTGACACCGATCCAGCACTGGTTTTTCGAGCAACAGTTTGTAGAGCCGCATTATTTCAACCAATCACAGCTGTTTGTACTCAGTGTTTGTGATGCTGTGAAGCTGGAAACTGCCATTAATCAATTGATTCGATTACATCCAGAGCTTTCAATGGAGATCGTAGTCAAGGAACATGTGTATTTGCAGCGCTACCGAAAGGATGCTTCCATTCAACTGGCTAGCTACACCCTTCAACAAGTCGATTATCCCGAATCCGAAATTTCAAGCATATGTGATACGTGGAACAGACAATTGAATTATGAGACGGGCGCCATGATGTATGCAGGAGTAATTCAAGGTCACCCTGACGGTAAAACCCGTCTGTTTATGACTATACATCATCTAGTCATTGATGGAGTGTCTTGGAGAATATTGGTCCAGGAATTGTATCAATTGTATCAGGGTATAGCGCTGCCTACTGTTTTAAATCCATACAAAAAATGGCATTCTGTATTGATGAGTTATTCTAAACATAAAGATACTTTACGTCATATTGAATATTGGAAAAAGGTGCAGCATCAAACTGCAGCATTTGTGCTGCCAGTGGACCATTCACCGGCTCGTAAAAAGAGCAGTGAATCTTCGGAATGGGTTACGATGCTTACTCCAGACGATACGGAACTGCTTTTGCACCATTGCTCCCAAGCTTACCATACCGAGATTAACGACCTGCTACTTACAGCCTGGTCCCTGGCGCTCTCCGCTTGGTCTGGGCAGAAGACGATTGCGTTTCGCTTAGAAGGTCATGGACGTGAGCACTTTGTATCCGATATAGATCTGACAAGAAGCATCGGTTGGTTTACCTCCATGTTTCCGGTATGCATTCAGATTACGGACAGTTCCCCCTTGGGGGCGACGATTAAATCTGTCAAAGAGCAGTTGCGTTGTATTCCTCACCGCGGCATGTCATATGGCGCTTTGAGATACTGCCATCCGAATACAGAAGTCCGTTCCGAGTTATCAGCTTCTGAACCTCAGGCTCTTTTCAATTACTTGGGCCAGTTTGATCAGGGGAATGCGAGCGAATTAAACCAGTGGTTAGGGTTTACAAGTGACGCAGCACAGGATTATAGCTCGCCGCTTAATCATGGAACAAGCCTATTGGAACTCAACTGTTCCATTGTTCATGGCAAGCTGCATTTGTTTATGAAATATAGCAAACGTCACTATGAAGAAGCCACCATTACTCAGTTGTTAGATACTTTTATAACACGTTTGCTTGCTATTATCGAACATTGCAGCCGGACTGAACACCAAGAATTCACACCTAGTGATTTTCCATCAGTGTCACTGAAACAGCATTCGCTCGACCAGATCGTAAAGACATATCATTGGCAATTTGGATTGGATAAAATGATGTACCTAAGTCCCTTACAAGAAGGACTGCTGTTCCATTATTTAGATCATCCTAGTTCCGATCAATACTTTGTGCAGGTTAGTTGGAAATATCATGGCAGGCTAGAGGTAGACCGTTACCGAGAAGCCTGGAACAGCATCATTTCTGAAAATGATAGCTTGCGGACTTGCTACATTTGGGAGGCTTTGGACAAGCCCATACAATGTATTGTCCGAAATGTAGAATGGGATTGGACATTTTTGGATTTTGAAGCAGAGCAACCAGAGCAGCAACAGGAGTGTATCGAACGCTGGATGACAATGGATCGTAATCGCCGTTTTGATCTGAGTCAGCCTGCGTTCCGCATAACACTGATTCAGACCGCTTCGAATGAATGGACGATGATCTGGAGTTACCATCATATTTTGCTGGACGGTTGGAGCCTGCCGCTACTACTGAGTCGGGTTCATGAACTCTATGCTTGTAGCCTGCAAAACCGGATGCCACAGCGCAGCTTGACCCGTTCTTTTGAAACTTATATTCGTTGGTTAAACAATAAGGATCGCACGGAGGCCGAGTCATTCTGGAAGGCATATTTGGCTGACGTAACGGAGCCGACCCATCTGCCGATAGAGAAGGGCATACTTCCCGATGTACATCAACCGATTGAGAACCAGCAGATCGAGACTTTTTGTATCGATTCGAGACGAACCAAGCGGATCACTGATTTTGTACAGCAAGCACAAGTTTCGCTAAATACGTTGGTGCAGTTCGCATGGGGCAAAGTGCTACAAGTCTATCAAGATGCGCATACAACCGTATTTGGCATGGTCGTGTCCGGGAGGGGATCGGATCTTGCACAATCGGATCGGATCACGGGTATGCTGATTAATACGTTACCTTTGGTCATGCACTGGAATGTGGAGCAAACCATCACTGAATATGTACAAAAGCTGCACCAAACCATTCAGAAACTAAACGACTACAGCTATGTGAGCCTGAACGAACTGAATAGCTGGTCTGGTATTCAAGGACATGTCATGTTTTACAGCATCGTAGCATTCGAAAATTATTTGAACGACTATCGGCAGCCTGAAAATGAATTGAAGATGTCAGCTATGGAGGAACGAGAGAAAACGAATTATCCAATGACGATCACCGTTGCCAATGACGGGGAACAGATCACCATCAAGTTTATGTATGATGCAGATCGACTGAAACAAGAAACGGTTTGCCGACTGGCAGAGCATCTGCTAAATACGGTGCAATATGTGTTGGAATATCCGAATCACACCGTCGGAGACGTTTGCTTTATGAACAAGGATGAATATGAACGAATCGTCTATGACTGGAACGATACGTATACAGCATATCCCAGAGAACGTTCAATTATTGATTTATTCCAGGAGCAAGCGAAACTACGGCCTATGCAGCCGGCAGTAATTGCGCACAATCAGGTTATGTCCTACCACACCCTAAACCTCATGTCCCAGCACATTGCCAAGATGTTAACGGATGATGCTGATGACAACAATCATGGAAAGTTTATCGGAGTTTACTTGCCGCGCTCTCTTGAATTCATTGTCTCCATCCTGGCGATCATGAAAGCGGGATATGCCTATGTTCCCATTGACCCCGATTTTCCGGCAGCAAGAACCCATGAATTAATCAAGGACGCTGGACTGGACACCATCCTCACTTCACAGGAAGGAGCGGAACGTATCTCGGAAGCTAGTAGGGGAATCCATTTAATATTAATTGATACAGAGCATTTTGACCAAAATGGAGTGGTGAAACAAGAAGAGAAGGAGAACATGATTGCTCCCAATGACCTTGCTTATCTAATGTATACATCAGGATCGACAGGAAAACCGAAAGGCGTTATGGTGGAACATCGCAGTGTCATTCGCTTGGTCAAAAACACCTCTTATTTCCCGTTTTCCTCTGATATCAGATTGCTCTATACGGGTTCGCCTGTTTTTGACGCTTCTACGTTTGAAATTTGGGGGACGTTGCTGAATGGAGGACAGCTGTTTGTAGTTTCAAAAGATGATCTTCTAAATATCCATGTGCTGGAACAGCGGATGAAGGAGTGGAGAATTAATACACTATGGCTAAGTTCCGCACTGTGTAATCACTGGATTGAAGAAAATGAAAAGATATTTGCTGGACTCCAATGGTTGCTCATAGGTGGAGAAATTTTGTCAGTTAAGCATATAAATCGTATCCGGCTTGCCTATCCAGAACTTTCGATTCTCAATGTATACGGTCCTACGGAGAACACCACCTTTTCGACGAGCTACCGGATCGAAAAGCCTTTTGAGCAGAATATTCCTATTGGCAAGCCCATTAGTAACTCAACTTGTTATATTCTGGACAAGTGGGGTCGTGTTCAGCCTGTCGGAGCACTCGGGGAATTATGCGTGGGGGGAGACGGGGTTGCAAGGGGGTATTGGCGGCAAAACCAATTGACACAGCATGCGTTTGCACCGAATCCATATCGCTCTGCCAAAGATGGTGAAAGAGGTACAAATTTAATTCTATACCGTACGGGAGATCGGGCGAGATGGCTACCAGACGGGAATATCGAGTATATTGGACGGGCTGACGATCAGGTAAAACTACGTGGCTATCGAATCGAACTTGGAGAAGTCGAGTTCCGTCTTAGCAGCTATCCTCTAGTGAAAGAATGTCTGGCCTTTGTCCGGGAGGTTCATGGCGATTTGCGAATGATCGCTTACTATACAGCGGAAGAGGAGCAACGAGTGGAGCAGCTTCATACTTTTATGGCTGAAGGTCTTCCATCTTATATGATACCGTTTCGTTACGTTTGGCTGAAATCGTTCCCATTAACGGCTAACGGAAAAATCGATCGCAAAAAGCTTCCTTTACCTGAAATCCATAGTAGTGATAGAGAAGTAAATGCTGGATCGAAGACTGAATTGGAACAAACAATAGAAGAAGTTTGGGGCATGGTTCTGAAGCTAGATTACATTGGCAAAAATGAAGACTTTCATACGTTGGGAGGACATTCGCTCCATGCGCTACGCATAGCCAGTCTGCTGCAAAAAAGCGGATATCCGGTTACGGTTAACCAAATATTTCGCGAACAGACGATCGAACGTTTGGCCCTCTCATTGAGCAATGCAATGACGGATACAACAACTGTCCTTAGTCCAAATATGGATATCCCATATATTCAGTCTATAAGAAAAGCATATCCGGATGACGGATTTCCGCTATCTGCTGTACAAAAACGTTTTTTTCAAAGAGATCTCGTGAATCGTAACATGTTTAATGTACCTTACCTGGCCCGGCTCAAAAATTGCATCCCTACAGAATTGCTGAACACGTCGCTTGAGTCACTATTGAACAAACATGCGGCTTTGCGACTATCCTTTGCTCAACTGGAAGATGATGAATGGTATCAGTTTGAGCAGAAAATAAGTGTAGAACAGGTAGTCTCTTACGTGGATTTGCACATGGTCTCGGGATCACATGACGCCTACATTTCGGAATACTGCTCGAAAGTGCAGCGTGAATTCGATATCAAAGAAGGACCCTTATGGAAAGTTGTGTTGTTTGACCATTATTGCGAAGAGAGACAACAGGTGATATTACTTCTGTTCCATCATTTAATTTCTGACGGGATTTCCATAAACATTTTTTTAGAAGAGTTGAGACATCTTCTCCTGCCGGGAAAAGGGAATGATCTGGCGTTACATGCGGAGGAGGAGGGAAGCAGTTATCGGGATTGGTGCATGGCGTTGACCCAATATGCGGCGAAAGACTTTTTTCCTAAAGCATCCACTTTCTGGAGTAAGGTTGTGGAAGGCGGCCAATCTTTACAGGTTGACACGGAATCGGAGATACAGCCACTTCATCGCCACATGAGAACTATAACGTATGATTTACTTGAAGGAGAGGAGCATATTCTTCTTCTAAAAGCATTGGCTGTAAAGCACCATACTACGCCACTGAGCATCTTACTGACGGCATTGTCACAGGCTTGTTTCCAATTGAAAAAGCAATCAGATTTGGTGCTGCATGTGATGTCTTATCAACGTGAGTCCTTTTTGCCGGGTATCGTGATTGATCGTACAATTGGTTTTTTCGCCGGAGCATATCCCCTTCGAATTCAGATCCCGGAAGGAGACCTGTCCGACAATTGGGAAGTAGCACTGGGACATGTCGTACACACGTTGCGGCATATTCCATCTGAAGGCATGGATTACTTTATTTTACGTCATTTGATACAGAATATTAATCCAAATACGGAACCACTAAAGGACGGAACACACATGCTTTTCCATTACCAATCAGAGGAAATGAACGGGATAGCCGATGAGTTGTACGAGCCTTTATCCATTTCTTACGGAAATACGAACGCCGCAGACAATCCCTCTGCTTACAAGCTAAATATAACAGCAGGTCTTAGACGCGATAGATTAAGTTTAACCTGCTATTATAGTTCACTACATTATAAGGATCAGACGATCGCTGAACTAATACGCTTCATAAGCGAACATCTGTGCCAAAGCATCGGTGTTCGCCCATATACCATGATAGGGGAGGGGAGCTTCAAATTATGAAAGTATATGAATTTTGCCCATTTTTCAATGAAAATCGCATTGCAGATATTAAAATAAAAGAAAATGCCGGCTGGATTGACGAGCTGCACGTGATCGAAGCCAACAAGACGTTCAGCTATTTGGATAAGCCCTGCAACTTTAATCCAGATTATGTGGGTCCCAAGGTGATTCATCATCCATTTCACGCGGATCAACTGTTTCGTGAACCTGAGAAGCACTCATTGTACTTCGATGTGGATAGCTGCGGCGCAGATAACTTTGACCGCTGGTACTGGCGTCTGCTCAGCTATAACAGTGCGTTTTATAATGAGGCTTGCCAAAGAAACAGAAGTTCCTCTATCTTACAGGATAAAGTTAAAGACGATGATGTGATCATTTTGGCTGATTTTGATGAGATCATTGACAGTCGGATGGCGGATCGTATTGTTTCGGAAGTGAAGAAACATCAAGTTATTACAATTAAAATGCACTATTCTGTATTCTTCCTGAATCTTTTTTGCCAATCTAATCACGGTGCTCCTCATTGGAGCTACCGCGTGTTCGCCATGACCGGTCGGTACTTCAAAAGTATGCCTTTCTCACCCGACTATCTCAGGAAGAAGGGAATTGCTGAAGCGTTATATCATGACATTTATTGTCTGGAGGAGCCAGCTGGATTCCACCATTCATGGCTTGAATATCAAAAAACCGCGCTTCCCAAACTGCAAGCTTTTGCTGCCAATGTAGAAGATAAAAGTATATTAAATGCAGAGTATATTGATCAATGCTTACATGATAAAAAGCTGTACTATATCGATACCGAACTTTATGTTGATAACTCAAAATCGTTTTTGAGCAGTCTACAGGAACTTGAAACAGATGATCTTTGGTATAAGTAAAGGAAGTTAGATTAGCTGCCTGAGAAACCCGGTTCACACAAGATCAGGGTTTCTCTTTTGCTTTTTTTCAAGCTATAAGGGGGAGCTACGCCAATTGGGAGGAGTAAAGCGAAAAGAAATCAAATAAAACTGCCGACGAGATCGGCAGTTTAGTTTAAAGATCTTCTGATGATCAGGTTATTCATCGGAAGGTTATTTTGCTATGTAATCAGAATCAATAGTAGCTGTTTGAATTCAATGAACTTATGATGGCAGGCAACAGAGCAACAGCCATAATGATATAGATCACAATTACAATAGCTGCCCAAAGAAGGCCTGCTTTAGCATAGTTAGCTTTACTCGGATTAGTCGAGCCGCTAAATGCCCACACAAACAGCATAATAAGTCCAACTACCGGTATAGCCATCAGAAGTAAACTGATCATCCACTCCTTGAATGATACAGGAGGCGGGTAAACAGGGGCTGGTCTGGATGGTGCTCCTTGCTGATTGAATTGCGGATTAAACTGGTTAGACAATTAGATCTTCTCCCTACGTGATTAGTATGTTGTGTTTCCTATATTGACCAAAACATCATACATGATATGACAATAAGCAACAAGTGAAATTCAGTAAACAGTCTAATAGTACTATCAAATGATTAAAAATAGGACTATACACCCTATTGACGAAGCAGTTTTTATATATTACTGTATTGATATTAACATTTTGTTTTTATCAATTAATTCAAATTAAAAGTTACATAGAGAATTCGTCACTTTTGAATTAACAGCGACAAATGACCCATATATGAACAGGTAGGTGAGGCAAGTGACAGATGGATCGAAACATAATCACAGTGGCTTGACGGAAGAGGAGTTCTTGGCCCTGTATGATGCGAATGAATATGAGCGCCCATCCGTAACAGTAGATATGCTGCTATTTACGGTAATGGATCAGCTCCAACAAAATTATCGGAAGCTGCCTGAGAAGACCCTCCAGCTTCTTTTGATCCAAAGAGGGGAGCACCCTTATATAGGGCAATGGGCGTTGCCGGGGGGGTTTGTAGGTATAGATGAAAGTCTGGAAGAGGCTGCGCGACGCGAGCTTAAAACGGAAACGAATGTGGATCAGATTTATATGGAGCAGTTATATACTTGGGGAGATGTGGCACGTGATCCTCGTATGCGGGTAATCAGCTGCGCTTACATGGCATTGGTGGATCACGATTCCTTGGAGGTACTGGCGGGGGATGATGCTGATGATGCCCAATGGTTTGAGCTGGATTACAGCGTAGCTCAGGAGACGCGGACGAAGCAGCCGGAAGGTTACACATGGGAACAAGACATTGACATCACATTGAAGCATGGGGACATCCATCTATCAGCCAAAGTAAAAATAACTGAAATTCTTAAGGGAAGAACCATTGAAATCAAGCGAGAGGTGCTGGAGTCACAAGGAATTGCTTTTGATCATGCCAAAATTATTGCATACGGTATAGAGCGTCTGCGCAGCAAAATAGAATACACAGATATCGCATTTCACCTGATGCCAGCTCTATTTACACTGAGTGAGCTTCAGCAGGTGTATGAAATTATTCTAGGTAAGGAGCTGTTGGCCGCAGCTTTTCGTCGCAAAATAGCTGATCTCGTGGAAGAAACCAATGAGTATAGAAAGGCGGCTGGACATCGTCCGTCCAAGTTATACCGATTTAAGCCTCGGTCGCGTTTTATGTAGCATAAGGAATATGAAATGAGGAATCTTTATGGAAAAGTTTACATTTTTTTATCGCAGTCATTCGCCATTTTCGCAATGGTATCCTTCTGATTTTGTCGTGGATGGATTGGAGTTTAACTGTGCCGAGCAATATATGATGTTGAAAAAAGCACAGCTTTTTGGGGATGAAGAGGCGGCCTTGAAAATTATGCAAGCACCTACCCCAAGGGAGCAAAAAGCCCGGGGCCGCAGTGTGCGCGGATTTGACCAATCCTTGTGGGAGGCCAATTGCCGGCAATTTGTATATGACGGTAATTACGCCAAGTTTACACAAAATCCGAATTTGCTCAAGCACCTGCTTAAAACGAAAGGAACCACTCTGGTTGAGGCTAGTCCAACCGACACCATTTGGGGTGTAGGCTTAGCTGAGAGCGATGCTCGTATACGGAACCGCAAGCTATGGCGTGGCACGAACTGGCTTGGGGAAATATTGACGAATTTACGTGAGGATGTATTGCAAAAGGAGGAATAGTCACCATGAGAAATACAATGAATTCCCGGAGTAACCGGGATGCACGATCACATATGGCGCAGGAGACACTAACCATTTTGGAGAATGGATATTACACGAATATCAAACAGGTTCAAGTAAATATGACAAAAGAGATAGGAAATGCGGTCACAGGCTCGAAGTTATATACACCTTCTCAACTGGTAGCTGTAAAGCAAGAAACAGAGCAAAGAATAAAAAGTATATTGGGGCCTTCTTCCCGCATAGAAGAACAGACGATTATTGCAAAATTGGAAATTACGGGAGAAAGCACGTTACAGGCGGCATACAGACTCCAGGTAGAGGAGAAGCTGACCCACGTGGCGTGTTTGAATTTTGCATCAGCTAAAAACCCGGGAGGTGGATTTCTCGGAGGCAGCCAGGCTCAAGAAGAAAGCTTGGCTCGTTCGTCAGCGTTATATCCTTGCATTTCACAAATGGAAGAGATGTATGGACATAATCGGAAGCTGCGGAGCTGTTTTTATTCAGATTATATGATTTATTCGCCTGTAGTTCCGGTATTTCGGGATGATCAGGGAACATTGTTGGAGAAGCCATATCAAGTCGACTTCCTGACCGCACCTGCTGTAAATGCTGGAGTTGTGCGAGAACGGGAGCCAGAGCAGGTGAATCGGATTGGGGAAGTGATGCTGGAGCGGATCCGTTACGTTCTTGGAATGGCTAAGCAAAACGGCGTAGAACATCTTGTGCTGGGAGCCTATGGTTGCGGAGTATTTCGCAATAAGCCAGAAGAGGTTGCCCTCTGGTTCAAGCAAGTGCTTGTAGATGAAGGATATGGTTTGCTGTTTGACCGGATTGTTTTTGCAGTGTTGGATCACAAAGCAGACCAACATACTTTAAATAGCTTTAAAAATGTTCTTTCTTGAAGTGAAGGCAGTGCATAAAAACTGTTTTACTATAATATTCCATGAAAAAGGAAGGTGCTGAATGAATCCATCTTCGAATATAACCTGGCATGTGTCCGATATTGATAAGCAAGCGCGTCAGCTGTTGAATGGCCATAAAAGTCCGGTACTTTGGTTTACAGGGCTGTCTGGTTCGGGAAAATCAACGGTATCCTCCACACTTGAAAAAGCGTTATACGCACGAGGCATACACACGTTTATTTTGGATGGAGATAATGTTCGGCACGGTTTAAATCAGAATCTAGGTTTCCTGCCCGCTGACCGTAAAGAAAATATCCGCCGTATTGCTGAAGTTGCAAAGCTAATGGCACATGCGGGTGTTCTAACGATTTGCGCCACCATTTCCCCTTATCGTGAAGATCGTGAAATGGTAAAGGAGATTTTACAGCAGGAAGGTTGCTATGAGATTTATATACAGTGCAGCCTGGAGGAATGTGAGCGACGCGATCCAAAAGGAATGTACAAGAAAGCGCGTGCCGGAGAAATTCATCATTTTACGGGGGTTGATGCTCCCTATGAAGCACCGCTGGAACCTGATCTAATCGTATCCACTGAAGGTCGGGAGATAACCCAGTCGGTTCAGGATATCTGGGATTTTCTTGATAGGAAGCAGCTGCTATTATGATTTTATGATGAATTCTACATGAATATTGTCTGAAAGCCTCAATGGCAAAACTTCGAGAAGTGATCAAAGTAATCATTATAGAAAGTAAAAATGAAACATATATATTGGTAAATAAATATAGTACTGCATATACGGCAAGCCTTATGGGGCTTGCTTTTTTATTTATGATTTTAAACTAATTCTAAATCCTAGATTATAATAATTATAAAAAAGTATTGATTTTTGTTTGTGCACAATTTATAGTGAAAGGCACATAGTTAACCAATTCATTCAAGAGGTGATTTCAATCATGAGTAACCAACCAACGAACCTGACTACAAGCTGGGGAGCTCCTGTTGGAGATAATCAAAATTCGATCACAGCAGGCTCACGGGGTCCCACACTAATTCAGGATGTGCATCTGCTGGAGAAGCTGGCGCATTTTAACCGGGAGCGTGTGCCGGAACGTGTCGTTCATGCAAAAGGTGCAGGGGCGCACGGATATTTTGAAGTCACTAATGATTTGTCTGCATATACAAAAGCAAGCTTCTTGTCTGAAGTGGGCAAGCGTACACCGATGTTTATCCGTTTTTCTACTGTGGCGGGTGAGCTGGGCTCGTCCGATACTGTACGCGACCCACGTGGTTTTGCGGTGAAGTTTTATACAGAAGAAGGCAACTATGATCTCGTGGGCAATAATACACCTGTGTTTTTTATTCGGGATGCCATTAAATTTCCTGACTTTATTCATACGCAAAAACGTCATCCCCAAACCCATCTGAAAAACCCGAATGCGGTCTGGGATTTCTGGTCCTTATCTCCTGAATCGCTGCATCAGGTAAGTATCCTTATGTCTGACCGCGGTATTCCAGCTACACTTAGACATATGCATGGTTTCGGTAGTCACACGTTCAAGTGGGTAAATGCCGAAGGACAGGCAGTATGGGTGAAATATCATTTTAAAACAGAGCAAGGTGTGCAAAATCTTGATGTGGATTTGGCTGCGAAAATTGCCGGTGAAAATCCGGATTATCATACAGAAGATTTGTTTAATGCCATCAAAAAAGGTGATTTTCCGGCATGGAAACTTCATGTGCAGATTATGCCGGTAGAAGATGCAGATACGTATCGCTTTGATCCATTTGATGTGACAAAAGTATGGTCTCAAAAGGATTATCCGCTGATTGAGGTTGGGCGCATGGTGCTGAATCGTAATCCTGAGAACTACTTTGCTGAGGTAGAGCAGGCGACATTCTCTCCGGGTTCATTTGTTCCTGGGATTGAAGCATCCCCGGATAAAATGCTGCAAGGACGCCTGTTTGCCTACGGCGACGCACATCGCTACCGTGTAGGTGCAAATCATAATTCGTTGCCGATCAACCGTCCGCATGCAGAAGTACACAACTACCAACGCGATGGTGCATTACGCAGTGACAGCAATGGCGGAGGCTCTGTTTATTACGAGCCTAACAGTCTCGGTGGACCCAAAGAATCACCTGCGCACAAAATTGCTCCTTTTGAAGTGTCTGGCGAAGCGCAAAGTGTAGCCTACGATCATCATGATCACTACACACAGCCGGGTGACCTGTACCGCTTGCTCAGTGAAGAAGAGCGCGCACGTTTGGTCCGAAACATCGTAAATGCGATGAAGCCCGTAGAAAGTGATGAAATCAAACTGCGTCAGATCGGACATTTCTACAAAGCTGATCCTGAATACGGACGCCGTATAGCCGAAGGTTTGGGCTTGACCGTTCCTCAAGGCGAGTAGAGGTATCTGCAAACCCTAACCTGAAAGCCGTATGAATATATAATAAAAGGATGTCCCAACACCACGTACATGGTGGATGGGACATCCTTTGTTTTTGAGAGCGATGTAAATCAGGTGCTGCTATATCCTCTGCAAGCGAGGTAAATAGATTACAAGAAACAGTGACCGTCCTAGTGCAAATACGATAAAGGACAGCCAAAGTCCGTGATTCCCATAATGGGGAACGCACCAGAAGAGAGCGATCAAAAAGCAGAGCAATGAGATCAGCATCGAATTACGGATCGGATACGTTACCGTCATCCCCGTAAACACACCGTAGAATACCAGTCCCAGCCCGGCTGCCAGCGGAAAGACCACAAGCCATCCATTATAAGGGCCTGTAAGACTAATCACTGTGGCATTATCCGTAAATAGCGAGATAAGCGGCTCTTTCAGTGCGAAATACAATCCTCCCGTCACTACGCTGGTCACCAGTGTCCAGAACCAGGACAAGTGAATAACCCTTTGCAGCATTTTACGATCCCCGGCACCCCGAGCCTGACCCGTCATAATGCTACTGGCGTTGGCGAACCCATCAAAAAAGTAAGCCATAATATAGTGGATCTGTAGCAAAATAGCGTTCGCCGCCAACTGATCGGTCCCAAAGCTCGCACTGCGCGCCGTAAACAGATTAAACATTGTCAGCAGACAGGCTGTACGAATCATAAGATCAAGGTTTGTTGCCATGACACTTTTCAACTCTGAGGCTCCAAACCAACCTCGCCAATTCATCTGTCCGCTTTGCTTCCATTCTCTCCAAATCGATGAGCGGAACACCAGAACTAGACCCAATATACATGCAAGAGCCTCTGCAATCAGAGTAGCGCTTGCTACACCAGTGACATTCCAATGCATCATCTGTGTAAATACAATAGCTAATACCATATTGATTACGTTCATTGAAATTTGCAAAAATAATGTAGCCTTCACACGGGATAATCCCATCAGCCAGCCAAGCAGCACATAGTTCACCAATGTAAGAGGGGCTCCCCAAATACGAATGTTAAAATAAATTGCTGCCTGCGCCGCTACATCCTGAGCCGGATGGATTAGCTGAAGAGAAGCTAGCAGAATTGGCTTTTGTAACACAATGAATACCGCACCAATGAGTAGAGCAATGGCCAGTGGGCGCATGAGAGCAGCTATGCTCTGGTCGTTATTTTGTGCCCCCGCGGCTTGTGCCGTGAAAGCCGATGTGCTGACTCGCAGGAAGCCAAACAGCCAATATAAAGTATTGAAAATAAGAGTGCCCACCGCTACACCGCCTAAATACGCGGAATGGCTCAAATGACCGATTACAGCTGTATCCACCGCACCGAGCAGCGGGGTTGTAATCGTCGAAATAATTAAAGGGATAGCTAAAGCAAGATAGGCTCGGTGGGAAGGCAACATGTTGAAAAAACCTCCAGTAATGATTGTGTATAAGGATGGCGATCCGAATGAAATAATGCTTCTTTGGGAAAATGCTCAACCACACTGCCTTCTTTCATGACCATGATTCGATCACTCATAAAGTGCACAGCCGCCAGATCATGTGAGATAAACAGGTAAGCCAGTCCTAGCTCATCCTGCAAATCCTTGAGAAGATTTAAAACGGTGGCTTGTGTAGTCACATCCAAACTTGCCGTTGGCTCGTCTAATACGATAAAATCCGGCTCTGTGCTGATGGCACGCGCGATGGTTACACGCTGCTTTTCCCCACCGCTGAGCTGATGTGGAAACTTGTCCAGATAGCTGGCTGGAAGCTTTACCATATCAAGCAAATGTTCTGCTATATCCCGACGTTCTGAGGACATACCCGCCATAAAGGAAGGAACATAGTACTTAAGCTGGTCCAGTGGCTCCAGCAGGGAGTGCAGGATGGTTAGTCTGGGGTTCAAAGCCGCAGATGGATGTTGAAATACTGCACCCAGCCTGCTGCGAATCCGTTTTAATTCGCTCAGCTTTAGCCCTCGGATAGACTGTCCATCCAGTCTAAGCTCGCCTTGATCAAATGGGTCCAGTGTCAAAATACAGCGAGCGAGTGTACTTTTCCCACTGCCGCTTTCCCCGACGATGCCCAGACATTCTCGGGAGGAGATCGTCAGAGCAACATCTTGCAGCACCGTTTTGCCTCCAGCGTAAGCCTTCGTCAAACCGGAGACGGTCACGACAGGATTAGAAGTGTCTTGCCGTTGAGCGCAGGTGGCTTGGTTATCCATGTAAAGCGCTCCTTTCCATTGCGTTCTGTTCTTCAGTGCTGTTGTAAGGTAAACGTGCTGGAGCGCCCGGAGACAGCGGCGGAATAGCCGCCAGTAGACGACGAGTATACGGGTGGTCCGGATGGTTCAGCACCGCTTGCGTGTCACCTATTTCAACCAGTGAACCTTCGCGCATCACTGCGATTCGATCTGCATACTTGCGTACATGACGCAGGTCATGAGTGATCCACAAGACGGAAATACCCGTCTCCGTCCGGATTTGGTCAATGAGTTGGAGCACCCGATGTGCTGTGAGCGTATCCAGCGCTGTTGTAGGCTCGTCGGCAATAAGCAACTTGGGCTCCAGCAGTAGTGCAGCCGCAATAGCTGCCCGTTGCAATTGACCGCCGCTGAGCTGGAACGGATAGCTGCGGTACACACGCTCGGCGGGAAGCTGTACGTGCTCCAGCACCTCGATACAGCGCTGTTTGCGCGCCTTGCGATCTTGTTTGCCATGGGCGCGCATCAGCTCGTCCAGTTGGCTGCCTACACGCAGAAAGGGGGTGAAAGCCCCGTGGTAGTCTTGAAAAATGTAAGATATTTCACTACCCAGCAAAGAACGTCGTTGTTTAGCGGATAGGGCTAGCAAATTATTGTCCTTCCACGCAATGATTCCTTCCGCTGTAACAGAAGAGGGGAGAAGGCCGCCGATAGCGAACGCCGTCATGCTTTTGCCGCTACCGCTTTCGCCGGCTAGAGCACACCATTCTCCCGGACGAATGGCAAGCTCCAGTTGCTCTACAATCGTTTTTACATTTGTCCGAATCGTTAAGCCTTCAATAGTCAGCATGTACAGCTCACTCCTCTGTCCGGGTTTTAACATCATAACGGTCGCGGAGTTTGTCTCCAAATACGTTCGCTAGTAGCACTGTTAGCACGACAGCTATCCCTGGAACCAGCATCAGGTGGGGAGCCATTTGAAAATACGCTCGTCCTTCATTCAACATAGTACCCCATTCGGGAATTGGCGGCTGTGGACCTAAGCCCAAAAAAGATAGGGAGGCAATCATTAGAATGATTTTGCCGATATCCAGCGTAGCCAGCACAAGAACATTCCCAATTGCATGGGGGAGAATATGCCGCATGACAATCCGCAGGGAGGAGGTACCCGCCAGTATGGATAACGAAATGTAATCCTTTTGCTTTTCAGCCAGAACGGTACTACGCACCAGACGTGCATAACCAACCCATTTTACCGCCGTCACCGCGAAAATAAGATTTACTAAGCCTGGTCCGAGCAAACCGCTCAGTACAATGGCAAAAATGTAATCAGGCAATGTCATGAAGGCATCGACCACCCGCTTGAATACACGATCCATCCAGCCTCCAATAAATCCTGAAAGCAGACCAAGAGGGACCCCGACAACCAGCGAAACGGCCAAAATCAATAAACTGGTTCCGACAGTCGTCCGAAGTCCAGCTATCACTCTCGATAGTACATCTCTGCCCAAATGATCCGTTCCCAGCCAGTGTGTAGCGCTGATCGATTGTAGTCGATTCCCCATCTGGATGCGATACGGATCTTGCGGTGCAAGAAACGGAACGACTGTAATTGCTGCAAGAATGAGCAGGATGGAGAGCGACACGATCCATGTTTTGGACAATCGTGTTCTAGTGAGCTGCCCGTTTTCCGCATGTACGGATTTTATCATGATAAACGTTTCTCCTTCAAAGCGATTTCAGGATTGACCCAACGGTAGGACAGCTCTACCAAAATATTGATACATACAATGAATGCAGCCATAAATACGGTATAGCCCTGAATTATGGGGTAATCCCTTGCAGCGATGGCATCCACAATCCATTTGCCCAGCCCCGGATAGGCGAATAGCACTTCAATTACGACTGTACCTCCCAGTAGGCTGCCTATACTCTCACTGAATACCGTAATAAGCGGAACTAGACTGTGACGAAGCATGTGTCTGAAAAAAATGCGGATGGGGCTGATTCCACGCGCTTGCGCCGCTTTGATAAAGTCTTGCCCCGAGCTTTCAATCAGACTTGCGCGGATCATTCGTACATAAACGGCTGCCATTGCCAATCCCAAGGTAAGAGAAGGGAGTACCAAATGAAAAGCGGTTCCTTCACCCATAGACGGCAAAATGCGCAATTTAACTGCAAACCATTCGATAAACAAAAGCCCCAGCCAAAAGCTGGGAATCGAGGAGCCGATTAAGGCAAACACACGACTGGCTCTGTCAATCCAACGGTTACGGTAGAGCGCTGCCATCGTTCCGAGCGGGAGAGCTATCAGCAGCATAATGAACAGGGAGCCTCCGGTCAGCAGAAGTGTATAAGGCAGTTTTTCCATAAACTCTGTGAATACCGGACGATGGGTTAAATAAGATTGTCCAAAATCAAACTGAAGCAACTGGATCAGCCACTTCCCATATTGTACAGGTAATGGCTGATCCAGCCCCAGTTGGCTGCGCATATCTGCAATTTGCTGATTGGACACAGCTACATCGTCGACTCGGAGAATGCTCCGGACGGGATCGCCCGGAACAAGCTTAAGCAGAAAAAAGCTCACAAAGGAAAGAATAAGAAAGAACAAAACCAGTTCAAGAAACTTTTTGGCGATGGATTTAAACATGCTAGTTCACATCCAGGTCCTGGGTCAGCAAGTAGTATTCACTTTGGCTAGTTACCCAGTTATGTACGTAATCGCGATATGCCACTACGTTGTTAGGATGGACCAGAAAGGATTGCAGATTTTGTTGGTCAATCAGCGTGACAGCCTTCAGCGCCAGCTTGTTGCGTTGTTCCTCATTCACGGTTGTGTTCAGCTGTGAGATCATACCCGTGAGTTCTGGTACATTTACACGCCCATAATTCAGTGCTCCTTCAGGCATGTAAGCCGCATTCAGAAAATAGCTTGCATCGCCGCGCGGGGCTGTAATGCTACTATAAGTCGCTAAATCCCAATCCTGATGTGCGGCGAGATATTCGTCAATATTATCAACCTGACGGATATCAATCGTAATGCCAAGTTCTTTAGCGTTAGCCTGAATCAGCTGGGAAATGAGTGGAAGCTCCGCTCTCGACTGGTAAGTTAGCAATGTAAGATGAAGCGGCTTGCCGTCGGGATTCGCAACTTTTCCGTTCTGCACTGTATATCCAGCTTGCTTGAAGCCTTCTCGTGCAGCATTCAAATCAAACTGTTTCGTAATATATTTCGGTGAAAAAGGAAAGTCGGACAAGAACGGGCCTTGAGCAGGGGTTCCCTGACCAGACATGATACCACTGGCAATCTCATCCCGGTTGATCAGGTTATCGAATGCTTTACGCACAGCCGTCTTTTTCAGATCTTTATTGTTCATATTGTAAATCAGTTGATGCGTTCGCAAACTAGGAAGCGAGTCTACCTTAACAGTAGAATCAGCTTTCAATAGCTCCAAGCTTTCAATTGGCGGGCGATACACAATATCAGCTGTTTTGGCTTGAAAAGCAAGCTGACGCGCATTGGCGTCTTCGTTAAACATGAATTTGGCATGTTTCAACTTTACTTCACCGTTCCAATATTGTTCATTGCGATCTAAATTCAGTTCACTTCCAGCACGGAAGCTGGCAACCTTGAACGGTCCCGTCCCTGATGGGAGGTCACCTGTAGCTGTGGTGTCTATAATAGCCGTATTCGGATGAACCAGCTCAGACACAAATTCCGGGAAAGGCTTGTCTGTCGTAATGGTCAAAATCTGTCCATCCGCATGAATATCACGGATATGTAGCGCATTTTTGACCGATGGATTGAGCTTTAACGCTCTTTCCAAAGAGGCTTTGACAGCAGCAGCATTGACGGCTTTACCGCTGTGGAAGTTTACACCTGGTCGGATGTTGAAGGTCCAGTGCTGTCCGTCCTTGCTATCCCATTTTTCTGCAAGCCAAGCTTCCAGCTTGAGATCCTTGTTCACTTTGATCAGTGTTTCACTTACTCCAGCACGAACAGCTGTGTAATTTACATCTGAATGAGGATCTATAGAAGGGCTTTGCACGTTAAACAATAAGGTGACACTTTTATCTTGTGGTGCAGCAGATGGAGAGGGTGAAGCTGACGGAGATGAAGCGCAGGCTGCCATCATCACCGCCATTACCGCAGGTATAAATAGTTTAAAATACGAACGCTTAAACACAGGGAGTCCTCCTTAATAGTAATCGTAATTTTTACGCTTTAATTCATAAACCATATCGTAACCAAATGAAGGAGCTTTGTAAATATGTAATTGATGAATGTGTATGTAAATTCATATTAAAAAAGGCTGCATAACCAATAGTGAGATGGTTAGCAGCCTTTAAGTATATTTAGATATGTTTACAAAAAATTTATGAATTAATGCATGGGTGCTTTGGCAGTGCCATGTTCAACATGAACTCTGCGGATGAAAAACGCAAGGATCAACCCGATCACACTGATGATCATCGCAAAGAAAAATGAATTTTGTGATCCGATTGCCATGGCATTGGCCATTTCATTTACGGATTCAGGCATACTGGATTGGCTCAAATAGCTGTCCATGCCCTTCGAGAGAATGCTTACCGCTACGGCTGTACCAATAGCACCAGCAACTTGTTGGAGCGTGCTCATAATGGCCGTTCCGTCTGGGTATAGATCCATAGGGAGCTGGTTAAGTCCGTTTGTCTGAGCTGGCATCATAATCATGGAAATGCCGATCATCAAGCAACTATGAAGCACAATAATGAGTACGAGAGTTGAAGTTGTGGTAATGCCAGACAGGAAAAATAAAACAGCGGCCACGATCACAAGCCCTGGAATGACAAGCCATTTGGGACCGAATTTATCGAATAGGGAGCCCATAATGGGAGACAAGAGACCGTTGATAATCCCACCAGGCAGAAGTACCAAACCTGCTGTTAGAGCAGACAAAGCCAGCCCTTTTTGCAAAAAGAGTGGAAGAATCAGCATCGTAGAAAGGATCGTCATCATACATAAGAACACCATAATAACGCCGATCACGAACATAGGATATTTAAACACACGCAAGTTCAACATAGGCTGCTTCATCTTCAACTGACGTACAGAGAACAGTATCAACGATACCAGACCGACAATCACAGGAAGCAGAACCATCAGGCTAGCCCAACCTTCGCCACCTTCTCCGGATTTACTGAAACCAAACACAACACCGCCGAAGCCTATGGAAGACAGGAGGATAGATAAAAAATCTATTTTAGGCTTGGTCGTTTCTGAAACGTTTTGCATAAATAAAATACCGCAAATCAGCGAGAGAACCAAGAACGGAAGAGAAATCCAGAAGATCCAGTGCCAAGACAGATTTTGCAGTACCAGTCCTGCAATGGTAGGTCCCACGGCAGGTGCAAACATAATTACCAATCCGATGATCCCCATAGCCGCGCCTCTCTTTTCAGCCGGGAAAATGATCAAGATGGTGTTAAACATCAACGGCAATAACAACGCTGTACCAATGGCCTGAAGAATACGTGCGATCAATAGCACTGAAAAAGTAGGTGCAAGTGCAGCAACGAGACAACCAGCTATTGAAAACAGCAACGATGTCACAAACAACTGTCTTGTTGTAAAGGTTTGAATCAGCAATCCCGATACAGGTACTAAAATACCGAGTGTGAGCAGATAAGCGGTAGTCAACCATTGGGCTGTTGCAGTTGTAATATGCAAAATCTGCATCAAATCATTCAGTGCAATGTTAAGTGCCGTTTCACTGAACATCCCAATAAAGCCGCTAAGGAGCAGGGCAATCATAATAGGTAGCACCTTGAACGTTTTGGGTTCAGAGGGTGAACTCGATTGACTCATTGTATTCATGTTGTTTTTGTTCCTCCAATAAATTAATGGTGTTGAATTATAACGATCGGTCTATATATAATAAACATGTTGTTATTTTTTTGTCAAAGTATAAGTTATAACTACTATATAATGAAGGATGCTGTATATGGCTGCTAAACCCGAATCATACGAGAATATCGTACAAACCGCATCGAAGCTCTTTTTTCATCAGGGGTATCACGCGACCGGACTGAATCAGATTCTTGCGGAGAGTGGATCACCGAAAGGGTCACTTTATTATTATTTTCCGCGTGGTAAAGAAGAATTGGCTTTGGAGTGCATAAGAAGAGGGAATGAGTTTATAAAGCAAAAATTAAAACAGACACTGAACGGGAATGATAATCCAGTACTAGCCATTCAGGATTTTATTCGTAATACAGCTGAGGAGGCAGACCGTACCGGCTTTAACGACTTCATGCCGATTGGCTTCTGGGCTGCTGCGGAAACTTCCTGTATTAGTGAATCGCTACGTCATGCCTGTGTGAATACGTTTACAGATTGGCAGCACATCTATATGGAGCGCCTTCAGGATTCGGGCTGGGAAGAGGAAAAGGCACATAGTCTGGCGGTACTTATTATTTCGATGCTCGAAGGTGCATTGATTTTGGCCGTTACGCAACAGAGCAGTGCTCCTATATATAATATCGTGGATTACATTCCGCAGTTGGTCAAATAATCCTGTCTCTTCGACTTTTAATCGCTCCTAATGGGCTCCAACAAGCAACTTTAAAAAGCCGATATTTTCGGTTTTGAGAACTCGGCTTTTTTGTGGCTCTGAGACGTAATTTTACTCACATTACCAGCACCAAATGATGAAAAGTATGGTAAAATAGAATGAATTTGATTTTGATTTTGCACGAAGGAAGGGTGATAGCAAGTGGCAAAAGCGAAGGTACCCAAACGGCCTACTCGGGATGAATTTGTACTGGAGGAAATCGGGAATCAGCTTGTAGAAGCACAACGAGAGCAATCCGAAGTTGTATTGACCGTATGGGGACGCGAAGAAACAACCCGTGGACAAATTGTTAAAATGGACCCGAGAACAGGAAAGGTTCATGTAGAGAGTAATGGAGAAACGGATAAAGTTTCTTTTATGGATATTATGAGTGTAAATTACCCGAGAGATTAGTTGTTGTGATTACATAAATATAGCAGATAGGGAAGAAAAGAATGACAAAGTTAGAGTCTCCCTTACTGCGTGGGAAAGTAACAATTTACAATTCGCGTATACAAAAACAACCGAGTGGTTTAGAGCCATCGGTTGTTTTTGTATACTGCTGCATGAGTGGGAAGAGAAAGCAACGTTATTGTGTTGGCACTTGCCCTTGTACATGCTTATGTAGCTTTTATCGGGCTGGTATGACTCGCACGTGCTTCGGCTTTTTAAGCACCTTACGATCAAAAATGAAGGGGCCAAACGGCAACAGTGAGGCAATCAAGGCAGCAAGACTTTGCAGTAGCGTTATTTTCCGCATAATCAGCATGACCACAGTCGCTACAACATAAGCCACGAACAGTACCCCATGGATCATACCCACCCAGCTTACCATTTGCGGTATTCCAGCTGCGTATTTAAGTGGCATAGCGATACACACAAGCAGTAGATATGAAATTGCTTCAATATTACCAATGACACCAAACATCTTAAAGGCATTTTTGAACATAATACACCTCTTTCTCTTATTACTTAAAATTTAATATATCCTATAATGCAATGTTATTAAACGGTAGAAAGTTACGATATATCGAATATTTATAGCTGAATCCAAGGTTATGTCAGAGCTTTCACATGATTGAAGTATCCAACGTCCCACAGCTTAGCGTCCCCGGAAACGATAATCGTAATTTCGTTTAAATTGTTGAAACAAACAATGGGGCTTATAAAGATGGCTTGGAGTATGAGAAAACACTAAGCTGGTGTAGTTCGAAGGCTTAGCATATATTGTTTGCGCGACCCCTATCTGTAAAAATGCTAGTGTGAAGCCTAAACATTTTGTATGGAAATTCCGATAACAGTTAAATGAATGTCTGTACATTTTAGTGTGAATTTTAAAAGCTGGATTGCAGCAGAAGGGTTTGTAAGCTTGACTTATTAGTTTTGACAAATAAAATTTCCATACTGGTATCAAGGAGAGCATAGATTATGAATAAAAAACGTTTGCGTCAATGGATGGCTCCGTTCGCAACGGCTACACTGATTTTGAATACGGGATATGGCATTTTGGCACCCGATGCAGTGGCTAGCGCGTTGTCGACTGAAAGGCATAACTCAAATCTGACAGGCCTGAATACAGAACAGTTACATACCAAATTAACAATCGCTCAAGGCCGTCATGTGCCTGTTACTTCAGGCACGAAAGTGACTACGTTAACCAAAGGCTATGGTCAGAACACCTATCTTAACCAAATGCTAAAAGTAATGTCGAGCCAAATGGTTACTGCGAATATCGCGCCGGCAGAGGTAAGCAATCTGACAGCGGTTCCTACAGAAACAACAAAAGTAAATTTGTCCTGGAACAATCCGTCGGACATTAATTTTGACCACATAAAAGTGGTAAATGTCACTAACGATGTATATGTAGATAACATTCGAAGTAACTCTTATATGATGAGCGGTTTACAACCGAACACGACATATATCTTTCGCGTGAAAACGGTGAATAAGAGTGGAGATGAATCTCTAGGTACGACAATACAGGCTAAAACGGCTTCCGTTGATGGTCCTGTGGATAAGACACCCCCAGGAGAGGTAAGCGGGCTGACAGCTACGAATGTTGGATATAACGCTTTTACCGTAAATTACATATTGCCTAAGGATGCTGACCTGAGCCAAGCGATCATCTATTTAAATGGTAAGGAAGTGCAGCGAACCTCAGGCACGTCTTACACGTTTAATGTCTTAAATGCTGCTACAGCCTACACTGTAACGGTCAAAACGATAGACAAATCCGGAAATATATCTCAAGGAGTTAGTATTCCAGTTACAACTTCTACGGTCTCTACCGATATTGTACCCGAAGTGACAGGTGCTTCAGTGACATCAGTTAATAACTATAGCGTTACTGTTTCCTGGACAAGACCTAGCGGAATTAATACGGTCAGTCTGTATAAGGATGGGCAACTGGTAACTGATTCAACAGGATCATCCTATACATTCAACAATCTTTCGGCAAGCCAGACCTACACGTTCACGATAAAATCCAAGCGAAGTACAGGTACGTTGTCCTCTGGTGTGAAACTGACTGCTACAACGGACAGTACGTCCTCCAATTCGTCAGAAGTGTCCAATCTTGAAGTAGATAGTAAGAGCGACACCTGGATCAAAATCACCTACGATATGCCGAGTAAAGCCGACAAGGTAAAGATATATGTTGATGGTGATTATGAGGGAACTACAAGCTCTGAGTCCTATAAAATAACGGATTTGCGAGAAGGACGCTGGTATGAGATTAAGGTCGTGACTGTCAATAGTAATGGAAGAGAATCTAGTGGTGTTAAGATATCAGAACGCACGGATTCGGATGGTTACTACTCTTCTTCGTCATCTAGTTCATCGAACTATGAGAAAGCGAGAGATTTGATGCGAATTGCAGAAAACAGTCTGAATGCCTCCGACTGGCGTTCTGCCAGAGATGCAATCAGTGATCTGCCGAGCGGAACCCGTAAAAGCGATTTGCTGGATCGGTTAGAAGCTATTCGCAATAGAGCAATTGGGACCAGTAGTTCATCATCTGGGACGAGTTCTACTACAACAACTTCTGGTACAACGTCCTCCTACCCTAACAATGCGGTTTCCTCATATTCAACTTCGTTCACCCTGACACCAGGAGCTAAATCAGCTTATGTCGATGGTCGTGCTACGACGATGGCTCAGGCTCCGCGAATCATAAATGGGGCGACGATGGTCCCGCTGCGCTTTATCAGTGAACGGATAGGTTACGAGGTAAATTATGAAAAAGCGACTAAAAAGATCATTCTGACTCGACCTACAGACGGCAAACAAGTAGTGCTTCAGGTCAAGAATTCTACCCTTGCCGTGTATGAGTTGAACAACTCCCGGAGTTATTCGACGAACATCACAGCTCCGGTTATTGTTAACGGCTACACGCTGGTTCCATTACGAGTGATTAGCGAGCTTTCGGGGTATCAGGTGAACTATAATACTGCATCCAAACAAATTACGATTACAAAATAAATACTTCTGCAAAAAAGGGTTCTAAAGTTTTCACTTTAGAACCCTTTCTGTGTATTAGGAAGTGTAGGTAGAACAATAACAATCTGTTACTCTGTAAACAAGTTATTTTGATTGAAAAGAATATCGAGTTGCTTAAGCTCGTCACTTGTTAGTCGAACACCCAAAGTTTGAAAATTGGATTCGATTTGATCAGGCTTGGTTGCACCTGGAATAATTAGATCAACGGCTGGACGCGTTAATAGCCAAGCTAGCGCAATCTGTGCAGGATCTGCACCCTTGTCTTTCGCGAATGCTTTGAATCGATCCACGCGTTCCAAATTCGCGAGAAATGCTTCTTTTTGAAACAAAGGATTATTCATTCGTGAAGTATCATTAAATACATCATCCTTCTTATATTTACCGGCCAATAGACCTGATGCGAGCGGGAAAAAAGGAATCAGTGAAATTTCGTGCTCTAGACAATAAGGAATAACGTCGGCTTCTGCATGACGGACCAGTAGTGAGTACTCAGCTTGAAGAACATCCAAGTGCTTATCAGCATTAAAAGCCTTAAGCTGCTCAAAGCTTAAATTTGAAGCGCCAATGGCTTTGATTTTCCCTGACTTCTTCAGCTCTGCAAGTGTGTCAGCAGCTTCAGCCAGCGGGGTACGGCTGTCGGGAAAGTGAAGAAAGAAAATGTCAACATAGTCTGTCTGTAATCTCATCAGGCTGTCATCCACAGCCTTACGTAATGCAGCTGGACTGTTGTCGACTTCCAGATGGCTTTGATTAAATTGCGGGTTAGAAGAAGCTTTAGTAGAGATTACAAGATGTTCCCGGCCACCATGTTCCCGGATGGCCTCACCGATTAACTCCTCAGAGTGGCCCATTCCATACAGAAATGCGGTATCAATGAAATTGATTCCTTTTGCAAGGGCAGTTCTAATTAATTGTCGGCTTAGAGTATCATCGACTTTTGGATACATCATTGAATTACCTACCACACCTGCTCCAAAACCAAGTTTAAATGCTTTTAATCCGGTTTTTCCTATTGCTATTGTATTGTTCATGTTTATAAGCTCCCTTTTGTATGATGTGGAATCCTTGGAGGGAATCTAATGCACATCTTACAACCTGGTGTAAACACTAGGTCAAGCAGAGCAATTCAGTTTTAAAAAAAGATTAAGTTTGGGTCTCAAGCGGCAAAAAGTTATGGCCAAATTTTTGCCCGGTTTGCAATTTCAATTCAATCATATCCTTAATTTCCTGAAGTTCTTGCAGCTGCTGATCTATCTTTTTTTGGTAATTGTAAAGCCTATCATACCATTCATTATTTGATATGTTGCTCTCATCTAATTGAAGCTGGATAATAGGTTTTAACTCCTTCAGCGACATTCCGGCTTTTTTTAAACACTTGATCATTAGAAGTGCCTCTTTGTGTGAATTGTTATATATCCTGTGCCCATTATTTTTGCGGGCCACGGGAGGAAGAAGACCCATTTTCTCATAATACCGTAAGGTATCCTCACTGATTTGGAATTGATCCATAAGTTCTTTCATTTTAAAATTTGTTGTCATCTCTCGTCACCTTCGTAAGGGAATCTTTAACGCTTAATGAATGCATTAATTAACATTAAGTGGCAACAAAACCGGAGTTGGTATGGGTATCTATATGATGGGAAGCTTTATGGCGGGGCTATCGGAACGTCTATTCTTGGTTCCGTATTTGATCAAGGAGCACAAAGCAAAATTATAGCATCATCCGTTCAGCAGCACATATAGTAATCCAATAACCAATGTTCCTTATAATAATCGCGAGGCTGTGCCAGGAGTGTTTTCATTCCGATGGCAAAATGATAAAACGCTACTGACCTTCATATGTCAGTAGCGTTTTAAATTGTTTCAATAACAAACGAGGAAGAAGTGTGTGCCTTATGAATCGAACCAAGCTTAAGAGCAAATTATTTATTTCGGTAATTTACTCATTATGTCGCTAATGAACTGACGGAATCTCAATGCTTACCTGTCCGCCGCCTGTCTGGGTGGAGTTGGTGATGATCAGCTTTCCGCCATGTAGATTGACAATGGATTTTGTTATATACAGACCCATACCGTAATGTCCATTTATTCTTCTGGACGAGTCACCCATATAGAACTGCTCGGCGGCCTGTTTGAGGCCTTCCGGAGAGAACCCTGGGCCTTCATCTAAGATGCTGAATCGAATGCAGTCTTCCCCAGACTCTACGGTCATCTGGATCTCGCTATATTCAGGCGCCTGATCTACCGCATTAGAAGCAACATTCATAATGGCTCGCTCAAGTAGAACTGGGTCTGCATACAGCGTCTTAGGGAGGTTATATGCAGCGAATGCTACAGATATTTTTTTGACAGCAGCCAAGGCCATTATCTGATCTTTCACTTTCGTTAAATAGAAGTCAGCATCCATCGTTTCCGCCCGCAGGGTGACAAGCGTTTCCGCTTTTGAAATTTCAATAAGAGTCTTAATATACTGCTCCATCTGCCTGGTGCTTTCCGATATATAATCCGTATAGTTCTTTTGCTCTTCGGACTGATCGGTCTCGGACAGCAGCTCTACGTTTCCACGAACGATAGTGAGTGGTGTTTTGACATCGTGTGCTAGGGCGGATATTTGCTCGCGGCGGGATCTTTCGAGATTCCATTGTTTCTGAAGCGAAGTCTTTAAAGTTTCTTTCATTTTATCCATGGAATGCAGCACCTGATCGATTTCCATCACGCCACTGAATTCGATTGAGAAGTCCAGATCCTGTGCTTGAATTTGTTTGGTGGCCTGCTGCAACCCACTCATCTTACGTGCCAGCTTTCGTCCGAAGGAGGAAGCCAGCAAGGCACCTCCCCCCAGAAAGGCGATACAGAACACGGCAAAAAAGGACAATTCCGCGTTCGGCAGGTATTGACGCAGGATAGGAAGTTCAAACTGAGCCGAGACAGAATAGCGCATCACAGTAACTTTATCATTATGTGAGACTTTTACATAGTTATAGGGAAATTGATAAGCAGTATCGTTCTGCTGGGTAACACTCCAAGCAGCTAGAGCCTGCTTTTCAGAAAGGTTTCCCTCAATGAGGCGGCCTTTCGAAGTGAATGATGCGTATTTATACAGTTTCTGCCGAGAATCCGGCTGTAGGGTCTTGCCAGCTTCAATGATTGTCTTGTCCTCCCGCACCTGATTCTCAGCATAGTTCGCGGGGAGAATGGTCCCACAAGACATCAGGACATAGAAGATGAGAACCAGGAACAGAGCGAGCGCAATCGTCCCGATACAGAACATAACTAAATAACCCAGAAAAATGGTTCGTAGTTTGGTTGTCTTGCGTGCCTGCTGTACTTTGGTTACTTCCATCGGTACCCGATCCCCCAAACCGTCTCCACTGGCGAAACCTCTACTTTGCCAAGCTTGGCTCGGATATTTTTTATATGCTCCACGATGGTGGCGGAATCGCTGTCCCCATCCAAGCCGAAGACAGCTTCGTAAATCTGCTCTTTAGGGAACACCTGTCCCCAGTTCAGGGCTAGAAACTTACATATCTCATATTCGCTTTTGGTAAACGGGACTACAACATTCTGAACGGTGATTTCCTTGCCGGACAGATTGAAATGAACTTCCCCGATGCAGAATACATTACGCCGTTTACGATTCTCCCGTCTGAGATGGGCGTTGATTCTTGCGCGCAATTCTCCAGCACCAAACGGCTTGACAATATAATCGTCGGCCCCTTCCCCAAGCCCTAACATCACATCGTTCTCCATGGATTTTGCGGTGAGGAACAGGATCGGGCAGTCTATTTTGCTGCGAATTTCCCGACAGAGTGTGAACCCGTCCATGGTAGGCATCATCACGTCAAGCAGGATGAGGTCAAAGGCTCCAAGCTGCATGGTGAGAACCTGTGGGGAGTCGGAGATCACCGTGACAACATGGCCATCTTTCTGCAAAATATTTTGAAGGAGTGCCAAAACGGCGGGTTCATCATCAACGGCCAACAAGTTTGCCATGCTTAATTCACTTCCCTTGCTTTCTATACTCTAGTCTTTATTCCGACGAATTGTGTCCTTCCCAACGACAAATCCATAATCCTAATAATACCATGACGACTACGGTCCCTACTACGCAATATCTGACTCCCGAATCAAGCCGTATAGCTTCAGGAATAGATACTGCTGAGTTTATATCGTATTGCACCCAGATCGTGATGAACCGGGCAGCCCAAGCAGAGGGGATGAATATCCAATTATGATCACCCAGCCCTGTAAGAAGCAAAGCGGACAATAGACTCTCCATAATGCCTAGACCGATGGAAGCTCCCTTGCCGAACCGCAAACTAATGAAAAAATGCAGAAAATAGAGGAAGACACTGGACATAAACAGAATGCAGGCAGCCAACACATAAAACTTCAAGCCATACGGTGACTCTCTCATAAGATATATATAGCCAGCCCCAAAGCCTCCGGAGGCAAGCAGCACACTGCCAAATCCCAAGATCAGGAGCAGGCTGAGCTTGCTCAGGAAAGGTAGCAGCTTCACTGGCGAGATCAATAGCTGCTGGAAATTGCCAGCGACTGCCTCCTGCTCAACAGCAATGGAGCAGACAATACCAATCATGGTAGGAAGAACCACGGCCAAGACCTGCAAATAGCCGTCCACCTTTGAAATCGGTGAATACGGAGTAAAGGAATAGTAGGCTAGAAAGATTGCTATGCCTAAAAGCGGCACAAACAGCTGCACAAGCAGTAAGGGCTGCCTTCTAAGTTTAAGCACATCGGATTTCAGATAGCGGAAAAAAGAAATCATCTTATTTAGCCTCCCGCTTGCGGAAGGACATCGCCGTCAGTATCGACAGAATTATGAACAGGCAGATTGTGATCACTAGGCCGGGCACAATCACGCCTTTATCCAAAAGCGGATCTCCTGAAGGAACGGCAAGCCCATTAGGTAGCACTTTAATGACGGCGCACATTAATCGGGCTGGAATAGCATAAGGGACCGCCCACCACACAGAGGACGTAGCGAACAAAATGGTGCAAGATACGTTGCCCAGCATGTTAATAATTAGAGTGGCAAACATGCCTATTCGGTCCGTTAGGAACAGGCAAAGTGGAACTTGCCACAAAAAGGTGATGAATAGGATTAGAGTTGCAGCAACGCTTCCTGCTAGTGTCACGGAAGTTGAGAATACGAATCCGCCAAGCGTTATCCCTATAAATAGGACAATAAAGGAAACCATTAAGAGTCTTACGCAAACCCCGATTTTACCGTACCATACCTGAGCCAAATCTACAGCCATGCCGAGGACAGCACGGTATTTCAGCTTCTTGCCATCCTTTTGGATCACTCCTGAGCACATTAAGGTGAGGGCACCTGGCAGCAGCATGAAATACCACCAATTGTAGCTGGCACTTTGGAGCATACGTCCCCCCATGAGTATGGTACACAGAAGAAGAGTAGCTATGGGGGCAAGCCAGACCAACTTTTTTGTGAAGGTGCGCTTTAATTTTAGATGTTCGGCGGCTATATATTGCTGCATCCTACTCATCCCCTTTTCGGTATTCCTGTGCAATCTGCATGAACAACGATTCCAGGTTTTGCCCTGGAGTGACCGCCTCTTGATAAGCTAATACGCCGCCGGCAATGATACCGACATGGTCAACGATTTGTTCGACTTCGGATAAAATATGGCTGGAAAGAATTACGGTAATTCCTTGCTTCGGGAAGGAGCGAATCAACTCGCGTTGCTCCTGAATACCAATGGGGTCTAGTCCGTTGGTTGGCTCATCTAAGATCAATAGCTTGGGATGATTGAGGAGAGCAATGGCAATGCCCAGCCGCTGTTTCATACCCATCGAGAACTGGCCCGAGCGCTTTTTCCCGGTATGGGTCAAATCAACCATGTTCAGCACTTCATCAATCTGCGAATCAGGCAATCCCAGCAACGTTGTACGAACTTTGAGGTTCTCTCTAGCTGTCAAATTCTCATAGAGTGGAGGGGATTCGATCAGTGCGCCGATCTGAGCAAGATCTTTTCGGGACCAGGGTTTTCCTTGAAATAAAATCTCACCGGATGTCGGGCGTAGCATACCGGTTAACATTTTCAAGGTGGTTGATTTTCCAGCCCCATTTGGGCCAAGTAGTCCATAGACGGAATTCTCCTGAATAGACAGTGTGACGTTGTTCACCGCCTGTTGTCGTCCGAAGGTTTTGCAGAGATTTTTAGTCTGTAAAATAATGTTATCCATATCAGTTCATCCTTTTCATTTGTTCTGACAACTACTTTAAAGATCAATTCTAAGAACTTTATAAGGATTTAAAATATTAATTTCAAACTTTATGCATTCATGCACTATTCGCTATAATGGATACAGTGATGTAGGAAAGGGATGTAATCATGAAGAAGGTCATCGTAATCGGATCAGGAATTCTGGGGGCATCGACAGCATACCATCTAGCAAAAATGGGCGCTAATGTCATTATTGTAGATCGTAAAGATAAAGGACAGGCTACTGATGCCGCTGCTGGCATTATCTGTCCCTGGCTATCACAGCGACGCAATCAGGCTTGGTACCAGCTAGCCAAAGCGGGAGCACGTTTTTACCCTGGGTTGATTGAAGAACTCAAAAGCGAGGGAGAAACAGAAACTGGCTATGCTCAAGTGGGGGCTCTCAGTATTCATGATGATTTGGAGAAAATCAAAAAAATGGAGAAGCGGGCACACTTACGACAATTGGATGCACCGGAAATCGGTGAAATTACCCGGCTAAATGAAAAAGAAACCCATGAACGGTTTCCTTTGTTAGTAGAAGGTTATCATTCTGTTCATATTAGCGGTGCCGCCCGAATAGATGGGCGTGCGCTGCGGGATGCGTTGGTCCGATCAGCACAAAAAAACGGGGCGGTCCTTATACAAGGAAATGCTACGCTTCAATATGAGTCCGACCATGTAACGGGAGTAGTGGTCGGTGCACAAAGCTTCTCGTCTGACAAGGTCATTGTTTGTGCAGGTGCATGGGCCAATCAACTACTGTTGCCTTTGGGCATTCATTTTAAGGTTAGTTATCAAAAAGCACAAATTATGCATTTGCAGGTTCCTAATAGGCAAGATACAGGCACTTGGCCTGTAGTCATACCGCCTTCTGATCAATATCTGCTGGCTTTTGATAAACAGAAGATCGTAATAGGGGCGACTCACGAAAATGAAATCGAAGGTTACGATACGAGAGTAACAGCAGGGGGGATGCAGGAAATTCTGGATAAAGGTTTAGCATTGGCCCCTGATTTAGCAAACAGCACTTTTCAGGAGGTAAGAGTTGGTTTCCGTCCTTTTACACCCGGTTTTCTACCGGTGATCGGAGCTGTTCCAGGCTGGGATGGTCTTATAGCGGCAAATGGGCTTGGAGCATCCGGGTTGACCATGGGCCCCTTTATTGGAAATCAGCTGGCAAAGTTGGCACTTGGAATGAATGTAGATATCGATAGCAATGATTATGATATTCGAAAAGCAATAGATGAAAGTTGATTCTTGACTGAGGAGAACAATATATATACTGAAAAAGTCGCCATATTGGCGACTTTTTGTTTTAGTGCATATTCATTTTATACGTCGTTCATCATGTCATTGAGATGCGAATTCTCCAACGATTGTGTTAGGGTTTGCATGTTTTTCAAGTAGTCGATTTTATAGATACAGGAATAGATCACATTTAATACATAGTCAAAAGCAATTTGCGACGAAAATGTACCAATCTTGGCATGTTTTACTTCGTCATCAGGCACCCGGATACAGATATTACTGAGTTTGGCCAATTCACTTTGATTGGTTGCTGTAATTGTGATAAAAGGGATATTTTCATGTGCGAAATGCCGTGCTGCTTTTAAAAAAATCGGCGACTTTCCGTGGTAAGTTAAAAACACAGCGCAGTCCTGTGTCGTAAGATTAGCCGTATGGTAAGCCCATTCAGACAGCTCCGTAGCTATAACCACATACTTGTTTATTTTTACCAATTTATTTTGGAAACTTTTCGCACGGATTTGTGAATCGCCCAACGCATATATAAAGATCCTTTTCGCTTGATCCAGCAATAGGGCTGTTTGCGACAATGAATCATCATCCATGAATGTAAAGTTTTTTTCAATCGTTTCTTTCATTAATTCTGCAATTTCTTTCGCCACTTGAAGTGGGGATTCATCATAACCGAAGGGATAGTTGGGGTCTACATTGGAAATGTTCTGGGTG
The DNA here is from genome assembly GCF_037027525.1 of Paenibacillus sp. 203. NCBI lineage: Bacteria > Bacillati > Bacillota > Bacilli > Caryophanales > Paenibacillaceae > Paenibacillus > Paenibacillus sp. 203. Next base: position 517,274 of record NZ_JAXCHD010000003.1, read on the forward strand.
TTCTGCTGAAACTCCCGAGCAAGTTTGATTATAAACTCCTTGAAGCCCGATAGCCCAAGTTTATGTGTTAATCGATTAATTGCGGAATGCGAAGTATACGTTGCCTTTGCAAGCTCCTGAATATTTAAGTGCAGAATACTTTCCTTATGAAGCAAAATATAGGATGCAATGCTTTTTTCGTTTGGTGTAAAGTTTTGCATTTCTGATAATTGTATCAGTATTTTCAACAGGTTCACCCCGGCTCAATTGAATAAAACGTTCGAAAAATAATATGAAATAAACATTTTGTTTAAAAATAAACAACCATTTTTAAAAATAATCGGTTGAATGTACCATTTTGGTGGCGAATCCTTTACGATCAACGTTCTTCTTTTATAATAAATGAAAAAGAGCCTAAGGGGGAAATAATATGCTTACCATCGGTTATATTGGAAATGGGAAAAGCACGAACCGTTATCATCTTCCTTTTTCATTGAACAGAGCTGAATTGAAAGTGAAGACGATATATGCCCGTAATCTAGATAAAAGAGAGTGGGAAAAAATCCCTGACGTGCTGTATACAGATAATATAGAATCTTTAATGAACGATAAGGAGATTCAGTTGATTGTTATCTGTACACCTGTAGAATCCCACTACTCTTATGCAAAAATGGCGCTAGACCACGGGAAAAATGTACTTGTTGAGAAACCTTTTATGTTAACCAAAGAAGAAGCCGTGTCGATCTTCCAATATGCTAAAGAGAAAAATCTGGTTATACAATGCTATCAGAATAGACGTTACGATTCGGATTTCCTCACTACCCAGAAGGTTATTGAATCAGGAAAGCTTGGAGATTTGCTGGAGGTGGAGATGCATTACGATTATTATCGCCCTGAGATCCCGAACTCCACTTCTCATTTTTCCAGATATAACAGTTACCTATATGGACATGGCGTTCATACCATTGACCAGGTTCTTTCCTATTTTGGAAAGCCGGACACAATCCATTATGATGTTCGTCAATTGCTGGGTACTGGGAGAATGAATGATTACTTTGATCTGGATTTTTATTATCCCTCGCTCAAGGTATCCATCAAATCCAGCCTTTTTCGCTTAAAAGAGCGGCCAGGTTTTGTTGTACACGGAAAAAAAGGCGTTTTTATAAAGCAAACGAAGGATCGTCAGGAGGAGCATCTGAAATTATACTATCTGCCTAAGGGACACTCCGATTTCGGCATCGACCAGCCCGAGCATTACGGCATCTTAACATATCTGGATGATAAAGGCGAGTATCATGAAGAAAAAGTCGTTTCTGAAAAGGGAGACTATGCTCGAGTATATGACGATATCTATCAGTCGATCGTACTTGGTAAAGAAAAAGTGATTAAAGACGAAGAAACGATAATTTGTATGGAAATACTTGAAAAAGGTATAGAGGAGTGCAACTAAAATGAAGTTGGGAATTGTCGGAGCAGGGATGATCGTAGGGGATCTATTGAGCTTTATTCAGGATATCCCGACTATTTTATTAAAGGCAATTTGTTCTAGACCTAGTCATGAGGAAAAATTACTGGATTGGCAACATAGATATGGAATCTCTCAGATTTATTCGGATTACAGCGAGATGCTGATGAATCATGAAGTGGATACAGTTTATATCGGGCTGCCTAATCATCTTCATTATTCATATGCCAAAGAAGCATTATTGAGTGGCAAACATGTCATTTGTGAGAAGCCGTTTACTTCCAATTTGCAAGAATTCCTAGAGCTAAAAGAAATTGCTCAGCAAAGAAAACTGATATTGGTGGAAGCCATAACAAATCAATATTTGAAAAATTATTTGTCCATGAAGGAGTATCTATCTAAACTTGGTGAGATCAAAATCGTTGAATGCAACTATTCTCAATACTCATCTCGGTATGAAGCATTCAAAGCAGGAATAATCCAGCCTGCGTTTAATCCAGAAATGTCTGGTGGAGCCTTGATGGATATTAATTTATATAATATTCATTTTGTTGTTGGATTCTTCGGGAGCCCTAAGAAAGTGGAGTATTGGGCGAACATGGAGCGTGGAATTGATACTTCAGGTATGCTGCTGCTTGATTACGGTGATTTCAAGTGTGTCTGCATCGGTTCAAAAGATAGTACGGCCCCCAATGCCGTGAACATTCAAGGCAATAAGGGCTATATACACATGGCAAGTTCAGCTAATATATGCGACTGCTTTGATTACACTGCGAATAAGGAAATGCCAATTCGGGTGGATCTAAAAGATCATTCGCATCGAATGTATGACGAATTCGTTGAATTTGACCGTATCATCCGAGAAAACGATTTGGAAAAAGTTTCGGATATGCTTGAACATAGTGAAAAGGTCATGAAGGTCATCGAGGAGGCCAAGCAGTCCGCCAATCTTATATTTGGCCCTGATCCACTTTCACTGTGTTCAACCCCTAAATTTCTAAATGATAATTGAATGTTTTAACTTATATGTCTATTAATGAAGAAATCAAGCGTATTTATCAATGGCAAGCATTCTGTATCAGCCATCTCTGCCAAGGAGGAGCTGGCACACTCGCTGCGAAATTAAACGAAGCATACCGAAAAAAGGACAGCCCAAGGCCGTCCTTTTTTCTTCTTCACCGATCGGTCCAGATACTCAGCCATTCATGACCTGATCGTATTTTTCTTTCAATCGCTTAATGTCCGCTCTTGGAGGAGCCCCAAACATTCGGGAGTATTCGCGGCTGAATTGGGAGGAACTCTCGTATCCGACCCTGAAAGCGACGTCTGCGGCGTCCGCCGATTCAGCTAATAAGAGACGGCGGGCTTCCTGGAGTCTCAGCTGTTTTTGGAACTGAATTGGACTCATGGCGGTTACCTCTTTAAAATGCCGATGGAACGAAGAAACACTCATGCTGGCGGTGTCTGCAAGATCTTCGATCCGAAAAGACTGGTCCCAATTCCGAACGATATAGTCAATAGCTTCTCGGATTCGATAGGTGCTGCTTCCTTCGACTGCAATCTGAGCCAATTCGACTCCATAAGGTCCCTGCAACAGCCTATATAAAATCTCCTTCGTGTAAAGAGGAGCGAGAAACGGAATTTCTCCCGGGGTGTCCAGCAGGCGGGCAAGCCTAAGAACAGCATCCTGAATGGACGATTCCATCCGGCCGACGAATAGGGCACGTTTGGCGTTTTCTTTTAGTGTTACCTGGATTTTAGAATCGTTCAGTACCTCGAGAATCTGGTTCTGGGTAAATTCGAGCTTAAGACTCAGGTAGGGTGATTCTGGAGAAGCTTTTATGATTTGACCGATCACCGGCAGATTCATAGAAGCGATCAGATAATCAGAAGGTCCGTATTCAAAATTCTCTTGTGCCAGTAAAATTTCTTTCAAACCTTGAACAACAAAACAAAATGAAGGCTTGTAAACCCGGTAAACGGGTTCGGTTTTGCTGGAACGCTGATAGAAAAATAGGGAAGGGATCGCTGTTTCCCCCGTGCTATTCTGAAACGAGTGACGCTCGATCAATCTGGTGAGCTCCTTTTGTTGTTCAAGCATGTCCTCCGACATTCAAATCCTCCTTACTGGTTTGTCTGGCTCCATTATAAGACTTATCTAGTTGTAACAAAAGTGGTGGTGATAGGATTAGGCAAACAATTAAGACAATTGAGATACCGCTTCGCTTCCTCTGTTCGTCATAATAAAACTACAATCCTAGAATCAAGCAAGGGGGAGGAGATGAATTATTTGAATCGTTGGTTTAGGAACTTATTGGTTCAAAGGCTTATCACATTAATAGAGTTTGAAGAGCATGAATGTTTTAAACAAATGTATAATAGCTCTCTTGATAGGATTGTAAGCCAATTAACTAAATAAAAATAATGAACATTTATCATTCATTTAGCCCAGAAGCCGTGGATCGTTCCAATCCCGGGCACACGGAAATTAAGCCGTCTGGAAGAAAATCTAGGCGCAGTAGACATTGAACTCACATCCGAAGATGTGCGCAATATTAACAGCGCAGCCTCGCAGATCACTTTAATGGGCGCCAGATATACGGAGGAACTGGAGAAAAGAACGGGTCTTTGATCTAATTCTTCAAGTCATAATCCAATCATGAGGAAATCTCTTTTGTTAAAGTAAATAATTGAGATGAGAAATCATATTTCTCCGCAATATTAAAATCCTGTCCCGCCTTATGAGACGGGGTGAGTATAAGTCCAATGTTCATTAACTCGCTGCCGGTAAAACGTTGGCCCAGCTCTTCCACAAAATATACTGCCATTTCGTCCAGCCCCACTAGCTTTAGTCGTAAATAAGCTTGATTCGGACGCGAGAGCACCTGGTACCAACCGACGAGAGCATGCTCACATTCTGCATCAATGACCATCCAGGCAGTCTCATTTTTTTCAAAGGGACTTAGCAGACGGTAAAAGGTTCCCTGTGTAATTAATCCTCGGTGACGTTTATACACTTGTATTTGTTTTTTAATTACATTGCACTCTTCTTCGGACAAAGCCAATGGGTCAAGTTCATAACCGAATATACCAAAGTAGGCGACATTGGATCTGGTTTGCAGCGGTGTGGTTCTGCCTACCTGGTGGTTCGGGATGGTTGACACATGAGCACCCATGCTGCTAAGTGGATAGGCCATGGAAGTGCCATACTGAATCTTCAGACGTTCTATAGCCTCACTATCGTCGCTTGTCCATGTTTGCGGAGCATAATAAAGCATCCCTGGATCAAACCGTCCCCCACCGGAAGCACAGGACTCAAACAAAATCTCAGGGTGTTCGGTAATCAGCTTCTCATATAAAGCATATACACCCAAGACATAGCGGTGAAAAAATTCGCCCTGTCTTTCCTTGCCCAGAGATAACGAATAGGCTTCTGAAATACAGCGATTCATATCCCATTTTACGTATTCGATCCGAGCAGAAGAGAGCACGTCATCCATTAACTTAAACAGGTAATCTACAACAGGCGGTTGGGAATAATCAAGAACATATTGATGGCGTCCATGCTTGCGTTGACGGCCGGGTGTTCCCACAACCCAGTCTGGATGCTCCCTCATAATATGAGAGTCGGAGTTAACCATTTCCGGCTCGAACCAAAGACCGAATTTCATCCCGAGCGCATTGATCTTCTCTGCCAAATTCGAGATCCCGTTCGGTAGCTTTTCAGGATTTTCAAACCAGTCGCCGAGGGAAGAGGTATCATTGTTTCTTCGACCGAACCATCCGTCATCCAAGACAAAGAGTTCAATTCCCAGTTCACCTGCTTTTTTTGCCATATCAACTATTTTCTGCTCAGTAAAATCAAAATAGGTCCCCTCCCAGTTATTGATCAATACAGGTCGTTCCCGCTCGGTCCAACTGCTGCGAATTAAGTGTTTATTGTACAGGCTATGGTATGCTTGGCTCATGCCATTTAAACCGCTCTCAGAATAGACCAGAACTGCTTCAGGCGAATAAAAACATTCTCCTGGCTTCAGGGTCCAGCAGAATTTGTCAGGATGAATGCCGATCATCAATCGGGTAGTTGAATAGCTGTCCACTTCCGCCTGGGCAAGAAAGTTCCCGCTGTAAACGAGATTAACCGCATATACTTCTCCTTGGTGTTCCTGTGATCCGGGTTTGGCAAGCGCCAGAAATGGGTTGTGAACATGACTACTAATTCCTCGTGTGCTCCCAATCGACTGTAGCCCAGGTCTCAATGGTGTACGCTCCACATGACGTTCCCTACCCCAAGCCCCTGATAAATGAATAATTTCATAATCGGAGTCAGGGAGATCAAGACTCAGGCTCATTAGACGGTTGACTCTCAGGGGATTATTCCCGGAATTCGTTATGGATACGGATCTCGTGATCACGGGCAGTTCGCTGAAGATGGTGTAAGCAAGCACGGCCACCGCTCCTGTAAGAGAATCGGTCAGCGTGATGAGGAGTGTCTCTGCTTCATGTGCTTCCTTACAAAACGTAGCTGGAAGATGGGGGATTTTAGGCTTCTCAGCGATTACCTCGTAACGATCATAAGTGAACTCCATTATATGAGATCCGTCCTCCTGTATGATCTCAATTGCCGGCTCTCGAAAGTCTCCACTTCCCGCAGAAGGAAATTCCTGCTTAATACTTTCCAACGATGTCACCAAGTCACTATCAAACTCACCGACAGACACAGGACGGTAGCTTCGCTCGATAAAACGGTCATATTGACCCAGGTACTCTATTTTTTTGCCGTAATATAAATGCTCCAATTGCCCGTTCTCCATGACACGGAAAAGATAACTGCAGTATTTGTTCGTTAAGTGAAATGTCCGTTCCTTTTGGTTAACTTGTAGACTAGCCATGCACATAGCCCCTTTCAAAATATGTCAAACCACTTGAAAGCGTTATTATTGAATCAGCATAACAAAGGTAGTGATAGAAAATACATGACTTTTTTTAAGTCGAATATAGGAAAAACAAAGAACCTTACAAAAAATTATAGTTTAGAGCTAAACCTTTTCTCGATATTTGTCATCCTTAACTTATGCTATACTGATAAATTAACAAGCATAGGTTCTTTATTTGGAAAAGTGGGGAGGATGCCAATGGGCGAGAATATGATTCAATATGTTGATACGTATACCAGTTCAGAGCATAAAAATATATCAGATTTGATTTTATATAACTGTGGCACAGAGCTCTGCTTATCCAATCAGGATTTTGGACCCATCGCCCGCGATTTTAATCTGGTTCATTTTGTGCTAAAAGGACGAGGTAGGTTGGTGATTGACAACAAAAATTACGATATAGGAGAAGGACAGGCTTTTTTAATTCCGGCCAATAGGGTAGCTTATTACCAGGCGGATGAAGCCGAGCCTTGGGAGTACTGTTGGGTCGGCTTTATGGGCATTAAATCCGACATCTACCTGCAGAACATATCACTTCCAAGCCAGAACCCTTATGTAATCGATATTGAAGATATTACGTTCTTTCATTCCACGATTCTTGAGATGTTGCGGATCGGAGATAACACACTTTCTTCATCGTTGGCTATACAGGGGTATTTATTCCATATTCTCGCCAAACTTGTGCACGACTTGGGAGAAACGATGTCGGTAAAGGAGCAGCTTCCTTACTCGGTTCAAGCGATAAACTTTATTGAGAAAAACTACATCAGCGGCATCCAGATTAGTGAAGTAGCGGAGTACCTCGGTCTACATCAGAATTATCTAACCTCCGTTTTCAAACTTGAGACTGGTGAAACGCCTAAACAATATCTGATAGACCTCAGGATTAAAAAAGCGTGCGAACTGCTGCAACATACGGACTATTCGATTCAGGTCATATCAAATTCGGTCGGCTATACCGATCAATTGACCTTTTCGCGAGCTTTTAGAAATGTAATGAGTACATCTCCCAGTGCGTATAGAAAACAGTTTCTTTGATTTTGCTATATTAATCTATAAAAATATTTGTATTTAGAAGCGGTTTTTTTTGCTATCGTAAAACTGTAGATTCTTTCCTGCATGGCATATTTAACAATTGTTAGGAAGAGTACTTTTTACGGGAGGAGAATTCCGCACGTGGATTTCATTATTGCTTTTATTCCAGCCGTTGGCTGGGGGGTTATGCCGATATTGGCACATATAACAAAAGCCAGTCCCCGAGAACAGCTGACAGGTACCGTGATTGGTGCTGTGCTGTTTGCCCTGTGCTTGTATATCATTCACCCTACCTCATTAGCACCGATTCATTTTGTGGTAAGTTTTATATCTGGTATTTTCTGGGCTGCTGGACAATTGCTTCAGTTTCAAGCTTTTCAAAAAGTAAGCGTATCGATCGCCATTCCTGTGATTTGTGGTCTGCAGTTAATAGGTACGACGCTATTTGCCGCACTTATTTTGGGTGAATGGATAACAGGGTACCAATATGGGATAGGCGTTGGTTCTCTTCTGTGTATATTGGCAGGGGTTCTGTTAACCAGCTATCAGGGCAAGTCTGCAGGGTTGTCCAAGCCTTTGCCGGTACCCATTATCATAATGTTGGTTTGCTCGGGGTTAGCGTTAAGTAGTTATGTCGTTATTAATCAGTTCTTTCATATATCGGGACTATCCGTCATTCTGCCGCAATCGCTCGGTATGCTATGCTCAGCCATGGTCATGAACCTGAAGGGCAAAAAGCGGCTACGCTTCTCTCTGGTGGTTCACAATTTACCTACAGGATTGGTTTGGAGCATCGCGAATCTAGCATTATTTATTTCCAACGGGCTGATCGGCATGGCGGCTAGTTTTCCGATCTCTCAGGCGAGCATTGCCATTGCTTGTGTTGGCAGCATTTTAATATTTAAGGAAAAGAAGAGTCCAAAGGAATGGATAGGCATACTTGCGGGAATTACAGTACTTATGATTGGAGTAGGGATGATTAGCTTGCTCAAGCCTTAAGGAATCGAGACCCTTTCCTTTGAGTAACGAAAAGAGCTTATCCATCCATGGATACGCTTTTTGGGGATTGACAGAGGTATGGCTGCATGAGAAAATGTACGCGCGTACATAAAATGATTTGGAGGTGGGTAATATCGTTTCACGCAAGGAAGTAGCAGAACTTTCCGGCGTGTCTGAAGCGACGGTATCTCGGGTCTTGAATGCAGTAGGTCCTATCAAAGAGGATACGCGGAGAAGGGTTCTGGACGCAGCTAATCAGCTTGGATATGTACCCAGTGCGCTGGCTCGTAACTTTGCCCGAAGTAAGAGTGGCCATCTTGGTGTAGTTATGCCTTATGTCCCGAAGGCGCACCTGTTCTCAGCCTATTTTTTCTCTGAGATGCTGAGCGGTATCGGAAACAAGGCCAGAGACAGCGGGCTCGATCTGCTTCTATTGTTCCGAAAGCCAGGGGAACGGATTGATTACAGTAGTCTTTTCCGCCAGCAAAGAATCGATACCTGTATCATCCTAGGAGCCAGGGATGACCACGATGAGGAGGAAGCTCTAAAGAGACTTCAGGAAGAAGGACGTCCGTTCTGCGTCATGAATCACCATTTTGAAGGGCAATCGTTCTGTGAAGTGGATGCAGACCATGTAGAAGGCAGCCGGGCGGCTGTAAGTCACCTCATCGAGCAGGGATACAAGCGGATTGCCTTTCTCAACGGCCCGGACATCTATTCCAACAGTACTGAGCGATTGAAGGGTTACCGTACCGCGCTTCAGGAGGCCGGTATTGAATATGACCACGATCTACTTCTGGAAGGTAATTACAGCCGTCGAAGCGGGCTCGAAGCCTCAGCTACAATCGCAGACAAATTGAATGATATTGATGCTGTATTTGCGGCGAACGACCGGATGGCCCTCGGGGTAATGCAGGGTCTCCGTGAGCGCGGACTGGCAGCTGACCAGTTTCCGGCGTTTGTAGGCTATGACGATTCGGATGCGGCTGAGATGGCTGTTCCGCCGCTAAGCAGTGTCCGCGTACCTTTTTATGAGATGGGGGAGCTTGCAGCCTCGAAGCTTATACCCGATTCTCTGAATCTTATTCCAGCCCTGGAACTAACCGGGCGCGACTCGATAAGAGAACTCCTGTCCACAGAGCTGATTATCAGGGCGTCATCCATTCGTCCATAACACCATTCGTCAAAAATTCGTTGAAACTCAGACCCATAAGGAGGATCACGACATGTCTAATCGTCTTCGTATCGGAATGGTTGGCTACAAATTTATGGGCAAGGCTCACAGCAACGCTTACCGTAGTCTACCTATGTTCTTCCCAGATGCCCCGCTGCAGCCAGAGATGTCCGTTATATGTGGACGCAATGAGCAGGGGGTTCAGGCAGCTGCCCGCCAGTACGGCTGGACCGAAAGTGTTACGGATTGGCGTGATCTAGTGAAACGTAACGATATTGACCTCATTGACATTAACGCCCCGAGTAATGCCCATAAGGAAATTGTCGTTGAGGCAGCCCTCCATGGCAAGCATCTATTCTGTGAGAAGCCACTTGCGCTCTCGCTGGCGGATTCACGTGACATGCTGCAGGTAGCAGAGGAAGCAGGGATCAGACATATGGTAGGCTTCAACTACCGTTTTTCTCCGGCTGTCCAGCTGGCTAAGCAGCTAGTCGAGAGCGGACGCCTAGGCAAAATTTATCATTTCCGTGCCTTCTTCCTTCAAGACTGGATCATGGACCCGTCCTTCCCCCTGGTATGGCGGCTGCAAAAAGAAGTGGCCGGTTCTGGCTCTCATGGTGATCTTGGCGCCCATCTGATTGATCTCGCTCGCTTCTTGGTCGGCGAGTTCCATGAAGTGATCGGCATGAGCGAGACATTCATCAAACAGCGCCCGTTGGCTTTGGAGATGAGCGGGTTGAGCTCCAAAAGGAGCGCTGAAGCAAATGCTCCGATGGGAGAAGTGACAGTCGATGATGCCACGTTGTTCCTGGCACGCTTCGCCGGAGGTGCGTTGGGCAGCTTCGAAGCCACACGTTTTGCTGCCGGACATCGGAGCACAAATTCATTCGAGATCAACGGTAGCCTAGGCAGTGTGCGGTTTGACTTTGAACGAATGAACGAACTGGAAGTGTATTTCACGCAGGATGAGGAGGACGTTCAGGGCTTTCGTCGCGTACTCGCCACCGATCCGGCACACAAGTACTCCGAAGCCTGGTGGCCTGCAGGACATACGATTGGATTCGAACATACCTTCACCCATGAGATGCTTGAGATGTTGAGTGCCATCTCTGAAGGACGGCAACCGTCGCCGAATTTCCACGACGGTGTTGCTTGTCAGGCTGTGCTTGAAGCGGTAGAACGATCCATAGAGGAACGCCGCTGGGTATCCATTGAAGAAATGTAGTATAACAATACATTCCGAAAGGTGAGTGGATTACAGATGCGCAAGGCACTAATTGTAAGGGGTGGATGGAACGGACATGAGCCGGAGCAGGTGGCGGCCATTTTTGAACGCATTTTGAAGGAAGAGCAGTTCGAGGTGGAAGTGTCTAATACCCTGGAAGCCTACCAGGATGCTGAGAAACTGCTTGACTTGGACCTGATCGTTCCAATGTGGACCATGGGACAGATTGAGCAGGAACTGGTCAATAATGTTTCAGCTGCGGTTCAAAGCGGCGTAGGTCTCACAGGCTGCCATGGCGGCATGTGTGATGCCTTCCGGAACAACGTGGACTGGCAGTTTATGACAGGCGGGCAATGGGTTGCGCATCCCGGCAATGACGGCGTAGAGTACATGGTGAACATGAAGCGCGGCTCCAGCCCACTTCTAGACCATATTGAGGATTTTCAGGTCAAAAGCGAGCAGTATTACCTCCACGTAGACCCGGCAGTTGAAGTGCTGGCAACCACACGCTTTCCGATCGTACCAGGCCCCCATTCAGCCAATGGGCCAGTGGATATGCCCGTTGTATGGACGAAGCGCTGGGGGAACGGCCGCGTCTTCTACAATTCGCTGGGCCATCACGCAGATATCATAGATATGCCTCAAGTGACCGAGATGATGCGCAGCGGGTTTCTGTGGGCAGCAGCAGGCAAACAGGCGGTGGCCCCCCGGGGCAACTCTCTGGCAGAGGCTTATACAGGCATGACAGACAACCAACAGCGTTAGCGTGTATTCTTATGCAATGATGTCCCGATTGAATTCGTATTTCCAGTCTCCATTTGATTGATACATTGATGATTTGTAATTTTACAAATATTTAACAATCAGAACAAATGGGATTGTTTATAAGCCCCGTTCAGCGACAGGATGGTATCCGATGCAACAAAAGAATGCCATTATCCATTTTTTCTGAAGAAGAAGGGAGTCTAGGCATGAACAAAATGAAAGTAGGCATTATCGGGTGTGGTAAAATTAGCGGAATTTACATGGAAAATTGCCATCGTTTCGACATTCTGGAGCTGTACGCAGTAGCGGATCTGGACCAAGGTCGGGCAGAGGAGCAGGCGGTAGCGTTCAACGTTCCGCATGTATATTCGGTAGATGAGATTTTGGCTGATCCGGAGATCGAACTCATCATTAATTTGACCATTCCGGGCGTTCACGCCGACATATGTCTCAGAGCTCTTGAGGCAGGCAAACATGTCTATGTGGAGAAGCCACTTGCCGTCACCCGTGAGCAGGGGCAGGCTGTCTTGGATCTTGCTCATCAAAAGGGACTGCTTGTCGGCTGCGCACCAGAGACCTTCTTCGGTTCCGGTATACAGACATCATTGAAGCTGATTGAAGACGGAGTCATTGGGAGTCCGGTAGCCGCTACGGCTTTCATGATGAGCCGTGGACATGAACATTGGCATCCTGATCCTGAATTTTATTATGCAGTCGGCGGCGGTCCAATGTTTGATATGGGCCCTTATTATTTGACGGCTCTGGTGCAATTGCTGGGTCCGATTGCTGCCATTTCGGGCATGACAAGCAAGGCGATGGATCGGCGAACAATTACGAGCGAGAAAAAGAGAGGCCAGACCATCCCGGTCGATATACCGACCCATGTGGCCGGATTGCTGCGCTTCAAGCAGGGGGCTGTCGGCACGCTAATTACCAGCTTTGACATCTTTGGTGGAAGCACTCTGCCACCGATCGAGGTATACGGCACTCAGGGCACGCTACAAGTGCCTGACCCGAACACGTTCGGAGGGCCAGTTCGCTATAGGCTGCTGGGCGAGCAAGAATGGACAGAGGTACCACTGCTGCCGGGCTACCAGGAGAATACACGGGGCATCGGTGTTGCCGATATGGCCTACGCTATCCGCAGCGGACGGCCTCACCGCGCCAGTGGTGAATTGGCTTATCATGTGCTGGAGGCGATGTGGGCGTTCCACGATTCCTCCGATCAGCAAACCTTCTATCCAATGCAGAGCACATGTCTGCGCCCGGCGGCTTTACCGGAAAACCTGCCCTTGTATACGTTAGATGCGTAAACTAATGTAAATTTTACATCCCGCTTTGAATGTTCATTTCTATTGAAAAGAAGACTTCAGCTCCGTTTTGACCGCGGCTTTGGAGTCTTCTTCGTTCATTTTCAGGAAGGATCTTAATTTCAGGCATAAAATCATTCTTTACCGATCGTTCTAAATATGTTATATTGTTTGCGTAGGAGGAATACACGGATAAGAAGCCAAGAGTTATGAGGAGTGGTGTGAGATCTTGCCGTGAACTCTTCTACGAATATTAGAACGATCATTCTAATTATAGCAGATGGAGAAGGGATGGATTGAACATGGAATATCGTGTATTAGGAAATACAGGCCTTAAAATAAGCAGTTTTGTATTAGGTACAGGTACTTTTGGTTTTTGGGGCAACAATACGGAGAAAGAAGCTGCAGTCATGTTAGATGAGGCTTTGGCTGGAGGCATTAATCTGATCGATACAGCGGATGTCTATTCAAGTGGTCAATCCGAAGAAATTCTGGGTCACATCCTAAAAGGACGCAGACAGGATGTTATTCTGGCCACGAAAGGCGGAATGCCCATGGGCAGTGGGCTTAATCAATCCGGTAACTCAAAATATTGGATTAAGCGTGCAGTAGAGGGAAGCTTGAGAAGGTTGCAAACGGACTATATCGATTTGTATCAACTACATCAGCCAGATCTCCATACTGACATTGAAGAGAGTCTTGACGCACTTACGGACCTGGTTCGTGAAGGGAAGATTCGATATATTGGTACATCCAATTTTCAGGCATGGCAAGTGACCGAAGCACAATGGACTAGCGAACGCAAAAATACCGCACGCTTTGTATCCGAGCAAGCCCCGTATTCCATATTGAATCGAAGCATCGAATTCGATTTGCTTGCTGCAACCGCTAAATACGGAATGGGCGTAATGGTTTGGAGCCCACTTTCGGGTGGTCTACTAACGGGAAAATACCGCTCGGGAGAAGCTGTTGCCCCAGATTCAAGAGCAGCAAGTTCTCTAGGGAAACTTTCAACTGTTGTAGATCCGAATCGAGAAGAAAATCGCATCAAGTTCGAAGCCGTTGCTAAGCTCCAAACCCTTGCAAATGAAGCAGGATTAACTTTGCCACATCTTGCCATGGCATTTACACAAGCTCATTCGTCAGTTACTTCTGCTATAGTGGGGGCAAGAACAATTGAGCAACTTCGTGAAACGTTAAAAGGCAGCGACATCCGATTAAGCACTGATATCCTGGATGCGATAGATGCTATCGTTCCACCAGGAGTAACCCTGGATGCCCTGGAAAAAGGATGGACGCCTGATTGGTTACAAGCAAGCAAACGAAGAATCCTGGGTTAAATATATAAGACAGATCTCATAGCTGTAATGTATTCACATATTTTAAATCTAGTTTGCCGATCCTTCACTACATTGTATAATGATTATTCGAGGTGATGACGATGGCAAGATCAAAAGAATTTGAAGTCAATGAAGTATTAGATAAAGCAATACACCTGTTTTGGGCACAAGGATATGAGAAAACTTCAATGCAAGATTTGGTTGAGTTTATGGGCATTCACCGAAGAAGTATCTATGATACCTTTGGGGATAAGCATGCCTTATTTATGAAAGCTCTCGAACGATATGAAACGAAACAGACCAGCAAAATGAGGTTTCTGATTGAAAAACAAAAACCGATCAAAGAATTAATTCGGGAGTTGTTTGAGGCGACAGTAAGAAATGAAGGAGAACCTCTAGGGTGTTTTCTCGTGAATTCAGGCGTGGAACTCGGCGTGTTGGATCCTGAAGTTGCATCCTTAGTTGATGAGAGTTATTCGCGAACTGAGGAACTCTTGACTAACCTTGTTCTGAAGGGTCAACAATCGGGTGAGTTCAAGGCTGACTTGGATCCTGTAGTTATTTCTCATTATTTAATGAATGCGTGGTTAGGGCTACGTACGTTGGTTAAGACAACAACGGATCAGCAAAAATTAAAGAATATTATTGATATGACACTGACCGCTTTAGATTAAAAGTGGAATTACAACATGACAGGCAAAAGGAGTCACCTAAATGGAGGACTGCTTGTTTCCGTGATACAAGTTTTTTCTTGTCCCTCTAACGAAAGAAAGAACTTGTATCTTATGCCTCATACAAGTCAAGGAATACCGCTCCAAAATTAAAATTTTACTCATAAAAAAATTCTTTACTGTTCGTTCTAAAATTGATATGCTAATAGCAAGTTAAATCTAACTTTTTTCACCCTAATAAGAATGATCGTTCTAAAATTATCTTTAAAACTCATTTACACTAATCTGCATGTTATGAAGGAGAGAATATTATGAAGTATACAGTTATTACAGGAGCAAGTTCAGGGATTGGATATGAAACGGCATTGGCGTTTGCTGCACGTGGCAAAAACTTAATCTTGGTAGCTAGAAGATTGGATAAATTAGAAGAACTCAAATCAGCAATTCTGGATATGGATCCTACTATAAATGTTATTGTTCGTACAAGTGACCTATCTGTTACAGACCAGGCCTACACACTATATAACAATTTAAAGGAATACCAAATTGAGACCTGGATTAACAATGCGGGGCTCGGTGAAGCTTCTTTTGTAGCAGAACAGAATTTAGATAAAGTTGAAACTATGCTACGTGTTAACATTGAAACCTTGACGATCCTTTCTACACTATATGTACGAGATTATGCTGATGTAGAAGGAACTCAGTTAATTAACGTCTCATCCGCACTCGGATATGCCATTGCTGTTGGGAGTGTTGCTTATTCTGCATCTAAATATTACGTTAGTGCCTTCACAGAAGGCCTTGCAAAAGAACTAGAAATGAAAGGTGCAAAACTAAAAGCAAAGGTTTTAGCACCATCTATAACGGAAACGGAATTCGTGAAGAAATCATTAGATACTGAAGAATTTGATTACAAAGCAAACATGCCTAAGTACCACACTGCCAAACAAATGGCGGGCTTCATGGTGGATCTTTATGATAACAACGAAGTGGTAGGTATCGTAGACCAGAACTATGATTTCAACCTGAGAGGCCAAATCTATCCAATCATTTCAGGGTTTTAAATTTAATTCATATATCCGTGGAGATCCTGAACTTTATCGCTACCTTGTAACGGAATTAGCTCAATTGGATTTAGCTTACCTTCATGTTATGCATCTTGGAAATGAAAAGCTGCTCCAAGACATTCGCTCAATCTGGACAAATCCATTGTTAGTCAATCGTGCTGGATGAGCTCTGGAAGATCTTAGCTTGGATATAGAAAGTGGCCTTGCTGATTTGGTGCCTGTTGGTGTATGGTCATTAGCCAATCCAGATTTAGTGGAACGACTTCAAAAAGGTGCGCAACTAAATGAAGCAGATCCGTCAACATTCTTTGGTTTGGGAAGTAAAGGTTACACGGATTATCCTACGATGGAAGAATTAGAATCGCAAGAGGGTCTACAATAACATAAAGGCTGAAACATGGCGTACAACTGAAAATTGTGCGCCACGTTTTTAGCCTAAAATGTTCGATGTTTTCAAAAAAACGCATTTAGTAAAAAATGGTATGGCGAGCGGGTCAACCTAAAAACTCGATTGCGTTCATGGTCATGCTATCTCCAAATTAGCAAAGGAAGAGGATGAATATGAGAGCAGCACAAGTACAGAAATATTCAAAAATAATCCATGTGGAATTAAATGATGTAAACATACCACAGATCAATAGCCGTGAGGTACTTGTCAAAGTAAAAGCTGCAGGTGTAAATCCACTGGACATTCTTAATCTGAATGGCAGTGTTCGGATGATTGCCGACTATAAGTTGCCATTAACTTTAGGGAATGAACTATCTGGGGTTATTGAAGCTGTTGGTGATGATGTTTTGAATTTTAAGGTTGGTGACCCTGTTTATACGAGGTTGCCGCTTAATAAAATCGGTGCTTTTGCTGAGTATGCGGCCGTAAATGAAGATGCTTTATCCATCATGCCTGAAAATCTATCTTTTATTGAAGCTGCTGCTGTACCCCTTACTGCCTTGACTGCTTATCAAGCATTGCACGATGTACTCCATGTCCAGCCGAATAAAAAGCTATTCATTCCTGGAGGAACCGGAGGATTTGGCGCTATGGCAATCCCCATTGCCAAATCACTGGGATTATTTGTTATTACAAGTGGAAGTGAAAGAGGCAGATCACGTATACTGTCGATCGGGGCTGATCAATTCATAAATTATAAGGCAGAGAATTATGCTAACATACTGTCCGATATCGATTATGTGATCGACACCTTGGGTACCAAAGAGATCAAAGCTGAACTGGGTATTTTAAAACCACAAGGGAAATTGGTATCATTGAAAGCCGGACCTAATTATCGCTTTGCGGTTGACAATCATTTTCCAATGTGGAAAAAAGCATTGTTTGGTCTAGTGGGTGCTCGCTTAGATTCTTTAGCACGTAAGAATCAAAATGAATATCGCTTTTTATTTGTGCAAGCCAATGGAAGTCAATTACAAGAAATCACTAAACTTGTTGAAAAAGAAAATATCAAGCCCTCTATAGATTCAACTTATACGTTTGATGACATTAACAAAGCGTTGATTAAAGTGTCAACGGGCCACTCCCAAGGCAAAGTGATTGTGACCTTCTAAGTAATATTACATTTTTTCATGATAGTAGAATGTTCATTCTACTATTTGTTTATAAAACGTGCATTCTAGCGAGTTAAAAAACGGTATTCGCGGGTGAAGCAACCCGGGATTTGATTATTTAGAGAATTGGTTCTCATTAATGCAATCCCCCTGACTAAAGTTTCTGGCAGGGGGGATTGCATTAATGTAAGTTCTAGTTCACATACTTCTCTATCGTGCTTCGGACTGCTCCGGGACCTGCCAGCATTTCATGAAACATGGCTTCAATCTTGTCGCCCAGACCAATTTCATATAATCGGACACCGAACAGTTTGTCATCCTCGAGGAGGCAGCGAACCTCGGAGGTCTGATCGCCCAGCTTCGTATTCTGCAAATATCCCTGCAACGTATCCAGTAACGGGTCCGGACTGAGTGTGAAGGGTTCTCCTTGATCATCCACTCCCAGCAAATAGCGACACCAGATCGCAATGGTCAAGGGGATAGCAGTCAAGTTCGTAGGATCAAGCCCTGTTGTGCTAGCATAAGACTTTATGGTTTCCCCAAAACGGATGCTCATCTTTTGAGACGTATCTGTTGCAATCCGCTGTGGCGTATCCGGAATATAGGGATTGGCGAAGCGTTCCTGCAATACCTCGTCAATAAATGGTTTCGGTTCGATAATTCCGGGATCAATTACAACAGGTAAGCCTTCCTTGTAGCCGATGGTTTCCACCAGACGACGTAATGTCTGATCCTTCATTTCATCTGCGATGAGCTCGTACCCAAGCAGACACCCAGTGAGGGCCAGCGCTGTATGCAGTGGATTGAGACAGGTAGTGACTTTCATCTTCTCCACTTTGTCCACCGTATCCCGATTCGTGAAGATGATGCCAGCTTCCTCCAGTGCAGGTCTCCCGTTCGTAAACTTGTCTTCAATGACCAAATACTCGCTAACCTCAGCATTGACAAAGGGAGCCGTATACGTATGCCTGGAGGTAACGATCATCTCCATGTCAGCTAACCCCAGCTTCCGAAGAGCAGACTGTACTTGCAAGGAAGGGCGGGGGGTGATTTTGTCAATCATGGTCAAGGGGAAGGTTATTTTCTCCTCATTCTGCAGATAGTCTGCAAATCCTTCCTCTACCAGGCCTCTGCGAGCCCACTCCTTGGCGATGGCAATCATACTATCCTTTAACAGATCGCCGTTATGGGAGCAATTATCCATGCTCACAAAGGTCATTGGATGCCGCCCCCTCAGATAACGCCGATAGGCAAGCGAAGTAGCCATGCTCATCACATGCATCGGCTGTTCAGGACCATTCGTCAAATCCCTCTGCACAACAGCCAGATACTTGCCGTCGGGCCCGGTCAGGGCGTATCTTTTTTCCGTGACAGTAAAGCTGGCCATCTGCAGGGACGGATTCTCAAATATTTCAATCAGACGGAGGTAGTCGTCTGGACGATTTTGCTCTGCTGCGAGTCCCTCAACAATGCTTGCGACCACGCTCTTGTGAAATCTTCCGTCTGCACTCATCAACACCAGTAAGGTTAGATTGTCGTAAGGCTTATAAGCTTTGTCGATCATTTAAAATCAAAGGCTTCGGCCGCAATAATACCTGTATCCGCTTTCAAGTTATTCAGCAGTTGTTGCTGCGCATTGGCTATCAACCCACGAAAAATATTGCCTGCGCCGAAATGCACCCATTGCGGTCTAACTCGGGTGTTATTGGCTACAAGCTCCAGATCATATTTCGGCAGTTCAATGCCTGCTGCTCGCCAGGCTGCTTTGTCTGAAAGGCCTTTCCGGTCAAGTTGGAGCATTTATTTCACTCCTTTGCCTTGAGAGAGACTATCCCAGACACCAAGTAAGTACATAACCCCCAGTGCACGGTCATACAAACCGTAGCCAGGTCGACAATTCTTTTCTTCCCCCCATAGATGTCTGCCGTGATCCGGGCGTACATATCCCTGATAGCCGTTCTCGTGATAAGCTCTAACTACTTCCGGTACATCGACGCTTCCGTCCTTCCCGCGGTGTGACACTTCAATAAAGTCGCCATTCTCAAACACCTTGACATTACGAATATGCGCAAAATGAATACGCTCATGAAACTCTCGAATCATGGTTGGCAAATCATTCTCAGGATTGCTCCCCAGTGACCCGGTGCAGAAGGTCAGACCATTATATGGGCTGTTCACTGCATCTAGGATGCGCTGGATGGTCTCACGACTACGGACAATTCTCGGCAATCCGAAGATGGGCCATGCCGGATCATCAGGATGAATGGCCATCTTGATGTCAACCTCTTCGCAGACCGGGATGATGCGCTCAAGAAAATACTTCAGGTTGTCAAACAACTTGTCTTCTGTGACATCCGCATAAGCAGCAAAAAGTTCATCCAGTCTCGCCAACCGTTCCGGTTCCCAGCCAGGCATGGTGAACTTCCCAGCTCCCTTGAGAATCCGATCCACCATTTGGCGGGGATCATCGGTAATGGCAGCCTTTTCATAAAAGAGGGCGTTGGACCCGTCAGGCAGTTCCTTGTACAGCTCTGTTCTGGTCCAGTCAAAGACAGGCATAAAGTTATAGCAAATCACCTTAACTCCCACTTTGGCTAATTTTCGAATGGTGTCGATATAAATGTCAATATATTGATCGCGGGATGGTAGGCCGATTTTGATATCATCGTGGACATTTACACTTTCTACGACCGCCGTACTAAAGCCCTTGCTCGTAATCTGATCAGCTACCTCCTGAATTCGCTCCATTTCCCATACTTCACCGGCTACCTTATCATGTAAAGACCAGACAATGCCCATAACTCCCGGAATTTGCCGGATATGATCCAGTGTAATATTGTCGTTGCCTTCCCCATACCATCTCCAGGTCATATTCATAACGATACCTCCCTGATTATATTCCATCTGTCTTGTATACAAGATTGAGTTGATCATAAATTATAGGGTTTGTTCTTGTCAATGATAATCTCAGAGGAGTCCGTCACCTCAAAATGCTTTATAATAAGTCTACTAGATTTATAAAGTGAAGGTAGGAATGATATGTTTACAAAAGAAGAAATCATGCAACTGTTGAAAAAAGATATTTTGTCACTGACCTTAAAGCCGGGTACTCTTCTCAGCGAGACGACTTTGTCAGAACGCTTTCAGCTGTCCAGAACTCCGCTACGCGATGTATTGAAGTGGCTTGCGCTTGAGTCCTACATTGATATTTATCCCAAGAAGGGGAACATTGTGTCCTATATTGATCTGGAGTCCGTTGAACAAATTATTTACTTAAGAAGCGCATTGGAAAAGGAGATTATGAAGGAGCTTTCTTCGCAAATTGCATTAAGCGATGTACAGAAGCTGAGCGATATTCTGGACAGACAGAGAGCTGTGATTGAAGAAGATCATGCTACGGATCAATTTCTCAGTTTGGATGATCAGTTCCACCAAACCATGTTCCAATTGGTGGGGCGGGGATTTCTTTGGCAGCTCATTCAGCAGTCGAATGTTCACTATATCAGATATCGCAAGCTGCATATGCTGGAAACAGGGAAGCTGATAGGCATCTGGCATGAGCACCAAGCTATGCTTGAATACATGCTGAATAAGGAAACAACTAAAATGGATGATCTGGTTCATCATCATCTCAGAGAGGATATCCATTCGCTCGATTTTCTTCGGAAGTTCGCTGATTATATCAAGAAATAAGGCAGCTAGCTCAAATTAACATCTATGAATATTAAAGAAGTGAGGAATTCATGGGGCTGTTCCACAAATTGGATATGTCGGTGAAAGAGCGGGTAAGAAATGCGAGACTGCAGCAAAATTTATGGGCGGAAACGTGCTGGCTGTATCATTCCGTTTTTGCTCGTGAATATTGTTATATACCCTCAGGCGGGGTCAAACTGGAGGAATCATCATAGGAGTTTTCGTCCTTGTATACATGATAGGTGAAATCCTCCTTGAATACACTCTATGTATCATGAGCTATCCCGATCTTTTGACAGACTCGCAATTTAAATTCATAAAAAATCAATTGTACATGGAGATGTATAATGTTCCGGCTGTTTACCCAGATTCAATTTAATTTATTTGAGCGAGGGAGCATTATAAATAGTTTGGGGAGTAAAAGTTCTTAAGGCTTGATTCGTACAGAATGAAAGAGTAGTCGGGTATATTGTTTTACGCAACCGCTCACCGGGGAACTTCCTAAACTGCTGCATCAAAAGAAAAATTATTACAATTTAAAAAATACTGAAATATTTCCATGATGTAAGTGAAAAATGCCGACCAATTCTAGATTATAAGGGGGAACGATATGTGCAGATATGCAATGTACGGCCCATATAAAGATATATTTGCATGCTTTACCTGCAGGAAGGTATATAAGCAGACATCAAGGTTTGAAATGCCGAAGGATGAATATGAACGGATTGTCCATGTCTGTCCGCAATGCCAGGCATCCATGCATGACATGGGTCATGATTTTCAGGCCCCCAAGCAAACGGATATCAAGCAGTGGAAAAAGGTAGAGCTACTATATCAACAAGGATACGCTTACCACTCCTGCGGCTGCGGCGGCCCCGGGTACAGACCCTCTCGGCTGTCGAAGGTACCTGAATTTCTGGAGAACCAGCGAACGTTCGAGAATAAGGGGGAGGCGCTGCTGTGCCGGCTTTTGCAAAGCTAGTTGACTCGGGCTAATTATTAACATGTGAGATGAAGTGTATTATAGAAACTTACATGTTTTCCCATTTTCCAAGTGCAAAGAAGAGCAGCCCGGAAAAAATATAAGAGGTTCACTATACGTGCTTCGTTCGCTGAACTAACGGGTAGGTTAGCTCAATAAGAACCTGACGCCACTTCAGGATTTCTTTAGGCTGCATAGAACCGATATGGAACTATGCAGTAACTGAGTTCAGCTCGAGCCACGGTTTTTGGATTTGACTAATGATAGTGGAAAATCAAAAAAGAACCTGGATAGTTTTATCAGGTTCTTTTATATTGCATATAAAACAGACACGATGATATAATTAGATTGTGATTTATTAATTTAAGTGGTCATAAATATCACATCTTACACTTTAACTTTACCATGCCGCTAAACTCTTGTCAAATGTTTTTTTCTCAATTTAATAGTTAGGAGAGATATTGAATGAGTTCTTTGGTTCTCGGTTTTCAGGAAATGGAAAAAACGCAGTTTTTGCTCGTTGGCGGAAAAGGATTGAATTTAGGGGAATTATCAAAAATTGAAGGAATACATGTACCAGAAGGATTTTGTGTTACAACAGTGGGGTATCAAAAAGCCATCGAACAAAAAGAAACGTATTATGCATTGTTGGATCGACTAACAAGGCTAAAAGCAGAAGATCGTGCTCAAATTGGTGAAATCAGCAGGCAGATTCGACAAATCATTATGGAAGTAGAAGTTCCTGCCGATGTTGTGGAAGCAGTTACTCACTATCTCTCCCGGTTTGGAGAAGAACATGCTTACGCAGTGCGTTCGAGTGCGACTGCTGAAGATTTGCCACATGCCTCTTTTGCTGGTCAACAAGATACCTATTTAAATATCATCGGCAAAGAAGCAATCTTGCAGCATATCAGCAAATGTTGGGCTTCCCTATTTACGGATCGCGCGGTTATCTATCGTATGCAAAATGGATTTGACCACAGTCAAGTTTATTTATCCGTTATCGTTCAAAGGATGGTTTTCCCGCAGGCTTCAGGAATTTTATTTACCGCTGATCCGATTACCTCCAACCGGAAGCTGCTATCAATCGATGCTAGTTTTGGACTTGGAGAAGCATTGGTCTCTGGCTTGGTCTCTGCCGATTGTTATAGAGTACAGGAAGAGGCAATCGTCGATAAGATGATAGGAAGCAAAAAATTGGCTATCTATGGACGAAAAGAAGGCGGAACAGAGACAAAGCAGATCGAGCCTGATCAGCAAAAGACTCAAACCCTTACTGAACAACAAATTTTGCAACTGGCGCGTATCGGAAGACATATCGAGGCTCATTTTGGTTGCCCACAAGATATCGAATGGTGTTTGGCCAATGATACTTTTTATATTGTCCAGAGTCGTCCAATCACGACTTTATACCCGATCCCTGAAGCAAATGATCAGGAAAATCACGTTTATGTATCTGTCGGTCATCAACAAATGATGACTGACCCGATAAAACCATTGGGATTGTCTTTTTACCTGTTAATAACTCCTGCACCCATGCGTATAGCCGGTGGAAGGCTGTTTGTTGATGTTACACAAATGCTGGCTTCACCTGTCAGCAGAGAAACTTTCTTAAATACCCTGGGACAATCTGATCCGCTCATAAAAGACGCATTTATGACCCTAATAGAGCGAGATTTTATAAAATCGTTACCAGATGATAGAACAGAACGGAGTCCCGGTAATAGCAGTAAAGGTAGGTCGTCTGCAGGTTTTCAAGCACAAATCGAAAACGATCCGGCAATCGTTTCTGATTTGATTAAGAACAGTCAAACATCGATAGAAAAATTAAAACAAAACATCCAAACGAAATCAGGAGCAGATTTATTTGATTTTATTCTGGAAGATCTCCAAGAATTAAAGAAGATCTTATTTGACCCACAAAGTTCAAAGGTTTTTATGACTGCTATGAATGCTTCGTCATGGATCAATGAAAAAATGTACGAGTGGTTAGGTGAAAAAAATGCAGCAGATACGCTTTCTCAATCTGTACCAAACAACATTACTTCGGAAATGGGTCTGGCGCTATTGGATGTCGCAGATGCGATTCGTCCTTATCCGGAGGTAATTGATTATTTACAACATGTAAAAGATGATAATTTTTTGGATGAACTGGTTAAGTTGGATGGTGGACAGGAAACTCAAGACGCTATCTATGCTTATCTCAACAAATACGGAATGCGATGTGCCGGTGAAATCGATATTTCGAGAACTCGTTGGAGTGAAAAACCAATTATACTTGTCCCCATGATTCTCAGTAATATCAAAAACTTTGAGCCTAATGCTGGCAATTGGAAATTTGAGCAAGGGCGACAGGAGGCTTTGAAAAAAGAACAAGAGTTATTAGATCGATTGAAGCAATTACCGGATGGTGAACAAAAAGCCAAAGAAACAAAACGAATGATCGACCTGATCAGGAATTTCATCGGTTATCGTGAATATCCCAAATACGGCATGGTTAATCGCTACTTCGTTTATAAGCAGGCTTTACTAAAAGAAGCCGAACAACTCGTACAAGCTGGTGTTATTCACGAGAAAGAGGATATATACGATCTCACTTTTGAAGAACTTCACGAAGTCGTACGCACAAATAAACTGGATTATCAGATCATCCGTAAACGAAAAGACGATTATAAATTATATGAAAAACTAACTCCCCCGCGTGTAATCACGTCTGATGGTGAAATCATTGCGGGTGAGTACAATCGAGAAAATCTCCCAGCCGAAGCGATTGTAGGTCTGCCTGTTTCTACCGGAGTTATAGAGGGACGAGCACGTGTCATCTTAAACATGGAAGATGCTGATCTGGAAGATGGAGATATATTAGTCACCGCCTTTACTGACCCCAGCTGGACACCATTGTTTGTATCTATAAAAGGCCTAGTCACCGAAGTTGGTGGACTGATGACTCATGGAGCCGTTATCGCACGTGAATATGGCTTACCCGCAGTTGTCGGAGTGGAGAATGCTACCAAACTGATAAAAGATGGACAACGAATTCGTGTGCATGGAACAGAAGGGTATATCGAAATATTGTAATGGCTGAATACGCTAAGTAATAGCCTCTGTCATAATGGACAGTATTATATTCTCTTCTGAAACAAGCCTCTTTCAACTAACAAATCCGTCAATAGCCCCAGCCTCAAACCGCTCAATAATATCGTTCAATACGTCAAGTTATTTGGTGATAGCTGGGCTACAGTCCGCTCCCTTCAAATAAATGGAAGCGGGATTGCAACAGCGATAGGAATAGGATATTACACTCTATCCTGTCGCTCAGGCCAGCTGTAGCGATAGCTTTTCTAATCATAACCTTACGGTCAGGGAACCCACAATTATAGTCAGTACTATGATGTCCTTTATCGTTGGGGTAAAGTGACAGACTTGACTTGAGCAGAGGTATTTCCGTAAATATCCTTGGCCAGCACGAGAATATGCAGCGTATCAGCTTGGGAGGCACCATCCTGTTTGTATTTAGTAGTTGGAAGCGTTGCTGACCAATTGGCTTTATCTTCTGTAATAACGACACGAATGCCATTGACATAAACTTTAAGCTGCGCGATATCACTTTGATCTGTGACTGAACCTTCCAAAGCGAGAACATCATCCGTGATCGAAGCATTCAACTTAAGTACAGGGGTTCCTGTTTCCTTGCGTTTAAAGGGTGGGAGAGTGGTTTGCGGGTTATAGGAAAAGGTTTCATCCTCAAGCGCTGGCGTACGTGCTGCAATAGGACGGTTTTTGGTCGCCTGCTCATAGGAATAAGCGTAACGAAGCAGGTCATTATCGCTGTATGCGGCACCTGCCATCGTCAGATTAACGGGCATACCGGTATCCTTCATAGCGCCCATACTCACAGACACACTTGGGATCCCGTACTCGCGTAGAATGAAATTCGTATTAGAGAAATAGTTGCCATTCTCCCAAGCCTCCTCGTAGGACGTTTCATTCACATCGGAGTCAGCTTTGCCGATATTCGAATTTGCCGGGAATGCAATAAAATCAAGGTTGTTTTGCTTCATCCAATCTTCAAAATCAATCTTTCGTACATTTTCAAGCCCCCTCAGACCTTCCTGAAACTGAGGAATTTGTTCGTAAGGGGTGACGCCTTTCTTTATGGTTTCAATGAATACGTCATAGTGGCCAAGGTCTCTGCCACGTTTGGCATCTACCGAACCGGGCGGATTCGGGAAGACGGTTGCAGGGTCGATATTTGCCCATGACGGGAAATTTGGATCGCCCACACTTTTAAGGAATTCCTCAGCTGCATAAGGATTAAGCAACCCGAATTCCTTTTCAGCCCACTTTGCCGGCATCAAACCACGCTCTTCAGGTGTTTTCGCTGTTGGCCGGTCCTTCTCGCTATTCGCCTGCAAGGGGAAGTCAACTTCCACAACCTCAGCTCCAAGAGCAGTTAAATCCTTTACAGCTTTTTCCCATAATGCCTGTATCGAAGGTCTGAATTTGATCGGAGTTGTGGTTTCATGGTCCTTACCGATATAAATTTTCGGAACGCCAATGCGTTTGCCTTTCAAAGCTTGAATGTCTCGCAGCTCTAAATAGGATTTGGGGCGGACACTGTTGACAGAAGGGAGCCGAACGGCTTTCTGCTCTCGCCAGAAATCGCCCTTGGTGATCTTATCTTCTACAACGATCACGTCAAGCAAGCGGAGCATGTCCTCGACAGTCCTCGTATGTGGGACAACGACATCACGTATAGGGAAGAGCGGCCAATTCCCCCGAATGGAGATTAGGCCCCGCGATGGGGTGTAGGCAATTAAACCATTGTTAGATGCTGGTGATCTTCCAGAGGATACCGTTTCTTCCCCCATACCGAAGGCAGCGAGGTTGGCGGCTGTTGATACGCCAGATCCGTGAGAGGAGCCAGAGTACCAGGCTGCAGCCAAATAATCTGGGTTGTACGGACTTTCAGCGCGGCCATAAACGCCTCTTTGCATTCCCCCTGCCGCCATTGGCGGCATATTGGTTTTACCAATGAGCACCCCACCGGATTTTCGTATCTTTTCTACTGTAAAGGCATCGTCCTTTGCCATCAGGTTTTTGAAAGCCGGAGATCCAGAAGCGACAGTGAGTCCCTTAACCTTGTAGCTGTCTTTAACCGTGTAGGGGATGCCTTGCAGAGGACCAGTCTTAATACCTTGTGCCCTTAGTTGATCAGCTTGAGCAGCTTCTTTTAGTACGTCGGGGTTCAGAATAGGGATGGAATTCAGTCGAATGCCACTAGAATCATAGGCATATACCCGGTTAAGGTACAGAGCAGTGAGCTCGACACTTGACAGTGCCCCTGACTTCATCGCTTCCTGCATTTGAGCAATCGTAGCTTCTTGCAATTGAAATGTAACTAGGGAAGAGGCGGGTTCACTAGTTTTACTAGAGGATGAGGGTGAAGGAGCGGCGGATGCAAGCGGGCATCCCGTGAAAGTTAAAATCATACCAACTGTGATCCATTTGCAATAGTTACCGATTACATTCCTTGTATTCGCTTTTAGCGTTCGTGCGCACATAGCATTTCACTCCTTAAATTAGGTAGGATCAGGAATTTAAAAAGAGGGGGATGAGAAAGGCCCTATTACTGTATAAATGTTTCTAATTATATTACTTATTTTCATATGAAATGTCAATTTTTGTAATGAAAAACACAAGGAAATTCGCTACTTTTAATGTGAAATCTAGTAATCCATGATTCAGATTGTTGCATCTTCGCTGAAGACAAAAATCAATCTCCTCCGAAAAAGAATTTTATATTTCGTTTAATCCCAGAGGAAGAGATGTTGAAAATTACAGACATTGGATTTCATGTGGACCAACGTACAGGCTTTCGATCCTGCGGGTCACCTCAACAAAGAAGGCCTGACGAAGAACGAAGTCTATCACATTGCCAGCAACATCAAGTTTATTGAACAGAGAACCATGTTGGGTGAAAAGGAGAAGTGAAGTGAGGAATTCAGAAGGGAAGATATAAGGCCGAGATCGATGGGGAGTCTATCGTATTTATTATTGGCATGCGAGTAAATCGTCTGTGGGCGATAAATAAGTGGTTACCTGTTTCCAAAGCAATGGGGCCGATTAGAGAACTATACATGAACAAAGATCTGGGGTTTCTCGGGATTGGCTGGCGAGGTGAACCAGTACAACAGCTGCACGTTGATGTCCGCCCACCATCATCTGAAGTAGGAGCAGTTCATGCATATGTTATCAAGGACAAAAAGGAAGTCTATCAAGCGCTGAAGAGGTTTTGGCCAAAAGCACACCGTGCAATAAAAGACATGCGCCCTATCTACGGAGAAGTAAGCCCCGTAAATATTGTCTAGACAAAACAGCGGTTCTCCGATATTGGAGAACCGCTGTTTAAAAATTGTAGCCGGCTGCGGATCGACCGTCGGATTATACAAAAATGAGGGCTATGATATTAATACAATGCTAAGTATCAACATAAATAAAGGAATTCCACTGTCGGATAACGCTACCGAATTTGCCATGTCAGCTGCCGTTGGGATTAGCGACAATTGTAATTTCATTTTGCAAGTTAGCTCTTCTTAAGGCAGTTTCTTATCCGGTCTATAAATAAAACAGGGCGAACGAGTCTGGAACTGTAATCTTGAAAATAAATCGAGTCTTCCTTGTGTTGTCGCTTGCCAGCTCTTTAACCGCCTCCTTCTGCACCTTATGCTCCATCGTTTCTAACGCGTCACTTTCCACAAGCAGACATGGAATCGAGCCAGCGGTCATGAGGTAGCTTTCGCCGCATGACGTACAGTCGAATGAGAACTCCCTCTTCACAAGCGTTTGCTTGCACTGCGGACACGCCCAGTTAACGTCTGTTAATGGTCAAGCATTACTCACCGCTGCTCCTCCTTCAACCATGGCTAGGCTCTCCTTCGGTGCCGGAGGCATCTTCACCAAATGGACAATTTTGAATACTCTTCTACCTGCGACCATATCGGTATGATTTTGCGTGCCGGGTGCCTCCAGCCATTCCCATACTCGATCTTCCCCTTCTAAGGAGCCTTCAAGCGCATGCAGGCGGGTATCCAGAGCATCGTCTCCCGATTGTAATACATTGCCTGTAATATCCCGGATCAACGAGGTGTGAAAGCCTAGTCTTTGCCACTGCTCTTCATAGCGCGGCACGTCGGAAGCGCTCATAATATCCGCATACAAAAATGTCCCACCTGGCTTTAATACACGGTAGGTCTCCGTAAAGAACAGCTCAATATGAGGGTACAAATGCGAGGACTCGATGTTCAGCACAATGTCGCAGCTTTCCGTTTTAACAGGCAGCTGCTCCGCGTCGCCAATACAATAGTAAGCCTGCTCATATCGGTTATTCCTTTGGCAAAATTGAATATTGGACGGTGTCAGATCAATGCCGACCACGCTGCCGGTTCCATAGTTTTTGCATAGCTCGCTCACGTTGCCTCCCCGTCCACAACCGATTTCCAGGATATCCTTGCCTGAAACATCCAGGCCGCCAATAATTTCGCGAAGCAGCTGGATACTGCTGTGGTTAATACCTTGAGGGCCGCCCGGTAGTTCGTTATCGGATGCATAACCCCAGTTAATAAAGGTGGAAAATCTGGACAGTCTTTTCTCCTCAAGCGACCGGTTAATAGAGTCAAACATGCCGATGATCGCTTTCTTTTGCGCCGCGCCTTCGGCAAGCTTCTCCGCTACAGGACGGTCAATTAACATACTTGCGAGGCCCTCTTCCCAGGCGTATTCGAGGCCGCAGGTCTCGCAGATCAAACAGTTGTCCGCCTCATAAAGATCACTCTTGCATTCAGTGCATACCAGGGTAATACCAGACAAAGGCCAAGTCGTTTTCATATCTACATCTCCTCATCGTTTTAGCCGCTTGCGCTGCTATAATTATTTATCGCCTTTCTCCAAATCAAACGGACATTTATCAGAAGAAGGATCGGGACGAGCACCGTCCCATAGCATAAGCCCTTCATCCAGCCTATTCATAAAGAAAAGTGGACCAAAATTCGTAATAATTTTCTGCATTCATAATCTTTACTCCCCATTTGTTGCTTTTTCTGATGCGCGATATTTTATCCTTACTTACCTGGCGCTAGGATGAACACTTTACCACGATCAATCCCCCCCTTTAAAATTTAGAATTAATTTCAAAAATATGAATTAAATATACAACTTTTATGCATATGTTTCCAGTTATTTTACAATAGTGATGAATAATCTCTGCCAACGTGTCGAGGGACAAGAACATTGCACCGTTTAAAGTCACTATTATATCGGCTTTTCGTATTATTAGGACAGCCAGAAAGAAATTTTCTGGTTTGCCTATTTTAATGGGTGTTTTACAATGGTGGTAGCCCGGAGAACGAGGGCGGCTTAGGGACAAAGAACCTGTACAAAATCCATCCAACGACCATGTTTGAGCTGGTTGAGGGCTATGACCTCGTATCACAAGCTAAGCTGCGGGTTTGGAAACCAGGTGGGAATGCCGGTAAATCGAATTAGGGAGGTTTTTATGCAACCCGTTGTTGGAATTGATGTGGCGAAAGGATGTAGTGTTATTCAGGCCTTCAAAAAGCGTAACGAACCATATGGAAGGATGGAGACCCTCCAGCATGGTGAAGAAGGTTTCGAGCGGCTAGGGGAAGTGCCTAGCAAACTGAAAGAGGCAAGTGGTGTGGAGCCTGTCGTTGTCTTCGAGGCAACCGAACATTACCATCGAGGTTTGGCAGGATATCTGAAACGTAGCGGATGGATTCACTACATCATCAATCCTTTGCAAGCGAAACGATCCAAAGGCACACAACTTCGAAAAGTGAAAACCGATGCAGCAGATGCTTGGCATATTGCCGAGATGTATTACCGTGGGGATGTTAAAGCGCATCGCGAGTGGGAAGAGTCCTACAGTGAGCTTCAGCACTTGACCAGGCAGCATGAGTTTTTGACCGCTATGTACGTGCAGGCGAAGCTAAACAGCTAGAATTATTGAAAAATAAAAAAAGTCCACTCCTAAGTCATGAACTGTGACCCGTAAGATGGACACTTTGAAAAAAGTACCCTCTTACGGGTCTTTTGCGTTTTAATCAGATTATAAAAGTTTGTGGGGATGTAGATTATGAAGAAAATCGGACGGGTTTTTACGGAGAAAGAGATCAAGGTACTGGAGTCGAATCCATCCGTTCTTCGCGTATCAGAGAATATCACGTATTCCCCTGCCTTTAAGATTGCGGCTGTACGGGCCAATCAAGCGGGGCATACACCCATGGAAATCTTCGTACAGACAGGATTTTACTTGGAACTGATCGGACAGGAGACGCCAAAAAGATGTCTGGAGCGTTGGCGGAAAACATATGCTTCTTCAGGTGAAGCTGGGCTGCTGGAAGAGCGTAGGGGAAGGGAAGCTCAGAAAGACCGGTTAGTCGTGAGCTATCGGCTGAGGAAAAGCTCCGTCTTGCCGAGGCTCGTATCAAGCTTTTGGAAGCCGAGAATGAACTCTTAAAAAAAGCTAGAAGCGCTCGAAAGGCACAAAGACACAATGAATTACTAGCGTCTTCCGAGCGCTTTCAGCTCATCAATCAGGTTGTTCGTAAACATGGACTGAAACGCGTGATTTGCTATCTTTGTAAGTTTGCTGAGGTAAGTACAAGCGGGTATTATCGCTGGTGTGCGGCGGAAGAACACCGCCAGCTTCCAATCAGGTTGTTCGTAAACATGGACTGAAACGCGTGATTTGCTATCTTTGTAAGTTTGCTGAGGTAAGTACAAGCGGGTATTATCGCTGGTGTGCGGCGGAAGAACACCGCCAGCTTCGAGAGGCTGCCGATGAACGAGACTTTTTACTCTGAAGGCGCACTTTGATGCACTTAGAGGGATGGCTGGCGCGCTCGTCATCAAAATGAGGTTAGAACGGCTTCATGGAATCGTTATGAATCATAAGAAAATTCGCCGTTTGATGCGGAAATTCAGACTCGTTGCTGTGATTCGTCAAGCGAATCCCTACCGTAAAATGGCTAAAGCGACGCAAGAGCACCGCACCTGCCCAAACCTCCTGAAGCGTCGGTTTGACCAGGGAGAGCCTGAAATGGTATTGCTCACCGACATTACTTATATGCATTATGGAAATGGCCAACGGGCTTATTTGTCCTGTGTAAAGGATGGTGCAACAAAAGAAATTTTAGCTCACTACCTGTCCTCTTCATTTGAATTGTCTCTTGTTCAACGAACACTGAAGCGGCTGTTTAATCGTTTGGAAGTACATCCGAAGGCTATCTTTCACTCTGATCAGGGATTCCATTACACACATCCTGAAGTTCGTTCCATTATCGCTAAAGCTGGGTTTAAACAATCGATGTCACGAAAAGGAAACTGTTGGAATAATGCTTCGATGGAGACGTTCTTCGGGCATATGAAGGATGAATTAGAGTTCAAGGATTGCTTATCCCTACAAGAGCTGCGAGTTCGTGTCAACGAATACATCACCTATTACAATACCGAACGGTTCCAATGGACATTAAAAAAGATGACTCCTGATGATTGATGAATAGGGACCCTTTTCAAAAGGATCCACAAATGGGGTCACAGTTCATCACCAATAAAGATATGTTAATTCTATATATAGTAAATGTAACTTGACTAAATACATATGGATGGATTTGATAGATAAAAAAATCATGAGTTTTAACAATGAAAAAAATGACCTCTAAATCATTGCGGAGGGTTGGGACTGGCTATAAAAGCATTACAAAGCACAAACGCATAAAGCCAAAAGGCACTTGAAACCGTAATTTGGTTTTTGGTGCCTTTTGTATTAAGACTGTAGTGAGCCACCTCTTCGACGATATCACCTTACCGTAGACGCGATGAACTCCAAAATCAGCGAAGTGTCCACCATGATGGATCATATTGTTTAGTAGACCTCGCACGTGGTGGTAAGCGATCTAGAGATACAACCTGTGTTCTCCAGGAGAATGTCAAAGAGATAATAAAGCTTTAGAAAGCTAAAAGGAACTGCTTTTCCTATTTATTCATTTCAAAAACGAAAAATTATTCAGAGAATTAGTCAAGAAATCCAAATGTCTAAATTTTATTTGATAAATTGGATAGTTTATTGAAAATCATAACATCATTTGGGTATTCAATGGTTTACATTTTATTTACTGAATAATTAAATGCGATAAGGAGAACTCAAATAAAAACGACCGTTTTCAGATGAAACACTATCAAAATGTGCATATGTAAACTAAAAAGTTTACTTTAATTTAAAAAATAATGAGAATGTAAAAAAAAGTTTGACATTTGTACACATGTGGTTTATTTTGTTAAATATGGGCATGTTGTTTTGAGTGCTCTTGTAGTTTTTCTTGGTTGCTTCTATAGAAAGGTGGACGTAATATGTCCCGAACGAGTTGAATCAATTCTAATATGGATCTTATTTAAACCCAAAGGAGCGTGAGCAACATTAACAAAATGCACTTAAAGGTGAGTACCATCTGTTCTACCAACATACCCCACATGATACACAGCCTGACTTCGGCAGCATGCATTGGGGGCATGCAGTAAGTGAGGATTTGGTGCATTGGGAGGAACTTCCACCAGCCATCCCGCCGGGGGAAGACGGAGCGATCTTTTCGGGAAGTGCAATGGTTGATAAGAACAACACAAGCGGTTTCTTCAGCGAAGAAGGATCAGGATTAGTTGCAATTTATACGAATGAGGGCAACGTGGCTCAGCCCGGCAAACCACAGGTGCAGAGCATCGCTTACAGCAGGGATAAAGGTCGAACTTGGATAAAATATGAAGGTAACCCTGTTTTGTTCCCAACGAAAACGCTAGACTTTCGTGATCCGAAGGTGTTTTGGTATGAAGAATCGTCAATGTGGGTTATGGTTCTTGCCGTAAGAGACCGCGTCGACTTTTACACGTCTTCGAATCTGAAGGAATGGTCTTTTGCAAGCGATTTCGGTTCCGATATTCCGGGTATCCATCGAGAGATATTTGAATGTCCTGAGGTATTTAAAATCCAAGTGGATGAGGATCCCAATATCACTAAGTGGGTTCTGTTGCTAAGTGTCGGGGATAGAAATGGTGTGAATCCAAACGATTCAGAACCACCAGCAGGCGGTTCTGGCATGATGTATTTTATAGGCAACTTTGACGGTAAGGTATTTACAAGGGATGAAACGTTGGAATCATTCGATACGATCAAATGGATAGATTACGGGTCTGACTTTTACGCGGCCGTGACATGGGATGGTATTCCGAAAGAAGACGGACGAAAGATCTGGGTCGGCTGGATGAACAACTGGCGTTATGCCTCTACCCTTCCTTCAAAGGAATGGCGTGGCCACATGTCAATCCCCCGAGAGATTCAGCTTAAGACATATCCGGAAGGAATTCGCTTAATCCAAGTACCTATAAGAGAGTTAAGTCAACTCAGAAGACCGATTATGTCTCTGCAAGACTTAACGATTAAGCCAGGTAGCAACGTCTTATCTGATATTTCTACTGCAAAGGCCGAATTATTGCGAAATTTGAAATCGGTACTGCCGTGGAATTCGGGTTCAAGGTGCGTTCCTCTTCTACTCAGGAGACAACCATCGGATATGATGTCTTGAATGAGGAGCTGTTTGTCGATGGGACGAAGTCAAACGCAATTGATTTCCATTCTGATTTTGCTGCAAAGCACCAAGCCCCCATGAAGCCAGAGCATGAACGGATAACCTTGAGCATTTACGTTGATTGGTCTAGTGTCGAGGTCTTCGGCAATAAAGGAAAAACAATCGTTTCAGACATGATTTTCCCGGACTTGGAAAGTAGAGGACTAGAACTCTATACCCTTGGCGGAGAACTAAAGGTCGTGTCGCTTCAAATCAATGATCTGGTAAGCATCTGGGAAAATGAGACGGTTTAGACTTTAGCAATGGCTTGATTCGACGAAATGGTTACAGTCCGGTTTTGGGCACCCGGATCTGAACTTGGTGCCCCAAACTAATTAACGAAGCAATCACTCCTGAAAACGAATAAGGACTACAGCGTTGCGGTGGTCCAGGAAGTTTGACTCTATCTGTACTGTCAGTCTGTAGTTCTTAGCTAATTGACACTAAATCAAATTCTCTCCCAAGGGGGTGTCTAATTGCGATCCAAGATATTACCGATGCAGTATCCGGCAATCACCTCGTGGCAGTGGCAGGCAAATACGTTTGCCGTCCTAGCCAATTACCCGCAAGCAAAGCCGTGGATAATGACACATTTCATTCCTCTCCAGCTCACCTTAAATGAGGGAAGTTCCTATGTGGACTTCTACCGTACTCCTACCTTTGAATTTTGTCCTTGGCTGCTTCGCCAACATTTAAGTCGTCAGTTGGTTCGAAATTTCAACAAGGATATATGTACTTTTCTGATGGATTGTATAGACATGAATAATTATATTTATTTGCTTCTTGATCAAGCGCAGTTTTTGGATATTGAATCTTTCTTCTCACATGACTCATTTATTTTTGGTTATGACGAGGAGAGGGATATATTTCATATCGCCGATTTTACATTCATGGGGGGGAAATACTCATTTAACGAAATCACATTTGAGCAAATGAGACATGCCTACGAGGGAATCGATGATGATGGAGATTGGTTGTATGCGGGGAAGGGTGGTCTCTCTCTGTTACAATTCAACGAGCGAGCAGCTTATGACTTTAATCTAAACTATGTTATTGAGCACCTTAAGGACTATTTAAATGGAGAAAATCCCGCCGACAAATACAGAGAGTTGGGTTATATAACAAATCCATGTGTATGGGGAATTCGTGTTTATGACGAGCTGATTTTGGATATAACCCGCATACGCAGTGGACAAATTGAGGAAGATAATCGCCCGTTTCAAATGATCTATGATCACAAGATCTTGATGTTGGAACGAATTGACTTCATGAATCAAACTGGTGTTCTAGGGGAAAGTAATCAGCTCAAGGTTCGCTATCAGACGATTGCCGACGATGCTCTATTAGCGCGAAATTTGATTATCAAATATTCACTGACGAAAAACGAAGATAACCTCAAAAAAGTGGAAGTGTTAATTAGGCGTATTCAAGCCTGTGAGCGCGAGGCTATCGAACTTATGATCTACAACTTGAGCCTTGTGTCAAACATAACTCCAATGGGCGTAGAGGAGGAGGTCTAACGTTGAGAAAACAACCCTGTTTGGAACGCATCCAAAACCTTATTCATCAAAAGATTCCGGACTACGATAAACAACGTATAAACGCTAATGCGTTACTTGAAGAGATATGGATCCAAATGAATTCTATGCAGATGATTACATTCGTCGTGGAGCTCGAAACCGAATTCGGTCTAGAGCTCCCGGACGAACTGGTAGGTAACATGGCAGGCAGTCATCTAACCCTTGGCGACTTGGCTGATCTTATTAAAAGTTACCAGGAACGCTTATAGCAAGCGGTACTTGATCATGCACACTCACAACATGCAGTCTGAAGCAATATGAGTTTGGATCAGGCTGATGCTCTGGCGGACGGCACGAATGCGCATGTTGAATCACTTGTCTAAGCATCTCCCATCGGGAGTGCCATAATAGACGGATCTGGGAGCGGTATTCCAGGATGGCCGCAGTCTTCTGTTTCAAACTGCACTTGGGAAGTGAAATGTAGACTGGATGTAGATTCCGAGCTAGGTCAATTTCCCATTTTATATCTTGACCATAGTTTAAATACGGTAGATCTTCGTAGTAAATCAAACGGGCAGAGACTTCCAGATCACTAATACTTCGTACAGCCTGTTCGGCCGCAACCCGCACGATACCGTGATCCACATGTCTTCCGATTGCAAGCGGAATATAAATATGATCGTAGTCTGTAAGACAGAGTCGTGTCAAAAGCACTTTTGTTGCCTCAGAAATCACGTCCAGCTCGGTCTCGTAGTCACTACGGAACAGATCGTCCAGCTTTTCATATGAGGGGGCACCGCTGCGATCTTTACGATAGATACATTCCTGCATGTTCAGATGAATCGTGTCCACATCGAGAAGATCACATGCACTAATGTCCTCTTCTCGGCGTACCTTCATCACGTCGGAGCTTAGTCCGAACTTTTTGTGCAGGATGCGAGCAAGTAGGGATAGATCTGTGCCAGTACCAGTGAAAACAGTTGCTATGGTCACATGATAGCCAGCACGAACAAGCAAATCGATATAATCGCCGCAAGAAATAATAGCATCGTCCAGATGGGCGGAGACAAACAGACAGTGGTGATTCAAGGCTTCAAACCCTCCCTTTAACAGTGATAAGTAATATATTGCTATTATACCTTTTATTTATTTTTTTAGAATTAAATAAAAAATCGAAACTACAAGTTGAAAGGATGACGTTTATGTTTGAAACATTAAAAAATATCATTGCAACTGTGCTTGAGGATGACTCGCTTCGTGAAACTCTCACAATGGAGAGCGACCTGATTAACGACGTCGAGTTAGATTCCCTACAGATGATAACGTTTATTCTCGGAGTTGAAGATGCTTTTGGGGTGGAGATCGTTTACGAGGACCTGGACTTGGCTTGTCTGCGCTCAATCGGTGCCTTCATGGCATTCCTAAAAGGCATGAATCAAGAGGTCGGGTAGTATGTTGGTTGC
Organism: Paenibacillus sp. 203; assembly: GCF_037027525.1. NCBI lineage: Bacteria > Bacillati > Bacillota > Bacilli > Caryophanales > Paenibacillaceae > Paenibacillus > Paenibacillus sp. 203. The sequence goes on from NZ_JAXCHD010000003.1 coordinate 555,154, forward strand.
CAGCACCTTTGATTCGGAAACCTATTGGCGTGAAGAAGGGAGTAGCAGGTTGCCTTTTATTCCTGATCCTTCACGGTCGCGGGTGGTAATGGCTATGGATGAATTGCTGGCTTCCTTATGCGGCCCGGAGGACACACTGTTGACCCGCTTTGAGATGGATGAGGCGCACATGGATTATTTGGCGCACATCGGCTTACATTTTAAACAGCTTAGTGCGAATGTCCCAAGCCATGAACCAAATCTATTTCGCGCTCTGTACGAAGTTCCAGAGACCGACGAGCGGCTGAAGCAGTTTAGTGAAATGACTCCTTTTTCAGTCGTACCTTACGTTCACGAGCTTCTCGACAGGTACAACTATTCGAACAAGCTGCCCACCCTTCAAGACGTTAAACGAGTAAATTCTAAGTTGTATTCCGCCGATCTTGCTAAGAGACTTCTGGGCAGCTCCTATAGCCAGCCAGTGTTCAGCGCGGATGAATTGGCTGCAGTAGGGCGAGAGCTTATGGGGTTGTCGAAAGGGGTCCTGTTAAAAGACCCCTTTGGCGTAGCTGGAAAAGGCAATATGCTGTTTAAAAACCTATCATCTTTGGAACGTGTAGTAAGCTATTTGCGCAAACAAGAGCAAGCCGGTTCCTCAACGGCGTTTCTTGTCGAGCCGTTCCTTGACGTGGAATATGATTTTTCCTGCCAATTTTCAATTGATGAGAGCGGGTCGTACCAGATCGTCGGCTTGCAGCAAATCATCAATCGACAGTTTGCTTATGTGGGGTCACAAGCGATGCAGGAGGAGAACAGTCATTCGCTAATACGGAACGGTTATTTCGATGTCATTGAGAAGCTTGCTTCCTCACTATACAAGGACAGGTACTTCGGCCATGTTTGTGTTGACTCCATGATACTAAAGGACGGCACAATCGTGCCGATTGTAGAAATCAACGCCCGTCAATCGATGGGACTGGTCAGTCATCGACTGGGCGAACGGCTGGAAAATGGGAAGCACGGGACATTTACGTTCCGAACGGTAGGCAGTCGCCATCGGTTTGATTACGGGCAGTGGCTGCGACAGCTGGATGATGACGGCGTTTTATACCCTAATCATACCGGCGAGGGCATCATTCCGCTTTCCCCGGCGTGCATGTTTGCTGGCTATGGGGAATCAGATTACCCACAGACATTAAGCGAAGGCAGTTTCATCAAGGGTAGGCTTTATCTGTTTGTAATCGCGCGAGATGTGCAGGAGCAGAAAAGTTTAATCGACAAGCTAAAGGAACGTTTTGAAGTCCAGGGAGGCAAGTGGTATGGATAGTCATTTGAAGCCTTGTGTCACTATACTTGGATCCGGTAACTCACTAGGTGTGTACATGCCCGCCGTACAGCTAGGCATTTACCTGGAGCGTTCCGGCATTTCAAACGAAGTCTGTGTGCTCGAAAATGTGTATGTCGACGGCTTAAAGAACAAAGTGCCGGCTTATCGTAAAGCCTTTCATGATAATTTCGCTATCGCTCGGAAGAGTGTGGAGTTGGCTCGCGATATTTCAGATTGCCTGGATCCCACCAAGGTACAGCTGCTGCTGGAAGATTGGTCCCGTGAGCGCCGGACGTCGTTCATTGCGTTGACTGGGTTCTGGATCCCGATTTTGGAACAATATGAACGGTTTGTTGGAACTCGGCTCGAGGTCGACATGCTTCATCTCGATGCTACGCTTTCGCCATCTTATTTGGTCTATGGATCTCGAAGCGAGCGGTACAACCACATTTGGTTTTACGAACCGACCAAGAAGCGTTTTGAATTACAACTTCCGATGACGGACGAAGCACCGATCCCGTTTCGCCAGCGAGAAGAGAGAATGGTGGTCCATGGTGGCGGCTGGGGGATTGGGACCTACCCGCAGGCTGTTAGAGACCTGCTTGAAGGCGGTATGGAGCTGGATGTTCTGGCTTATTTTGACGAGGATATCCAGCCTGATCCACGCATTTGCTATTATCGGAACGACCCATCGTGGAGTCCGTGGCTGAGGAATAGACGGGGGGAATTCGGTTTTCCTCCATTTGCTCAGATACAACATGGAGAGACTCCCATTTACTTAGACAGCGGAACTACTCCCCTGTTATTTGAACGAATTCGCCGTTGCACAGCCATTGTCAGTAAGCCGGGGGGCTATTCCTTGATGGAATCGTTCGCCGCTGCGACGCCTATGGTTTTTCTTGATCCCTTTGGAAGACACGAAACCGCCAATGCTGAATATTGGATTAAGCAAGGGTTTGGCGTGTCCTTTACGGATTGGAAGATGCAGGGGTTCAACATCGAGATATTGGAACGTGCTCATTGTAACCTACTACATGCCCACGAGTATTGCAAAACTTATGGAGGTGTAAATTATGCAACCCAAAACGAGTCGGAAGTTTGATGAGCGTGTGTTTAACGATCTGAAGCGTACAATTATGAATATGTCCCGGGTCAGTCGGCTTCGAGCGACCGATAGTCGCTATGCGATGGAGATCCCGGAAGATATCGGGATCAAGCTGAACAACGGGTGCAACTTGCGTTGCAAGCATTGCTACGAGTGGAACTCGGACGGCTTTCACTGGGACATGTCCAAGGAGGAGCAAGGTAAAGAAATCGATGTCGCGTTGGTCGATAAGCTCCTTGCCTTTACCCATGAGAAGAAGTCGAAAGTCTATCTTTGGGGCGGAGAACCGCTGTACCATAGCAAGTTCGATCAGATTGCGAATCTGCTGGAACGCGATCAGCGGACGACGACGATTTGTACAAACGCGATTCTTCTGGAGGAAAAGTTAGATTCACTGCTTAAGATCGGTGAGGGACTTGTTGTACTAGCCAGTCTGGAGGGATTCGAGGCTGAGAACGACGCGATTAGGGGCAGAGGGACCTACAAAAAGGTGGTTAGTGCCATAGAGCGTCTGCTGGAGTTGCAACGGCAGGGCATTTTCAGGGGCAGAGTATCCGTCAGCTTGACGATGAATGATCTCATGATTCCCAAAATGTTTGATTTTATGAAGTTTTTCGAGGAGATGGGCGTGGATTCGGTCTACTTTGTATATCCGTGGTATATCGCACCTGAGTCTGCTCAGGAGATGGACAATTTCTTCATTAAAGAGTTTGACTGGTTGGATCCAATCCGTCAGGGTAACTGCAGTTGGAATTCATTCACTTATCATATCTCCGGCGAGAAGGTGGGGGCACTCAAGGAGGAGGTTCTCCGCATCTCCGAGCAAACATGGGGAAGCCGGGTTCGATTTATGCCCGCATTGGAGCAAGACGAGATAGAGGATTTTGTCACTGGTGTGCAGAGAACCGGGATGAAGCGGAAGGAATGCTTGGCGATCTCCACCCGAATGGACGTATTGCCGAGCGGAAACGTCACTCCGTGCAAGTTCTTTCCTGAGATGGCGGTCGGCAACATTAGTGATGTGGATGTGAAGGAGGTTTGGAAGGGGGAAAATTTTTCCAAACACCGAGAGGTATTAGCTTGCGGACTGATGCCGGTCTGTTCCCGATGCGGGTTACTTTATCATTATGGCCGGTAAACGTTATCGTCCACCTTCTAGTTCGATTTAATTGTTAAGGAGGAGCGCAATTGACAGCGATCCATGTGGTGCAGTTAGCTAAAAACTTCACCTATTACACCAAAGAGGTCGGAATGCTTCATTCCATTAAAAACCTCTTTTATCGGAAAAGTTTGACGAAGAAAGCGGTGAAAAATATCTCCTTTTCGATCGAAGAGGGGGAAATGGTTGCTTTCCTTGGGCCTAATGGGGCAGGCAAAACGACGACGCTAAAGATGCTCTCTGGCATCTTACATCCAACTAGCGGCGAACTTACTGTACTGGGCTTCAAGCCTTATGAGCGAAATAAGGAATTCAAGAAGCAGTTCGCTATTGTAATGGGGCAGAAGAGCCAACTATGGGTTGACTTGCCTGCGGCGGAATCCATTTTGCTAAACAAATATATCTATCAGGTTGACGATCGGCATTACAAACAAACACTGAACGAACTCATCGAACTGTTGGACGTCAAGCACATTATGAATGTTCAGGTAAGGCGTTTATCGCTAGGTGAGCGTATGAAGATGGAGCTCCTTGCGGCGCTTATTCATAAACCGAAACTGCTTTTCCTGGATGAGCCGACGATCGGGCTCGATATTGTTACACAGAAAAAGGTGCGGGAGTTTTTGAAGTATTACAATGAACAGCATAGGACAACAATTATTTTGACAAGTCATTACATGAAGGACATCGAGGATCTGTGCAAGCGGACGATCATTATTAATGATGGCAGGCTCGTCTTCGACGGGGATCTGAAGCGAATCGACGATGTTTTGAACGACACGAAAATCATACAGTTAAAATTTAAGCAACACGTAGCGACTGGACAGCTGCAGTTGTACGGGAAGGTGCGTCAATCGGACGGATTTCATGCCACGCTGGAGATAAGTAAGGAGCGCATTAGCATGGCTTCCAGGGATTTGCTTGAACACTACCCGATTGAAGATATTACGATCGAAGATATTCCTATCGAGGAAGTCGTTGTATCCTTGTATCAGCGGGATGATCGGGTATCCGGATGAGTGCCTTTCCCAAATACGGACGCGTGTTCCAGTTAGGCGTTCAGTCTTCACTCGAATATCGATTTGACTTTCTCTTTTCCTTGATCAGTGCATTCTTTCCGATTCTGATCCAATATTATATTTGGTCAGCGGTCTATGGAAGATCGGAATCGTCGGAATTTTTCGGATATACCTATGGCCAAATGATTTTATACACGATAACGGCAGCCATCGTGACGAAAATTGTGACAACGGATATAGGTCAAAACGTGGCCACCGAGATCAAGGATGGTGGGTTGAATAAATATTTGGTTCAACCGGTCAGTTTTTTCGCTCTGAAGCTATTTACTATGCTGGGGCAAAAGATTTTCTTTTTTTCAGCCATGCTATGTATCTTGCTGTTTACACTCGTTTACTTGACCGGAACTTATGGTATACGGATTCCCTTGGCACATATTCTACTCTTTATGGTGTCAATGGTCATGTCTTTGTTGTTAAACTTTCTTATCTCTTATACGCTCGCGGCTGTTGCATTTATATTGTCTGAAATCTCCTATTTTTTTGAAATGACCGGCTTATTTGTCATCATTTTAAGTGGTGGTGTTTTTCCGATTGAGGTGTTTGGTAAGACCATAAATAAGATTTTAGACTACTTGCCATTCAAGTATACGATCCATTTTCCTGCGAATGTTATTAATGGCAGATTGTCAATGGACGAGGCAGTACAAGGAATCGGGATGCAGTTCTTCTGGATGATCGCGCTGCTTGCCTTTTCACGGATCGTATGGCGCGCCGGAATGAAGAAGTATCTCGGATTGGGGGGCTGACTGGTGAGAGGATGGCTGGGAACGCTTCGCAACTACCTAATGATTTACTTTTTGTTCATTAAGAACTGTTTTATTGCTCAAATGGAATACAGGACGAACTTCATACTCGGGATTGCTGTGGAAATCGCATACTTGTTTGCCAAGCTGCTTTACGTCGTAGTAGTCTATGAGACGGACTTGCATATCGGATCGATCACGCCTGATGGTATCTTGATGTTTGTCGGCACATACACGATTATGACCGGTCTTTATTCCGGGCTCTTTTTCCCTAATTTCGTCAGGGTATCCGAGTATATACGCAGCGGGACGTTGGATCTACTCATGGTTAAGCCAATTTCACTACAGTTTTTGGTTTCGCTTCGATACATCGATCTTGGGATGCCAATTCCGAATTTCATCGCGGGTGGAACGATGGTTGTGATCAGTTGGAATGCATTAAATATCCCGGTAACGGCATGGAGTTTATTCTCATTTTTGTTTTACTTGGGGACAGCGTTGATCATTACTTACTGTCTCATGTTCATCCCAGCCTTGTTATCCTTCTGGCTTGTTAATACGGGAGGGCTGGCGGGAATTTTCTATTCCATTTGGGACGCCAATAATATGCCAATGCCGATCTATTCACGTTTCATCCAACGAATCGGCGTGTATTTATTGCCTTTTCTCGTCATTACGAATTTTGCGCCTATGATGGTGATGAATCAGCTGACACCTGCTTTGGTGGTATGGGGCGCTATCGTACCAATTGTGCTCCTTGTAATCGTTCGCTTCGTTTGGAGTCGGGCAATACGTAATTATAACAGTGCAAGCGGCTAAAGGCTGACAACTTAATTGAGGGAGGGAGGAATGACATGCATATGCTTCGTTGGCCGGCAACCGGCATTGCCTTAGTATGTCCTATTTGCAAGTCAAAGCTAAACACATCCGATCAGATGTTGGTGTGCGGGGAGTGCGCGGTCAGTTACTTCTTCGGTGATGGTGGTGTTCCGTTTATGCTGGCTGATCTGCAAGGGCAGGAAAGCGGGGAAACTGCAGTCCTCAAAAAGGATATCATGAAGATGTTCACTAACTATAATCGGTCCTTGGACGAGAGTGGCTTTTCCCGTTTCTCGACATTTATCAATTGGGGGTTCGCCTCCGAGTTCAATCAGGCCCCAGCAAGTGTCAATCAAAACTCCATCCGGCTTCTGCAGGAGTGCTTGGATGGTTTATATCTCGAGGATAAGAACATTTTGGAGGTAGCCTGTGGCAGGGGGGGAGGCGTGCGAGAGCTCTGTCGAAGTTACGGTGTGAGAAGCGTTGTTGGCTTAGATCTGACCGAAGCCAATATTGCATTTTGCCAATTGACCAACCGTTTCCCAAATGCCTATTTTTGTGTTGGGGATGCCGAGAGGCTTCCTATCGGTTCGTCATGCTGTGATTTTGTCCTCAACATGGAAGCGTCTGATCTATATCCATCGATTAAGTCTTTTTATGACGAGGTCTTCCGGGTGCTGAAACCGGGCGGGACTTTCGTTTATGCGGACGATTTGCCAACCTGGAAGTTTGACGATGGTGAACGATATTTGCTTGAACTGGGCTTCGAGCTGCTTATATCACGCGATATCACGGGGGAAGTTTTGCTTTCAAGTGATCAAGTTCTAAAGAATCGCATAGCCGCTTTTGGTACTGAAGATCAGATGGATACTGCGATTTGGAAAACAATGGGTGTGCCAGGCACTTCCTTGTACGATGAAATGAAAAGCGGGGAACGCCAGTACAAGATCATGCATTTCCGAAAGCGGGCTCATCACAATGTATGAGAACCACGTGACGATCGTCGATTATTCCGTCTATCTCCCGAAGTCCCGTATCCATGTCACGAAAGCGATTCAGCAGGTGAAGGCCGACGGCGTAGAATTTCGAATGAGCGATTCGGAATACTTGAACAAAGGCTTTGAGCTGGTGCCCATAGAAGAGGAACTTGAATTGGAACAGATGATTGCTACCGTGTGTAGGCCAATTCTGCGCCGGGCTCTGCAGATGAATGTACAGATCGCGGCGGTCATGTTTGCTAGTGTAACGAATAATGAAAACGGTGAACGGAATCTTTTTGATCGCCTAGCAGATGAATTCGCCCTTGAGGCAGTCTCATTTATCCCTTTGGAGGAATATTCTTGTTCCACGATGCACTTATCCTTGTGCCTGGCGTCGAACTACTTCATGGCCCCGCGTCAGCAAGGTGAAGGAATCTTGTTCATCACTGCCGACAGAGCCATGAATTCTTATGAACGGAGCGATCCGTTCATGGTGTTCGGTGACGGCGCGAGTGCTGCTTTATATATGAAGGGGCAGCGTCAAGGACAGCAGACACTTGCTTCGGTTATGAGAGTCGACGGCCTCGTATATGATCTGGCTCCAGATCGTATTCAATTATATTACTCAACGTTTTATTTAGGGGTCAGACAGGCAGTAAGAGCAGCATTAAGCGAGTCCGGTATTCACATTGCTCAGATCGCCGTGATCTTTTGCACCAATTTGGGGCTACACGTATGGAGTATGCTGGCTCAAGTGCTGAGGGTGTCCCTGGAACGCTTCTACAATCTAACCCTCTCCAAGGACGGACATATTCATAACACCGATATCCTAAATAATATCGATCACGCTATCCGTTCAGGTTTCTTGAAAGAAGGGGACTTGTATATGACGATTTCCGTTGGCTTTGGAGGCTATTACGGTTGTGCGATTCATCGGTATTCCAAGAAGGTGAACGAGCTATGTATTTGACATTTCATCATGCTGAGGCCGCTGTGGGATTAGAAATGCCATGGGGACGGATAACCGATCTAATTGAAAAGAATAGGAATTGGACCGAAGGAATTGACTTGCTCTGTTACTGTCATCAGACGGACTTTGAAGCTGGTGTTAATGGCTGTGCTAAACTGAGACAAGAATTAGGGCTAAATGAGGTTATGCCCATTTCCGTCGGGCAGTCTGGTAGCCTTTCTCTATCTAATGCATTAACAATATTAGACTGGATGTTCAATAGCGGTACAAAAAATCATGCTCTTTGCGTCATTGCCGACTCATTCATTCCAGATCATATCGACAAACAAGGGAGTTGCTTGAGTATGACCGCACTGATCGGTGTGTCGACTATGGCCGGTGATTATCGAGTTGAAAGCTGCCGTAAGCTTCCAGGCACCAACGTTAAAGCAGGAGCAAAAAGCGCAGTTGAACCGATCCTAAAGCTTGGACTGCACCAATCAGAGTTTACAAGCGATCTGGAGATGGAAGTCGTCACGTTCGATGCTGGAGTCTTCGGTGCAAGCCAACTGAAGTTACGACGAACATAATTTCCTCGTACCCACCATCTTACCAAGGCCATTTAGGAGAAGGATTGGTTTTTTCCATGCGCTCCATCGTGACCTCGGGATATTGCTTCTTGTCGAGGGACAAGAACATTGTGTCATTGAAGTCGCTATTTTAGCGGCTTTTTTATTTTATCGGTAAAAGTTCGTGTCCCGATCCAAGGACAAGAACTTTTACCGATTGCCGATTAGATGTGTATCGCTATTTTAGGAGGATAGGACGACTTTTATTGTGGGATGAAGTTACAGGGAGTTGAAAGTGCTTTTCACCGATCAAGGGGTTCGGTGAATTTTAAAGTCAGATTTTGAATATTGAGAGTTTGTAAAAAAGGACCTCAGAAACTGAAAAATTTCGAGGTCCTTTACTGCGGATTTGGATTGAAAACGACGTTGACGGCAAGCATCATCTAAGAGGACTCCCAGCGGGTGACCTTTTTTTTGTAAAACCTTTACAAAAATGCGTAACAGGCAGGAAGCCCTTGATTGGGAGAAAGCGAATGCTATGAGTCTATGGAAAAAAGGCAATTCAATGAGTAGACATCAACAACCACGTCCATGGGAAGAATAGAGGGAGATGAGCGTATTGTATCTAAAAGCATTTGATCTAGATTTACCTTATATAATTAATGATGAAAATGTTGAATCAATGAAGTGGGGCTTTTATAAAGTTTTATTTATCATGAAATAAATTAGAGATGTATAATTTATCAAATAATCTTGAAAATCGCAATGCTCGTTATGAGTGAATGCGCCGCTAGACATTTAGTCAAAATACGGATTTTGTGAAGATGTCCAAGAGGAACCGCGTAGCGACACGGTTTCATCGGTCCATTGTCGGATGACAAGAACTTTATCTCATAAATGACAAGAATCTTATCTCATTTCCCATGCTACACTTAATTATATCTCAAGATTATTATTACAGCAAAAATAAAAAATCGCCTAATAAAGGCGAATTAAATCTGTTTGTTTTTTTATATTCTTAACTTCATTACATATTGCTTAACGTAAGATTCAATTCTTTTATTTTCATCACTTGGATTCTCGTAAATTCTCATGGCTACACTTAATGGTTTAAAAGAATTCATCTTGAATAACAATTTCTTCATAGTTTTAGTACTTAGCGGGCATTTAAATTCATTTAAATTAATCCTTCTATCTACATTTGGAAGTATGATTTCAATCTTTTGTTTCTGCCTCACATCTGAGTTGTGTTTAAGAATTGCTCTCGGAATACTATTCTGTAACATAATATCTAATTTATCTTGATTCGGAACACTAATTTGTTCGGCTCCTTCCACCGCTATTTTAAGCCATTCGTAAAAATAATTAAGACATAGCTCAGATGTCACACGATTTATTACCCAGTGAAACATTTCTCTGTTATCATATTTAGACAGATTGGTATGGGCAAAGAGCCTATTTTTGTAGTCATCTATGATGTGCTCTATAAGTTCAGTTGCAACAGTTATACCGGGTCTTCTTCTAGAAATAACTAGATTATTGTAAAAATGCTCTCTCCCTAATAAAGTTTGCTTCCAAAATACATATGCATAAGCATATGGACAAATGGGAGGAAACTCTTCATTTTCATTTTTTCTAAGTTCTTGAAGCATAAGTATACATTTTAGATGTTTTTTGATGAATTTCTTTCTAACATAATGATCTATATTTCTGAAACATCTACAATTTTGCTTATATAAATCATTTTTAAATTCATCTCTATATGAGTAATCTTGAGTTGAGGCAACTTTCACATTAAAAAACTTAGATTGAATTTTAGATTCCAGTGTAAAATGTTGGATTGAACTAACTAGCGGTGAAAAAAGCAACCGATTAGAATCATCTCTCTTCCCTTGTGCTATCCATTTAGAAACTGGAACATCCGCTATCTCGACCTTCATTTTCCATTGTGACCAAGGAGTGCTACCGATATCGGCTAGCTTAAATCCACACATACAGGTAAATGGCTCGCTTAGTGCTAAATCGCTAACTAGGAAAGGAATCGGATTTAAGCACTTTGGACACAAACTTAATAGTTTAATTTGATGAATCGGGCAACTATGAAACAACGAGAATTGATGTAACCAACTATGATATCCTCCTTTAATACATTCTGGACACCAATTTAGTAATTGAGGAAACCAAGTAGAAATAGGTTCTTGATAATACTCTACTGGCTTTAGAAGAGTTGATATTACAGATTTGTTGAGAACGGATAAATCCACTCCCAAATATTGTTTCAATATGTTTAAATCAAATCCACTTAATTTAATTAGTTCTCTTCTAGAATCAGTCAAAAGAATTTTTTTAATCTTTTTTACTTCAGCATTACCCAGCGTTTTTAGAATTTCAGTGCGGCTTATATGATTGGCTAAACTTACTTTTTCAAATATTGACCAAGGTGACTCGTATTCATTCATCCATTCTTTTCTCCATACAATAAACATTTAATTAGCCTTCTTTCTGGCTAAGGCCATATAAATTTCAGATTCGATATAGCCAGATCTGTTAATTGCTTCTCGCCACTGATGCATTGAGAGCCATTCGGTCCCTTTACCGTTAGAGCCATTAATTTTCAAAGCATTTTCGACGGTAAATGCTATATACTCCATGGGGATTTCAAACTTACCTGAGAGGCCAAACTCTTGCCGTATTTCTAAAAAGAGATTGAACAAACTAGTCGAAAACTCAGACAGTCTTCTCCCTGAATCAAAAGCCTGGGGAAAGTAATATCTAGTGTAGAACCAGCCACTGTCTTCTGGAAACTCGGATTCATCATAGCTTTGTAATACAAACTCCATCTCGGTTGGAGCCTGAACTCCCTTAAAACGATACTCCGATGCCATAAAACGGCCTACAATATGCGCTTTTTCATTAGCCAGAAAAAAAGATCTTCGATTAACCAGTTGTTCTTGTCCAATTGATATAGTAGTCATTCTAATATTCCTACGTACTAGTTGATTAGAGATATCAATTAAGCAATCATATTGCCATTCGGTCATTTTTTGAGCTTCATCCATAATCAAAACAATTCTGCGAAGGTTTGAATGTTCAGCTTTTTCATGCATCAAATTTACAATTTGGTTGCGTAGTACAATTTCATCTTTTTTACTATTAAAGCCAAAGGAGAAGTCTGACAACATGTCTCTAAAAAATTTTTCTGGACTCGGTACTCTATAGCTTTTGCAGTCTGCAACAAGTACAGGAATCGGGGTTTCCAATTCTGATGGTAAATAGTTAACAGCGAACATTGTTGCTCTAGTCTTCCCTAAACGGGGGCGCCCATAAACAATCATTCCCGGCCCACCATCTTTAATAATCTGAATAATTTTATCCATCAACCTGGTTATCTCAATGGTAGGAAGAACATATTGCCCCTGCTCAATTGGATGTGTTCCAGGTATAATATTTGGCCTTTTCATTGGTAACTACTCCTTTCTAATAAGTAATGGTTTTGTACCTTTTTGTAGAGGTTGATGTTTTTTGGGCCTGAATCTTTTCTTGTAATTCTCTTGCTTTATCTAGTTCTGCTAAATTTTTATGTTCTTGAGCTAATAACTTATTTTGATTTGGGGAATTACTTTCTTCTTCTGCTTGTCGAATAACTTGCTGGACTTTCGCTATTCGATTTCCTGAGCCTTTCTTCTTTTCCGTTTCTTTTGCGATTAAATATTCATGGTAAACAAAAATCGGGTCGTCCCACTGTGTAAAATGAATGAGTTTATTCTTTTTTAGCAGATTAATGGCTTTTCGTATCTGTAAAGTATGCGGTGTTAATGACCATTTACCAGCCGCAACGAGCTCTCCAAACTCACTACCATCGGGGAGAAACACTCTGATCGTACGAAGATCATCTACATTTATGTGTACATTAACCTTTGTACCAATTAAATGAGCAGATTTTACTAGTAATTCATTACGGTATTCAACTCCCATATATTCGATGTAAGGACGCTTTCCCGAGGAAATACTACCTCGAATAGTTCTAGGTTGTTCGACTTGTGTAAACAAAAATTCTGTACGCTTTGATTCATTTAACAATCTGGGTTTCATTCCTTTCTTGAGTCTTTGCTCCAGTGCTTCAAGTGGTGAATTATAAAACAATGCCCCGTGTGGAGTGCCATTATAATTTGAAATAACAACATCGACGATTTCCTCTAAATGTTCAAATGTTATTTCATAACGGATTGCCATTTTTTCAGGATCTTTTCTACGGGGATCTTTTGGATGACTTCCGGTGGTATTTGCCATCCGTTGAATACTACTGGAAGTAAAGGTATTATGAAATCTTTCAATGAAAGAACGTCTCATTGGCCTATCAACTGCACCAATACAAGTTGTACATCCTATTAAATTGCTTAAGCGTTCCCTAACCATTTGAGCAAGATGAGATTTGGCATTGTCAAAATAAATGACATCCCATACCGCCCATTCAATCTCAGGAAATTGTTCAGATGGGTATCCCCCTGTTGGCTGATATGACAGACCGTCTATTGTTAAATTCTTTTTCTTAAATGGAATAATCGCTTTTTTGGCAGCAATCATTACATCACTTGCGTTATACTCCTTGTTAAGACAAATGTGAGGTCTTCCAATAACGTTTCGAGTTGCGCGGTCTGTAAAACTCAATAGCCAAAGTCTGTCTAAAGTTAAAACTGCGTCATCTCCTTCCAATGTTTTCACCTTTATGACAAAAATACCGTCAATTCTATGGCCATCAAACTCAACCTTTTGATAAGGGGTGATATTTTGAGGATAATTCTGTTGGCCTATCCCCGAATTTTTAGCTTTTTGTTCAGCATCATGTCCGAATCGCGAAGCAGCCTTGCCAAAGTGAATATCCCTAAGGTTCTCTAAATATCTACAAAGCGCTCTATACCCCAAAGTATCAGTGTTAAATGGATAAGAACTTCTAGAAATACCCGCTTCTTTGCATCTATCCACAAATTTTTTATGTATGTATTTAGGTTTCATAACCGGTTCAGTTAACTTTTTTTTTCGACCAAAAAACAGATCATCTATTTCATCTCTAATTTGTGGATATTTATCAAGTAATAAATTGAATTCCCCTGTTTTTCTTGATTCATTACTTTTTTTAGATAGTGGGTCTAATTCATATTTTTTTATATTTTTGCCCGGTATCAGGGCTCTATACCCCCATGGAAGACCATTTTCATCGAAAGAAATACAACGATTATATAAACGTATTAGATTTCTACGATCGATACCCGTGCATGAAAAGATTTCCTTCAGACTCTTCTCATTGTTTACATAAAGATCGATTGCTTCTTTTCGCTTTAGAAATAATATTCTTTTCTCTTCGTTAAGCAACGTCTCATCTACTTTAAACCAAAGGTCACGATCCCTTTGAGTTTGTGACAAGCCGTCTCTATCAAAAACTTTCACTCGACTCATTCAACCGCACCTCCGTTTGCATGGAAATAATACATTCATCAATATTTACATCAATAACTCCTCTGTAAAAAAGCCATATACATGCATCGTGAATATCTTTAAAGGGAATATTGGACTGCTCAGTCAATGTTTTTAAGCTTAGTCGCTCAGAAGTTAAAATTTTCATGATCTCCTCGGTACATTTAGGTTGGGCGTTATTTTTCACGACGGAAATAATCTTTAATCTATTTTCCAACTCTAAGTGGTTCTTTCTTAGATCTTTGTCTGTAACAATTTCATGCAAAATTCCATTATTATTGCACCAAATTTTCTGTGCCTCTATTTGTTTCAATGTTCGAGAGTTACGTGGATTTTCGGCATTTAACTCGGATTCATATTTAACCTCACAACATTTTACAGTTCCATTTTTCATCTGAACCCACATATCAAAAATACTTGTATGTAGCTCACCATTAAAAACATAGCTGATTTTAGGATATTGTTCACAATAAGTTTCCACACCAGGCGTAGTTTCAACTCGTATCCAATGGTCAAATTCCAGATCACTATAAAGTGTAACCTCCCTCATACCCACTTTAGGTCCGAGTGAACTCCAATAATTATTACCGTATTTAGAACTCCGGGGTACGATATTTGGTGTGTGCATCATTATCATCACCTTTCAAGACTTTTATTTCCTAATTCCTGAATAATAAACATTTTAAACGAACTATTTTTAAATATAGGATATATTCTTCATTCTATTCTTCTAAATGGTTTGAATAGTATTTATGAGAACACCATCGAATTTGTGTATGTCTCGATTTTTCATATATTTTTATTAATTGATTCAATACAAAAATCCTCTGCATCGTATTCTCACAAAAGAAATTGAGTTGCCGATAATAATAGTTAATTTCTTTGCGATACGGATTAGGTAAGATTTGATTTTTTTCATAAATCTCTAGCAGCTGCAAGTGGAATTTGTATACATTCTTTATACTCATTCATGCAACCTCCTAACAATTTATCATGAATATTTATTTGCATTCATAAATTTAGAATCTTGCGTTTTCTAAAAGTTGAAATTTTATCTAGTTTATTTGTACTTTATATTTGTTAAACGAATCATGAAGCTCATCTTGGCAGGCAGTATTATATGCATCGTTCAACATGTTACAGACTTTTTCAGTCATGTTTATATCAGATACTTATACTTCCTCTACTCCATCTGAGAAATAAATAGACCTAACACAAAATATGGCGAATACTATCTTCTCATTAGATCTCATACTTATTTTTTAATACCAACTTCATTATTATCTTTTTGTACAGTATATAATTTCGATAAATTAGATAGACTAATAAAGTAGATTCATAGAGAAAAGTGTTAGAAAAATGAGGGGAGACGATCGCAATGGATTTGTACAGAATCATAGGTTTTAACATTAGATGTAAAAGAAAACTTTTGAGGATGACTCAAACACAATTAGGGTTAGCTGTTGACCTATCTCGAACGGCGGTTAGCAATATAGAAAGTGGCAAACACCATGTTCAGATTCATACCCTATTTAAAATTGCACAAGTACTTGATACGTCGATACAAGCGCTGCTAAATATTACTTTGCATGATTTACCGCCTGTTAAATTAGCCAACAAAACCAATTAATATTTAGGTATTACCTAAGCATTTGCTTAGCCAATTTTAACTGGGCTCTTAGATTTCTAATTGCTTCATAATAAGCATCAAGTACTTGCTCGTTTACTGAAATTCTTTTATCAATAACATATGCTAAGTCAACAAAATCAAAATTAACTATGATTAAAACTTCAAGATTTTTCTCAAGAAATAGAACGGGGATCTTCCACTCTCCGTTTTTTTGTGCATCCTCAAAATGCTGATATTTCATTAGTATTTTGCTACTGTAACACAAGTCTGCAAATTTTAATCCTTGTCCAGTAACGGCGGCCATTCCAATTCCTAATTCCTTCTTTTTATGACTCATTTCATCACCTCAATTCGAGTATGGACAATTTTTTTGCAATTGATACGTAAACATATCATTTAGTCGATTTGACTCATATACACTAATGTATTCACCTTCACAGTTTGTATACACTGAGTCTGAGGTGTAGCAATGAAGGAACCGATATTGGTGGCAGTTGGCAAACGGGTACGTGAACTTAGGACAAAAAAAGGATTCTCACAAGAGGAACTTGGTGAGAAGGCAGGGTTTCATTTTTCTTACATTGGTGGTCTTGAGCGCGCAGAAAAAAATATTACATTACTAAACCTGCAAAAGATTGCAGACGCGCTTGATGTTCAAGTTTTAGACCTGTTTTTATATACCAAGTACATAAAGAATGAAAAGAATAAGAAAGATCAATTGTTAAATCAATTGCATACAAAATTATTCGATATGAATAGCTCTGAATTAATTAAAATTCAATTACTGGTTTCTCAGATTTTCGATAATAAATAAACCGCTTAACCAACTAGGTTAAGCGGTTTATTTATTATCGAAAAGGGAATAATCTCCATTAAGAATATTGGGAGGTTATTACTAATGCATACCATTTGGAAAGGTGTAATCGGGTTTGGTTTGGTACATATCCCTGTCAAGTTATATGCAGCAACTGAGGAGAAAGAAATTTCACTTCAATTACTACATAAAGGGTGCCATGGTACAATTAAGACTCAACGTTATTGTTCAAGTTGTGAAAAAAAGCTGAGTTCAGAAGATGTAATCAAGGGATACAAATTAGATAATAACCAGTTTTTGATTTTTGAAAAAGAGGAATTGGAGCAATTACATGACGATTCAAAAAAAATAAATATTATTCAATTCATTAAAGAGGCATCAGTTGATTTAATGTTTTCACAAAAGGTTTACTACCTTGGTCCAGAAGCCAACTACACAGACGCATACAGTCTTTTTACTAAGGCATTGGAAGTGACTAAACGTGTAGCAGTTGCTAAAATAACGATAAGATCAAGCACTAAACTTTGTATACTTAAACCGATGAACGGATCATTTATCCAATTGTCTACGATGTACTATCCAAATGAAATACGTCCTTCTGAACGTATACCGAATTTGCCGAGCGAAGCACAAATCGATTCGGATCAATTACAGTTAGCTCAGCAGTTAATAAAGAACCTCTCTTCTTCTAAAACTGTGGAATCCCATTTTACAAATGTTGGACAAGTTCGGATGCAGTCGTTAATCCAATCTAAAATTTCTGGGCAAGAAGTAATTCAAATAGATTCAGAAAAGAATGAGTCTCACCATATTATTGATTTAATGGAGGCTCTTCAAACGAGTATCAATCTTCTCTCAAATCCATCAACTAAGAAAAACAAACAAAAGAAAAAAGAGAGTGCATCATGAAATAAAAAGAACTCATTAACAAAAATGAGTTCTTTTTATTTCATGAATTGTAGGATTGATATTTATTAGTTATATATAGCACATTATAATTAATTTCTTAAAGAATTTTTGCTACGAACAATTGTAAAATTCATTCGTTATTTGTTGGAAGAATTCCTAAGGAATGCCTCCTTTCTATTCACTATTTACATTTCAATATCTAATTTGTACATATTATTCTGACCCTGTACAGAGTAACTGTTCTTCTAGTGTATATTAGCTCCAAAAGTTAGCGGCAACCGTTCACCTTGGCGGATTGCAGACGGACATTTTCCTGTGTTGACAGCTTGACAAAATATTGAACATCACAACTGTTCTCTGGATCTGCATCATAAACATTTTTTTATTTCATTAACTTATTTACTGTGGTAAGAAGTTCATCTACTACGTCATGGTCATCTTCTTCAATCAGTCCCTTTACTCCAATTCCTCGCATTTGTTCTTCTATTCGATTCAAACCTTACTTATACTGTGAGTTTAACTGTATTTGAGTGGTTGTTCTGAATGGACCAGTGTATCAGTGGAGAAACAAGCCTGATCGCTTGTTTCTATTTTTTAAATTCGACGCTCCTAACTCGACTTATTAAAGCTGTTTAAAATATCCCCTCTTTATATACGCCGTAAAATAAATACACTAAAACAACGTTAGACCTATTAACCACTTTCTCAATATCCGTTCTTCCATGCTAAGAGATAATTCATAGTACCGGCACTAACGGCTCCGACAAAAGCTGCTGGAACAAGCCATTCCCGATGTTCGGGATAGACCAGGATGATGCCTGCACCTGATATACCCCAATCACATGTGGATCAGCCATCGGATTACATAGCACGCCCTGAAGAATAGTACCGGATAGAGCCATCCCCATTCCCACGAGCCCAGCGATCAATACTCTGGGCAGACGAATATTCCATATTATCGAATGAGATGGGGCCTGATGGTTTCCTGCCACAATGGAGGTAACCTCGGAAAATCCAACCTTGACGGCGCCAAACATCAGACTGAGCACAATACTAGAGCCTGCAAGAATAAACAGAACTATCAACAGCGTTATACGCCTTGTCTTGGTTCTTGACCACCCCGACTCATGGTTTTGCATGAGCTGTAGAAGGATATACGAGTGTACGCATATACTACAGGGATTCACTAATGTTCAAACCCGGAGTCGTAACGAACATTGAGGGCGGAAGAATATGAAGTTGTCCAGAACTTACAGCTTGTAAGGATTTCCACGCAGGATTACTCTCCAGTTGAGATCGGATCATCCGCTGCCCATCCTCATCTGACCCATGTACAACTATAAATAGAAAGTCTGGATTCATACTCGCCAAGACCAGTATAGGTATACGTTTAAATATAATTTAATCTTTTATTGACGTCAATTTGTATGCTCCCCCATGTTTCTAAATAAGAACCAATCAATATTAAGATGAGTATTAGATTAAAATAATACGTCACAAAATTGGACTCTTTTTGCTTTCGCTTTGGTGTGATAGATGGAATGGTTGATTTCTACGTCTACAAATCGATACAGCTGTGTAGGGCGTTTAGGCGTTTTCGTTGTTTTCTCTCCTTCATCACCGGTTTTGGGTGTGATTAAGAATAGTCTACTGGAAACGCTAGTCCTTTACGGGAAGGAATCAAGTTCTTGTCCTCGGCTAGGGACAAGAACTTGTATCGTTAAAGCATAAAGGCCCCTTTTAGGCGACTTTTAACGCGATCATTTTCTTCTCTTCGTGAAAAAAAATAAGTGTAACAGCAGCATTTCATTCTCCTATGTGTACACAGATTGCCCTGGTTACTGTTCAGAAGGCAGCTTTTTTCCTATTGATAGTCACTACTTGAATAATTAGAATGGCAGTTCCGCATTTTTTTCCGGATTCACAACTATTTCTTCATTTTCTTCAGGAATAGATTCAATAACATTTATTGTTCTTACAATCGTTTGCTTGTATGTTTTAACTTTATCGATAATTCCGACATCACGGTCCTCTTCCTGAGTAAATAGTGCATAGTTAGTATAAGGTCCAGCCTCTCGCACACCAGTATAATTCACTCCGTCATACTCAACCAGACTGCAGCTTGCCCCGATAAAGTTTGGTAATAAATATCGGTGTTTTAACAACCGAGAATCAGCTCGACTATCTTCAAAGAAGCCTTCAAAGCCCTGATCGAAAACCCCAATATCAAAAAGTAGCAGTTCCTTTTTTATTTCAAAGCTTGCTATATCGATTACTTCGTCGTCTGCTGTATGGATCTCATACGGTACAGCCTCTAGGTCATTTGTAAGATATAATACCGGTACACCGATCGCATTGTAGCGTCCATGGTTGGCATTTCCTTCGGGTGGCGACCACATTTTTGACGCTGGGTATTGTTCCGTCGAATCCTCTTTACGACTTCGACCGCGATACAGCAGCATTCCGTTATCCAATGTCGGTTTAAGCCTCATTCCTTGGCCTTCTTGTTTATGGAGCTTAATAGCTTGAAAAAACATATCACCAACAGGATGCTTGGTGCCCATAGTTGGATGTTTAATCAGAAATTTACCGAATTCAGTTAAGTCCTCATGCTTAACGTCAAATCCATAGCTACTTGTGAAACTGCAGTAATGATGTAAGGCGGATTCATCATAGAAATCATCACCCCAAAAAAAGTTCACATCATTCACAGTGAAGATTTCTGAGTCTACATCGAGCCCCTGAGCATTTGGATCATCACGTGGATCAGCATCTCGACCACTCCCGCAACGAGGACAATTAACATAACCCGCAAATAGCGCAATGTAATTGTCTGATACACCCTGATCACTTAAATAACTACTCAGTGATTCTCCGGAGACATCCATTTCCGCTTCATCTGGACCTAAATCTTTATTATAGTTATGGGCCAGATGCCCTCTTTCACTTCCTTCGCAATGTTCACAACCACCAATAAGCTTTGAAATTTCATCGACCACTTTCATCAAATCAGCATCATCAACAGTTACAATATAATAATCTTCGTGACTGTTGATCTTCTGACTGCATACTTCGCATATGTTCGAATCCCCTAGTTCTGCAATCTGCACTTCATACCCAGCATCCTCGACTAAATTGTGTCTGTTTTTATCGAATATTTCGGCCAAATCTCCCCAACAAAAAGAACACATGGTTGTTTCCGTAATACTATTCAGTTGTAATGCTTTCAAATATATCATCCTTTCAACATCAGTTAATCAATTGATGTCCATACAGCGTGATCCTGTCATCCTATGATATATAGATTGATCAATAGCACTTATCTGATTACAGTTTTAAATTTCATAAGGAGGTCCAATGCTAACCATCTACGTTCCCTAGTAGTGCGTTATATGCATCAAGCGTCGGCACTCCAGTTGTCCTGAAACTGAAACTTGCTAGGCACACATCTTCTTTGTAAATACGTAATCAAAGATCTAAACACTGAGGTAATATAAGTGGCTGGTTTGATACCGTTCAACAACAATGATTCTAGCAACCGGTTTAACTTAATCATCGGGCAAAGAAAATATAAATGATCTCATCTCAAAGATAAATTTAATACCATAGCCTCTATTCTCTTTCTACTTTGAATAGATATATCCCTAGCCTGCACACTAAATAGCTCCCTTGCTTTCTGAATAGAGTAAGTTGGTGCTTTCCCCGCTCTGTAAGGGCCTCGCTTTGGAGTAATATTAAAACTCAGATGCAAATCTACGGTGGGAGTTTCGTCGATGACCACAATCCCCTCCTTATGGCTAAACGCATGATCTCCTCCGAATATGGATAATGCGCTGTCTGGAAAGAATTGGATCAGATCCAGTTCATCAGCAGGAAATCCATCACGTTGATGGCTTCATCCCCCCCCCCCCGGCCGTTCATAGGAGTGTCCTCATGTTTGCAAACCCTTTGAAATAAAACGGTTTGTTATTAGGAATTTGCCGTCCCTCACTTCTACCATCCTGATGCCGAATGGCTGCTCATTTATATCGATGACTTGTTCGTCCTGCATGATTTGAAGCTTAAGATGATAGAGGAAATCATTCAGCAGTTCCCATAGTTTCGCGTTGTGGATAGGGATGGTACCGTAAGTCCCCTCACACTCTTAGCGAAATGCTCCAGACTGATCCACACAAGTAACCTTGACCTGAGCCTGGCCTTTGATTCCCGCCGTATCAATATTTTTATCCTAGACGTAGGCCGTTCTAGGGGTTGTGTAAATCTTAACCGGCCTGTGAATTCCTGCATAATTGAAGAAATCAAAATAAGGGCTGTTTTTGAAAATTTTTCCTCTCCTCGGCACTTCCATCTCGCTGTAATTTTCCATTGGAAGCGTGGTTTCATCTACAATATTGTTTACCGCTACCGTAAGGCAATTTTTGTTGGCTCGAACCAGCGAGTTGATCTCGGCTTCGAACGGCGTGAATCCGCCCACATGCTCGACGACAAGTTGCCCGTTTACATAAACCTTAGCCATTTGTATTACAAGCAGCCAATCGCGATTTTTTGAGTCTTGGCTGCTTATTGTTTTAGGAAATATAAAAAAAGCACGCAAATCGCGTACTTTTATGTCAGATAAAGTTGTCCCTCGCTCTACCAACTCCACTAGATAAACATTCCTCTGGGAAATCGGCTCTAAATTCATTTGTTTTTGGATTAAATTCACTGCCTTTTGTCACATATCCTCAATCGGCTGTTTGATCGTTGTTATGCCCGGGCAAAGCCAAGACGCTATGCTAACGTCGTCGTACCTAACAATTTTAATTTGAACAGGAATATCTTTACCCAACTGTCTACACTTGTTGATTACATGCGTTGCGATAATGTCGCTGGTGACGAAAACACCCTCCAGATGGTGCGCCGCGAACATATTTGATATTATATTTTCGTATTCCTCTTGATCAAAAGCATCCATCTTAGTTTCAAGAACGATGGTTTCGATGTGTGCACTTTTTACAGCATTTTTGAATCCCTTGGTCCTGAGGTTGGAAAGCTATCTAAAGATTGATTTCCGCAAATATGGACAATCTTTCGGCAGCCTTTGCTAATGAGCAATTCAGCGGCTAACCAGCCTACTTGCTCATTATCCGTGCAACAAATGGAAAACCATCGATTAGGGGATCTACTGTTACGATTGGATACTTCAAATTACGATAAATCTCTGTATCCAATGATGGCTTCACATTATGATGCCGTTTACCTGGTTCCTTTTCATCAATTTTAAAGATTTCTGCTCTTTGACCGGATCCAACTGTGAGTTACACAAGAGCATTATGCATACGAACAAGGATGCATAATGCTATACTGCAAAGGTAAACTCACCGAAAAAGGGATGAGGAACATTAGGAATGATCAAGCCGATGACATTGAATTGCTTACTCAATAAAGAGCAAACAAGTTCGTTGGGTTGATAGTTAATTTCTTCGATAGTTTGATAAACTTTTTGCCGGGTTCCCTTGCTGATGTATCCTCGTTGTTTAGTACTCGAAAAACGGTAGTGACTGACACTCTCGCTCTCTTCGCTACATCGTATATTGTCCTCTGCATCTCTTTCGTTAATCAGACGAAATATTCAATCAAGTTGCTATTCTCATCAATGTATTGGATAGTGGTTCGCTTGGTTATAAGATCAATAAGAAGTTCGCAGTACTTCCCATTATGATCCCAACGCAATCTAATTTCTTCTGTTGATGATTCCTTTACTTTAAACTCTCCGTTAAATGCCTCATAATCGTTACGGAATTGAATGAGCTTCAGAAGCCGCTGTACAACTTCTTTTTGAAGCGATTGCTCGATTTCTTCAAGAGTGTAGTTGTGACGGTTAATTTCACGGCCATCACCGGTTTCCTCAACACGCTCATAGTCATTTTCTCCGGCAAGCAGCCCTACATAATACACTTGTGGAATTCCGGGTGCAAAAAATTGAATGGCTCTTGCAGCAAGGTAAGAATCATCATCGCAATTAAGTACGGAGTAGTAGGTACAGCGAATCTGATGCACATCGAACCCGTCCTCCCCTTTATGCTCATCCGATAGAATTAAGCTGAGATTGGAGCCTCTATCCAAACAGATGTTCACGAGTTCTTGTGCCTCTGTGGTATTAATTAGTCCGTCCAAATCAGGCTTAACTGGGATGCCGTCATGGCAGTCAAGCATCGTGAACTGCTTGGCGGGACGGGTCTTCAAGTAGTCGCAGAGAGCTACGCTAGACTGGTTTATAATGGCTTGCAGAATGCGGTAGGGTAAAATAAAGTCGTAAATCCAGTAACCATGTTCTGCTAATTTATACTGAATGGAGTGATGTGAGTGTACTTCTGGAAGCAGTTCAATCTCTAATGATTCAGCAAGATCCTTGATCCAACCAAGAAAATCATAAATTTCTGGTTCAACGAAAAAACAACTAGTTCCCAGTTTCTTAATAACGTATCCCACCGCATCCAAGCGAACAATTTTGACATTGTATTTTTTAAAATTTTCGAAGAATAAGGTGAGGATCTGTTTTGTCATTTCCGAACGGATATCTAAATCAATTTGTTCAGAAGGATCCGTCTTTCCGAACGTAGTCCATACTTTTTCATATGTGTCGCTCTCTTGAATTTGAAAAGTTGAGTATGGCTGTGGCTTGCGCAAGAACATCTTGTCTATATCTTTTTGTACGGGGATCCCATCATCCCAGAGTTTATCTAAGGTGAGGAATAGGTCTGAATATTTTGAGTTACGACCGTATCTTAGAAAGTCTTGAAAGTATTCCGATTTCTGTGAAATATGATTAACCATAAAGTCAACTAGGATATCGAAACGTTCTCCTATTTCACGGATATCATCCCACGTTCCAAATGAGGGGTCAATTTCAAGATAGGTAATCGGAGCAAAACCCCTGTCGCCTGAAGAAGGGAACGGAGGGAGGATATGTACACCACCCTTAAAAATTTCCGAAAAATGTGAATTGAGTACATTCTTTAACGTTTTTAAATTTCCGCCAAGCGAGTCAGGGTATGTAATCAATTGTACTTGATTTTTTAATGGCATGTTTGTTCCTCCTAAATTCGGTATAAGGAGCTAATGACTTCAAGTTTGGGCAAGTCTATGACGGCACCGGTAAATTGTAATTTGTAAGCACTTGTAGCAAACCCCATACGAAGGGATTCACGAATCGTATGACCTTTTATAATCCCAGCATAGAACCCTGACCAAAAAGCATCTCCAGCTCCTGTAGTATCTATCACGTCTGTGGCTAATGAAGGGAATTTTTCGATTGAGCTGCCGTTGGACACAAGCGCTCCTTTCTTGCCCATGGTCAATATAACTAATTTAGCTCCGAGTTCAAGAAACTTCTCGATGTATCGTTCGGGTAAGTCACTGCCAAATAAGCGCTCAGCATCATCCTCAGATGGTTTTAGAATATCGCTCTTTGCAATAATGGATTGAACGTAGCTGATCCCATCCTCGCCTTTTTCCCAAAGCCTTTTATGATAATTAGGGTCAAAGCAAACGAGCACACCGTTTTCTTTTGCAATTTCGATTGCTCTCTCGATTGTCTGGCGGACAGGATATTTGGAGATTGGCCAGCAGGAAAAATGCAATACTTTAGAATCTTTTAGGTACTGTTCAAGTTTTGAGGTGTAGACCAGTTGATAATCAGCCCCTCTATAGAAAATCGGTATTGGTGTCGATTTGCTTTTCGTCAGCATTACCATGCTTGTCGCCTCATGTACTGTTTGAATGCAATCGGTATTCATTCCGGCGTTTTGGAGCTGTTTCAAAAGAAAATTTCCTAATCCATCATCCCCGATCGCTGATGCTACCACCGAACGAATTCCAAGTTTTTTTGCATTCATCACGATATTAGAGGGTGATCCCCCAAAATACTTTTGATAACTATTGCTCAAGGAGTCCTCATTATAATCGGTTGATATCAGATCGACAAGAATCTCTCCGATTGCTAACAGATCATTATTTTTGTTATGAAAGGTGATTTTTTCATCTAAATTAAACATGGCTCTCCTCCCCAAATTAAAAGTAAAAGTATAGCTCCCATTTTATATGTCAATCGATTGGCATGTCAATCGATTGACATATAAAAATACTTGCCTCGTATGCAGCAGTTTGGACTTTTAGAAAACTTCTATTATACTGGTGAATTTAGGATAATATGCAACGGAATTGTCAATAACTTTTTCTACAACCAGGCCATACTGGCCCATATCGTGGGAGAAGCAAGACGGCGATTCAGGCATTGGTTTTCAGGAAGAATGGTACAAGGATAACCTTCCCGATTCGATCAGCATGTCCGTCCCGTCTTCGTTCAATGATGTCGGCTGGTTATAGTCCTAAGCCTGTTATTTTCGGAACGAATCGTGCTTCGATTCGGTTCCGTGACACACATTATTCATTTTTTATTAATCACACATTAACAAGTGGAAGTAAAATAATTCCGATCTTCAAAGGTGGGCAGCCATTCTCCGTGTGCTTCGATTAAGTCATCACATAAGGAAATGATATCATCCAGAGATAATTCTGCAGCTGTATGCGGGTCCAGCATGGCTGCCTGGTATACATACTCTTTTTTCTTGGTGACGGCCGCCTCAATGGTTAGTAGTTGGGTATTAATGTTGGTTCGATTCAATGCAGCAAGCTGCTCAGGCAATTCCCCTATATAACAAGGAGTAATTCCGCTGCGATCAGCGATACACGGTACCTCTACAATAGCTTTACGGGGTAAATTACTAATGAGCCCGCCTGAATTCAAAACATTGCCCGCAAACTTAAAGGAGTTATTGGTTTCCATAGCTTCGATAATTCTGGAGCCATATTCTTTTGAACGTTCGTGAACAAGATTCGTGTTTGTTGTAAGAGTTTCTCTCATTTGTTCCCAATCGCGTATTTGATTTTCACAGCGACGCGGATATTCATCTAGTGGTATGTTGAATTTTTCAATCAGTTCAGGATAGCTGCGCTTTATAAAGTAAGGATGATATTCTGCATTATGTTCGGAGGATTCTGTAACATAATATCCGAATTTATCCATAAGCTCGAAACGAACCATATCATGATGTTTGGACATCTGCTTCTGCAAAGCCCGCCGTTTAATCTCAGGATATAAATCTTTACCATCCTTTTTCACTTCGAGCAGCCAAGCCATATGGTTAATTCCTGCGATTTTTTCTTCTAATCCATCAGGATCCATGTCTAATGCCTTAAAGAGTTCCTTTGTGCAAACTTGAACGCTGTGGCATAATCCAACGGTTTTGACATTCGTATACCTCAGCATCGCACCCGTTAAGGAGGCCATGGGATTCGTATAATTTAAAAACCAGGCGTCAGGGCATACATCTTCAATATCCCTTGAAATCTCAAATAATACAGGTATGGTTCTCAATCCTCTAAATATGCCGCCAATCCCGATGGTGTCAGCAATCGTTTGACGAAGGCCATATTTTTTGGGAATTTCGAAATCAATCACGGTGCTTGGTTTATACCCGCCCACTTGAATAGCATTAATCACGTATTTAGCTCCTTCTAACGCTTCTCGCCTATTCATATAGGCTTTAATTGTGATTGTCTGATTGTAACGATCTCTTAGGTTGGTTAGCATGGTTTCGGATTCTTTTAAGCGTTTTTCGTCGATGTCGTACAGAGCAAACTCAAACCCATCAAGGGCGGATACCATCATACAATCACCTAATACATTTTTCGTAAAAATGGTACTACCCGCTCCGATAAAAGTAATTTTTCGCATTTGTTAATCCTCCCAAAACATAATTTATTTAATGCCTGTAAGCGTGACTCCTTCAATAATTTGCTTTTGGGCTACAATATAAATAATCAATACTGGGATAACAGAGATTGTCGTTCCGGCCATCATTAATGACCAGTCTGCTATATACAGGCCTTTAAACGTATTGAGTAACAACGGTACTGTAAATTTCTCTGGTGTATTTAAGAAAATTAAGGCATCGAGGAAGTTATTCCAAGAACCTAAAAAGACGAAAATTCCAACAGCTGCTAGGGCCGGACGAATCAACGGCATAATGATCCTCCAGTAGATCTTAAAGCTGCCTGCCCCATCGATGATCGCTGCCTCTTCCAATTCTTTCGGAATACCCATCATAAATTGCCGTAATAAGAATACAGCAAATGCATTAAATAAGGCGCCTGGAACAATCAAGGATAAGTGGGAGTCAAGCCACCCAATTTTCGTCATAATGATATACAAGGGAATCATCGTTACTTGTTTTGGAATCATCATGGTCGACAAGAAAAGAATAAATATAAGATTGGCACCGGGGAAACGGATTTTGGCAAATGCATAGGCTGCCATTGAGGCCGTAAGCAATGTAGCCGACACAGACACGGTCGTAATGTAGAAACTGTTCCAGTAAGCCCTTCCGAACGGCATCGCGGTCAAGGAATCTATATAATTTGACCATTTAATGGGGTGAGGGATCCATGCCGGAGGCACAAGAAAAATTTGTGACATATCTTTCAGTGAACTGCTTACAGTCCACAGAAAGGGAAAAATCATTATCATTGCTCCAAGAGTTAATACAGCGTGAAGAATAATTTGAGACAGCTTAATATTTTTCTTTACCTTTTTCTGTATGACTGGAATAACATTCTTATCAACATTTCTCATAACGTCATTCGCCATAGTGAACCCACCTTTTTGACATTTTAAATTGGATAAGAGTGAAGATCAGAATAATGACAAACAAAATCATTGCTGAAGCAGCGCTCTGTCCCATTTTAAAGTCAATAAAGCCTTGTTGATAAATATGGTACACGAGAGTATAACTTGCTTTAGCCGGCCCGCCATTCGTCATTACGAAGGCCTGGTCAAATACTTGAAAGGAGCCGATAACAGACATAATGGCAATAAAAAAAGTTGTTGGTGAAAGCAATGGCAAAGTAATGTTCAAAAACTGTTTAAAACGTGAAGCTCCATCAATTTCAGCAGCTTCATAATAGCTTCTTGAAATCCCCTGTAATCCGGCAAGGAAGATAACCATGTTGTTGCCAAGTCCCCACCAAATACTTAGCATAGCGATAGAAGGAATAACCCAATGCGTATCGGTCAGCCAATCAGGCCCGTTAATTCCGATATGCGAAAGAAGAAGATTCAAGACCCCAAAATCACCATTTAATATCCACATCCAAATAACCCCGATAGAAACAGAGCTTGTTACTACAGGCATGAAGTAAAATACCCGATAAAGTTCCTTCCCCCTCACTTTATTCAGGCCAACTGCCAGGAACAGGGATAGAAAAATGCTTGACGGAATTACGAATATCATATAATAGACTGTATTTTTCATTGCAATCCAAAAATCAGGATTGTTAAACTGGTTCGCAAAATTTTCGAAACCAACAAAGGTTCTTGCGCCAAACCCATCCCAGTTCATGAAACTTAACACAAGAGCATAAACAACCGGGAGCAAAGAGAAGACAAGCAGACCGATTAATTGCGGGGAAACAAAAAGATATCCCGCTAACGTCCTTTGACGATTTCGCATGACTCACCCTCCATTTAAAATCGAAATAGAGAAAGGGATCGGTTTCTCACTTTCCCTCTCCTTAATTTTGTGTAATTATTTGTTCGTTTCGTGCTCCTTTGTTAGTTTATTCGTTTCTACTGTAATATTATTGATTGTTGTGTCCACATCTTGTTTTCCCAATAGCAACAAATCGTATTGTTCGTTTACTCTTTCGCTTAAACCGGGAATACGCCCTTTGAAATACTTAAGGGAACCGTTGGCATAACCTTTTTCACGCGCATCAAGTAAATATTGAGAATGCTCTATCGTTTTGTCGCTTGTTACGATATCGTCAATACCGCTAACCGACGGAACCGCACTGCTGTTTCCGGCAAGCCGTGCCTTTTGGCCTTCTTTTGATCCATAGAAAGTCACAAACTTCATTGCTTCTTCCTGTTCTTTAGACTTTTTGTTTACGGCAAAGAAGGCTATGGGAACTTGTACTGGCTCCATTTTGTTGTTTGTGTTGGATGGCCAATAAATGTAATCAAATTCCATATTTTTCGCCTGGCTGAACATTGGGGTTAACCATCGCCCTGCTGCTACAATTCCCACTTGATTGGACATAAACATGGCATCTAATCCTTGCCCCTTTGGAAGAGAGCCGGCGTATTTAATTTGTCCTTTTTCCCTTAAGTCGTTTACAAATTGGATGGCTTCACGAGCCTTTTGATTTTGATCCATTACGTAGTTTCCTTGGTCATCATAGGAGAGACCTCCGTTTGACCAAATCCAGGTTTCCATTGTCCAGGTTTCACCAATAAATCCTTGTTTGCCGGCGTCTTTTAACTTCTTTGTTACTTCATCAAAAGCCGCCCAGTTCCACTTGCCTTCATCAAAATATTCTTGAGGCGTCTTAATTGCCAAATCTTTAAACATCTTTTTGTTGTAGTACATTACCAATGGACTACAGTCCATTGTAATACCATATATTTTGTCGCCATCTTTTGCAGCTCCCCATAAGCCGTCTGCATACTCATCCGGTTTGACGTAGCTATTGTCCGTTTTCATAAATTCGCCCAAGTTAGCAAGGGTACCGTTTTGTACTAACTTGACCATCGTAGCATCCCCGACATAGAATACGTCCGGCGCATTACCTCCTTGCAGCTGTGTCAATAGTTTCTGCTCATACCCGTCGCTTGCCACCGGTATCAGTTTTATTTTTACGTTTGGATGTTTTTTGGTGTAGGCATCGATTCCTTTTTGATAAATCTTTAGTTCAGCCGGGTTTCCCCAAGCGGACATCGTAAGGTTTACTGTTTTTCCAGTTACGCTTTCACCTGATTCAGAAGATGTTGATGTATTGCCACTGCAACCGGTAAGGGCAATCACGCCTGCAAGAATAGCTGGAACAATTCTCAGTATCGCGTTTGATTTCATTTTCATTTCTATACCTCCCGATTTAAAAAAAAATTTGAAAACAGTGAAATGATATTCTTTATTAGCCTTCTACGATTGTAACCGCTTTCTTTTTTGTTCTAAAAAAACTGTTCTCATTTGCCTATCTCACAAGAGGGATATGGCCCCCGCAGTCACCACTTCCCGCCCCCCCTTCAATAAGAAAAAGCTCCCCTGTGACCTCTCATAACGGATTGAACCTTTCATCAGGATAAAAAATTGCTCAATCAGAATACTTATTTTGTAAAAGGAGCTGTTGTTGTAATGATAATAAAACACGACCCTCATCATTCTCAATGGTAAGTTCATGCGATAAAAGGGTAAAAAAATGCTCTTCATGGGTTAGTACCAGTGAAGCTGACACCACCCGCAAAGTAGATGTTATTATATGGGAAACTTATTAATAACCTCGTTGTACTCCTGCTGGGCATCAGTGATCGCCAGCTTTGAATAGACCTCTAACGACTTACGGCTTTCGTGACCGGAATAAGGCTGTATGAGTGCGTCATCGATGCCCTGCTTTTTAAGCCAAGTCAACAGGAAATGTCGCAGCTTGTGAGGTGACAAGTTTTGTACAAGACCGACTTCTTCCGAAATATTTGGCCAATATCTATCTTATTTCCCGATCCATATATTTTTCTTCCATGATGATTGGAACAGATAAACCTCCTGTTTCTTTTTCAATTGGCGTGCATGGCCAGCATTCCCTTAAACGATTGAAGGAATGGGACAATGCGATTCTTGCTACCCTCGCCCTTATTAATCCGGATTTGGCAGTAGTGGAAATCAACATCGGTCAACTTGATATTGATCAGCTCGCTTACCCGACCCCCGGTATATAGCAGCGTCTTGGCGATCATCATGTCTTGGAAGTTCTTTGCTTGCCAAACCGCATCGTAGCGTTTAAGCTCCTCTTCTGTAGGTGCATAGGGGAGCTTCTTCGATGTTTTTGGCCCAGGGGGGATGTATTCGACGCGTCGAGTATGGCCAAAGCCATTGCTGATACAGATGTGGTTATCAGTTGCATAGGTCCAACCAGTAACTTCTCGCCGGGTACCGTCATGTCGGAGGGAATCCCGAATATTCTTGCGGCCAGCCAGCGTGCTGGAGTTAAGCGCCTAGTCATGCAGAGCGGCATTGGTCTGAGCAACGGGAAAGAACTTTCCGCAGTCAATCGGTGGGCAATACGCATTCACCGGCGCATCTTCTCGAAGACGATCAAGGACAAGGCCATTGCCGGGCGTACGGTGCAACGGAGCGACCTAGATTGGGTTATTGTACGACCGGACTTCGTGACGTGGCTGTCACTTTGAAATATACGGCAGACCCCTCAGCCCGCATCGCTCCGTTCCTGCCGCTTCCCTTCTCAGACTGTGCTGACTGCCTCGTACGGGTGTCGACGAGTGAGCCAACCTGGCTAAGGAAAATCATCTCTGGACATTTGCCTGAAGCTGCGTTGACCGATGTATTTCTCGACAAAAGGACACCCGCTATCTTTTTCATTACATATTTTCACATACATTTGCGGGTAGTATCAGCAACGCTGGTACTACCCCATAGCCATCAAGCTAAGAAATTAATATATCCCCAAAACGAAAAAACCTTTTAAATAAAGGTTAGCTTTTTTTCGTTTTGGGGGTATTCGAAAATTTTAACTTGATGGGTATGTGGTACTACCCCTTATACCGTGTGATTTTTTGAGGCGACCAATCCAGATATGAACAACAGAGCGCTAACGACAAGCAACAATAACAGAGGGAGGCTCCAACTTGCCGTGATGTCATGGAGTAAACCAAATAAGATCGGTCCAGTTGCTGCCAGCAAATATCCAACGGATTGCGACATGCCCGACAAAGAAACTGCATCGTGGGCATCTTTCGTCCGCAAGCTTAAAAAGATCATGGCCAAGCTGAACGCAAATCCCCCACCAATTCCGAGTAAAATTGTCCATAACGAAATGAAAGCATTTCCGCCGAAGTAAAGGCCTCCCAATGAGACAAACAACAGGATAGTCATTATGATGACCAGTAAACGTTGGTTCTTCATGCGTCCCGCAACGATCGGCACGATGAACGCTACGGGCAGCGCAGCGATTTGAAACAGCGATAGCATCCAACCGGCGCTGTCTTCACTCAAGCCCCGGCTTGTCATGATTTCAGGCAACCAAGCGACCAAAACATAGAAAATGAGAGACTGCATCCCCATAAAAATTGTAATCATCAATGCCAGCGGTGAACGCCACAGACTTCGACGTGCTGACGCACCGCCTGTTGTCGTCCTGGAAGACGCGTGACTCGCTCGAGCCTGAGGTAACCAGAATAGCGCGGCCAACAGAGCAAGTGCGCCCCAGATGCCTAGCGCGCCATTCCAACCGAAACCGAGATTACGTGCGAGCGGAACACTTACACCGGAAGCGATCGCCCCGCATAAATTCATCGACACGGAGTACACTCCTGTCATGAGGCCGACTTGACGAGAGAGATCCCGTTTAACCAGACTCGGAATGAGCACGTTGCACACCGCAATCGCGAGCCCTAGCAAAGCGGTGCCTACAAACAAAGAAGCTGTTGCAGTCAATGAGCGGATAGCGATACCCGCCATGAGCAGGACCAACGCATAAAGCATGGTCCTTTCCACCCCGAAGCGGCGTGCCAAAATAGGCGCGAACGGTGAAAGAAGCGCGAAAGCAAGCATCGGCAAAGTTGTGAGCAGACCTGCCCCAGCATTCGACAGTCCGAGGGAATCGCGAATCGAGCCAAGCAACGGGCCTACCGAGGTTAGCGGTGATCGCATGGTCAGTGAGATCAGGACGATGCCGATGATGATCGGCCAACTCGACGACAACGACTTCTTCACCATCGTTGCCTTCGTATCGCTTTGTACGCTCACGGCTGTTTCCCTCCTTTGACGTCGAGAACAGCTTGCGATTCCGCAATATAACGGTGAACCGCTGCCACAGCACGATCGGCGTCCTGATCGACAATCGCTTCGACCAGTTGCCGGTGCATTTCCAAGAAATCCGCACCGACTTCATAACGAGTCAAGCTTGTAATCGAATCTTGCGCTGCTTCAGCGATATGGTCGTATAATTCGATCAATATTTCATTGTGAGATGCAGCGACGATGCTTTGGTGAAGACGAATATCCTCCGTTACAAAGCCATCAATGTCACCGAGTGCTGCCGCCGCCTCGCAGCGTTCAAGTTGGAGAAGAAGTTCATTCGCCTCGTCGCTCGTTCTGCGTTGCGCAGCCAGATGTGCTCCCTCACGTTCGAGAGCATGCCGGACTTCTAACGTTTGCAGCGTATCGGAGTGCAAAATGCGTTTTTGCAATACGACCCCCAAAACACTTGAAGAGCAGACGTAAGTTCCGTCACCTTGTTTCGTCTTCAAGAGTCCCGCATGTATTAATGCCCGAATGGCTTCCCTTAATGTATTGCGGCTAACATTCAATTCAGTCATCAACTTCGGCTCGGCCGGAATGCGCATCCCGACAACCCACTTACCGGATTCGATCAAACTTTCCATTTGCAGTGCAACTTGCTCAACCAGCGTTAGTCGATTTGTTTTCTGAAGCATAGGTTAACTCCTCCAACATTTATTTATCAAACATAGGATGTTTGGTATATTGGCATTTTATCACACTTATTTAATTGAGACAAATCCCTGCCCATTCGTAATAGTATAAAGTTCCGTTTATTATTTAGTAAATGGAACATCGAGCTTTTTGAAATACATATTGCCTAAAAAACATAGCATAGATATATTGATTTCAAATGCTTGGTTCCGACTCTAACCATTTTTGGAACCGACGATTACGTCTTAGATTAAATACATGTAAACAAAGTGGAAGCCCTTATTTAACAAGGACTTCCACTTTTGGAGTTTAGATAACTGACACTACGCTGGAACTACCCCTAGCTCGCTTACAGGCTCGGCGCGAGACATGGATTAGTCTTTGTGTATAGGGGTAATACCCCATGCCCATCAAGCTAAGATGAATCTATACCCCAAAATGGAAAAATAAGCTATCCTTTCTATATCAAGCATAATTCAATAGAAAGGATGGTTTGCCATGAATTCTATTCCACTTTCTATCAGCGAAGAAATGCATTTACTAGCCCAACAGCTTCAACATCATTTTTCTCCTACCCAACTTGAGGAGCTCGCTAGAAAAGCTGGCTTCGTCCAACGAAAAAGCAAATATACCGCGCAAGATTTGGTTTCCTTATGTGTCTTTTCAAATGATCATGTATCTGTGACTCCCCTCGCACGATTATGTAGCCAACTAGATGCTTCCAATCAGCTTTCGATGAGCGCAGAAGGATTGAACCAGCGGTTCAATCCTTCTGCAGTTGCCTTCCTTCAATCCCTTTTTTCAACGCTTCTCCAAGAAAAAATCTCGACTTCTTTCTCGCTGCCTTGTGAATGTAACTCCTAATATCATCGGATCCGTATTCTGGATTCGACTGTTTTTCAACTTCCAGATCCCTATGCAGACCGTTACCAGGGATCCGGAGGAAGTTCTCATACGGCTGATATGAAAATTCAACTCGAATACGAGTTGAAAACCGGAGAATTCTTACAAGTGGATGTTGGCCCCGGAAAAAACAACGACGGTTTATATGGTTCAAAACGAGCGAAAACGGTGGGAATGAATGATCTTTGTATTCGAGATTTGGGCTACTTTTGTTTAGAAGACTTCGAAGAAATAGAGCAGCGAGGAGCTTTTTATGTTTCGCGGTTAAAATTGAATGTCCGCGTATATGAACAAAATAAGGAAGTTGAACAATTCAAAGATGGCAAGGTAAAAAAACAATCATTGTTCAAAGAATCGATCTGGAAGCTATCATGAATTGCCTTCAATCCGGAGAAATGGTAGAACTTTCCAAAGTGTATCTGGGTCTCTATAAAAAATTTCGTACACGGCTTCTCATTTGCAAACTTACGGAAGAACAGACTCAAAAGCGGCTCCTGATGCGTGCTAAACAGGAGAAAAAGAAAAACATGACTTACAAAGAACGAACAAAACGCTTAAGTGCCATCAATATCTACATGACCAATGCCCCTGACATTTACTTAAAAAAAGAGCATGTCCATGACCTGTATTCCCTACGCTGGCAAATCGAGATTTTATTTAAAACGTGGAAATCCATCTTCCATATTGACCGATGCAAGCCGGTCAAAACCGAACGTTTTGAATGTCATGTATACGGGCAGTTGATCGCCATTTTGCTTAGTTCTTCTCTCATGTTTCAGATGCGTAGGCTTTTGTTGATGAAGAAAAAGAAAGAAGCCAGTGAATTCAAAGTAATCTGTATCTTAAAAGAATATTTTCTTTCTCTACATGATGCCATGAAAAAGCAAGCAGATGATGTACAGCGGGTGCTTCTCCAATTCTTTCGGATGATTGAAAAGAATGGACGCAAGTCACATCGGTATGAGAAGAAAACCGTATTTGACATTCTAGGTGTAGTCTATGAGTATAGACAGAAATCACGATCTGCTGCCTAGGAAATTGAAATTTTTAAAACCGAAGCCACCAAGGCTTATTTAAGTCTGTACAAAATCCAGTTCTAAGCTAATTGATTTGGATCAAGCAACGAAAGGTAGCATCTGTTCCTTTTTCTTTGTTCTTAGCTTGATGGGCATGTGGTACTACCCCTCCATTAACAAAAAAAACACCGCACAAATGCACAGTGGATTTTTGTTCTCTTGTTAAATTAGACTCTTAAAGTTGACCATTTCTAGAGTCACTATGATACCTAGTGGCGCCGCAGCTTTCACGCACCATAAGCTTAGTGGAAACGGTAACTGTTAAGGGGATATCACGGCCTTTAATTCGTTCGCACAGCAGATTTACCGCGGTTCTCCCCATTTGTTCGGTATAGATTCTAACAGAGGTCAATGAAGGCTGAACGAAACCGGCTAAATCAATATCATCGAAACCTACAACAGCCACTTCGTCAGGTACTTTAATACCTTCATCGTACAGGGCGCGCATCGCACCTATGGCCATCGGGTCGTTGGCAATAAAAAAAGCACTAGGCAAATTCCCCTTCTGAATGGCTTCTCGCATAAGTTCGTAACCGCTGGTTGTTGTCCATTCTCCTAAATATACATCCGACCTAGAAAACATCCCTCTTTCTCTCATCATCTTTTCGTAAACAGAGTAGCGGATTTCTGGAATTTCCCTTCCTTTCCGCTCTCCTTTAACAGGCGAATAATCTCTCCCCCCAATAAAACCGATCCGCTTATGGCCTAATTGAAGCAAGTGTTCTAGTACATCCTTTGTGGCTTGCTCTAAATTGGAAACAACGCAGTCATATTTTTGACGGTCCTGAGCAAAATTATTGACGAATACAATTCGGTCATTATTACCGTATAAAGAATCCAAGTCTCTGCTGTCAATCTTCCCAATTACGATTAAACCATCCATACCGTTCAAGGATGCTCCATCCTCTATGCCGTTCATACGGATAACCTCAGCAAGAACAATTCCTTCTTCCTGGCATCTTTTCTCTACGCCTTGGCGGATGGAAAGGAAATACGGATCGTCTGTTTCGTCTTCCGGAGAACACCACAAGACCATTCCGATCTTGAAAAGCTTTTTTGATGGTTTCGATCGCTTCCTTGCCCCTTTAAAACCCAACTCCGAAGCAACAGTATAGATTCGTTCTTTCGTATCCTGACTAATGGATAAGGTTGGATCTTGGTTGAACAATCGGGAAACGGCAGCAATAGAAACCTGGGCTTTTGTGGCAACATCGGATAACGTAGCCAAATAAACACCCCCGAAGTTAAAAAAAGTAAAAAGAAAGTTAAATAAATCTTAACAAAAACAACACCATTCGTCAAAAGCATTCCTTCAGAGCGGTAGGATCAATCGAACAAATATTAAGTTATGGATTGACAAAATAAAACGGTTACAATATCATGATGTTGTGCTTTTAACTTGTTTTTAACCGATGTTTTAACTCATTTTTTTAACTACTTTTTAACTGTGATTATCCTTTGATGCTAATGACAGTTTATAAGGAGGTGTTGGTGATTTACCCGCGAGAGAACTGATAAAATAGAGCAAATACATGAAGAGTGCTATCCCTTCAGAATCGGTTAAAAAGGTAAACTAAGAAATAGGGGGATTCAACAATGAAAAAACTACTTACTACAGTTGGAATCTTAGCACTTCTTGCTTCCGGTTTGGCCGCTTGCAGCGGATCAGAGAACTCCTCTTCTTCCGCCAATCAAAGAGGTGAACCTGCTAAAGCAGGAAGTCCTACAGAGATATCTGTACTTATCGGGAAGTCCGAGATCATCAGCCAGTTCGAAGAAATGGTGGAACACTACAATACATCACAAGATCAAGTCAAGGTTTCTATTATTTCTCTCGGTAATCAAAACGCTTTCGACAAAATGACAACTCTTTATGCATCGAACAATGCGCCTACTATTAGTATGATGGGTGCGGAATATGAATCTATGCATGATAAACTTTTGGACCTGTCCGATCAACCCTGGGTTTCGCATACCATGAAAGGCAGTTTGGATTATGTAAGGGACGGCAGCCAAATCAAAGGCATGCCAGTTTCGGTTGAGGCCTTCGGTTTGATTTATAACAAAAAGGTGTTGGACCAAGCAAGTGGCGGAAATTTTGATTCCGCAACAGTAAAAACACAGGATGAGCTCAAATCGCTGATGGATAAAATCACGTCATCAGGTGCGGCGGAAGGAGCAATCCACGTTTCTCCCATAGACTGGTCGCTAGGCGCCCATTATACCAATATTTTATTTGCAGACCAATCTTCAGATAGAGATCAACGTCATAAATTTATTAAAGATCTTAAGAATGGTACCGTCAAGCTCTCCGAGAATGAAATATTCTCCGGTTGGGTGAATACTTTTGATCTTATGAAAGCGTACAACATTAACAAAAGCGCTCCTCTCTCCCCTGTTTATGACGATGGCCCCATAGCTTTGGCTACCGGACAAGTCGGACTGTGGTTTATGGGGAACTGGGCGTACCCTCAGATTCTAGAACTTGATCCGGAGGGCCAATATGGATTTCTCCCTGTGCCGATAAGCAATAACGCAGAAGACTATGGCAATTCCCAGATCTCTGTCGGCGTTCCGTCTTATTGGGTCGTCGATGCAGAGCAATCCACAACCGACCAGCAAAAAGCAGCGAAGGAATTTTTAAATTGGATGGTCTCTTCTAAAGAAGGTCAAGATTATTATGTCAACAAACTCAATTTCTTACCAGTCTTCGATAATTTTACTGCGGAACCTGCAGATTCTCTTTCCCAATCCGTACTCAGTTATATGAAATCAGAGAATACGTTGGAATGGATGAATACGTACTACCCTGCAGACGCTTATCCTGCGATGGGAACTTCCATGCAAAAATATTTGGCCGATAAGATTAACAAATCTGATTTAGCTAAAGAATTCGAGGCGTATTGGACTAAGAAAAAATCCAACTAAAACTTTGAGACGGTGGGATATGCGGACTCGCTTATCCCACTCACATTCTCCAGTACGGAGGGTATGGAGGGATAACCTTGTATAAAGAAACGACTTTGAGAGAAAAGATTACGGTATTTTCCATCTTCGCGTTGATCCCGCTATTTGTTTTTACAGCAGTGGTGATCGTTCCATTTGTCGTTGGTTTTATAATGACCTTAACCGATTGGAATGGAACCTCT
This sequence comes from Paenibacillus sp. 203, assembly GCF_037027525.1. NCBI lineage: Bacteria > Bacillati > Bacillota > Bacilli > Caryophanales > Paenibacillaceae > Paenibacillus > Paenibacillus sp. 203. The sequence goes on from NZ_JAXCHD010000003.1 coordinate 594,363, forward strand.
TCCGTTTTTCGGTTTATAGGTTTTGATAATTATAGAGCCGCGTTTTCGGACAATGAGTTTTGGACATCCCTGTGGTTCACCGTCCGTTATGTATTTTTCACGCTGATCTTAACCAATGTTGTTGCCTTCTTCCTCGCCTTGCTTGTAACGATAGGAAGAAAGGGTCAGAATTTTTATCGCGCGGGCTTTTTTACTCCCAATCTAGTAGGCGGGATCATTCTAGGATTTGTATGGCAATTCATATTTTCTCGTGTGCTTGTTTATTTTGGAAAAGCATGGGGCCTTGATTTTCTGTCCTACTCCTGGTTAGGAGATACGACGAAAGCGTTTTGGGCGCTTGTTACTGTCGGGGTCTGGCAAAACGCAGGCTATATGATGCTGATTTTTATTGCCGGCTTAATGAGCATTCCTTCTTCACTTTCTGAAGCGGCCAATTTGGATGGAGCCGGCCCGATCCAGCAGCTCTTACGGATCAAAATTCCAATGATGATTCCCTCCTTTACCATTTGTCTATTTTTGACACTGCAACGAAGTTTTATGGTATATGATACCAATCTTTCGTTAACGAAAGGCGGACCCTATCGAGCCACCGAAATCATCGCCATGCATGTATATAACGATGCATTTATTTACCGAAACTTTGGACAGGGCCAGGCAAAAGCCATCATGATGTTCCTGATCATATCGTTAATCGTCATTTTGCAAGTCCGAATCATGAAGAAATTGGAGGTAGACGCCTGATGCGAAATAAACGTTTATTTACCGCTGCAAGCTGGTATGCAGGCATGTCTATTCTTTTCTTTCTTTTTATATTTCCCTTTTTGTTGATCCTTTTAAACTCCTTCAAGTCGAGAGTGGAGATTATCCGAAATCCTCTAACCTTGCCCAAAACGTTTGATTTTTCAAACTATACGGACGCGTTCACCCGAATGAATTTTTCGTATGGATTATATAACTCCGCAATTATTACTTGCGTCTCCGTTTTGGCTATTTTGGTGTTTTCTTCCATGTTAGCATATTACCTGGTTCGTTGGTCGAATAAAATGTCCTCTATTATATTGCTTATGTTGGTTTCGTCGATGATTATTCCGTTTCAGGCCTTAATGATTCCATTTGTCTCCTTGTATGGAAATCTCCATATGCTCAACAGCAAATGGGCGCTTATTTTCTTTTACCTGGGCTTTGGCATCAGTCTGGCCACGTTTATGTATCACGGCTTTATTAAAACCGTTCCCAAAGACCTAGAGGAAGCCGCATTAATGGATGGAGCCGGGCGCATTCAAGTGTTCTACCAAATTGTCCTTCCTATTTTAAAACCAATCTCAACAACAATTGCTATTATAGATGTTTTATGGATATGGAATGATTTCTTGCTTCCCTCTCTGGTTTTGCTTTCGAAAGAACAGCAAACATTGCCGTTATCGACCTATTATTTCTTTGGGAAATATACATCGAACTATGGAGTTGCCATGGCCGCGCTAGTTATGGCAATCATTCCCGTCATTGTCTTTTACCTCATTATGCAAAAGCAAGTTATTAAAGGTGTCGTCGAAGGAGCTGTTAAATAAGCATGGAAAATATGATTAATTTAGAAGACGCTACATTTTTAACGAATTTGAAAGTGTGCGTTTCGACAGATGAAGAGTCCTCTTTACAAAGCCTGGATTTAAAAGAAATGAGCCAAACTTCAGGGCTCGATGAACACGGTAATTTCACTAAAAAGACAAGCCTGTACACGGACAAAGACAATTCTATTTCGGTTTACCTCCATCTTATGGATTATGGCTCGACAGTCGTCTGCTTTGTGGAAGCAAGCATGGATGCTCAGGAGGTATTCTGGCGTCGGTTTTCTTTCAATGCTAGACGATCCATCGTTATTTCGGTTCCTCAGCCCCAAAAAACGGATAAGTTTTTGGGCTTTTACCACTTTAATGATTGGTGGACGCGTCCTTTTTTTACTTCCCGTATGAGTGAACTGCCTGAACGTACCCAATCGGTTCTCTGGCAGTCCGGCTCCCGCTATGCCTATTGTTTGCCTGTTGTAACTTTGACTGAAAAAACGGAGATACGAGGCTGTAATAACGGCTTTGATCTTTGTCTTTCGACCAACGTAGGCGGCCGCGACGACATTTCCGCGCCACTGTTCGTCCTTTCATACGGAGAGAACCCTTATAGCTTAATCAAGGAAACGTTGAAGTTTACACTTGATTTAATTGGTAACCCGACATCACTGAGAGAACACAAACGTTATCCGAATGCTTTGGAATACTTGGGGTGGTGCTCCTGGGACGCGTTCCGTAACGAGGTTAACGATACGGGTCTAATTGAAAAACTCAAAGAATTAAACGAGAAAAACCTCCCTGTGCGTTGGGTCATGATTGATGATGGCTGGTTAGATGTGAAAGAAAAGGGTCTGATGTCATTTGAGGCCGATCAAAAGAAATTCCCCAATGGCCTTGCTTCTTTAATTGAAGTATTAAAATCGAACTACGGGGTCCGCTGGGTCGGTGTATGGCATACCCTTTTTGGCTATTGGGCAGGGATTCATCCAGACAGCGCCATCGTCCAGGAATTTGGTGAGTTTGTGTATAAAACCGCAAAAGGCCGGTTCATCCCCTACCCTCGTGCGGATAAAGGATTCGGTTTCTGGAATGCTTTTCATCGCAGTCTTCGCCACTCGGGCGTGGATTTTGTGAAGGTCGACAGCCAGGGATCGATAAATAGTTTTTTGTTTCACCACATTCCGGATGGCCGTTCGGCGTATGAAATGCACACCGCTTTAGAAGCGTCTGCCGGGTTGCATTTTGATCAGCAATTGATCAATTGTATGGGGATGGAGTCGGAAAATATATGGTTTAGGCCTTCCTCATCGGTATCTCGCAACAGTGACGATTTTGTCCCTGGCAAAGAAATCAGCTTTAAAGAACACGCGTTCCAAAACGCCTATAACTCCTTGTATCATCATGTACTTTACTGGGGAGATTGGGATATGTTTTGGACCAACCATGAAGAGGCGCTGCAAAATGCGGTACTTCGTGCCGTTAGCGGCGGTCCGGTTTATTTTAGCGACAAGCCTGGCACTACGGAACCGAAAGATCTGCTCCCGCTCGTATTTCGTGACGGCAAAGTACTGAGAGCCGATCAACCCGGATTGCCGACTTCCGACATCTTGATGGTTAATCCTCAAAAGGATAGCGTGCCACTGAAGGTATGGGCTCCTGTCGGAGGGTCCATTTCGGTTGGTGTATTCAACATTGACCAGGAAGACCGGATTCTATGCGGGTCTATTAGCCCTTCCCAGATTCCAGTTCTGTGTAATGTAGATCAAGAATTCTATCTGTACGAGCATTTTAGCCGAAAACTGATGAAGTGTTCATACCGTCAGAGCATCCCCTTTACAATCAAGGAAAACGGAGTGGCTTTATACTTGATGGTTCCCATCCTGAACCCTCGGTTCACACTGATCGGCCTTCTTAATAAGTATCTGTCCACAGCGGCGGTTACGATTTTATTTACCGATGACAACTCTACCTTGCTGCAACTAAGAGAAGGCGGGACATTGGGTTTTGGCGCCTGCCAAGAGCCTGCGTTAGTCACGGTCAATGGAGTACCAACTCCATTCCGGCGGGACGGGGATCTTTTTGTCATCGATACTATCGAGTCCATCGACCCCCTAATCATTAACGTAGTGTTTGCGTGACCCTTCTTTTTTTTAAGCCGCTTTAAAACAGGCTGCCGAAAATTTCGGCAGCCTGTTACTATCTTCAAGACCCTATTTTCATTGATCGCTCCGGATCAACCGCCGAATTTGATACAAATCGCCCTCCATGCGGAATTCGCCTGGAGCCATTCCTGTATACTTTCGGAACACTTTGCCGAAATAATTCGCATTCGAGAAACCGGACTGTTCCGCCACCTGCTCCAATGTCAGATTTGCGGGCTCCAGCAGAAGAGCAGCCGCTCTTTCCAATCTCATACGAGTTAAATAGCGGCCGGGAGAGAGGCCAAGCTTGCGCTCAAACTCACGGGTGAGATGAAATTTAGAACATCCGGAGACCTCCGCCATGTCCTGAAGGCCAATGCTCCGATGCAGATTACTGTCAATGAAGGTCTTACAGCGTTCCACAACCGGAGGCAATGGGACGCTGCTGGCAAGAGTGACAAGATGACTCGCCAGTGACATGGCCAGTGTATAAGCGGCCCGTGAGCACTGATACATATCGCGGTAGCTGTTCTCAATAGCTTCCCGATAAGTGGCCCACAGGAGATGCTCCAAATCGGACCCCGGCTCAATCCGGAAAATGTAGCCGCTTATGTCCAGCCATTCCTGGAGGAGATGCAGCGCCAAGTGTGACAGTTCGAAGTAGAGCACTTCCCATCTGGGAGAATCAGAGGGGAGACGGTAGATATGGTCGCCCGGAACATCAGCCAGAAAAGCATCCCCCGGCTCAAGGGAATGTCTCCTCCCCCCCGTTTCAATCTCACCGCGACCATTCAATGTATATTGAAGCACACAATGGTCTCCGGTACGGTTCCGTCCATCCCAGATATAATCATGCGAAGTAATCAGCTCATATCCGGCACCCTTTAACAAGATATAGGGCATTGGCGTTATAAAGTGAAAAGATATCGAGGACTGCTTCCCTTTCCCGTTTCCCTCCTCATGATTCACAGCAATATTTCACCCTCCTCAGTTTATAAAGTTACTCTTGTTTCGGTTCTTCAGCACCTTTACGCTAATGATGAAGACAAGTTTTCTATAATCAGTTATTTCACACTCTTACTAAATTATAACACTAAAAGGAGCACGATTTCACTTATGGGCATTCATTACGATGAGAAACGCATGGTGTTTCACCTGCAAACCCCCGGTTCCAGCTACTGCATTCAGATAATTCGCGACGGCTACCTTGGGCATTTATACTGGGGACGACGAATCGCCGTCTATCAGGATTCTGTACCTTTTGATTTTATCGATCGGGGCTTTTCTCCGAATCCTGACCCTACCGACCGAAAGTTCTCCTTGGACAACCTTCCGCAGGAGTATCCGGGTTACGGGAACGGCGATTTTGGCATACCCGCCTATCAGGTCGGCCAGTCTAATGGATCTGAAATCTGTGATTTCCGTTACCAGACTCATCGGATATTCGCCGGCAAGCCAAAGCTTCCAGGTCTCCCTGCCACTTACATCGAGCGGGAGGACGAAGCGGATACGTTGGAGCTTGTGCTTGAAGATGCACTGACCGGTCTGCGTGCTACCTTAATTTATACTGTCTTTAACGAATATGACGCCATCGCGCGGTCGGTTCGTTTTGACCATACCGGCTCCGATAATTTGGTCCTTCTTCGCGCGCTCAGCGCCAGTATCGATTTCAGAGATGACGAGTATGACATGTTGACCTTCTACGGTACGCATACCAATGAACGAAATATTGCGCGGAGACCCCTAATGCCCGGCATACAGAATGCGGAAAGCCGGCGAGGTGCTAGCAGTCCCCAGCAGAATCCGTTTCTGGCCCTACTTCGCCCTGGCGCTGATGAAGACAATGGCGAGGTATACGCGCTCAATCTCGTTTACAGCGGAAACTTCATCGCCCAGGCCGAGGTTCAGCAGTACCGGACGACTCGGGTGTCGATCGGCATCAATCCGTTTGGCTTCTCCTGGCAGCTGACTCCCGGCGAAAGCTTTCAGACGCCAGAGACCATCATGGTATACTCTGCACAAGGCTTGGGCGGGATGTCCCGCGTCTTTAATAGGCTGTACCGCACGCGGCTCAGTCGCGGCAATTTTCGTGATGCCGAACGTCCGATTCTAATTAATAACTGGGAGGCCACCTACTTTGACTTTAACGCCGACAAGATCGAAGCGATCGCCCGCGAAGGGAAAGAACTTGGTATGGAGCTCTTTGTCCTGGACGACGGTTGGTTCGGTAAGCGGGACAATGATTTGAGTTCCCTGGGCGACTGGACCGTTGACCGCCGCAAGCTTCCGGAGGGGCTGGACAATCTAGCCCGGCGGATAACCGGAATGGGTATGAAGTTTGGTCTGTGGTTCGAACCGGAGATGGTCTCACCGAACAGCGAACTCTATCGGCGTCATCCCGACTGGTGTCTTCATGTGGCGGATCGTCCCTGCACGGTGGGGCGGAATCAGCTTGTTCTTGATCTGTCGCGGCGGGATGTATGCGACTATATTGTTGGAGCGCTGTCCGATATTCTGTCTTCCGCGCCGATTACGTATGTCAAATGGGACATGAACCGCCATTTGACGGAGATCGGCTCTGCCCTTCTTCCGGCGGAGCGCCAGCGCGAAACGGGACACCGGTATATCCTCGGTCTGTACAGGATATTGGACGAGCTCACTTCCGCCTTCCCGGATGTACTGTTCGAGAGCTGTTCCAGCGGAGGAGGGCGCTATGATCCCGGCATGCTTTATTACATGCCGCAAACGTGGACAAGCGACAATACCGACGCGATCAGCCGGCTAAAAATTCAGTACGGCAACAGTATGGTCTATCCGGCTGTGTCTATGGGCGCTCATGTTTCGGGTGTACCGAATCATCAAGTCAACCGGGTTACTCCTCTTGACACCCGAGGACATGTCGCGATGTCGGGAAACCTTGGCTACGAGCTCGATCTTACCAAGATGTCGCCGCAGGAAAAGATAACGATCAAGTCCCAAGTTGCGCTGTATAAAGAAATTCGCCCCCTTATCCAATTCGGAGAATTTTATCGCATTTTAAGTCCGTTCGAGGGCAACGAGGCGGCCTGGGCCTTTGTTTCTGATGACCAGAGCGAAGCTGTACTTGCTTTCTTCCGAGTGCTGAGCCAGCCGGGTGAAAGGGTGCCTATTCTGAAATGCAAAGGATTGAATTCGCGTTACCTGTACCGCCATCACGAAACTGGAAAGATATACGGAGGTGACGAGCTGATGTACGCCGGTTTGACACTTCCAAGAATAAAAGGGGATTTTATCAGCCTGTTCTGGCGGTTTAGTAAGATCGACGAGCAATGAATGTATCAAAGCAAAAAAATTAGAAGTCCAACAGAAAGCAGGGCCTGAAATCATGAGATTTCAGGCCCTGCTGGCTATGCCCCTTCGCCGTTTTGACGTGGTTATACTATTTTTGAGAAGCAAAAATCAACTGGCAAAAGTGCTGTAACAGCTTGGCGGTTCTTCGAAATCCAAGCTACACCATCATTTTAAGTGAACGCGAAGCAGTGGGACACCGTCTACCACCCCAGCGCCTTCCATCGTCTCCACCGATTTCACCATTTCCTGGTCGTCCGGGACCAACACCGGTGTGATCACCGGAAAGCCCGCCTGCTCGATTTCGGAAATATCAAATTCTAGCAGCAGCTGTCCTTTCTTGATTTTCTCACCGGTCTGAACTCGTAGGGTAAACCCTCTTCCCTTCAACGACACCGTATTAATGCCAACGTGAATCAGCAGTTGAATACCGCTAGCATGCTCCAGCAGCAGCGCGTGATTACTCCGGCCGAACGCATGCGCTACTGTTCCGTCAAACGGCGCGTAGACTTTACCTTCCCGGGGCTTAATGGCTATTCCTTTGCCCATAAAGCCACCGGCGAATGCCGGATCGGGTACTTCCGAAAGCTCAACGACACTACCTGCAAGCGGAACTCCAACTTCGATAACCTCCAGCTTTTCCTTCTTCTTAAACCATCCCATCTCTTTCCTCACCCTCCAGTTCCTAAAACATTCAGTTGGCTGCCCTCTACTTCAATTGCCCACATGTTGGCACGGTATAGAACATCACCGCCTTTGGCGAAAATGGAGAATCCCCGGCTCTCCTCGTGGGGGAATATTCGCGCGGTAAAGACCTCGCGGCCGTCATCTACGAACACTTCTACAGATGATGTATCCATAAACAAATGCAGCTTGACAGCCAAAGGATTCACCTTGCAGCTTCGGACCGTACCAAATTCTTCTGCAATCGGCCTTCCGGACAGCGTTCGATCCAGCATAAGCCTGGATTCCCTGGTGTTGCATACCAGATTCGTCCCTTCTTCTTCTCCTGTTCTCAGTCTAATACCAAATTCGACGGCGTCTACATTATTGAATTCTATTATCAGCTCGTAGCGGGAGCCGGCAAAACCGGCCGGACTAAGCGTATCGTTTGAAATTTTCCCGTCCGCGAACCTTTCCCTTCCTCTGATAGCCTGAAGTTCACGAACGGGAACCTGGTACAATCGGCCGTCCTCCACGCGCAATTCACGCGGCAGCGTCAGGCAGTGGGCCCAACCGTGATCGTCTGTGGGATAGACAATATCCGGCAGACCCATCCAGCCGACCAGAATTCGTCTGCCATCCGGCGTTAATGTTGTCTGGGGAGCATAGAAATCAAAACCACGATCCAGCAAGCGAAAATTCCCATGTCGAAACTCTCCCGTCTCCACATTCAGTGGATCACCGATTACATAACCCGACGGATAAATATTACCAGGGTCGTTCAGCTTCGCTCCCTGCGGACAGAAGCAGAGAACCCCCTGACCGTCAAATTCAAAATAATCCGGACATTCCCACATATAGCCGAAATCGGACAAACGGGTATGCAGTTCGCCAACCTCTTCCCATTTGTAAAGATCAATGGAGCGATAGAGCATGGCACAGCCAGTAAGATTGGAACGTTGCGCTCCAATTACGGCATAAAAGCAATTTTTCTGTTTCCATACTTTGGGGTCGCGATAATGATCGGTATATCCGGACGGAGGTCCGCTTATAACCGGGGAGGAGAACTTATGTATACGTCCATCTCTCTCCATTTGAGCCATACACTGATAAGGCATTCGCTCCCAACTCTTATCACGTGTATTGCCGGTGTACATGAGGTACAATCGCCCATTGTGTTCGATTGCACTGCCCGAATATACTCCATGACTGTCAAAATCCCGGTCCGGTTTTAACGCCACCCCCCGGTTCGTCCAGTGAACGAGATCCGGGGAGCTGGTATGATACCAATATTTGAGACCATGCACAGGGCCGAGAGGAAACCATTGATAGAACAAATGATACTCTTCATGAAAAAAAGCAAATCCATTCGGGTCGTTCAGCAACCCTGTCTCAGGCTGGATATGATACCCCTGGCGCCAGGGGCACCTTGCCACTCTGGCGGCCAGACCGGAGATTTCATCCGGATCGGTATCTTCTAATCTTCTGTATCTCTCTTCTTTTGTCCACTCCACTTCCACAGCAACCTCCTTACTGCAAAATAGTTCCAAGCATGCTTAAACCTACGGTCGATCCGCTGCTTCGTTTGAAGTCTCCCCTGAGGCTGACGCATTTTTTCGCTTGCCCCAGAACAGGGTGATGAGAAACGTAACCAGAAAGCTGATGCCCATGCCGATACAGAAATCAGCGATGGACTGTGGACGGATTGCGATAATACCGGGTAGCGCCGCCGGTCCCATCGAAATGGACAGCACATGTGCGTAAGCAATATAGGCGGAAGCCAGGCCGGAACCGATCATCGCAGCAATGAACGGATAGCGAAGCTTCAGGTTGATTCCGAACATTGCAGGTTCGGTAATACCGAGCAGCGCGGATATGCCAGCAGCTGAGGCGATACTCTTCGTCTTGCTGTTGCGTGTGATGAGAAAGACGGCCAGCGTAGCCGCGCCCTGAGCGATATTCGCCATCGAGGCAATCGGAAGCAAGAAGGATCCGCCCGTCTTAGCAATATCCGACAATAGTTGGGTATCCACAGCGAGGAAACTGTGATGCATTCCCGTTATGGCAATCGAAGAATAGAAAAAACCGAAAATACCTCCTCCAATGAAACCCGTCGTATCATAGAGCCAGAAGAGACCATCTGTCAGTCCGTTGCCCGCGGCGCGAAGGACCGGTCCAACAACAGCAAAGGTCAAGAGGCCGGTAATGAGGACAGACAGCAAGGGAGTCAACAGATTATCAAGATAAGATGGAATTACCTTTCGCAAATTTTTCTCGATTACCGATAAAATGTAGGATACGGCCAGTACTGGCAGAACCGTTCCCTGATAGCCAACCTTTTCGATTGAGAAACCGAACAGTTGCCAGGTGGGTACTGTCCCATCTACAAGTGTCTGGCCGTAGCTGTAACCATTAAGCAGATCGGGATGGACCATAATCATGGCCAGCGCCGCACCCAAATAAGGATTTCCACCAAACTTGCGAGTGGCCGAGAAGCCGATCAGGATGGGAAGGAAAACAAAAGGAGCGTTGGCGAATAAATTAATAATGCTTGCCCAATCGGCAATACCAGGGTACATCTCGACCAGAGACCTGGGACCAAACAGATTGCTGGCAGTCAGAACATTGTTGATCCCCATTAATAGACCCCCGGCAACAATCGCCGGAATGATCGGAACAAAAATGTCGGAAAGGGCTTTCACAAGCCGTTGAAGCGGATTCATTTTAGCTGCTCCTGCCGTCTTTAAATCGCCGGTGGACATTTCTCCGAGACCCGTAAGTTTGGCGAACTCGCCATACACGTTATTTACAATCCCGGCTCCAAGGATAATTTGATATTGCCCTCCTGTGGAAAAAGTCCCTTTAACAACATCCATTTGATCAAGCGCTTTTTGATCAAGCAAAGATTCATCTTCAAGAACGAGCCGCAATCGCGTCGCACAATGCGCAGCTGCCGTTATATTTTCCTTACCTCCCAGAGCATTCAGGATGTCAGTTGCTACTTGCTTGTAATCCATATTTCTCTCCTCCTAATATTATGAAACCGGTTCCAATTCAATTAAAAAAATGCTCGTTACCGACATTGGCCAGTAATTTTTGTTCGAAAACAACTGCCCTCCTATTACTTTCTCCGAAGAAGGTTATTGCCCCACTTCACCACTTCTCGCTCCATTCAATAAGCCCCTTTTGACCTCCTGTAAGATTGGATGGACATACAACCCTTCCATAGGATAAAAAATTGCTCAATTCAAAATGTTTGTCTTGTATTAAATTTTGTAAGGGGGCTGTTATTTGATAATAAAACACTATCCATGTCATCCTCAATGGTAAGTTAATGCGATGGCAGGGTAAAAAATTGCCCTTCATTAACACAAAAATCCACCGCACAAATTCACGGTGGATTTTTGCTCTCTTGTTAAATTAGACTCTTAAAGCTTGGGACACTGAATAATGGGGTACTATCCTATCCAGTACCTGCAGATAAACCTATCTCGTGAATCAGCATCAATGATGCAGCGCAATATCATTACTATGCTTTAAGACATCCTGAACTTGCAGGAAGTATTATACCGGCACCAGGCCCGGAGGCTCTCACCGGTTCACAATTAGCTGAGACATTTAGTGATGCATTGGATGAAAATATAAGCTTTGTCTCTTTGCCTTTTGATAGCTTCGAAGCGGGTTTACAGTGTATTTAATGGTCAATCATCCAGTTGTTTTGTATCAATTGTACGGGTAGAATGGAGGATTTTAAGAATTTATGAATAAAACTATGGCTCCTCTATGAACAAACTCTAGATAAAACAATTTTCAATTTCGTTATGATATTTATAAAAAAGAAGACCACCAATTTTTTTGAGCATTAATTTGTTTTGTAATATTAAATACATTAATTTTTTTACTTTTCTCGTAAGCATTTTCAATATACTGATTAGGATTTGAGATAAAATCATCTTCGGTTACTAAGGATATATATGAACCATTCAAAGAATCCACACTTTGGCAAGTCGGACATGCATATATAGGATTCTTAAGATTTGTTCGATTTTTGATAATGATATCATATAACTTACTTTCATCAATGCTCCTTGAACTGCATCCATCTGGATTTCTAATCGAATTAAGAATCCATCCATAGCCACCGAAATAATAATCCTTTTGGATTACACCCACAATCCCGTTACTTCTAGAAGTTCTGTCTTCTCTAGTTGTTTCTCTCAAGGAATATTCAATTTCCCAATTAATCCAATTACTCAGCTTCATATTCGGAGATATAACAACTATGGTCACCGAAGTATCAAAAATCATTTTTTTTAGATGGTTCTTAATTGTCTCTGTCTTTCTATCTGTCAAATTCGGTGATGTACTAGTTTCTCCTTGGTAGTAGCGAGCATCCATTCCGAGAGCGCCAATAATCTTATCTCTTGTCCCTTGCGCTTCGCTGTATTTATAGGAAATGAATGTTTTTCGCGCCATCTTTATTCCCCCTTATATCATTTTTTTCTTTTCTCAAGTTCGTTTATAATTTCAATTACATTACGTATTAATACTTCATCCGGTTGACTTTCATCCCCCAGCAGTTCATACTTCCCTTTCAAACTTGTATCAAGAACAATTTGCTCAAAGTCTTTCATAACAGCTTCCCATATCTTTCTGGCGGTAAAGCCAGTCGCTCCTATTGGGATAGGTATTACCCCAAGCCTCAAGCTTATCTCAAACTCTTCTATCATACCGTTAGCTTCTATAATCTCACCTGATGTATCACCAACCTTATTTCCAAAAATAAAAACAGAAATTCCAACACTCTGAATCATGTTATTACGATGCCTTGTCCACAATTCTTTTAATGGAATTTTTCCAGTTGTATTTTGAGGAAAAGGCCTTGATATTAGCCTATCTTCTACCCGTTGATTTCGCTTTTTATAAACCTCCTCTAATGCTCCTGAAATCACACAGCTTCCTACTCCTATGCCAAAACCTGTAACAATATTATTACCATTATTAATAATCGCTTTGCTAAGATTGCTCGAAAACTCAAAACAACGCCGTTCTCCCCAACTCCCGTAATTGGAAGCGCTTCCTGAAACAAATATGTTTCTCCTTTTATATTGTTGCTCCAATTTTTCTAGTATAGCGGTAATATCCTCATACTGATTTACCAACAAGACTTTTATACTATAACGCCTTAAATCGTTAACTTTTAGTGTTTGCTGAATTTCAGCATACTGAAATTCAGACTCATCTTTGAAATCGTTTCGATGTACTTTTTTCATAAAACAGTAATGAGTTCGTTGATTTTTTTCCAACAAGATTCTTATGCGACTTAATATATATCCCAAGTTAGGGTCATCAAAGCTGAACCCAATAAACAATAACGTCTTTGAAACTAAATCTCCTTGCAAAGCCGTTGTGAATAATTGTCTTTTGCTGTTGTAATTCTCATAATCGTCTTTGGTTAACACAGCTTCATGAGGAAGTGAAATATCACCGTGCATTTTGTAGATAATTGCATCATTATTAGGTTTCGTATGTGCTAAATTCTCAATAGTTATTTTTGCGTCTATTCTCTTTTCCTCATTCTTCAATGCTTCCTCAATTAAAGTATCGTAATTAGTTGTCCAATATGTACCTATAGGTAACCTGGATAGTATTTTATGGTTATCAGTAATCTCAGCATCTTTAGTGAACTCATCAATAAGTGTTTGATTTATTTTCCCTCTGTTCCCTCCATTTTCATTTACGTGGTATTGCGCCACTGCTATAAGATCGTATTCAACATCAATATTAAGCCTAATGTCACTAGCTATATCTCGAAGCAACTCTTTCCAATTTACAAACCCAGCGGGTTTAGATAAACCCGCACCAGCAAATATGGCGGCAGTAGAATCTTCAATGGCTATTTTGTAAGTTTTCAGAAACTCAGCAACGTCTCTATCCATATGACTTTCCCCCTCGTTTAGACCTCAAACCAGCTCTCTAAAGGAACTCCTGTTGACTCTCCTTGCTTAAAAACTCCCCACCGACCATCAGAAACTTGTTCAATGTAATTATATAGACCATAGTATTCTCTTTCATCCCAATTGGTATCGTTATTTACTAGCGGGAGAATAGCAATTCTCTCCAATCCCTTTACGCCATCAGCAATCCCCAGCTCCCAAGGAATCCAAATTGATTCAAGACTTTTGGGAGTAGCTAACAAAACAAATTTATTGGACTTAGTAATCCTATTTTTCAATTTATCAGCCGTTTCTGAAGAAGTTCTACTAGGCATACTGTGGTCAAGCCAATCAATATAGGTTTTTTGGCCAAATTGTGCCAAAAAACCTACTGCTTTTTTCACAGCTTCTTTATCTGTATGACGATGCGAAAGAAAAACAGTGTATTGTTTATTAAATTGAGTGTTTCCATTAAGTGATTTTTGAATTGTCTGCGGCATACTATTAAGTTTGTTGAACGTCAAATACGACATTTACCTCTCCCCTTTTAGGACTATTCTACTAATAACCACTACCAAAGTCTACATATTTTTCCCAATATTCTTAGTCTTATTATCATAGCCATTATCTACGAATCAAATAAATGCTAACAGGGCAAAAGTATTACGAGACAAGAAACCAGTAACTAAAACATGGTTGAAATTTTCTGTGAAAGAGCCGCTTTAGTAGAAGGTTGGGCGGGAGGAGGGTTAACTGCCCGATTTCGATAAAAACTCATTTATTAGGCACTGGGTGGTGGGGAAGTCTAAACGCTCATAACCGCTTGAATACAGGGGGGCAGGGTGTACACTGGAAACTATTCTGATAGTACATAATTATGAGAACTAAACTTGAACTTTCACATACAAAAACGCCATCCTTTAACATTGAATGGCGATCTCATTTGTTACAATCTATCCTATTTTGCATTTATTGCTTCTAACGATATCATAATTTTTCACTTACTTCGGAGGATTGTTCATCTAAAATCTAGCTCTACGGCTTTTTTCTAATGGAGTCTCTGCCAATCAATTCAGCAATTCATTAAATGTTTCTGTTTTTGATTAGTAAAAAGCTAAGTATTTATTCAGTGGAATTTCTCCGATACGGTCATCAAATGAAGACCGAACTAAACGGGTTTTTCCTACCCTTATCTGGTGACCTGCTAATTGCACCTTCTTTTGACCAGACGTCGGTATTCATCATCAATGTTCTTATGCCGCGGCACTTAATGATAACCGGCAAAAATTCAGGCGGCTATGAATTCATATTTGTTGAGTTAACTGGTACAAGTTTTTGTTGTCGACTCCGGACACTAACTTGTACCGATAAACAAAAAAGCTGTTAAAATATAAACCTTCGATGATTGGTTCGTTGGGAATGGGATAATATTCTTGTCAAAATCGGTAATAGGATAAAAAAGCCGCGATTTTCGCAGCAATTAATGAGATAATGTTCTTATCACCCGACAGCTTTCTTATTTCATCTATGAGTAGAAAGATTAAAGAAAGTATTTAAACATAGGAACCAGAACTTAAGGCTTTGCTGACCTTCACGTTATCGTTTAGCTTTACTCCCAAATTGATCTAAAAAGCTTGCTTATTCTTCAATATCTTATCTACTTTAATAAATTTAAATCAATTTCATATTTATAATTATTATGATTGTTTTAGCCTATAAAATCGCTTTTTCTATAATGAAAACGAATTCTTTATATTGAATTATTTACATATTTAGGAATTTCTACTGCCTCTCCAAATATATAAATCATTATACGATCAGTTTTTTTGTAAATGAAACATCCATAATTTCAAAAACACACTTTAGGCCGTCATTTTACTGACGACCTCTTTTCTCAATTCTATACTCTTAAATTTAAAAAACTTTAGGCCTCTTTTACCTAATAACTGATGGATCGGTTTTCTATTCATACATTTCATTTTGCCCCCCCTCTGCGTTCTCAGGTAGAAGATACACATAACTATATAAAAGTTAAGGATCAAAACAAACGATTGGTATAATCCTCATATTTGAATTGACTTACTACCTTGAAGCCATCCTCTTTGTTAAATGTTACAATTGAAGGAAGATTCAAACCGTTAAACATTTGATTTTTAATCATAGTATAGTGGGGCATGTCCAAGAAGACCAGTTTATCGCCCGCTTGCAACGGCTTCTCGAAAGAATAGTCACCGATGATGTCATCAGCCAAACAAGTTATACCGCCCAAACGGTACGTATACGCATTCTCGCCAGGTAGCCCGGCACCAATAATCTGCGGTCTATAAGGCATTGCAAGTACATCAGGCATGTGGCATTCCGCAGAAGTATCTAGAATGGCGATTTCTATTCCGTTGGTAACGATATCAAATACAGTCGCTGTCAGGTAACCCGTGTTCAAGGCAATTGCTTCACCTGGCTCCAGATAGACTTCCACGTTGTACGTTTCTTTCAATTGATTAATGATGCGAATGAGCTTTTCAATATCATAATCCAGTCTAGTAATATGATGGTCGCCACCTAAGTTCAGCCACTTCATCTTATGAATGTACTCGCCGAATTTATCTTCTACGACCTTGATTGTATGCTCCAGTATATCGGAATTCTGTTCGAACAAGCTGTGAAAATGAATACCGTCCACACCATCCAGTTCTTCCGGCTTGAAATTCGCCAGTGTGATACCAAGACGGGAATGAGCATAACAAGGATCATATAGAGCGGTCTCTGTCTCTGAATATTGAGGGTTTACCAGCAGGCCGATCTCGATGTTCTTGCCTTTCACATTCTTCACTTTGTCTTTGAACTTCTTCAACTGATTAAAGGAGTTAAAGACTATGTGATCTACATAGCTAAGCATCTCATCAATTTCATGATCGCTGTATGCTGGCTGGTATGCGTGAACTTCCTTGCCCATTTTCTCAAAGCCGAGACGAGCTTCAAATAGGGAACTGGATGTTACCCCTTTAAGATACTCCCGTACAAGAGGGAACGTGGACCACATCGAAAATCCTTTAAGAGTGAGCAGGATGCTGGCTCCAGTACGTTGTTGTACTGAATCCAGTACTTCTAGGTTACGCTTCAGCAGTCTCTCGTCAACGATGTAACTGGGTGAAGGCAGCTGCGTGTTATCGAAATCTATCTTTGTCATATTACACCTCTAACAAGCAGCATTGGCGAGAAATTCTCCCACCAAGGCAAACTGTATTTATTTTGAGCCTTCATGAATGGATCCGGATCAAACTCTTCAATTACTGCCCTGAGGCTGGCGAGAAATTCATTTTCGACAGTTATTTCGTAATTCTTTCAACTATTCACGCCCAATCGAATACGGCTTTGCGCAGGCCAACCTCCTTGCCATCTTCGTTGATCATCACATTCGGCGCCAATGAATACAATCGGTCTATCGTCTCCCTTTTGTTGTAACCGAGCCGCTCGAAAATTGAAGCGATGATGCAAGGCCATACATATTCGGCGCCGTCCGCCACTTTGAGCGCAATGCCGAGTCGCTCCTTGCGCAGCCCGATACCGTACACCCCTTTGGCCCCGCATTTGGCGACCAGGTTGTCGTCACGAAGCAGCTCAGAGCAAACAAACTTCGTGTCTGCAATCATTTCGGGATGCTCATTCATCCGTTTGGCGATGGAGCTGGCGGCAAAGCGAATGTCGGCTTCGCCAATCAAATCCGTACATGCGAGCTTCATATAGGAAAGAGCGATGTTGCGAAGCGGAAGCGCGAAGATTGGAAGGCCGCATCCGTCAACCCCTTCCTGAATCGATTCCTTATGCACCTCGGCCAAATAAGCAAGTGTATCGACGATTTCCAGCTGTACCGGATGATCAGATTCATAATATGTCTTCTCGTCCCAGCCCATATGCTTACACAGCGCGATCAAGCCGGCATGCTTGCCCGAACAGTTGTGAAAGATACGCCGTTTTGGCTCGCGCGCCCGGTGACGAGCTTCTTTGGCGTGCTCGTTCAACGGATAGGTAGCGCAGCAGTGAAGCTTATTTTCGTCGATACCGATTTTCTTGTACATTGACTCGAGCGCAGCGATATGGTACTCCTCCCCACGATGAGACCCAGCAAACAAAGCTGTCTCTCCCCCGGTCAGTTCATAGATTTCCGGAATCCGCCGCTTCAACACAGGGATAGCTTGAAAAGGCTTGGCCGCCGAGCGGAGAAAGGTCATATGTTCAGGATCGCCCGCCCGATGGACAACTTTCCCTCTCTCATCCACTACACAAATCGCTCCGTAGTGTACATTCTCAATTACTTCGCCTCTCAACTCATGAACCAGTTCAGTAAATTCCACCCAAAATTCCTCCTTATTTAAAGTCACATAGCACGTGCGACCGCCCGAAATGAACGGTTATGGCAGCGCAAAAAAACGGTTATAAAGCTTCTTCAATTCATTATCGAAAATATGTCTAGGAAATCCCCTTTTAGAATGACGATGTCGAGATTATCATGCACACGAATTTTGAATCAGGTTAGCAATATAATAAGGGAGTCGGCAACTCAAACAGCCTCTCCTCATTGGGTTTTAGTTAACGGAATAGCAAATTAGTATTTCTACACCCTAAAAGCTAGGGACAATTAACTGCAATTGGTGCTAAAAGAAAGAATAGGATAATCCCTTTAACCCATATTCTCTTTTAATAATTGGAGAAGATAGTTTCTTCGAATCTCGTAGAGACGGTGATTGATCATCTATCTGGGCTTATAGTGACGTCTACGGATTTATGCCTCTACGTGAATAGATTCATCATTACTGTAGTCAACGCCCATTGATTCAAGAATTTTCGCCTCAAGGTAATGGCCTATGCGAGCCTTTGCCATAACTGGAATGGAAACAACCTTCATAGACACCACCTTTTTGTATTTCTGCCATCCCTCTTTTAACCCGCTTTGTACCTGTCTTCATTTTTTGTCTCCAAATTTTTCTGAATTTTTGTATTCGACTCGCTTTAAGATTTTGAAGAGATTCCCCTGAACTAACAGTAGAGTCAATCTGCTAGGGGTTACATCCACATCAATAGTGATTAATTATTTACATGATCTCTCTTCTAATCTTCCTGGCGCATATTCTCGTTCCAATAATATTCGTCCGGCAAATAACGCGGACCGAATACACTTGTCCCTACACGGATAATAGTAGCTCCTTCTTCAATAGACACTTTGAAATCTCCGGACATTCCCATTGAAAGGATATCCATTTCTACACGCGGAAACTTTTTCTCCTTTATTTGTGTTTGAATAGATTTTAATAATTGGAAATTAGTGCCGGGTTTCATCGTTTGTGGCATTTAGTTTACCAATCGTCATTAAGCCTTTTATGTTTAATGTTTCGAACTGAGACAATTGTTCCACCAATTCCAATGCCAATTCAGGCGGAGCACCAAATTTGCTTTCCTCGTAGGAGGTATTGATTTGTACCAGTATATTCATGGTCTTGTTCTCTTTGACGAGATAGTTATGCAACGCTTGTCCCAACTTCAAACGGTCCACAGAATGAATGAACGTGACATATTTGACAACATCCTTTATTTTATTCGTTTGCAGATGCCCGATAAAATGCCATTCTACCTGTTTGAACTGCTCCATAAGTGGAAATAACCAATTGTGTAACTTACTTCTTTGATTCCCCCCTTTCGCGGCGCCGACGTTACCGCTCAACTGCACATTAATTCCCGAATATCCAGTTGTCGCTTTACTTCGGCAAGTTGTTGACCCGTCAGTTTCTCCAAAATATTTCTCATCATGTGATTCTCCTAAAAAAATATTAAAAACCACATCCCAGAAAAAGAACGTGGCTCATTCACGCAGTAGCACCCCTTTTCTTAATGATCGAACGGATTCTGCTTTTTGGAGGCACGTTTCATTTGTTCTATCAATGGTTCCCGTTAGGAGCTGTACACGGGTCAGCTAATTTACTCGGCCTCATAGCCAATAGAAAGCCGATTCCAACATTAATTTGATTAATGATGAAAATTAAGTCCGTATATCCTTTTTCCCCGTAGTGTTGCCGCACACGATCGTAAACTTGATCCGGAACACGTTTATGTGAAACAAGCGTGACATGTTCCGTAAGCTCTAATACCACTTTTTCTTCTTCAGAATAAAATATACATTCCTCCCAAGTACCTACACAATAAATGTGCTGTTCCGATTCACCTATTTTTTTGGCGTCGGCGGCATGCATATTTCAGCAAGAATGCGCAGCCGTTGATTTGCGATGCTCTGGTTTTAATTAACTCAATAAGTTTTGCACTGATTTCTGTCTGCTTGTTATAAGCTTCCATCTCATTATTATATTAAATGCTTCAGGCGCAATGTTGTAATAGTCTATTCTCTTGCCATAATTTATGTTCCTTCCGTATAATTATTATTTTAAGGTTAGCTACGCCGAGGTCTTTCGCACCGCAAACGAATGGCACAGTAAACTCATCTATACTGATATGATAAACTTCATCTGCGGGGGTTAACACTTCGCTTTCATCAATATAATCGCCCCCCCCATGATTCCAGTACTTTGGCCTCGACGTAATGTCCGATACAAATTTGGACCATTACCGGAATGGATATACCCTCATCACTTCTTCTACAATTGTTGGGTCAGCCATTCGAGCTACACCACCAGCGACTCGAAATCAGAAAGTACGCGCGTTTAAGCGCCATACCAGCCGTTGCCTCAGCAGCTTCCGCAATTTTAGCTTGTTCCGCTTCAGTCAGTTGATACTTCTTTTTTTAATTTACCATGTATCAGTAGATGAGCTACCAAGCCTGCAATAAGTCCCCAAAATGCTCCGCCTACACCAAGTAAAGTTACATTTGCTGCTGTTGCCAAAAAAGTAATCAAGGCAGTCTCACGACCCTTGGGATCGGTCAACGCATTAGCAAGGCTACCGCCAATTGTTCCGATTAGAGCCAAGCCGGCTAGCGTTGCAATAAAGCTAGCGGGAAGAATCAAAAACAAAGCTGCCAATGTCACCCCGAAAATACCAACAATAATGTAAAAAACACCACAGGCAATGCCTGCAATATAACGCTTTGAAGAATCCTCATGTGCATCTTTCCCTGTACAAATTGCTGCTGTAATGGCTGCTACATTGAAAGCATGTGAACCAAATGGTGCTGTTATGAGAGAACCCAATCCCGTTACTGTCAAAATGGGATTTGCGCTCGTTTTAAATCCGTCATTTCGCAAGACAAGCATGCCGGGCATATATTGCCCAGTCAAGGTAATAATAAACAAAGGCAGTGCTACACCCAATACTGCATGTAACGAAAACTCCGGAAAGACAAAAACAGGTGATGCAACTGCTAAGCTAACGGAGCTGAAATCTACTTTTCCCAAACTAACTAAATAAATGAGTCCGATGACCAAAATACCTACAATTGCATACCGGGACGTAAAGCGCCTTAACAAGATGTAGGCGACAAACAATGTAACAACAAGCAGAGGATCTATTTTTGCTCCTTCAAAGGCTGAAATGCCAAACTGCAATAGAATGCCTGCCAATAAACCTGAAGCGATACCTGGAGGAATAATCCGGACAAAACGTTCAAACATACCAGAGAGCCCTAAAACAATAAAACCTGCTGCAGAAATCATGTAAGCACCGATAGCCTCAGGATAAGGTGTGACCGCCAACGCCGAAACAAGAAATGCAACACCTGGTGTCGACCAAGCTGTAATGATGGGCTCTCGATACCGATAACTCAGCCAAATCCCGGTTACACCAACGCCTATAGAAATGGACCAAATCCACGACGCCGTCATTTCGGGGCTTAAACCGGCAACTTTCGCTGCCTGGAATACCAGAATAAAAGTACCCCCGTAGTTGACAATAACTGAAATTAAAGCGGCTATGGTGGGCGATATGAAATCTCGGCCACGAAGTGAATGGGATTTCTCGTTCATTTGTGTTCTCCTACCTCTCTCTTAATCATTCCCATGCATGTTTTCTTTCTAATAATACCCATCTGATAAATAGCTTTGTCCCGAACCTTTGTTCCTACTCGAGCGTAGCACCTTTTTCAATAGCTACTTTGTAATCGCCAGACATCCCCATTGAAAGAGTGTCCGTACCACATGCGGATAGTTTTTCTCTTTATTTGTGCAAGGAGATTGCTATGATGCTCCATAGCAGAGACAACTATCTCATCACCTTCTTTGCATATCGCTCGTATGTAGCTGCTGGCGACGAGGTTAATGGATGAAGTTGTCCCACGTGTGAAAATAATTTCTTCAACCCGTTCTGAATGGATAAAATGGGCTATTTTAGCTCGCGCTCCTTCATAAGCTTCTGTTGCACGTGATCCTAACGTATGAACACCACGATGAACATTCGCATTATCTTGTTCATAATAGCGTTTTAAGGTTTCTATCACCTCAGTCGGTTTTTGTGCTGATGCTGCGCTATCCAGGTAGACAAGCGGATAACCATTAACTGTTTGACTCAATATAGGAAAAAGTTTTCTTATGCTAGAAGTATCCAAAATCATCATCCTTTATAGCTGGTTTTGGTTAATACAAGATAATGAGCTCTGATCGTCCTTTTGATATCCCCGTCGTAATGAAGTGCCAAAACGAAACTCATTTCGTATAATGTAGGGGCAGTAAATTACCAAACTTCAGCACACCTGTATATATGCCTTAAAGAACTGCGTATTTTATGGCAGTGTCGGGTCTCCTCATTAGCCGCATTCAGATTGTCAATCATCATTAAATCAATTATATTTAAAGTTTAATGTTTCAAACTGGGGCTGTTGTTCTATCAACTCCAGTACGCTCCTCTTCTTCCTCGCCACGCTCGTCAAAGGAGATTTCTCTTACGCGCTTGATTTCCCGTATCGCGAGTAAAGACTCTATCACGTTCTTTGATGCTTTTTTATCGATTTTTTAAGATCATGACTGCTGAACCGCCAACTTTATTTCTCCCCACTTGCATTGTGGCAATATTTATACCGCTATCTCCAAGCAATGTTCCCACCTGTCCAATGATTCCTGGCATATCTTGCTGTGAAATCAATAAAACATGTCCTTCAGGTAGAAGCTCAACTGGATACGGACCAATTCGGACAAGACGTTCCCCAACACCGGACAGTGATGTTCCTGTCACCCATCTTTCCTCGATAGTCGTTTTAAGTCGAATGGTTATCTCACAGGATGCGTTCTGGACGAACAACGATTTTCCTACTGTAAGGCGAATATCACGAAGCTTCGCCAAATGAATAGCATTGACGATATTGACCTGTTCCGCGCCGAGATGATGAGATAGTATCCCCATGAGCACATAAGGGATAAGCGGAGATGTGTCTAGATTCGCAAGTTCGCCTGCACATTCCACCGTGACTTCTCTTATCGCTCCGTCCGTCATCTGAACAAGCGATTTCCCCAGTTGTTCGCACAATCTGAACCAAGGCTGTAATTGGTTTAGTAGGTCGGATGAAACGGTCGGTATATTAACTGCATTTTTATAGGGTTCCTGTCGCAGGATATGAATTACTTGTTCAGAGACATCAACAGCTACGTTTTCTTGCGCTTCCAAAGTAGACGCACCCAAGTGCGGAGTAACGATGATTTTGGGATGCCTTAAGAATGGGTGATCCGGTGCCGGAGGTTCATGTTCAAATACATCGAAAGCAGCGCCTGCCACAATCCCTTCATCGATTGCTTTAACAAGAGCCGCCTCGTCAATAATTCCCCCGCGCGCGCAGTTGATGATTCGCACTCCCCGCTTCATGACTTCGAACTGTGTCCATGCAATCATATGATGCGTCTCTTTTGTTATTGGCGTATGCACAGTAATAAAATCGGCAATACGGATAATTGCGTCTACAGTCGCCGGCTCGATCCCCAGTTTACTCGCCCTTTCATCCGTTAAAAAGGGATCGTAGCCGATAACTGTCATGCCAAACGCCGCAGCGCGTTTAGCTACTTCAATCCCGATGCGCCCAAGTCCAAGCACGCCAAGTGTCTTATTTCGCAATTCAACACCAAGAAATGATTTGCGGTCCCATTGTCCAGCAACGGTTTTGGTATAGGCTTGCGGAATATGCCGCGCGAGTGACATCATCATCGCAAAAGTATGCTCGCACGTCGTGATTGTATTACCGTCAGGTGCATTGACTACGACAATACCTTGGTTTGTCGCGGCATCCAGATCAATGTTATCCACCCCAACTCCAGCTCTACCTATGACTTTCAAACGAACGCCTGCCTCTATAATGCGCTTGGTCACTTTTGTTTGAGAACGAACGAGCAGTGCATCATAGGAATGAATGATAGAAATGAGCTCCTTTTCGCTCATCCCCGTTATTTCGACGACCTCCACGTCTTCAGCATGCTTCAACTGCTGCAATCCAAAATCGCTTATTGGATCTGATACAAGAACTTTAAACATGACCTTCGCCTCCCTCTCTATCCGAAAACTGCAAGATATAAATGCGGTCTTGTAGTTTGTAAACCACTTGTTAAGAAACATAACGATAGTTTAGCAAGGTATGGTTTGTATAGATATATCCAAAATCGATATATTCAAGCACTCCATAAATAACCAAAAAAATCACCAAGATTGCTCGAATTTATTTTAGTTGTAAAGGGATACAACTTGATTTTAGTTCGAAAATTCATTTTAAATATTGTATAAAAATAAAAACAAACGGCTCAAAGTATCAACATAGCCGTTTGTTTTTACGCTAAATCATAAAACCATTATATATTTAAGGTTGTTAGTTATAGCTAAAGAACTATTTTGTTTGAACTAGAAATTATGATGGAGGCGCCACCCAGATTCGAACTAGGGATCAAGCCTTTGCAGAGCTCAGCCTTACCACTTGGCTATGGCGCCATCAATAAAAATATTTAAAGATACTGCCCTCACTTCTCATGATATTTGATCACTTGCTATGTTTATAATATATCTATTAATGGGTGGAAGTGAAACATCCAAAAACTAATAATCTGCTCAATCCATAAATTCGACATAACCGTTGCATATTTTTTATATTTATTTCAAATTGAAAAAGAACTGCCGATACAGATACGGCAGTTCTTTCCTTCAAAGCTTCAACACTTTAAAGGCCACTGTATAAAGGAAATTGAGAAGTGATTTCTCGAATTTGCCCTACAATTTGTCCTTTAATCGTTGAGTCCTTGGGATTTTTTAAAGCAAGCCCAATAAGCCGCGCAATTTCTTTCATTTCTATACGTCCTAGTCCCCTAGATGTCATAGCAGGAGTTCCAAAACGAATGCCGCTCGTTACTAGCGGGCTGACAGTATCATAAGGAATGGAGTTTTTATTCGCAGTGATTCCTAAATTATCAAGTATGGTTTGTGCTTCTTGCCCTGTCATTCCAATAGTACGCAAATCAACTAATACAATATGATTATCCGTTCCTCCTGTAACAACAGATAACCCCTCGTTAATTAACGAATCTGCCAATACTTTGGCATTGTCAAGAACCTTTTCTATATAAGTTACAAAATCCTGCTGCATAGCTTCTCCCAGTGCAACTGCTTTTGCTGCAATGACATGCATAAATGGACCACCTTGTGTTCCAGGAAATATGGCTTTATCAATCACCTGAGCCCAAGGTTCCCTACACATAATCATCCCCCCTCTTGGTCCTCTCAAGGTTTTGTGCGTAGTTGTTGTTACGAAGTGGGCATTGGGTACTGGGTTAGGATGTAAGCCTGCTGCAACAATTCCAGCGATATGTGCCATATCTACTAAAACAAGAGCTCCAACTTCATTGGCGATCTGAGCGAATATCTCAAATTCAATCACTCTTGGATAGGCACTTGCTCCTACTACAATCATACGTGGCCGATGCTTATGTGCGAGTTTTCGCACTTGATCAAAGTCGATACGTTCCGTTTTTTGATCAACACCATAAGAAACAAAATTATAGATTTCTCCAGAAAAATTTACTGGACTTCCATGTGTAAGATGTCCACCATGAGATAAATTCATGCCTAGAATTGTGTCACCTGGTTTCACTGAAGCGAAATAGACAGCCATATTTGCCTGTGCACCAGAATGAGGCTGCACATTGACATGCTCTGCACCAAAAAGCTCCTTGGCGCGATGAATAGCAAGTTTCTCAACCAGATCGACGTATTCACATCCACCATAATATCTTGCCCCTGGGTATCCTTCCGCGTACTTATTGGTCAAGACGGTCCCCGTCGCCTCCATAACTGCTTGACTAACAAAATTTTCAGAAGCAATCAATTCTATTTTATTTTGCTGCCTAAAAAGCTCTTGATTGATAGCATCGGCTACCAGTTTATCTTGACGACCCAGCTTATTCATGAACATCTTCCTCTCAATTTATATCATCAATATTGTAATAAGAACGATTCAGCATTTGTTATTTCCTACGTTTGATCATAAAACCATTATCAATTAGGTCGAAGCCGATTTTAGGATAATATGTCATTGCGCTCGGTGCAGCTAATAAGATTAAAGCAACACTTTCTCCTATTTCTTCTTGAGTCTTGGCAACTAGATTTCGACCCACTCCAGATTTTTGAAAGGTTTGATCAACAGCTAAATCTGACAGATAGCAGCAAAAACTCCAATCTGTTAATCCACGAGCTATCCCGATCATCTTATTCCCATGCCATGCCGAGAGGAGAATATCTGCATTACTTATCATCATCTGGATTCTTTCGGGTTGATCAATCGGACGAACAATTCCACTTGTTCTGAATACCCGAATCACATCCTCAACGCTCACATCTTTATGATTTTTATAAGTGATATCCAACCTGCTTATCTCCTTTCGGTCTACAAACGAGTTGCTTTTATGACTTCTTTGTTCCTTCCACTTTCGAGCGCTTAATCATCTTAATGAATTACAAATGTAGAGATATATCGTTAGTTAATTCGGTATGAAATGAAGTAACCTTGTGGATTTATCCTGTTGCGTTGCAAATATATGATCTTCACATTTAGATAATATAGTTATATCAGATCCAATTTCTTACCCATATTGGTTTCTCTATTCCTCTTTATGTCCATAATAACAGTCCACAAGAAACAATAAATATTGGTATTACTTTAATTAACGATTCATTTTGTACCTTCTCACATCTCTTCGCAGATTTGTTTCAATGCTTTATAATGACTGTTGATTGTATATTCAATATCTATATCAGAATGTGCAGTAGAAATAAAAAGAGCTTCATATGGACTAGGAGCTACTAGAATTCCATGATTCAGCAAAACTGCATAATAGGATTTGAATAATTTAATATTTGATGAATTAACGGTTTCAAAATCTAACACTTCACAGTCAGAAAAATATGGGCACATCATAGATCCTACTCGGTTCACTTTCAGTGGCATCCCGGTTTTCTCAGCATTTTGCAAAAAACCTTGCTCCAGCATAGATGCTTTTCTTTCCAGATCTTCATATACACCTGGCTGTGTTAAAAGTTTCAAAGTAGTATAACCTGCTGCCATAGCAAGGGGATTTCCGGAAAGTGTTCCTGCTTGATATACAGGTCCAACAGGTGCAACATATTCCATGATTTCACGTCTGCCACCATAAGCGCCAACCGGAAGTCCACCGCCAATAACTTTGCCTAGACAGGTAATATCCGGTGTTATTCCATACAAACCTTGAGCTCCCTGTAATCCTACCCGGAAGCCAGTCATTACCTCATCAAAAATAAGCAAGCTTCCAAATTTATGTGTTACCTCACGCAGTCCTTTTAAGAATTCCGGTCTAGAGGGGACAACTCCCATATTTCCTGCAACGGGCTCGACAATAATTGCCGCAATGTCATCTCCATGTTCTTCAAATATGCGAAAAACATCATCTAAATTATTGTATGACAAAGAAAATGTATGATTTTCTGCATTTTGAGTAATTTTTGAATTATTCTGTATTCCTAACGTAAGGACGCCTGAACCAGAATTAACTAGCAATTCGTCTGCATGTCCATGATATCCTCCGTCGAATTTTACAATTAAATTTCTTTTGGTAAACCCTTTGGCTAGTCGTAAAGCACTCATCGTAGCTTCTGTACCTGAATTCACCATACGAACCATTTCGATAGATGGGATATTCTCACATATGATCTTGGCCATTTTAACTTCAATCTCTGTTGTTAAACCAAAACTTGTTCCTTGCAATGCTGCGCTGTGTATCGCTTCAAGGACAGTAGTGTGAGCATGGCCCAAAATCAACGGCCCCCACGATCCAATATAATCGATAAACTCATTCCCATCGAGATCCATTACACGAGATCCATATCCTTTTTCCAGCACGACAGGTGTTAGTCCAACATTTGAGAACGCTCGTACAGGGCTATTAACTCCACCTGGAATATGAGTAAGTGCCTCTTCATATATTTGTTTTGACTTCTGGTCATTTCTGCCTTGCATCGATATCATACTTATTCAACCTCTCTTCTAATGAACTTGAATAACTGGACCTACTCCATGATAAGCTCGAATGGTCTCAGGAAATAGCTTTAACTTCATCAACAACTTTGACATAAGAAAGAGATAAATCCGTCGGCCCTTTAACTGGTAGACCTACTACCAAATGACCTAAGATATAATGAATATGCTTTTCTGCAATGACTTCTCCCGGTAATAAGATCGGAATTCCAGGGGGATACACATAAATCGATTCTGCAATAATTCGTCCACAAGATTCACTGAATGGCACAAGTTCGGTATCACTATAGAAAGCTTCACGTGGGCTTAATGAAAGCAATGGTACATCAGGAATATCTACATTTAATTCGGAATATGAGAGCCACTACTTCGAATTGAGGCAAGCTCTTCCAATGCTTCTATCAGAGAATCAACCGTTTCAAATGAATCACCAACGGTTATCAGACACAAAATATTATACATATCACTTAGTTCAACCTCTATTTTGTAATGATCACGCAGCCAATTTTCCACAGCATAACCGGTCATTCCAAGTTCGACTACATGAATACTCAATTTTGTAGGATCAAAATCGAAAAGAGCATCTGTTCCAACGATCTCTCTTCCAAATGAAGAAAGGCCTTGTAATTTATTAATACGCTCCCTAGCATAGTCTGCTAGCTGTATTGTTTTTCCCACTATTTCGTGGCCATTTGTGGCAACATACTTTCGGGCAATATCCAATGAAGCAAGTAATATATATGATGTCGATGTTGTGGTCAACATACTGAACATGGCCTGTACTTTTTTGGGATCAACAAGTCCCTCTCTGATATGAAGAAGTGAACTTTGCGTTAGGGAACCGCCAAGCTTATGCATACTGGTAGCAGCCATATCGGCCCCCGCTTGCATAGCAGATAATGGAAGTTTGTCATGGAAATTCAACAATGCTCCATGTGCCTCATCTACAAGTACTGGAATGTTATGCTGGTGGGCAAGATTTACAATTGATCTCAAATCAGTACAGACTCCAAAATACGTTGGATTGATTATAAGTACAGCTTTAGCATCCCTGTGTTTTTCTAAAGCTTTCCTGACCGAACCAACGGAGACACCATGATCAATTCCCAATTTAATATCTCTTTCAGGAACAACAAAAACAGGTTTCGCACCTGAAAAAATAATCGCCGACAATATGGACTTGTGTAGGTTGCGAGGAACAATGATTTTATCGCCTGGTCCACAAACCGACATAATCATGGTCATAATCGCACAACTGGTGCCTTGAACGGAGAACATGGTATAGTCCCCACCAAATGCTTGGGCCGCGAGACGTTGTGCCTTATCAATAACACCAGTAGGTTGATGTAAATCATCCAAAGGAGCAATATTAATAAGGTCAATGGACAATACGTTTGCTCCCAGAAAATTTCTGAATTCGGGTTCCATCCCTTCTCCTGCCTTATGACCTGGTATATGAAAAGGAATAGGATTTTGTTGAGCATGTTCAATCAGTGCGGTAAACAAAGGTGTTTGATGCTGATTCATGAAAATATATGTTCCTTTCTAAATTAAAGTTCTAACCAAATCGTCCTTGGAAATAACGCATGAACTCCACCAGGTGTTCACATTGCTTATAGGATACTGCGTTGTAGATCGATGCTCTCATATGTCCGGCATCCCGGTGTCCTTTAAGGCCAACAAATCCATTATTATTTGCCTCATCAAGGAATAGCCCTTCCAGTTGCTTATTCCCTATTCCGAATGTAACATTCATCATGGATCTGCTATAAATATCGGCCAGTCCATTATAAAATCCATCACTCTGGTCTATAGTGTCATAAAGAAGTGCGGCCTTCATGCGATTCTGCTCTTCTATAGAGACGACACCCCCGTTATCCTTAATCCATTTAAGAACAAGCCTTACGATATAAACAGCAAATACGGGAGGTGTGTGATAAAGAGATACACTGTTTGCATGTACTCGATAATTCATAATATCCGGTATTTGTTCAGGGATTTGCGAGAGCATATCACGCTTTACAATAACAACCGTAACTCCAGAGGGACCTATATTTTTCTGAGCTCCTGCATATATAAGAGAGAATTTAGAAATATCAATTTTCCGAGAAAGAATATCACTAGACATATCCGCAATTAGTGGAACTTGCCCCGTGTCAGGGAATCCACTATATTGCGTGCCAGCTACAGTCTCATTTGAAGTCAAGTGAATATAAGCAGAATTAGGAGATAAATGTACATTATCCAAATCAGGCATCTTAGTGAAATTACATGATTCCGAACTTCCCGCTATAACCACTTTGCCTACTTTACGAGCTTCTGAAATGGCTTTTCCTGACCAGGTGCCACTATAAATGTAATTGCTCACACTACCTTTGATAAGAAAGTTTATCGGTACCATAGCAAATTGAGTACTTGCCCCTCCCTGCAAAAACAATACTTCATATTCGGAGGGGATATTTAAAAGATCTCTTAACAACTGCATGGATTCTTCATTTATATCTTCATATAGCTTACTTCGATGTGAAATTTCCAGAATGGATAGGCCGCTGCCTTGCAAATCTAGTAACTCGGTTTGAAGTTGAGACATTACATCGCTAGGCAAGGCAGCTGGACCAGCGTTAAAATTCAGCACATTGCGTTCCATTTCATCCCTCTATTCAATTAATATCCTTACATATACAGAAGGGATGCCTAAGCACCCCTTTTCCAAAGCCTTATTCATCACTCTTGATGGTTACATACTTGCGAAAAGAACTGAAGAGATGATATGACAAGCCCGGTCTATTTCTTCCTGGGTCACATACAAATTTGGCATGATACGAATAACGTTGAGTCCACCTGGCACTACAAGCAATCCGTACTGATGCAATTGCTCTATAATCTCTGAAACTGATTCGTTAAATTCAATACCAATTAACAATCCCATACCACGAATAGCCTTTACCCTATGATCGTTTTCAAGCAAAGCAGACAGCTTAATTATGAGATATTTCCCCATCTTCTCGGCATGCTCAAAGAGTCTTTCTTCCATTAATACTTCTAAAGTAGCAATGCCAGCCGAAGTGGCTAATGGTGATCCTCCAAATGTCGAAGCAGGGCTTCCGGCAGAGAAAGCATTACCGAGTGAACTTTTCCCAATCATTGCTCCAATAGGAAAGCCACTAGCCAATCCTTTAGCTAGCGTTACGATATCAGGTTCAATACCGTAATGTTCGTATGCAAATAATTTTCCGGTTCGACCCATTCCTGTTTGTACCTCGTCAACAATTAAGAGTATTCCTCTTTTTTTGCATAAATCAGCAAGTTGAGTAACAAATTTAGGATCGGCTGGATAACCCCCACCTTCACCTTGTACAAGTTCCAGCATGACGGCGGCTGTTCGATCCGTCATTTTTTCTTCTACTGACGTAATGTCATTATAATTAGCATATAAAAAGCCCTCTGGTAATGGAAAAAAACCATCCTTAACTTTATCTTGACCTGTTGCTGTTAATGTCGCTGTTAATGTCGCCAATGTACGGCCATGAAATGATTTTTCGAATGTGATGATTTCGTATTTTCCATTTTTCAAAATCTTTTGATGATGACGTCTTACGCATTTAATAGCCGCTTCATTTGCTTCGGCCCCACTATTACAAAAGAAAACGAGATCAGCAAAGCTATGATCAACAAGCAAACGTGCCAATTCTTCCTTGATTAGAAGTATGAAACAGATTAGAAACATGCAATAAACGCTCTAGTTGTTCCTGAACACGTTGCTTTACCTTATTGGGTACATGCCCCAAGTTGCATACAGCCAATCCAGACATAAAGTCTAAATATTCATTCCCTTCATTATCCCATAATCTGCTTCCCTCTCCTTTCACTAAAGTGATGGGGAATTTCGCATAATTTTGAAATAAGGCGCTATGTTGTTCTATGTCCAAATTTATCACTCCATAAAATACTCATTGGTTTTAAATAATACAATTAGAAAGCGGTCAACATCGTCATCTGTATCAAGATATAGAAACTCGAATGGGCGACTGACCATAAACCTAGATGTCTACAAATAGAAAAGTATATTCTCATTATTTATTGATTAAGATTGGAATTGTTTGCGAATTTCTATCTGATCCATGTACTCCTTTCTATATCAATCTATTCATCATAATTCCCTTTCTCGTTCCAGTAATATTCATCAGGTAAATAGCGCTGTCCAAACACTCTGGTCCCTACGCGAATAATCGTGGCACCTTCTTCAATAGCTACCTTAAAATCCCCAGACATTCCCATTGAAAGAATGTCCATCTCTACACGTGGAATATTTTTTTCCTTGATTTGTGTCTGAATAGACTTTAATAATTTAAAACAGTGGCGAGTCTCATCGTTTGTAGCACTTAACTTCCCAATTGTCATCAAACCCTTTATATTTAATGTTTCGAAATGAGACAATTGCTCAACTAACTCTAGTGCTGATTCAGGCGAGACACCAAATTTGCTTTCTTCATATGAAGTATTGACTTGCATCAATATATCCATGGTTTTATTCTCTTTGAGAAGTTGATTGTGCAATGCCTGTCCTAACTTCAAACGATCTACAGAATGAATCATGGTTACATATTTAACAACGTCCTTAACTTTATTCGTTTGGAGGTGTCCAATAAAATGCCATTCGACTTGATTATATTGTTCCATAAGCGGAAATTTCCCGCGCAACTCTTGCGCTTTATTCTCACCAAACAAGATTTCTCCTGCTTGCATTGCTAATTCAAGCTTTTCAATCGGCACCGTTTTAGTGGCCAATAATAATTTCACTTCGTCGATGTTGCGGCCAGATGCTTGGCATGCAGCTCTCATTTGCTCTTTGACGCTTCGAAGATTTTCTTTAACAAAATGATTCATTATTTTCCCACTCCTTGTTCTCTGTATTCCGTGTTTTTGTTCTCATCTATTTTGGGAATAATAACTCCCCACACCAGCCCAGTTCATTTAACGAAAATGACAACCTACCGCGATACTTCCGTTTTTATAATTTTCGTTTGATAAGTAAGTGATAATTCGCAATCGTTGTACAAGCAAATAACCCTATGCTAGTATAGCAATAGGTGGATTGGTTATATATATCCAAAACACTGCAATTCTAACAATCCAAAAACATTAATAATTCACATGAATTTTATTAAGGATGGGATACGAGTTCATGAAAATAGATCGTACCGATAAAAGACCAATATGGCAGCAATTACTTGATCAGGCTATAAATCATATTGTAAGCGGTGTTTGGAAGCCTGGCCAACTCCTTCCACCTTCTCGGGAACTTGCCAAACAGCTAGAAATTTCTCGTTCAACCGTACAAATTGTGTATGAAGAGCTAGTTACTCGTGGGTATACGGTGACCTCTCGACGTGGGGGAACACACGTGAATGATTGGAGGCACTTTACTGGAAAGCCAATAAAGGAGAAAATTTCACCTTCCCCCCCTAAGCTCCCTGATCTGCCTCATTTTGTTGATCAGTCACAACATTGGTTCAGAAGCAAAGATCACCTAAATTCAGTTATAGATTTTAGCCCCTATCAACCTTATTTGGATTCGCACTTTCAAAATTTGTGGCGTAAGTCTTATTTGAAGGCCTCTTCCAATTTAAGTGCATCCAGTTGGTCTTACGGGGATTCTTATGGATTTGAGCCTTTACGCGAACAAATCCAGCGCCATTTATCACTTGAACGTGGCATTCACGTTCAAACAAACCAAATTTTATTAACATCTGGAGCACAGCAAAGCATTGATCTCATTGCCCAAGCGCTTTTGACCGAAGGAGATACGGTGTCCGTGGAGGATCCTGGTTATCCCATAGCATGGATGACAATGAAGTATCGGCATATGAGGGTTGCTCCAGTTCCTGTTGATGAATACGGTCTTGTAGTGGAAAGCATAGCACCTGAAGCCAAACTAATTTTTGTAACCCCTGCTCATCAATGTGCTGTTGGCGTAATGCTGTCGGCATCGCGCAGACAGCAGCTTCTGCATAAGGCAGCGAAACAGCGAGCTTGGATTATTGAAGATGATTATGACAGTGAGTTTCGTTACCGCGGGGAACCTGTGCCGACTTTATATAGTCAGCTACCACAAAACTGTCTTTACTTAATGAGTTTCTCAAAATTAACTGCACCGGGCATTCGAATATCAGCAATTATTGGGCCTACAAAAGCGATTGAACAATTGGCTCGCGTCCAAGCATTCACCTATCGTCATCTTCCAATCATGGAGCAAGTAACACTATCGCACTTCATTGAACACGGATATTTTATGCGCCATATGCGACGAGTTAGAAATGTCTATCGTCGTCGACACGAGATACTGCAAAAGTCAATTGTTGCAAGTGGTCTTCGCGAGAAATTTACATTACAAGGAATTGAAACTGGTCTCCATGTATTACTGGAGGCTAATGAGTGTTTCGAGGAGAGTATGATGACCCATCGTGCATTTCTGAAAGGAGTTCATGTACATCAACTTCATTCTTACTGCTTGGAGAGCAAACGTAAAGGATGGGTATTAGGTTTTGCAAAGGTAGACGAGGAATTAATTGAGGAAGGAATATACCGACTTGCAGAAACAGTCTTATGAAAATACGTAAGATTCATTATCACGACCATGTCGTGATGAATAGCGATAGTTCCATCTATATATTAAACATTGATAATCTACTTTTAATGTTTGACAGATTTTAAAAAGTCAACAATATATAGGTTTACCCAGAGTGGATATCACGTTCCTCGTTTATACTAAATAACTCTAGGGTTTTTCTTACAATCATGGAATTAACATTCTGGAGTAGATCCAATATCCAAAAGTTCAAGAATTAAGGTCGCATGTGAGAGCAGCGACCTTTTGAACAATCCACTATCAATTTTACAGCAAATCTTATGGTTTCACACGAATCACAATACAAATCAAACAGGTGACCAGCTCTAGCCAACATTTAAGCTGATTGACTAAAACCATAGCCAATTACTCATGCGCGAATCTACGTTTACAAAAAAACTCATCTATCTTGCTCCACTCTACCTATCTCCTGAGCTATTTCTTCAAATATTCAGAAGTAAATTTATCCAGGAAGGAAAATAATTGATTATTCATTGAAGTGTAATCATTTTTCCTTAATTCATCAGCTTGCTGTACAAAACGTTTGTTTTTATCTCGAATCAACTCTTCTTCTGAATGTGCAATCAAAAGCTCAATCAACTCCGGATTGAACTCCATGTGACATTGAAACCCATACACAAATTCTTGGTACCTTACAATTTGTCTTGGACAACCTTCGCTGTATGCCACCACTTGGCTTCCTTCTGATAATCCAGGCATATCATTATGCCAATGACCTACAACACTGGTATTATCGAAATGAGAAAAAAGTTCTATCTTCTTCCCTTCATCCGTAAATGTTATCGGAAAACAACCAACTTCTTTTTCTGGACTATGCTCATATCTTGCCCCAAGAGCTTCCCCAATGAGTTGAGCTCCCAAACAAACTCCTAATACAGCCTTGTTTGATTCCACGCACCTTTTAATCAGCGCCACTTCTGAGGCCGAATCAAAGTGTGGGCACATTTTTACGGTTGTACTTGGAGATTGAGGTCCACCCAATACAATTAATAAATCAATTTCCTCGATCGATTGAGGAAGCTGTTCACCATTATAAACCCTTGAATATCCAACGCTATGTTTATTTGCTTCGGCCCATGTAAGAAAAGCACCCGGCCCTTCGAAAACTTCATGAACAAGAAAATGAATATGCATACAAAAAACTCCTTTTTTGTAATTGATTTTCTATACTTTGATTCATCTAAATCATGAACCTTATTCTATAGAACTATCTTTAAATTTCTTAAAATTATAACAGTTATTTAGCCAATAGAAACTTCCATACTATTATTTTTTGAACAATCCATTTCATATCCCATCTCATTATTTTTTCGGAACCTAACACAAATCAGATATGATCTTAATACCTATTTGAAGTGGATTGGAACGCTCTAGCCTACGCTCTATCAATTCTAGAAATTTTGCTAAAATAACATTGTCCATGTTAGTATATTTTCTAATGGACTGTTAATGATACACAATGATATATATTTTACACAGTCCATACTTCATTACTTGAAGGGATCCGAGGTGAAACCGATGTTGAAAGTAAATCGAGATGATAAACAACCAATTTGGCAGCAATTACTTGATCAAATGATTCATAATATTACAACGGGGAAGTGGCCTCCTGGAGAACTACTGCTTCCTTCTCGTGAACTGGCCCAATTAGTTGGGGTTTCGCGTTCAACGATTCAGATAGTTTATGAGGAGTTATTCAGTCGCGGTTACACAGTAACATCTCGCCGAAACGGTACAAGAGTAAGTAATTGGGCATGTGGGTCTCTTTTACCAGAAGAAGCATCCTTCCGAGAACCAATAAGTCCTGAATTGCCAAAATTAAATATAAATGCACGCTATTTACACAACTGGATCAGAGGAGAGAACAATCAAAAGGTAGTGATCGACTTCAACCCTCATGAGCCATATTTGGATGATCAGTTTCAAAAAAATTGGAGGCAATCTTTTCTAAAAGCCTCTTCAGTAACAGAATTGCAGGATTGGGCATATGGTGATGCTTATGGACTTGTATCATTACGCGAACAAATTCAACATTATTTGTCAGTTGAAAGGGGCATCCAAGTAGATCTCGATCAAATCCTTTTAACTTCAGGCGCACAACATACTCTCGATTTGATTGCCCAAGGCCTTCTAAAAGAAGGGGATACTGTATCGGTAGAAGACCCCGGATTCCCTGCTTCTTGGTTGGCAATGAACTATCGACGGATGAAAGTTGTTCCAGTTCCTGTAGATGATTACGGGCTGCAAGTTGATCGTGTTGACCCTCAATCCAAACTTGTTTTTGTAACACCAGGACATCAATGTGCAGTTGGGGTCATCATGTCAGAACCTCGAAGACAGCAGTTATTACAAATGGCCGCACAACATTCATTCTGGATTGTTGAGGACGATTATGACAGCGAATTTCGCTATCGTGGTGACCCCCTCCCATCGTTATACAACCAGCAACCTCAAAATACATTGTATATGATAAGCTTTTCAAAAATGGTCGCCCCCGGTATTCGCACATCAGCAATTATCGGTTCTAAAGATGCCATTTGTCAGCTTGCACACATACATGAATTGATCTATCGCCATCTTCCCATTATGGAACAGTTAACACTTGCTCATTTTATTGAGCATGGCCATTTCATGCGTCATATGAGGAGGGTGCGAAATGTATATCGGCGTAGACACGCAGCCATGACGAAAGCTATCCTCGCGGCAGATTTAAACAAGCATTTCCGATTAAGCGGCGTAGAAACAGGCTTGCACATGCTTCTCGAAGCTGAATCTTCATCAGATGAAGGAACAATAACAAATAAGGCACTTGAAAAGGGGGTGCGCATTTACCCTCTTAGCACATATTGTTTGGAGAGTAATCGAAAAGGATGGGTACTGGGCTTCGCTAATGTAAGTGAAGCAGCCATTAAGGAAGGCATTGATCGACTATCTGATATTTTAATTTAGGTGGATTCGCAATCAACCAACATTACCTGAATAATCGCCAAAACCGCTGATCTTCACTAACGGTGACGACACCATCAACTAGATGGAAGTACACAGACAAGGCTATATCTTGGGTAAACAATACCTTTCACAAAGATAAGATTAATTAGAATAACGCTGGCAGTCACCTTCGGTTCTACGGATGCCTGTTACCCATCTGCAGAATTTTGACACACCATCGATATAGCTGCAGCTCATCTTCGACTGGACAGATCATATAATTGTTTACAAGTCGACCCTTGATATACTTCCATCCCGCCTGTAGTATATAAACGTTTACTCAAATAGCAAGGAGAGCTAATACGTGCTTGAAGAGGACATTAGAATAACGAAAAGTAGAGAAGCTATTGTACAAGCAATGGATACTTTACTCGAACAAAAGCCTTTCCGAAAAATTACCGTTAATGATATTTGCAAGACGGCTATTATAGGACGTACCACGTTCTATGCTCATTTTGAGGAGAAATATAAGCTTATCTCTTATATTTTGCATCAAGAGCAGAAAGGGCTGGAAGATATAATACTGAACTCGCCACCAGAGGAAGTAATACTACATGTTCTCCTTGATATTCGCGACAATAAAAAGCTGTACTATAATCTCTTTGTGGCAGAAATGTCAGATGAATTACAGCGACTGCTTCAAGGGACATTTAGCAGCTTCTTTACCAATATACTCAATGTCTGCAAGACGGAGGGTGTACAGTTGGCCTGTGAGACCCTGCCGCCTTTAGTAGCTTATTATACAACTGGTGTTGTCGGTATTATAATGTGGTGGACTGAGACGGATTTTCCATGCCTGCCGAAGAAGTCACCTTATGCCTGTCAAATCTATTAGGATACCTATGGGAATAGAACGCCATGCCCTATATTCTCCATTTTATCTTATGCGTGATTAAACTAACAATAATCAAAGTAAACTAAAATATCCGCTAACGAACATTGTGGAGCAAAGTGTTCGTTAGCGGATATTTTGATTATAACTGTGTCTTACTATAAGCCCCTTATTAAGGTTAAAATTTAATAAATACTGAATGAGCTATTTCAATGGCAGTAATAACAACTTGATTTGTCTAATATTACTTACTTTAGAACAACAATTAATAAATGAAATTAGGAGGAATCGAGCATGATTAATTACAGAAGACCAACGCTGGAAGAATTGAAAGAGGTAGCACGATTGAATGCCGTGTCATTTGCAGATTATCCATTATGCAGTGAGATCAGGAGTGAATTTACAGATGAGGATAGCTTTGTTGATTTTATGACAGAAATCTTTCAGGTTTACATCGGAGCATATTATAAGAAAAGTGTCGTTTTTGTGGGCGAAGTAGAAAATCAGATAAAAAGTTTTGCTATTTTAGATCGCCCTTATAGTAAGGGTATCGGTTTATTTGACTATTTCCGTGCTGGTGCATTCAAATTATTTAGAACAGTCAGCATCACCAAAGTGTTTAAATTTTTAAAGATTCTCAATGAAGGTCATGAACCCAGTAAGGATCTTAAAAAACGTTCCTGGTTCTTAGAATCCCTGGCAGTTGACAACTCATGCAGGGGTCAGCAATTGGGAAGTAAAATGCTTAAGGACTGTGTCATCCCCTACATTAAAGAACAAAGTAAAGGGAGCAAGTCAGAATCGTTTGTTACTTTTACGAATAATGATATCAATAGAAAATTCTATACTAAGAATGGATTTACCGAGTTTGATTTTACAACAATTGAACGGAATGGAAAAACAATTGGCAACTGGAGTTTCAAGATGTCTGTATCCCCAACATAATATCTCGAATTTCTGATAATATTACCTTTTATATATCGTCTTTTTTCTTTGCTATCAGTACGATATATCCATTCCCGGATTCATGGTGAGAGGCACGAAAGTCTTTAGATAAACGAAATCAGAACCGATGAGAAAAGAAACACGGTCACCACTTCATATAGCGAACATAAAAAGGCCAGCCAGAGTTTTCTGGTTGGCCGAATAATACAAACAAAATGATGCTAAATCTTCTGTCAGAGAAACAATCTTGTCTGCATCCTGATAAGCTTTATTCACTGCTAGAGGGAAGGACTTGGGTTTATAAGCAATGATACTACACCTTGACTAATATTTAGATCCGCGACTTCACAATTCTGTTCTTCCCTAATTTGGGCTCGCTTCGCATTTATCTCAACATCTGCAATCAAAGGAGCAAAGCCTTGCTCTTTTGCATAGAGATACATCATTATATATGTTCCCACATCCCTTGGATGCGTACGGTCGCTGCCTATAATAGTTGCTTTTGAATCATCTTTTTGGAGTTCCTAATTGATTTTAGTTATAGGAGATGTAAAATCAACAAAATGGTATCCCTCGATTTTAGCTATTTGCTTAAGTTTTTTAGCTGCAATCAGCATTCTTTCAAGTTTCCCAGGTATTG
This sequence comes from Paenibacillus sp. 203, assembly GCF_037027525.1. Lineage (NCBI taxonomy): Bacteria > Bacillati > Bacillota > Bacilli > Caryophanales > Paenibacillaceae > Paenibacillus > Paenibacillus sp. 203. The sequence goes on from NZ_JAXCHD010000003.1 coordinate 634,510, forward strand.
GTGCTACATCAACACTTACGGTCTCATCATATGGAGATGATGCAAAGAGAGTAATATCTTGGATATCTTTTGACTTAACAGCTTCAATTAGAGATTTCATATCTTCGATATATTGGTCAACCTCGTATTCCTCATCGTTTAAATCATTCATTCTAAACATAATGATCGCTTTATTTGCATTAACAAAAGATGTTTCCCAATCCAGCCTTATTAATCCTCCCTAGAGCGGTATCTCCAGGTACTCCCATATTAATCATTTGTAGGTACTGACGATACAATGCCAGACAGCTTTTTGTTTCGTTAGTGTATGTCAAACTTCTGTAGATGAAAAGGCCTTAATTATAACAATAACTCCGGTTTCTATTGATATTTGATATTGAACATGATCTAGGTTTGTCTCAAGAGCATCAAAATATAATAATTGCATCAATTTTTCAATATCCCAGACCACTTCAGTACGGAAACGTTACCAAGTATGCGGTTTATCGGAAACTGAAAAAATCCCTTCATAGCCTAGAAGATCTGAGTAAACCAGATCTAACTAGGAGTTTGGAGGGACATTTCTGGATAATTCTAAATAACCAACAAATGAGTTAGCAATTATTTCAATTCCCGAAAGAACCGACAGATAACCGTATTATCCGAAGGCGCCGGGATTGCATTCGAACAACGGCTATCCCTGTTCTGCTTCCCGATGGCGTAAAATTGATCAGTAGCTCGCCCATCGACACCGCGTCAAACATTCATCTGCAATTTCTTTCCTTATTATTAGATCAGGCAGAGCTTCGTTCAAGCGAGGTCAGGTTCATTAGGATTGCAGATGTTTTCTATTTTATGTCACCGTTCACACGCTCACTTCAATTTTCCAACCGCTTATTTCGGTTTTGAGCCAACTTTTTAACACACCATCCTTTTTTCACAAAGTAACAGCTTTGCCTCAGAATTTCGAAATAACATAGGTCTATTCTTTAAGTAGATGTCTCATTGACATTTACCCGCATACATTTACACTGCCCATACTGTGGCCAAACAACGCATAAGGTTGTTCTTCAAGGTTGCTTATGATAATACGGTGTATATCTTCAAGCGCTTCCTCAACACTTCCGTAAAACGGTTCACCAATCCTGCTGCCTCTTCCCGCAAGCTCAATCGGGAAAAGCTCAATCCTATCATGCAAGTATTGTTCCCAATATTTATATACTGCTGCAGAACCTCCTGCATACGGCAGACAAAACAATTTAATCTTATCCATTATATCTACCCCTTATATCTGAACTATTGGTTGATCTCTTCCAATATTTCTTTAATAATAGCCGCATTTTTATCTATATATCCTGTACTTAACATATCAAAATGACTGCCAAATCCGTTATATACTTTGAACTCTCCCGTTGTTGCCTCTCTCCATCCTTCACATAAATCAGCTTCACCTTCATTGTCTTGCTGCTGTGATATAATAAGATGGATATTGGAGTTTATCTGTCCCGAGTTTATAACACTTCTAGTGTATTTATGATAATTTCTCATTCTTTCAATGGCCTTTTCAATAACTGCCTGGTTATCTCCAAACATGCCTTTTATAAGTTTCTCATTTTCTTCTATAAATTCTTTATCCTGTTGCTCAGCAAGTTTCTTAGCATCTTCGCTTTCTTCCTCAATAAGGACAAATGATTTAGCCGAATCCAGAAAGATTATATCGGATACATGATGTCCAGTTTCAATTAATACTTTAGCAACTTCAAATGCCAGATTACCTCCTGCCGAGTAACCAAATAGAATATATGGGCCCTCGGGTTTGACAGAAGTAATTGCCTTCACATACTCCTCCATCCTGCTCTCATTTTCTATAAAGTCAAAGGAATATATGGAATAAGCATTCATTTGTTTTGATAAACTACCATAAGCTATTCCATTTCCTCCTCCTGGAGGGAATGCAAACATAAGACTCTCCATTGCTGAATTAAAATGAATTGCCGGACTTGGTGTAATATAATCATTGGCGTACGTATTGTGTATAAAACGGGCAATTTCCTTTATGGTTGGGGCCATATAAAAGTCTTTTAGTGGTACCTCAACATTTAACTGTTCATAAATTCTGCTTATAAGGGATATTGCCTTCAGTGAGTATCCTCCCAGTTCAAAGAAGTTATCATTCACACCAATTTTTTGTACTCCAAGGGCATCATGCCACAGCAGTGCAAGCTTCTCCTCAACTTCACCGCAAGGCTCTACATACTCTACTGATGTAGCTAAAGTACCGTCATTTTGGGGTAAATTATTCCGATCTATTTTGCCATTGGCTGTCAAAGGCAGCTTTTCCAGCTGAACAAAGTATTGTGGTATCATGTAATCGGGAAGTTCTTTTAAGAGAAGCGCCCTTAAATCTGATATTGTAAATTCACTTTCCCCTGCTATATAAGCACACAAATACTTGTTGCCCTCCTGGTCTGTCTTTGCAATTACCGCAGCTTCTTTTATTGAAGGATGCTTTAATAGCTGCACTTCTATTTCCCCAAGCTCTATCCTAAAGCCCCTAATCTTTACCTGATGGTCTACTCTGCCTATAAATTCGATGTTTCCGTCAGGAAGCCACCTTCCAAGATCACCGGTACGATACATTCTTTCTCCAGAGCTGAAAGGATTAGCTACAAATTTTTCCGTAGTCAATTCAAGTTTGTTCAAATAGCCTTTTGCCAGCCCATCTCCAGATATATATATTTCACCAGTTGTATTAACCGGTAAGATATTCATGTCTTCATTAAGTATATATATCTTATAATTCTGCAATGGCATACCTATAGGTATACTTGTTAGATTTCTCACCTTCTCACGGCTTAAATGGTAATAAGTTGAATCTACGCAGCATTCTGTTGGACCATAAACGTTTGTTATAGTAGGGTTATTATCTTTAAACCGATCATAGAAACCTTGTATACCTTTACATGAAAGTTCTTCCCCTCCGATAATAAACTGCATAACTGAAAGACTTTCGCCAGGCCTGGCAGTATCTGTTAAAAGCTTTATATGTGCTGGTGTTCCGTCTGAAACAGCAATTGAATTCCTGTTATAGTACTTTAGAAGGCCCTCACCATCTAGCCTTGTATCCTCAGGAACTATAAACAGTGTATGGCCAAGGAGAGAAGCCGCAAATATTTGTTTTACAGATGCGTCAAAAAAGTAAGGGGACACAAGGGCAACATTTAAATAATTATCATAATTTTCATAGACAAGCTTTCTTAGTCCATAAACCAAGTTAACTACACTTCGATGCTCTATCATTGAACCCTTCGGAACTCCAGTAGATCCCGATGTATAAATGATATAAGCTAAGTCCTCTGGTTTATTTATTTTATCAAGGTTTTCAGCACTTCCAATGTATATTTCAGGGGAATCAAGCAGTAATATATTACCGTAAAACTCTGCTTTATCCGCTAAATGTGATTGCGTCAACAGCATAGTTGCATTACTATCTTCCAGTAATTTTTTTATTCTTAGTCCAGGAAGTTTGGTTGAAATTGGTAAATAGACACCTCCTGCTTTTAAAATTCCCAGTATTCCAACCTGCATATCTACGGATCTTTCTACCATTATTCCAACTATGCTGTTTTGCTTTACACCATTACTTCTAAGTGCTCTGGCAAGCTGATTTGCCTTTTCATTGAGCTGCCTGTAGGTTAATTGCTTGTCCTCAAACACTACAGCTACATTATCAGGTGTCCTTTCCACTTGGTCTTGGAACAGCTCATGTAGAGTCTTATCCCTAGGGTATTCTGCCTTTGTATCATTAAAACTATTTAGTATTTGCTGTTTTTCATCCTGAGATAGTATATTTATTTCGGACAGCATCTTTTCGGGGTAAGCTGTGATCTCTTCCAGTACATTGATGAAATGGACCCCAAGTTTTTCTATTGTCTCTTTCTTAAACAGACGAGTAGCATACTTTAACCCAAATACAATATTATTCTGGGTCTCTTGGGCGTTTAGGGTCAAATCAAATTTGGACGCCCTGAACTCATTATCATAGGGCATGAACCTTAGCCCATTCATCTTAAATTCTGATGCCTCTTTATTTTGCAAGACAAACATAGTATCAAACAGCGGATTTCTGCTCAAATCCCGCTTAATGCTAAGCTTCTCCACAAGTTCCTCAAATGGGTAATCCTGGTTTTCATAAGCCCTTAGAGCATTTTCTTTTACTACCATCAAAAACTCGCTGAAATTCTTTTTACCTTGAGGGTAATTCCTCATAGCTAGGGTATTGACAAACATGCCTATGATGTCCTGCAAATCTGTATGTGGCCTTCCTGCTATAGGGCTTCCAATTACGACATCTTCCTGTCCGGTGTATTTGAAAAGAAGCACATTGTATGAAGCTAGAAGCACCATATACAGTGTTGCTCCATGATCCACGGCAAGCTTGTTCAGTTTATGTGCAAGTTCCCGGCCTGTTTCAAAACTGACCATATCGCCTTCAAAACTCTGTATAGCCGGCCTTGGGTAGTCTACCGGCATATCAAGTACTGGTATTTCTCCCCTAAATGCCTGGAGCCAGTATTCTTCTTGTTTACTGATTGTGCCGTCAGCAAACAATTTATTCTGCCATACGGAATAGTCCTTGTACTGAATCTGAAGTGCTGGAAGATTCATTCCTTCATACAAGCTTATGAATTCTCTTACCAGTATTTCATCCGACACCCCGTCAGATATGATATGGTGTTTATCAAGCATCATGACATGCCTGTCTTCTCTAATTTTTACGAGCCCTGCTCTTAGTAAAGGAGCCTTGCCAAGGTCAAATGGCCTTATGAATTCATTTGCTGCTTCTGAGGCTTTTTCTTCGCCGGTTTCCATGTACATGATACTAAATTCCACCTCATCATGGACCTTCTGCACCGGTTCACCATCTACCATATGGAAGGAGGTCCGGAAAGCCTCATGCCTTTTTACCAGCTGATCTAAGGCTTTCTCAAAACGTTCTATATCAATACTGCCTTCTAACAACATAAACTCTGGCATATTGTATGCCACCCTTGCTCCTTCAAGCTGATTTAATATATACAGCCTTCTTTGGGAAGACGACATAGGATAGTATTCCATTTCTCCAGTGGGCTGGATAGATTGATAAATACTCTCTTGGGCTTCCTGGATGTACTTGGCAATTTCTGCAATTGTCGGCAGCTTGAATATCTCCTTAAGAGATATATTTACATTGAACTCTTTGTGAATTTTGGCTGCAAAGTTTATTGCTTTTAATGAGTGCCCCCCAAGCACAAAGAAATTATCATTTCTCCCTATTTTCTCAACCCCCAGGATATCCTGCCACAATTGTACAAGCTTCTCTTCCACTTCACCTGAAGGTGCTTCATACTCTACTCCAGTATTTAAATGAGCAGCAGGGTGGGGCAAGTTCTTCCGGTCTATCTTACCATTGGCTGTCAAAGGCATTTCATCCAGCTGCATGAAGTATGCCGGGATCATATACTCGGGCAATTCTTTTGAAAGGCATTCCCTTAGTTCAGTTATTGTCAGTTCATTTTCCCCAACGAAATATGCACACAGATCCTTGTTCTTCTGTTGGTCTTCCTTTACAATAACCACAGCTTCTTTTATTGAAGCATGTCTTAATAGCTGAGCCTCTATTTCTCCAAGTTCTATTCTAAATCCCCTTATCTTTACCTGGTGGTCCATCCTGCCTAAAAATTCTATATTCCCGTCAGGCAGCCATCTTGCCAAGTCCCCAGTACGATACATTCTTTCTCCCTTTATAAACGGGTTAGATACAAATCTTTCTGCAGTAAGCCCCGTCTTGTTTAAATAGCCTTTGGCAAGACCATCCCCAGATATATATAATTCCCCAGCGATACCTATAGGATTTACTTCTAATTTCTTACCAAGTATATATGCTCTGGTGTTTGGCAAAGGACGGCCTATGGGGATATTATCCAATCTACTAAGCCCCGCCGCAGTAATCAAATATTCCGTAGAATCCACACAGCATTCGGTAGGACCATAAACATTTGTGATGCAAGGTTGCACATCCTCAAATCTGCTTAGGAAGTCTTTTACTGCATCAAATGGAAGAACATCTCCGCCTATAATAAAATGTCTCACTTTTAGGTTATTATCTATAGGAGGAGAATTTAACATCATATTTACGTGTATGGGCGTTCCATCCGAAATATCAATCCTATTTTCACTATAGAAGTCCAGCAGCTTTTTACCGTCTTTCCTTGCTTCCTCCGGTACAATGTACAATGCATGCCCCATTAGCAGTGCTGCGAAAATCTGCTGCACCGAAGCATCAAAAACATAAGGGGCAATGAGGCAAACATTCAACGGTGATTCATATTTGCTATATATTCTCTGGAACAGACCCTCTACCAGGTTTAATACACTCTTATTATCAATGCAAACACCTTTAGGGTTTCCCGTTGAGCCAGAGGTATAGATGATGTACGCTGTATCACCAGGCTTATTTATACATTTTATATTCACATCGTTTATAAAATTATAATCATAATCAGATAAATCAATAATCTCACCATCGAAATCATCACGATCCATAAGATGATTTTGGGTGAGTAAAATTTTGGCCTTGCTGTCCTCCATCATATACCTTTTTCTTTCCAATGGATAATTAGGATCTACAGGAAGGTACGCCCCCCCAGCCTTGATTACTGACATTATACCTATAACCATTTCAGGCGAGCGGTCCACCATTATGCCTACAATATCATCAGGCTTTACTCCCTTTTCTCTTAATGCCCTGGCCAATTGGTTTGCCTTTTGATTCAGTTCTCGGTAGGTTAATTGTTTACCTTCAAAAACCACTGCAATATGATCAGGAGTCTTTTTCACTTGCTCCTCAAACATTTGGTGTATGGTTTTATCCAGGGGATATTCGAGAGCAGTATCGTTAAAGCTGTATAATACTTGCTGTTTTTCTTCCTGTGATAACATTTCGATTTCATAAAGCCTTTTTTCGGGGTATGCTGCAATTTCTTCCAGCAAATTGATGTAATGAGCCCCAAGTCTTTCAACTGTTTCTTTCTTAAACAGTCTTGTACAGTATTCGAGTTCAAAGGCTATACCATCCTCAGTCTCAAATGCATTTAAGGTGATGTCAAATTTTGATATTCTGCCTTCTATCCCTTTGTTGTACGGCTTGAAGCTTAGATCAGACGTTATGAGCTCTGCTTTTCCAACATTGTATATGGCAAACATGGTATCAAAGAGGGGATTCCTGCTCATATCCCTCCTTATGTCCAGCTTATCCACTAATTCTTCAAACTGATAGTCCTGATTGTCGTATGCTTTCAAAGCATTTTCTTTAACTTCTTTCAAGAATTCAATAAAAGTCTTTTCTCCTTGCGGGTGGTTTCTCATGGCCAGAGTGTTTACAAACATACCTATGATGTCTTGAAGGTCAGCATGAGGCCTTCCAGCTATAGGACTTCCCACAATAATATCTTCCTGTCCAGTGTATCTAGATAACAGCACATTGTATGCAGCAAGAAGCGTCATATATAATGTAGCTCCATTGTCTGATCCAAGCTTGTTAAGTCTAACCGCAAGCTCGCTATCAGCTTCAAAGCTGATGTAGTCTCCTTCAAAGCTTTGTACTGCGGGTCTTGGGTAGTCGGTGGATAAATCCAGCACAGGGATCTCTCCCTGAAAGGTCTGGAGCCAGAATTCCTCCTGCTTACTTATGGCAGCTCCTGCAAACAATTCCCTCTGCCAAACTGAGTAGTCCTTGTACTGTATACGCAGTGGAGGAAGTATTTTCCCTTCATATAAGCTTATAAACTCTCTTACCAGTATGTCGTTGGACACTCCATCCGATATGATATGATGCATGTCAAACACCATAATATGTCTGGCTTCTCCAATCTTTACAAGTCCAACTCTTAATAGTGGAGCCTTTCCAAGGTCAAAGGGCCTTATGAATTTCTCCACTATTTCGGGAACCTTCTCTTCACTGGTTTCCAGGTACATGATACTTAGGTCCGCCTTGTCATGGACTTTCTGAGACAGCTCTTCCTCGATCATATGGAAGGAGGTTCGAAAGCTCTCATGCCTTTCTATCAGACTATGAAAAGCCTGCTCAAAACGTGCTTTATCAACAGTACCTTCCAGCAATATTATGCCAGGTATATTGTAGGCGATTCCAGCTCCTTCAAGCTGGTTTAATATATATAGTCTTTTCTGGGCGGATGACATGGGATAATATTCCATATCCCCAGCACGTTGAATGGACTGATATAGGCTCTCCTTTGAGTCTTCAATGTAGCTGGCAATTTCTAAGATGGTTGGTGTCTTGAATATTTCCTTAAGAGGTATGTCTACATTGAACTCTTTGTGAATTCTTGCTACAAGGCTTGTTGCCTTTAACGAGTGTCCTCCGAGCATAAAGAAGTTATCATTTCTTCCTACCTTCTCTATTCCAAGGATGTCCTGCCACAGCAGCGCAAGCCTTTCCTCCACTTCACCTGAAGGCGCTGCATACTCTGTTCCTGTATTTATTCTTCCATCAGGCAGCGGCAGCGCCTTTCTGTCCAATTTTCCATTTATGGTTAACGGTACTTTTGCTATCCTCATAAAATAGGATGGAATCATATAATCGGGCAGCTCTTTAGATATAAGCTCCCTTATTTCGGTCACTGTCACTTCTCGGTCAGACACTATATAAGCGCAAAGATACCTGCCTACACTTGAATCCTCCCGGTCAATGACCACCGCCTCATTTATATCAGCATGCTTCAAAAGGGCTGCTTCTATTTCCTCAAGCTCGATTCTATACCCTCTTATTTTAACCTGGTGGTCTTTTCTGCCGGCAAATGCAATATTCCCGTCAGGAAGCCACTTTGCAAGATCTCCTGTTTTATACATCAGTTCTCCAGGCATAAATGGGTTCGGTACAAACTTTTCCCTGGTAAGTTCCGGTTTTTTCAAGTATCCTCTCGCCAATCCTGCCCCGGAAACACAGAGTTCACCCTCAACACCTATGGGCTTAAGATTATTGTTTTCATCAACTATAAACACCCGGGTATTGGTAATAGGTTTACCAATAGGTACCGACTTATCGGCCGTCTCACAATCATCTGCTTTCCATACCGTTGCACATACGGTTGTCTCAGTAGGTCCATAAGCATTTATATATGAAATCCTGTTGCTCCATTTCTTTAAAAGTTCGAGAGTGGAAGCCGAACCTGCTGCAATTACCTTCTTTAAGGAAGTTACTTTTTCCGGGTCCAGATTTGCCAGATACGGAGGTGGTAAAGTAGCAATAGTTATCTCATTTTCATTTAGGTATTCTTCAAATCTTCGATAGTCATTGATAATATCGCCTGAAGATATATATAGTGTTGCTCCTGCCAATAGTCCCATAAATATTTCCCAAACTGCAGCGTCGAATGAAATTGATGCAAATTGAATAATCCTATCGCTTTCACTTACATTTAAGCGGGTCTTGAAAAACGCCTCCAGATTTGCTACCCCTTTATGTTCTACCATAACCCCTTTAGGTTTTCCTGTAGACCCAGATGTATAAATGATATATGCCAAATTTTGCGGTGAACATACCACTTCCAGGTTCATAGGGTTTCCGGCATAAAGGCTTTCATCTTCTATGTCTATATACTTCCCGTAAAACTCCACTTTCTCCAGGAATTGCTTTTGGGAAATCAGCACCCCTATCTCGCTGTCCTCGAGTAAATATTCGATTCTTGCCTTAGGGTAGTCAGGATCTATAGGCATATATGCCCCTCCGGCTTTAAGTATGCCAAATATACCTATGACCATCTCCAGTGAGCGTTCTACCATAATACCCACTATGCTGTCTGGTTTAACTCCCTTATCCCTCAACACTCTTGCAAGCTGATTTGACTTCTCATTGAGTTCCCTATAGGTTAGCTGCTTACCCTCAAACACCACTGCCGCATTGTCAGGTGTCTTCACCGCTTGTTCCTCAAATAGTTGGTGAATGGTCTTTTCCCTGTGGTATTCCTCCGTTGTATTATTGAAGCAGTGTACTATTTCTTTCTTTTCCACTTCGGTGAGTATATCAATATTCCTAATATGCATATCGGGATTATCGGTTACAATTTCTATTACCGACTGAAAATGTCCCTTGATTTTTTCTATGAAATTACCATCATATACCAGTGAGTTGTAACTGAATTTAATAGATAATTCCTTACCGCCATCAACGAGTATCCCAAAATCATAATTCGTCTGCTCGAATATTTCCATTCCAACTACATTTAAAATGCCATTACTGGATGAAGCATTAACCGCTTCATCCATAGGGTAATTTTCAAAAGCCATGACATGATGTATCAAGGCATCTTTCAAGCATGTTTTTGACTGCACATCCGCCAGAGGATAGAAACTGTACCGGTCAGATTCAAGCACCGATTGCTGCATCTCTTTGATCAGTTCGGTAAAAGTTTTATCCTCATCACAACTCACCCTTACTGCAACGGTATTTATAAATAAACCCACCATGCTCTCAATTCCCTGTATTTCATGAGGCCTTCCCGATACCACCTCACCAAACACCACATCATCGGTATTGTTATACCGCTGTAATAATATCCCCCATATGGTCTTTATAATGGTACTCATGGTTGTATTGTTTTTGGCTGCAAACTTCTCAAGATCGCTAGTTATTTGTTCAGATATTTTAAACTCCGTTTCTTCAATCCTGAAATCATCACTTGCAGACCTGCCGTTTTGGGGAAGGACTGTCTGATGCTCGTAACCTTTAAGATAGGTTTCCCAGTAATCTGCGGCCTCGTTCTGATTTCTGCCTTCCAACCATTTGATATAGCGGCTGTAAGGATATACCTTTCCTGACTCCGGCTCCCGGCTATTCATCAGGGCTTCATAGTTTTCCATAAATTCTCTAAATATATTTGCGAGACTCCACCCATCAATAATGATGTGATGAAAGCTCCATACCATGTTATAAGATTGGTAGCCTGTTTTAATTACACTTAATCTTGTTAAAATATCCCTTGATAAGTCAAAGCCCTTTTTTCTGTCTTTAACCCTGTATTCTTCTATATACCTATCCCTTAGTTCTTCGGCAAGGGAGGTAATATCCTCATAGCTGACAGACAGCTTTCTTTCCTTCATGACTACTTGTAAGGGCTTGGCTACATTTTCATACAAAAAAATTGTTCTCAAAGCGTCATACTTTTCAATAATGATATTAACGCTCTTTTCAACACAATCAATGTCCAGGATGCCTTTTATAGAAAGTGATATCTGCTCAAAGTAGGCGTCTGAATTTTTATCCATCATATAGTGGTACAATATCCCTTGCTGCATAGGAGTGAGCCGGTACATATCTTTTATGTTTTGTTTCTTCAAATCACTCATAAGTACTCCTCCTTAAATACAAACTCTTTTTATTCGAAGTTATTCAATACGTCTTCAAACTCATCCATATTCAGATCGTCTACTGTAAAATCACTGAGTGTAGCTTCTGAATAGTCCATTTCTGCACAATGGGTTATTATGTTTACTAAATGCTTTTTAAAACTCACCGCTACCCCTTCAATAGTACTCTTCTCATACTCGCCCTGGTTGTAGCTAAAGTTTAATTCCAGCTTCCCGCCTTCTACAGTTCCGCCGTTAATATCAATACAATACTCACTTTTATAGTTTGGTCCTGTAGACTCTCCGGCAGGAATATCAGACACTCCAAATAAATTGTCTACATTATCCTGGTTGAATTGACCGAGGTAATTGAAGCTTATTTCAGGGTTTAGATTAAAGTTTAAATCGGCTTTGTTTTCCGGCAAGGTAAGATATTTTAGTATGCCGTAACCTATCCCTTTGTTAGGTATCTGCCTGATGTTTTCTTTTACCGATTTGATCATGCGGGAAATATCGAGTTGTCCGCTGACATCTAACACCACGGGATACTGGGTGGTGAACCATCCCACGGTCCTGCTTATGTCAATGTCTTTAATGATTTCCTCCCTGCCGTGCCCCTCCAGACTGATCAGAACCTTATCATTTCCGGTCCATTCCCTCACTGCTAATCCCAAGGCGGTAAGCAATATGTCGTTTACTTCTGTGTTATAAGCATGGTTTACCCGCTTTAGCATCTTCTCAGTCTCTTCAATACTCAGCTCGATCTTGACGCTATTGTTATTCATATACCTTCTTTCTTCAATCTCTCGGTCTTTTGGAAGCGGTATTGTTTCAGTTTTTTCCAAATTGGTCCAGTAATTTATTTCTTTTAATAGTTCAGGGCTATTGGCATACTCATCAAGCCTCTGTGCCCAATCTTTGAAAGAGTCGGTCTTGTTGCTGAATTTTATTTCATCATTGTTTAGCGCCTGTCTGTATCCTATGTCCAAATCTTCCAGTATGATTCTCCACGATACCCCATCAACTACAAGGTGGTGAATAGCTATTAGCAGGTGGTCCCCTTCTTTAGTCTTAAACAGACCAACCTTAACTAAAGGACCGTTATACAAGTCCATGCTCCTCTGAATCCTCGACGCTTCCAGCTCTATTTTTTCCCGGTAATTATAGCTGTCCCTAAGGTCTACAATTTCCAATGAAAAATGTTCACCTTCAAGGTTTTTGTTGTATTGGAGTATATTTTGATCCTCTATTTTTACCACTGTTCTAAAAATATCGTGGTGCTCTACAAGCTTTGACAATACTTTTCGAATAATAGCTTCTTCAAATCCGTTACGCCCATATATCATTATTTCCTGATTAAAATGATGGATATCCTTGCTGTCTTGTTTATACAACCATCTTTGTATAGGTGTTATCGGTACTATGCCTTCTACCGGGCCTTGATGAATTCTTCGGCTTGTAGATTGTATATATTCGACGAGTTCCTCAATTACAGGATGTTTGAATAAGTCCCGCATTTCAAGCTTTAGCCCATGGACGTTAAGACGCGACATTACCTGTATGGCTTTTATTGAGTCTCCTCCAAGGCTGAAGAAATTATCTTTTACCCCGATGTTTTCAGTTTTTAGTACGTCTTCCCATACTTTGGCCAGTATTTCTTCTCTTTCGTTTCTAGGAACTACATGCTCTACTCCGGTATTAATATTCCCCTGTGGTTCAGGCAATGCTTTCCGATCAATTTTACCATTGGCATTAAATGGCAGCTGTTCCAGCTTCATGAAATATGCTGGTACCATGTAGTCAGGTAGTTCGTTTAAGAGATGCTCCCTTAGCTCGGAAATGGTCAATTCATTTTCCCCTACAATATATGCACACAGGTACTTCTTCCCTTGCTGCTCTTCCTTTGCAATAACCACTGCTTCCTTAATAGCAGTGTGCTTCACCAGATGTGCTTCAATTTCTCCAAGCTCTATTCTAAAGCCTCTTATCTTTACCTGGTGGTCGATCCTGCCCATGAATTCGATGTTCCCATCAGGAAGCCGCCTTACTAAGTCCCCTGTGCGGTACACTTTTTCGCCGGGAATAAACGGGTTAGGTACAAATTTTTCTGCTGTCAGTTCAGGTCTATTCAAATAGCCCCTTGCAAGACCGCTTCCACCTATCACAAGTTCACCGGCCACTCCTACAGGAGTTAATTGGTTGTGCTTGTCCAGTATATAAAGGTATACATTCTGTAAAGCTTTCCCTATAGGTACTGTTATAAGTTCTTCTGCTATTTTCTTTGTTATACTGTAACCCGCTGCATATATCGTGGACTCTGTAGGCCCATAGATATTTTCCAGAGATGTGTTCTCTGAGACATCGAAAAGCTCATGGACAAGCTTTTTGGGCAGCGCTTCTCCAGCAGCAAAAATATACCTGAGAGTTGATGGCAGTTTTATACCATTATCTTTTAAAGTCTGTACCATTATATTCAGCATTGATGGTACAAAGTTTACATGGGTTATCTTATGCTTGTTTATTACCTCTACTAACTCCATAGCTTCCTTTTCCACACCTTGGCGTGATATTACAAGCTTTCCTCCGTTGAGGAACCAGCCAAATATCTCAGCTACGGATACGTCAAAGGTATAAGTTGTTTTAAATAGAAAAGCGTCTTCCGCTTTAAGCGGATACATGGCCTGGAGGGCTGTAATTATGTTAACAACGCTAGTATGCTCAATCATTCCACCTTTGGGCTTCCCTGTCGAACCTGATGTATAAATGACGTACGCAAGGTCCGAGGGTTTGTTTACATTTTCAAGCTTTGAGTTCTCTTCATTTAAATATTCTTCCTCCAGATATATAATATCCGCATCAATCTGCTTATTTTCCATAAAGGTCCTGGAGGTCAAAAGGATCTGGGAACCACTATCGTCCAACAAATACTTTATCCTTGTATCAGGATAATTAGGATCTATCGGCAGATACGCCCCTCCAGCTTTCAATATGGCAAATATCCCCACAATCATCTCAAATGAACGTTCGGCCATAATTCCTACAATACGGTCAGGCTTTACCCCTTTGTTCCTCAATACTCTGGCCAAATGATTTGCCTTTCCGTTCAATTCCCTGTAAGTCAAGTGCTTGTCTTCATATACCACAGCTATGTTGTCAGGTGTCCTTTCCACCTGCTCAGCAAACAGCTCATGTATGGTTTTGTCCTGCGGATAGTCTTTCTTAGTATCATTAAAGTCTATCAGCAACTGCTTTCTTTCTTCATGACTTAATATAATAAGCTTGTCAACTGACCCTTTGGGGTTATGGATAAACATATTTAAAATATTAATAAAATAGTCTATACACTCTTCTGCCTGTTTTCTTTCCAATACTTTGTCCGAGTAGATCAAGCTTATATTAAGATCATCGAATGTATTACTTACTGTAAAGTCAAGACTTGTATTGGTTGCTTCATATTCATCAACTGAAATTCTATCTTTAACATCACCGATTTCTTTGTTTATTATCTCGTTATATATATGAAAATCCACATAATTGAATATGGTATCAAATAAAGGATTTTCCTCTTTGTTTTCTTTTCCGCCCAGGATATTTATGATCTCAAATAAAGGCAGTCTTCCATAAAGCTTTAAGTTTATTAATTTCTTTTCTGCAACTTTTATCAATTCCTCCCATATATCGATTTTATCAAAACACATTTTGACGGGAACCGTATTTAAGAAGCACCCCAGCATCTTATCTCCATCTTCGCATACAGGTCTGTTATTTTCTACCAAACCTACGACAAAGTCATCCTCGTATGAAAGCATATTGAGCATATAAGTGTATGCAGCAAAGCAAAGTGTCTTTAAGCTTACATCATATCTTCTGGCAGTACTTCTTAAATCACCTAAAAATTCCTGACTTAAATGGCGTGTTACATGGTCTACTTTATAAGATTTTTTTGTTTTTCCATGAATATTTGCAGGCATATTCAACCTTTTATATTCACTTAATTCCTCTCTCCAATAATTAATTACTTCCTGGTTGTCCTTAATTGTCATTTGGTCTGCTATATAATCTTTATAGCTGCATTTAAGCCGTGTTGGTATATAATCTTTTTCTTGCTTAAGCTTAGAGTATAGGTTTGAAACTTCCGTAATCAATGAAGCAACACTCCAGCCATCCAGGATAGCATGGTGGAATATCAGAACCAGACAAATATGGTTTGCGTCAAGTTTGAATATTCTTATCCTCCAAAGGGGCTTTGATATATCAAACGGATTCGCTCTGTCATTTTCCAAATATTTGTTTATATACTCAACCTGCCCTGTCCTGCTAAAATTCATGATATCTATCTGCTCAATATCAAGACTACTGCCCTTGTAAACAATTTGCACAGGAGTTTCAAAATCCTCTAAATTAAAAACCGTCCTTAAAATATCATGTTTTGACGTCATTAGAAGCATCGCTTCTTTAAATGCTGGGAAATCAAAGTCTTTGTCATTCAGATGAAATGCAAATTGGTCATGATAAACTGCATTTTCATAGTCTTTTTTGGAATGATAAATCATACCCAGCTCTATGTGACTCATCGGATATATATCTTCCATGTCCGAAGGTAACTTTTCTGAGAGAGTTTCATTCATCAATATTCGCTGTTTAAATAACTCCAGTTCTTCCCTTGCTTTACCCATCTTACTGTTAAAAGCTTCCGTATCTTTTACTTTTAAGAATGCAGACAATCTCTCAATATCAGGATTCATGTATATATCCCTGATTTGGATGTTTATATCCAACTTTTTGCATATTGTGCTGACTAATGATATTGCACGTATAGAATCTCCGCCTATTTTAAAGAAGTTGTCCCTTATTCCTACCTGTTTTGCTCCAAGCACTTCCTGCCATATTTCAACCAGTTTCTCTTCCACTTCATTCCGCGGCGCTACATATTCTGTTCCCGTACTCATACTTCCGTCAGGATCGGGCAATGCTTTCCTGTCTATTTTTCCATTAGGGGTCAATGGCAGCTTTTCCATCTGCATAAAGTAAGAAGGGATCATGTAGTCCGGGAGCTCTTTTGACAAGTGTTCCCTCATCCCCTGTACGGTTATTTCTTGATCCGGTACGA
Source organism: Paenibacillus sp. 203 (assembly GCF_037027525.1). Taxonomy (NCBI): domain Bacteria; kingdom Bacillati; phylum Bacillota; class Bacilli; order Caryophanales; family Paenibacillaceae; genus Paenibacillus; species Paenibacillus sp. 203. Next base: position 651,005 of record NZ_JAXCHD010000003.1, read on the forward strand.
CGTATCCACAAAGATACTTATTTCCGTCAGCTCCTTCTTTGTCCAATACCACTGCTTCTTTTATTGTTTCATGCTTTAATAACCGGTTCTCTATTTCACCCAGTTCTATCCTGTAGCCTCTTATCTTTACCTGATGGTCGATCCTGCCCAGGTATTCTAGGTTGCCGTCAGGCAGCCACCTTGCCAGGTCACCTGTCCTGTACATCCTTTCACCCGGTGCGAATGGGTTTGCTGCGAATTTTTCTTCTGTAAGTTCCGGTCTGTTCAAGTACCCTCTTGCCAGTCCATCCCCTGCTATACATAGTTCTCCCGCTACTCCTATCGGCTGCAGGCCCTTTTCCTTACTCACAACATATAACTTAATGTTATCTATGGGCTTTCCTATAGGTACAAGCTCCAATTCTTCTTCCGTAGAGCAGCCAAAGTAGGATACATCTACTGTTGCTTCTGTTGGTCCGTACAGGTTATGCAGGCTTGTTCCTTTTTCTTTGTACAGCAGCTTGTTGAACTTTTCTACTTGCTTCAGGTTCAGTGCTTCTCCACTGGCAAATACCTGCTTTAAGCTTGCTATTTCCTCTATTATCCCCTTTTCCTCTACATACTCTAAAAATACACTCAACATGGATGGTACAAAGTGCATTGTGGTAACTTTATTTTTTTCGATTGCCTTCACGATTTCTTCCGGATTTTTTTCTCCTCCCGGTATCAGCAGGCAGACTTTGGCCCCAGTAAAGCTCCACCACAATAATTCCCATACCGATACGTCAAAGGTATAGGGAGTTTTCTGCAGGATCACATCACCTTCAGCTATCGGGTATTGCTTCTGCATCCAGTTGATCCGGTTGATTACGGAGTAGTTCTCTATCATTACCCCTTTGGGTTTGCCGGTAGAACCGGATGTATATATTACATAAGCCAAGTTTTCAGGTTTACTAATTAACTTTGGATTTGATACATCCCCAGTAAATAGTTCCTGATTTTCTATGCTAATAAATTCAGCATTTCTGTAACTACCTTTAGCATTTATAAATTTATCCTGTATCAGAATAATTTGGCTGCCACTGTCATCAAGCATAAACTGGATCCTGTCTTCAGGGTATTCAGGAGCTATGGGTAAATAAGCCCCCCCAGCTTTTAGGACAGCCATGATCCCTATGATCATTTCCGGGGAACGTTCTACCATAATTCCCACTACACTATCAGGTTTTATTCCCTTTTCTCTTAATTTTCTGGCCAGTTGGTTTGCCTTTTCGTTTACTTCCTTATAAGTCAGCTGTTTATCTTCAAACACTACAGCAATATTATTGGGTGTCCGTTCCACCTGTTCCTCAAAAATCTGATGGATGGTCTTTTCCCGAGGGTATCCTGCTTTTGTATTATTAAATTCATATAATATTTGATGTTTTTCGTCTTGTGACAGCATATCAATTTCTAATAGCCTTTTTTCAGGAAAGGCTGCTGCCTCTTCCAATACATTAAGGTAATGGGCAATAAGCCTTATAACTGACTCTTTCTTAAACAACCTGGTAGCATACTCCAATTCAAATGCAATACCGTCCTCTGTTTCCTCAGCGTTTAAAGTCAAGTCAAACTTGGATATTCTTACTTCACTGTCATAGGGCATAAACCTTAGCCCATCCATCTTCACTTCTGATGCCTCGATATTTTGCAGTACAAACATAGTATCGAAAAGTGGATTTCTGCCCAGATCCCTTTCCAGGTTAAGCTTATCTACCAGTTCTTCAAATTGGTAATCTTGGTTTTCGTAAGCCCTTAAGGAGTTTTCTCTTACTTCATTAAGGAAGTCCACAAAAGTCTTTCCACCTTGAGGGTGATTCCTCATGGCTAGCGTGTTTACAAACATACCAATAACGTCCTGAAGATCAGTATGCGGCCTTCCTGCAACGGGACTTCCAACTATAATATCTTCCTGTCCGGTGTACTTGGATAAAAGGACATTGTATGAAGCTAAAAGTACCATGTAGAGCGTGGCACCATTATTCACTGCAAGTTTGTTCAGTTTAACAGCAAGCTCCTTGCCTGCTTTGAAACTGATCACATCTCCCTCAAAACTCTGTATAGCTGGCCTAGGGTAGTCTAGCGGCATATTAAGCAAAGGAATTTCTCCTTTGAATACTTGGAGCCAGTATTCTTCCTGCTTACTAATTGTCCCATCAGCAAACAGCCTGTTCTGCCATACGGAAAAATCCTTGTACTGAATCTTAAGTTCCGGAAGTTCCTTACCTTCATACAGGCTCATAAATTCTCTTACCAGTATGTCGTCAGACACCCCGTCAGATATAATATGGTGCTTATCAAACATCATAATATATCTGTCTTCTCCAACTTTTATAAGCCCAACCCTAAGTAAAGGAGCCTCATCAAGGTCAAAGGTCCTAATAAATTCACTGGCTATTTTCGCAGCTCTTTCCTCATCGGTTTCCATATACATAACACTAAAATCCACATTGCTATGGACCTTTTGTACCGGTTTACCATCTATCATATGGAATGAGGTACGGAAAGACTCATGTCTGTCAACAAGCTCCCTAAAAGCCTGTTCAAAGCGCAGTTTATCGAGTTTGCCTTCAATTAGCATAATACCAGGCATGTTGTATGCCATCCCAACTGCGTCAAGCTGGTTTAGAATATACAGCCTTTTCTGGGCGGATGAAATTGGATAGTACTCCATCTCCCCAGCCGGCCCAATAGAATGAAATACACTCTCCTTTGCAATCTTGATGCACTCGGCAACTTCAGACATATTTGGGCTCTTAAATATTTCTTTAAGCGGTATGTTTACATTGAACTCTTTGTGAATCCTGGCAATAAGATTTGCTGCCCTTAAGGAATGTCCCCCCAGCTCAAAGAAATTGTCGTTTCTTCCCACTTTCTCTATACTAAGGATATCCTGCCACAACCCCGCAAGTTTCTCCTCCACTTCACCCAAGGGTGCGACATACTCTATTCCAGCATCGATATTGCCGTCAGGTTCGGGCAATGCCTTCCTATCTATTTTGCCATTGGGAGTCAGCGGCAGCTTTTTTAACTGCATAAAATAGGATGGTATCATATAGTCTGGAAGGTCCTTTAAGAGATGTCCCCTTAGTTCTGCTATTGTTAATTCATTTTCCCCTGCCACATAGGCACACAGATACTTGTTTCCCTTCTGATCTTCCCTTGCAATAACCACTGCTTCCTTTATTGAAACGTGCTTTAGCAGTTGTGCTTCTATTTCCCCCAGCTCTATTCTAAATCCCCTTATCTTTACCTGATGATCTACTCTTCCTAAAAATTCCATATTCCCATCAGACAGCCATCTGGCCAGATCCCCTGTACGATACATCCTTTCCCCTGGTATAAACGGGTTAGGTACAAATTTTTCAGCTGTCAGTTCGGGCCGGTTTAGATATCCCCTTGCAAGCCCTTCTCCCCCTATGCACAACTCACCCAAAACCCCTGTAGGCTGAGGTCTCAAGTGTTTGTCAACAACGTAGTATTTTATATTTTGCATTGGCTTTCCGATAGGTACACTCCCGGATTCCAAATAGCTTCCCAGTCTCTTTTCGTAATAACTGGAATCTATGGTGGACTCAGTAACCCCATAGCTATTAACAACCCGCAGTTTCTCTCCATACCAGGATTGTAATCTTTCATAATCTTCCACAGAGAGAGTATCTGATCCAAGTATAAGCAACTTGAGGCTATCAATAATCAAAGCATTATCATGGATATAATCCATAAGAGGAATAATCAGTGCCGGTGTGGATTCAAAGATGGTTATTTTATGGGTTTTAATAAGTGAATATAATCGTGCAGGATCGTATCTCTCCTCGGATGAACAAATAACCATTTGGCCTCCGTTGAGCAGCGTTCTCGAAACATCTCCCACAAATACATCAAAAGAAAAACTTGCGATTTGCAACAGCTTTACATCCATATCCGCAAGCCTATATTCCTTTTTCCATGCGTAAGATATGTTGACAAGACTTCTATGCTCTATCATGATCCCCTTTGGCTTTCCTGTGGTTCCTGATGTATAAATGACATATGCTAAATTACAAGATTTATTAATGACAGGAAGATTTTCTGTTCTCCCGTTGTAATTCACACAGTCATCAAAGCTTATAATATCAAGATCAAATTTAATTTTTTCTTTATGATGTTCTTGCGTAAGAATAATTCCAGCCAAGCTGTCATCGATCATATATCTGATTCGTTCTTCAGGATATTCGGTGTCTATGGGTAAATACGCGCCTCCTGCTTTAAATACAGCAATTACACCTATTATCATTTCTATGGACCGGTCTACCATTATAGCTACTACACTGTCAGGTTTTAATCCCTTGTCCCTTAAGATCCAAGCCAGTTGATTGGCCTTTTCATTAAGTTCTCCGTAAGTCAAGTATTTATCTTCAAATACTACTGCTATGTTATCAGGCGTCTTTTCCACTTGTTCTTCAAATAGCTCTTGTATGGTCTTATCCTTAGGATATTCTACTTTTGTATCATTGAAGCCATAGATTATTTGCTGTTTTTCCTCCTGGGACAACATATTTATTTCCGACAACCTTTTAAACGGATTTGCGGTTATCTCTTCCAACACGTTAAGGTAATGAGCCGCCAACCTTTTTATAGTCTCTTTTTTGAAAAGCCGAGTACAATATTCAAAGCTAAAAGCCATACCATCTTCACGCTCTATTGCATCAATGGATAGGTCAAATTTTGATATTCTATACTCTAGCCCGTTATTAAAAGGTCTGAAGCTTATACCAGGTACTGCAAATTCTACCTTAGAGGCATTTTGCATGGTAAACATAGTATCAAACAGTGGGTTTCTGCTCATGTCCCTCTTCAAGTTAAGCTTCTCAACCAGTTCTTCAAATTGGTAATCCTGATTGTCATAAGCCCTTAGAGCGTTTTCTCTTACTTCATTCAAGAATTCTACAAAGGTACTATCTCCCTTGGGGTAATTTCTCATAGCCAAGGTATTTACAAACATACCAAGGATATCCTGCAGGTCTGAATGTGGCCTTCCGGCTATAGGGCTTCCAACGATTATGTCTTCCTGTCCGGTGTGCTTAGACAGCAATATGTTGTATGCCGCGAGCAGTGTCATGTAAAGCGTAGCCCCATTATCCCTTGCAAGCTTGTTTAATTTATTCGTAAGCTCACTGCCTGCTTCAAAGCTAAAAAAATCCCCTTCAAAGCTTTGTATTACAGGCCTTGGATAGTCTAGCGGCATATTCAGTACAGGTATTTCTCCCTGGAATGCTTGGAGCCAGTATTCCTCCTGGCTGCTAATTCCGCCCTCATCAAACAGTTTATTCTGCCATACAGCGTAGTCCTTGTACTGTATCCGAAGTGCTGGAGGGTTGTTTCCTTCATAAAGATCCATAAACTCACGAATCAGTATGTCCATGGAGACACCATCGGATATAATGTGATGCATATCAAACATCATAAGATGCCTGTCTTCTCCCGTTTTTACAAGCTCTACCCTTAGCAGAGGAGCCTTGCCAAGATCAAAAGGTCTGGCAAATTCCCCAGCATACTCTGCGGCTTTTTCTTCGTTAGTTTCAAAGTACATCACGCTGAATTCCACATGGTCATGAACCTTCTGGACCGGGTTACCATCGATCATGTGGAACGATGTTCTAAGAGTCTCATGCCTTTTTACCAACTGCCTGAAGACTTCCTGGAAACGCGCTGTATCAATGCTTCCTTCCAGCAGCATAATACCAGGCATGTTGTATGCTGTCCCTGCCCCTTCAAGCTGGTTTAGTATATACAGCCTTCTTTGTGCAGATGACATAGGGTAGTATTCCATTTCTCCTGCCGGTTGGATTGACTGATATAGGCTCTCCTTTGAGTCTTTAATATATCTGGCAATTTCTAAGATGGTTGGTGTCTTGAATATTTCCTTAAGAGGTATGTCTATATTGAACTCTTTGTGAATTCTTGCTACAAGGCTTGTTGCCTTTAACGAGTGTCCCCCAAGCATAAAAAAGTTATCATTTCTTCCTACCTTCTCTATTCCAAGGATATCCCGCCACAACAGCGCAAGTTTCTCCTCTATTTCTCCCGAAGGTACTACGTATTCTACGCCGGTATTAACATTGCTATCGAGCACAGGCAATGCTTTCCTGTCTATTTTTCCATTAGGGGTCAATGGCAGCTTTTCCATCCGCACAAAGTAGGAAGGGATCATGTAGTCCGGGAGCTCTTTTGACAAGTGTTCCCTCATCCCCTGTACGGTTATTTCTTGATCCGGTACGACGTATCCACAAAGATACTTATTTCCGTCAGCTCCTTCTTTGTCCAATACCACCGCTTCTTTTATTGCTTCATGCTTTAATAACCGGTTCTCTATTTCACCCAGTTCTATCCTGTAGCCTCTTATCTTTACCTGATGGTCGATCCTGCCCAGATATTCTAGGTTGCCGTCAGGCAGCCACCTTGCCAGGTCACCTGTCCTGTACATCCTTTCACCCGGTGCGAATGGGTTTGCTGCGAATTTTTCTTCTGTAAGTTCCGGTCTGTTCAAGTACCCTCTTGCCAGTCCATCCCCTGCTAT
>NZ_JAXCHD010000040.1:0-725 GCF_037027525.1 Paenibacillus sp. 203
CCCCCCTCAAGATGAGATTTCCCAATTCGTAAGACCCCTTGAAGACGACGAGGTAGATAGGTTGGGGGTGGAAGTGCAGTAATGCATGGAGCTGACCAATACTAATCGGTCGAGGGCTTATCCTAAAATAAGACGCAATGAGTTTCGGATCCAGTTTTCAGGGTGTAAGTTTTGTATGGTATAGGCTCAAGTAGCTTATATGAAACAAGCGAATACACAGCATTTGGCGATGCTGATTCCTGAAAAAGAATTTGCACAGCAAATTCGTGTTTGGTGGCGATAGCGGAGGGGTTCCACACGTACCCATCCCGAACACGACCGTTAAGCCCTCCAGCGCCGATGGTACTTGGACCGCAGGGTCCTGGGAGAGTAGGACGCCGCCAAGCAAGATAAAAGAGCACAGCCTTAATGGGCTGTGCTCTCAGGCTGTCGAGAAAGTCTCGACAGCTTTTTTTATGTTCATTTTATTTAAGACGACACCGCGTTAATGTTATATAATATAGGTAACTATTGTAGAACGGACGGTGTTGATATGCTGCGACCTCATCAAGACCAACAACAATCTTTTGAATTGGTTTCTCTGGAAGAACTGGTACCACAAGATCATCTGCTTCGTAAAGTGGATACATATATAGACTTCTCCTTTATTCATGAGAAGGTAAGCCCGCTGTATTGTGCGGACAACGGGCGTCCTGCCATTGATCCTACCGTGTTGTTTAAAATGA
>NZ_JAXCHD010000041.1:0-684 GCF_037027525.1 Paenibacillus sp. 203
ATTCTGCCTATGTATTCAGCAGAAAGTGACTGTCGATGAAGACAGCCGGGTTTCCCCATTCGGACATCCCCGGATCAAAGCTTGCTTACAGCTCCCCGAGGCCTTATCGTTGTTCGCCACGTCCTTCGTCGGCTCCTGGCGCCTAGGCATCCTCCGTGTGCTCTTTGTAGCTTAACCTAGACTTTTCTTTCGAAGAAAGAAAATGTCGATGTTCGATAAAGAATGATTTTTGCCAAAGGCAAAAGATCTTTCCTTATCTGCTACCTTTATTTCACTTGTTTACACAAGATCAGCTTAAAGGAATATTCTAAAACGCAATTTCGTTTCGGTATCCAGTTTTCAAGGTGCAATGATAATAAATCTTTTTGGTGGAGCCAAGCGGGATCGAACCGCTGACCTCCTGCTTGCAAGGCAGGCGCTCTCCCAGCTGAGCTATGGCCCCAAAAGGAAATATAAAGTTATATGGTGGGCCCTAGTGGACTCGAACCACCGACCTCACCCTTATCAGGGGTGCGCTCTAACCAGCTGAGCTAAGGGCCCATAATAAACCACCAAAAAAGTTCTTCTTTAGTGGTTGCGCTTGGCGACGTCCTACTCTCCCAGGACCCTGCGGTCCAAGTACCATCGGCGCTGGAGGGCTTAACGGTCGTGTTCGGGATGGGTACGTGTGGAACCCCTCCGCTA
>NZ_JAXCHD010000042.1:0-655 GCF_037027525.1 Paenibacillus sp. 203
GCTTGCTTACAGCTCCCCGAGGCTTTATCGTTGTTCGCCACGTCCTTCGTCGGCTCCTGGCGCCTAGGCATCCTCCGTGTGCTCTTTGTAGCTTAACCTAGTATTTACATCGTAAATACGATTTGCTCTGAATTTCGGCTCAACACTTACGTGTGAATGAAATTCAAGGCAGCTACCTTTATTCACTTGTTTACACAAGATCAGCTTAAAGGAATATTCTAAAACGCAATTTCGTTTCGGTATCCAGTTTTCAAGGTGCAATACAGTTTCATCGAAACTGTAGCCTGTGTGAATATCGATCCAACTCAACTGAGTAGATGGTATTCATGCAGTTTTTTTGGTGGAGCCAAGGGGGATCGAACCCCTGACCTCCTGCGTGCAAGGCAGGCGCTCTCCCAGCTGAGCTATAGCCCCAAAAGGAATATAAAGTTATATGGTGGGCCCTAGTGGACTCGAACCACCGACCTCACCCTTATCAGGGGTGCGCTCTAACCAGCTGAGCTAAGGGCCCATAATAAACCACCAAAGAAGTTCTTCTTTAGTGGTTGCGCTTGGCGACGTCCTACTCTCCCAGGACCCTGCGGTCCAAGTACCATCGGCGCTGGAGGGCTTAACGGTCGTGTTCGGGATGGGTACGTGTGGAACCCCTCCGCTA
>NZ_JAXCHD010000043.1:0-558 GCF_037027525.1 Paenibacillus sp. 203
GATGTTTGAGTTGAAAACATTGGAGCAGCAGGAGTTCCAGCTGGAAGGTCTGACCTTACATTCGTATCCGCTGGAAAATCATACGGCCAAATTTGATCTGAGCTTGGATGCAATAGAGCAGCCAGAAGGCATTCTGTGCCGTCTGGAATACAGCACGGCGCTGTACAAGCCTGAGACGATTGCGCGATTGGCACAGCATTTTACCGAACTCGTACGTGCAATTACACTGCATCCACAACAGCCACTGGCAGCTTTGGATATGGTACCTGCCGAGGAAAAAGCACAAATCATTCATGGATTTGGAGATGTGGGGGTATCGGATGTTGCTGTAGTCGAGGCAGGATCCTTCTTCCATACCTATGTGGAAGAACAGGCACAGCTTGTGCCGGATCGCGTGGCGGTGGTGTACGAGGAGCAGCAGCTTACGTACTGGAAACTGAACGAGCGTGCGAACCAATTGGCGCGGAGATTGCGGAACGAAGGCGTTGGACGCGAGTCGATGGTTGGCATCTTGAGTGAACGCTCGGTGGATATGTTGGTCGGCGTACTGGCGGTGTG
>NZ_JAXCHD010000044.1:0-552 GCF_037027525.1 Paenibacillus sp. 203
TACACCGGATTGCAAAGCAGCAGCAGGTCACGATTAATACGCTGATGCAGAGCGTGTGGGGCCTTATTTTGCAGAAATATAACAACAACGAGGATGTTATTTTCGGTAGTGTCGTATCTGGACGTCCAACGGATATTGCTGGCGTAGAGCATATGATTGGTTTGTTCATTAATACGATCCCGGTGCGGATTCAAAGTGAACGGAATGCCACTTTTGTGGAAGTGATGCGGAAAACGCAGGAACAGGCACTGGCCTCGGGAGCCTATGACAGCTTCCCGCTATATGAGATTCAGGCATTGACCGAGCAGAAGCAGCATCTGATTAACCACATTATGGTATTCGAGAATTATCCGGTAGAGGAGCAAGTTGAGCAGCTGGGTGAAGTTCGTCCGTCCGCTTTTGAAATTACGAATGTAGAGGTTGTCGAGCAAACGAATTATGATCTGGACTTGATTGTGATGCCCGATGAAACCTTCCGCATCATGTTCAGATACAATGCCAATGTATACGAGCGGTCTACGATAGAGCGGATGCAGGGACATGTACTGCATG
>NZ_JAXCHD010000045.1:0-551 GCF_037027525.1 Paenibacillus sp. 203
ACCCTGATTAAAAGTCAGGTGCTCTACCAACTGAGCTAATGGCTCTTAATGGCTGGGGATATAGGATTTGAACCTATGCATGACGGAGTCAAAGTCCGTTGCCTTACCGCTTGGCTAATCCCCAATATGCATATGATTCACAATTCCCCAAGATTTCATCCAGGTAAGAGGATGAAAAATGGTGGAGGCTGAGGGGCTCGAACCCCCGACCCTCTGCTTGTAAGGCAGATGCTCTCCCAGCTGAGCTAAGCCTCCATACTATCCTATGACCCGTAGGGGATTCGAACCCCTGTTACCTCCGTGAAAGGGAGGTGTCTTAACCCCTTGACCAACGGGCCATCCTATAACAAGCTCTCAACCGGGTTCGAACCGGTGACCTCATCCTTACCATGGATGCACTCTACCTGCTGAGCTATGAGAGCAAATGGCTCCCCGAACAGGACTCGAACCTGTGACAACTCGATTAACAGTCGAGTGCTCTACCAACTGAGCTATCAGGGAATATTAATCATAAAGCTCTGCTTGGCGACGTCCTACTCTCCCAGGACCCT
>NZ_JAXCHD010000046.1:0-532 GCF_037027525.1 Paenibacillus sp. 203
GGACAGAGGAGACAGGTGGTGCATGGTTGTCGTCAGCTCGTGTCGTGAGATGTTGGGTTAAGTCCCGCAACGAGCGCAACCCTTATGCTTAGTTGCCAGCAGGTCAAGCTGGGCACTCTAAGCAGACTGCCGGTGACAAACCGGAGGAAGGTGGGGATGACGTCAAATCATCATGCCCCTTATGACCTGGGCTACACACGTACTACAATGGCCGGTACAACGGGAAGCGAAATCGCGAGGTGGAGCCAATCCTAGAAAAGCCGGTCTCAGTTCGGATTGTAGGCTGCAACTCGCCTACATGAAGTCGGAATTGCTAGTAATCGCGGATCAGCATGCCGCGGTGAATACGTTCCCGGGTCTTGTACACACCGCCCGTCACACCACGAGAGTTTACAACACCCGAAGTCGGTGGGGTAACCCGCAAGGGAGCCAGCCGCCGAAGGTGGGGTAGATGATTGGGGTGAAGTCGTAACAAGGTAGCCGTATCGGAAGGTGCGGCTGGATCACCTCCTTTCTATGGAGAATCGTTTCC
>NZ_JAXCHD010000047.1:0-525 GCF_037027525.1 Paenibacillus sp. 203
CATAACCGATGCCTTTTTGCGGAATATGACGCAGCCCTTCCTTAATCCGTTTGATCAGACGAGCCGTATTTCCCCCTTGTCCCAGACTTCCATCCAGTACAACCGGGAATTGGCTCGTAAACCAGCCAACCGTGCGCGTAATATCCACATCCGGTACAATAGCTTCCCGTCCATGGCCCTCCAGGTTGACCAGCACCCGTTCAGAACCAGACCAGTCATAGACGGCTTTTCCGAGCGCAGCCAGCAACAGGTCATTCATTTCCGTGTTGTATGCGCGATGGGCTTGTTTGAGCAACTGCTCGGTTTCCTGCTTCGTCCAGCGGACAGTGACAACCTCACTGTCTCCGAGCCGTGCATTGTCATTGGCAAAATCCTTCGGCAAAGGCTTCGCGAGGCTGGCTTCTGCTTGTTCGATATGCTGCCAGTAGGCTAGCTCCCGCTCCATCGTCGCACGATTCGCGTAGGCTGACAGCTGTTTGGCCCATACCTGGAAAGAATCTGTTTTATGCGGCAGTCGAATAGCTG
>NZ_JAXCHD010000048.1:0-488 GCF_037027525.1 Paenibacillus sp. 203
TGGAGCGTGAAGTTAGCGAACGCCTGAAAGAACTGGCTTCGCAAACAGGTTCAACCTTGTATATGGTGCTGCTGGCGGCGTACACTACGCTCTTGCATAAATACACAGGCCAAGAAGATATCGTAGTCGGCACGCCGATTGCTGGAAGACCGCATGCGGAACTGGAGAGTCTGGTAGGTGTCTTCATCAACACGCTGGCAATCCGCAATTATCCGTCTAGCGACCAATCGTTCCTGGATTATCTGCAAGAGGTGAAGGAGCATGCGCTCAGTGCTTATGAGCATCAGGACTATCCTTTTGAAGAGTTGGTTGAGAAGCTGAATTTGACGCGGGATACGAGCCGAAATGCGCTGTTTGACACGATGTTTGAGTTGAAAACATTGGAGCAGCAGGAGTTCCAGCTGGAAGGTCTGACCTTACATTCGTATCCGCTGGAAAATCATACGGCCAAATTTGATCTGAGCTTGGATGCAATAGAGCAGCCAGAA
>NZ_JAXCHD010000049.1:0-469 GCF_037027525.1 Paenibacillus sp. 203
GGGTAGATGATTGGGGTGAAGTCGTAACAAGGTAGCCGTATCGGAAGGTGCGGCTGGATCACCTCCTTTCTATGGAGAATCGTTTCCTGCAATGGAAACATTCAAATATGAAGCATTAGCTTCAAAACTCAGGTTTAGGCCTGTTACTCACTCGTTGCTCAGTTTTGAGAGCTCAAACTCTCGAAAAAAAGCTGGTTGTTTACAGCTTTGCACCTTGAAAACTGGATACCGAAACGAAATTGCGTTTTAGAATATTCCTTTAAGCTGATCTTGTGTAAACAAGTGAAATAAAGGTAGCTGCCTTGAACTTCATTCACACATCCGTGTTGAACCGAAATTCAAAGCAAATCGTATTTACGATGTAAATACTAGGTTAAGCTACAAAGAGCACACGGAGGATGCCTAGGCGCCAGGAGCCGACGAAGGACGTGGCGAACAACGATAAGGCCTCGGGGAGCTGTAAGCAAGC